>NZ_JBHSBB010000009.1:0-22734 GCF_042650325.1 Streptomyces polygonati | reverse complement strand
GGCACCGGGGGCCGGCCCTTCGGCCGGCCCGCGGCGGTCAGGCCTTGCCGGGGCCGCTGTCACCAGCTGGCCGGCCACGGCCGGGCTCGGTGGTGCAGCCGCCCTTGCGGCAGTTCACGTCGGGGCAGGACATCTCGGTTCACCTCTTCTCTGCTGCCAGGTCATCGGGAACACAGTCCAGGAGGAGCTTGTCGACACGCTTGCCGTGCCACAGTGCGGCATCCCGCAGCCGTCCGGCAGCACGGAAACCGGCCTTCAGGTAGGCGTTCACGGCGGGGGTGTGCGGAGCCAGCACCTCCAGCCACACCGCACTCAGCGACGCTATGGAGAACGCCCAGTCGAGAGTGAGTGCGGTGGCTTCGGTCGCGTAGCCCAGACCGCGGTGCTCGGGGGCTATCACGAGGGTGAACTCGGCGCAGTTGACCGACTGATCCACGCTGAGGGACGTCGTTCCGACCGGAATCCCGTCCGCCGCGGTGATCACTTCGAAGAGCTGGTAGTGGGACGAGGTGTGGATGCTGCGGAAGCGGGCCTGGAACACTTCCCAGGACACCGGCCAGCGGGCACCGAAGCCGACGACGGTCGCCGGGTCGGTCTCCCACCGGTGGTAGTCCCGCATCATCTCTTCCCTTGCCAGGGCCAGTGCCAGCCGCTCGCCCGCGCGCAGCGGGACGGGTGCGATGGCGTGGGGGGTGGTCATCACGCTGTTCTCTCCTACGTGTGCCCGGGACGGGGTGGTTGCAGCCGTCCATAAAGCGTCAATCCACCGGCCGCCGCCACACTGCGGATCGGCCGTATTGCAGCGCGCCGCCCGGTCATGTGCTTGGGCCATATGGCACCCGTCCCGGGCCGCGCCGCCCGGGTGCCGCCCCATGGGCCGCTCGGATGGCCTGCCGTCCCAGCGGGCCCGGCGCTCGCGCGGTACGCGGGCGGACGCAGCCGATGTCTACCGCAGCCGGATGGTGGCCGAATACCGAACAGGCGAGTAGGTCCCGACCCGGCCGCCGCACGCCGGCCGGGCGGGCGCCGGCGACCGGGAGCGGTCCGGTCCGATCACCTCTTAACATTCTGATCGTCCGGTCACAAAGATCCGGCCGCCCCGACGTGATATGCCTTCCCGAACGGGGAAGGCGACGGGAACACATGACGATCGCGAGACGGTCGAGGGATGGGAGGGCGCGGTGAAGGTGGGGCTGCTGACCCGGGAGTATCCGCCGGATGTCTACGGCGGGGCCGGGGTGCACGTGGAGTTCCTCGCCCGTGAGCTGCGCGCTCTGGTGGATCTGGAAGTGCACAGCTGGGGAGAGGGCTCCGACGACGGGGTGGTGCGGCACCGCGCCCCCGCCTCGCTGGACGGCGCCAACGACGCGCTGCGCACCTTCGCCGTCGATCTGGCGATGGCCGCCGCGCTGGACGGCCGCGAACTGCTGCACTCCCACACCTGGTACGCCAATCTGGCCGGCCACATCGGCAAGCTGCTGTACGGCATACCGCACGTGCTGACCGCGCACTCCCTGGAGCCGCTGCGCCCCTGGAAGGCCGAGCAACTCGGCGGCGGCTACGCCCTGTCCAGCTGGGCCGAGCGCACCGCGATGGAGTCCGCCGACGCGGTGGTGGCCGTCTCCGACGGGATGCGCCGGGACATCCTGTCCAGCTATCCCTCGCTCGACCCCGAGCGGGTCCAGGTGATCCGCAACGGCATCGACACCGCCACCTACCGCCCCGACCCGCGCACCGACGTACTGGACCGGATCGGCATCGACCCGGACCGCCCCTACGTACTCTTCGTCGGCCGGATCACCCGGCAGAAGGGCGTACCGCACCTGCTGCGCGCCGCCCGCCGGATCGACCCGGCCGCCCAGCTGGTGCTGTGCGCCGGCGCCCCCGACACCCCTGCCCTCGACCGCGAGTTTCGCGCCCTGTTCGACGAACTGAGCGCGGTACGCGACGGGGTGCACTGGATCCCGGCGATGCTTCCCCGCCCGGCCGTCGTCCAACTCCTCACCCACGCGGCGCTGTTCGTCTGCCCCTCGGTGTACGAACCGCTCGGTATCGTCAACCTGGAGGCGATGGCGTGCGGCACCGCCGTGGTCGCCTCCGCGGTCGGCGGCATCCCGGAGGTCGTCGACGACGGCCGCACCGGGCTGCTGGTGCCCTACCGCGAGGGCCGCTCCGAGGAGTTCGAGACCGGGCTGGCCGACGCGATCGACCGGCTCATCGGCGACCCGGGAACGGCCGCCCGGATGGGCGAGGCCGGCCGGGAGCGCGCGGTGACCGAATTCGGCTGGGACACCGTGGCCCGGCGCACCGCCGACCTGTACGCCACCGTGCTCAAGGACGGCTGAGGCCCCGAGCCGGACGGCGGGCCCCGGCGGGCCGGCCGGGCCGGTCGCGGACAGGCGGGCGAACGGCAACCGGGCGGCATCCGCCGCACACCCGGGAGCGGACACGATGTGAGGGGGCTTCGATGCGTGGTGGACCTTCGGTGCTGGGCATAGTGCTGGCCGGTGGCGCGGGAAAGCGGCTGATGCCGCTCACCGCCGACCGGGCCAAACCGGCGGTGACCTTCGGCGGTACCTACCGGCTGGTGGACTTCGTGCTGTCCAACCTGGTCAACGGCGACATCCTGCGGATCTGCGTGCTGACCCAGTACAAGTCGCACTCCCTGGACCGCCATGTCACGACCACCTGGCGGATGTCCAGCCTGCTGGGCAACTACGTCACCCCGGTGCCGGCCCAGCAGCGGCTCGGCCCGCGCTGGTATCTCGGCAGCGCCGACGCGATCCTGCAGTCGCTCAACCTGATCCATGACGAACAGCCCGACTACGTCGCGGTGTTCGGCGCCGACCATGTGTACCGGATGGACCCGCGGCAGATGCTCGCGCAGCACATCGAGCACGGCGCGGGCGTCACCGTGGCCGGCATCAAGGTGGCCAAGGCGGACGCCTCGGCGTTCGGCGTGATCACCCCGGCCAGCGACGGCATCGAGGTGGAGCGGTTCCTGGAGAAGCCGGCCGACCCGCCGGGACTGCCCGACGACCCGGACCGGGTCTTCGCCTCCATGGGCAACTACCTGTTCACCACCAAGACCCTGCTGGACGCCCTGCACGAGGACGCCGACGACCCGCAGTCCGTGCACGACATGGGCGGCAGCATCCTGCCCCGGCTCACCGCGAAGGGCCTGGCCCAGGTCTACGACTTCGACACCAACCACGTACCCGGTGAGACCCCCCGCGATCACGGCTACTGGCGGGACGTGGGTACCCTCGACGCCTACTACGACGCGCACATGGACCTGATCTCCGACCAGCCGGCCTTCAGCCTCTACAACCGGCGCTGGCCGATCTACACCCACCAGACCAGCCTGCCCCCGGCCAAGATCGCGGCCGGCGGCATCGTGGGGGAGTCGGTGATCAGCCCGGGCTGCGTGATCCGCGGCCAGGTCACCCGCTCGGTGCTGTCGCCGGGCGTGGTGGTGGACCTCGGCGCGGTCGTCCAGGGCTCGGTGCTGCACGACAACGTACGGATCGGGCGCGGCGCCATCGTCAGGGGCGCGGTCCTGGACAAGAACGTGGACGTACCGCCCGGTGCCACCATCGGCGTCAACCCGGACCGGGACGGCCAGCTCTACACCGTGTCGGCGGGCGGGGTGATCGCCCTCGGCAAGGGCCAGCAGGTCCTCTGACCCCGCCGCGGCCACCCGGCGGCCGTCGCTCCGCCCGGCGGAAGGGCCGGCGCGGGCGGTCGCCCGGCCGCCGGTGCCGGGCGGCCGGTCCGGCCGGCCACCGCCGCGTTCAGCGCCGGGAAGAACGCGGCGGCGATCCGCCGGTAGCCCGCGTCGTCCGGGTGCACGCTGTCGGACATGTCGGCCGCGGTGAGCGCCGGCGGGGCCACGTACCAGAAGGCGCGGCCGCGCCGCCGCTCGGCGGGCTGCAGCGCGGCGGCCCGCCGGTCGAACGCCATGACCTCGGTCCGCAGATGCGCGGTGTTGGGCAGCAGGCCCATGTACACCACCGAGACGCCGGGCCGGTCGGCGTAGATCCGGTCGACTAGCGCGGCCAGCCGCGCCGGGGCATGGGCGACGTCCACATCGCGCCGCAGGTCGTTGATGCCGATGTGCAGCAGCACCACGTCGGGCCGAGACGCCGCCAGCCACTGGTCGATCCGGCCGTCGATCTCGCCGATCGTCCAGCCCCGGTGCCCCTCGTTCGCCGGCTGCGGCAGATCGCCGTTGCTCAGCGAGCCGACGAACCGCACGGCGTACCGCGACGGCCGGGCGGTCACCAGGTCCCACAGCGGCTTGCGGTAGCCGGACAGGGACGGGCTGCCCTGGCCCCAGGTGATCGAGTCGCCGAGCGGCATCACCCGGACGGTGGAGCGCGGGACCGCGGAGTCACCGGTGCCGGCCGGCTTCCCGCCGGCGGACAGCAGCGCCACCGCGACGGCGACGGCGATCGTGATCAGCGCGGCGGTCACACCCGCGCCGCGCACCGGCCGATCGTGGGTCACACGCGCCCCCCGCACCGAAGGCCCCGAACCCGGGCCGTACGCCTGCTCATCCATGTCCGGCCACGATAACCCGGCCGGTCCGGCCGCCTGGACCGCGGTCCACGGGCGACCGGACGGACCCGGCGGGCGGGCGCGGGCGATCACGCGATGACAACACTTGAACGGTGTGCGTGCGACCGTCCCGGCCGGGCAGGCGAGCCCCGACGGCAAGGACGAGCACGCCGGACCGGCGCGTTCCGTGCGGCGAGCGCGGCGATGCGCACCCCGGCGAACCGTTGGAAAGGCGGGCCACGATGCCCAGAGGATCGAACAGCAAGCGGGAACGGCAGTACGAGCACATCAAGGACAGCGCGCGGCAGCGCGGCGAGTCGCCCGGCCGCGCCGAGGAGATCGCCTCACGCACCGTCAACAAGGAGCGGGCCCGCTCCGGCGAGTCCAGGACCGCCAGCCGCACCTCGACACGCGACATGCCGTCGTCGCGGCGCGGCGGGCAGCGCTCGCACTCCGGATCGGCGGGCCCGACGAGGGACCAGCTCTACAACGAGGCCCGGCAGCGGGGCATCAAGGGCCGGTCGAACATGTCCAAGGACGAGCTGAGCAAGGCACTCGGCCGCTAGAACGGCCGCCCCGCCGCACACCACCGCCCGGCGCACGGCTGGGACCGGTGCAGCACGGCCTCCGCGCGCCTCGGAGCGCGCGTACGGACCTGCCGCCCGGCCCCCTCCGGGACCGGCGCCGGCGGTCGGCGGGAGGCCCCGGGGAGGGCGTACATGACCATCGCAAGCCGAACCGCACCCGACGGCACGCCCGGCTCCGGCCCCGCGTCCACCACACCCGATACACCCGAACCGTCCGCGCCGCTCGACGTCGCCGCCCTGGAGAACGCTCTCCGGGAAGCGGTCGACGGCGAGGTGCGCTTCGACGCCGGCAGCCGCGGCGCCTACGCCACCGACGGATCCAACTACCGGCAGGTGCCGATCGGCGTGGTCGTCCCGCGCGGCATCGAGGCCGGCGTCGCGGCCGTCGCGGTCTGCGCGCGCTTCGGCGCCCCGCTGCTGTCCCGCGGCGGCGGCACCAGCCTCGGCGGCCAGTGCACCAACACCGCGGTCGTCATCGACTGGACCAAGTACTGCCACGCACTGGTCTCGGTCGACCCCGAGCGGCGCACCTGCGTGGTGGAACCCGGCATCGTCCTGGACGAGCTGAACCGGAAACTCGCCCCGCACGGGCTGATGTTCGGCCCCAAACCCTCCACCCACAGCCACTGCGCGATCGGCGGCATGATCGGCAACAACTCCTGCGGCGCCTCCGCCCAGGCCTACGGCAAGACCGCCGACAACGTACGCCGGCTGGAGATCCTCAGCTACGACGGCGCCCGCTGCTGGACCGGCGCCACCTCCGCCGAGGAGTACGCCGAGATCACCGCCGCCGGCGACCGCCGCGCCGAGCTGTACCGGGGCATGCGCGGCATCGCCGACCGCTATCTGGCCGACATCCGCCGCGGCTACCCGGCCATCCCGCGCCGGGTGTCCGGCTACAACCTCGACGACCTGCTGCCGGAGAACGGTTTCCACGTCGCCCGCGCCCTCACCGGCAGCGAAGGCACCCTGGTGACCGTGCTGCACGCCGAGCTGGACCTGGTGCCCGTACCGGCCGCCCAGGCCATCCTCGTGCTCGGCTACCCCGACATCTGCGCCGCCGCCGACGACGTACCCCGGCTGCTGGAGCACTGCGCACCCGCCCAGCTCGAAGCCCTCGACGACCGTATGGCACAGCTCATGCACGAGGAGCACGCGTTCACCGAGTCGATCGACTCCTTCCCCGAGGGCGGCAGCTGGCTGCTGCTGATGTTCACCGGCGACAGCCAGGACGAGGTGGACCGGCAGTCCCGCGACCTGCTGGCCGCCATCGGACGCGCCGAGGACGACCCCACCGTGTCCTTCTCCGACGACCCCCACCGCGAGCAGCGGATGCTCAAGGCCCGCGAGGCCGGCCTCGGCGTCACCGCCCGGCCGCCCGACGGCCGCGAGACCTGGGAGGGCTGGGAGGACTCCGCGGTCCCGCCGGAGCGGCTCGGCGACTATCTGCGCGACCTCAAGCGGCTGTTCGCGGAGTTCCACTACGACCACCCCTCCGTCTACGGGCACTTCGGGCAGGGCTGTGTGCACACCCGCATCCCCTTCGGGCTGCGCACCGCCGAAGGGGTCGCCACCTTCAGGGAGTTCCTGCACCGGGCCGCCGACCTGGTCGTCTCCTACGGCGGCTCGCTCTCCGGCGAGCACGGCGACGGGCAGGCCAGGGGCGAGCTGCTGCCCAGGATGTTCGGCGAGCGGCTGGTCGGTGCCTTCGGCGAACTCAAGGCGCTGTTCGACCCCGGTGACCGGATGAACCCCGGCAAGGTCGTCGCCCCGCACCGGGCCGACCAGGACCTGCGGCTCGGACCGCTGTGGCGGCCGCGCGACGACAGCGACGCCCGCTTCGGCTATCCCGACGACGGCCACTCCTTCAACCAGGCCGTCATGCGCTGCGTCGGCATCGGCAACTGCCGTACCCACGAAGGCGGAGTGATGTGCCCCTCCTACCGCGCCACCGGCGAGGAGGAGCACTCCACCCGGGGCCGGTCCCGGCTGCTGTTCGAGATGATCGGCGGCCACGCCGACTCCCCGATCACCGACGGCTGGCGCTCCACCGAGGTCCGCGACGCCCTCGACCTGTGCCTGGCGTGCAAGGGCTGCAAGTCCGACTGCCCGGTCGGGGTCGACATGGCCACCTACAAGGCGGAGTTCCTCTCCCACCACTACCAGGGGCGGCTGCGGCCAGCGGCGCACTACGCGCTGGGCTGGCTGCCGCTGTGGGCCAGGGCCGCGCGGATCGCCCCCGCCCTGGTGAACACGGCGCTGCGCGCCCCCGGCCTGTCCCGCCTCGGCAAGCTCGCCGCCGGAGTCGCCCCCGAGCGGCAGACCCCGCTCTTCGCCGAGCAGAGCTTCGTCGAATGGTGGGCCGAGCGCACCGAGCGGGCCGGCACCCCCGAGCCCGACCCGGCCGACCCGCGCACCGTCGTGCTGTGGCCCGACACCTTCAGCAGCAACTTCCACCCGGCCGTCGCCAAGTCCGCGGTCCGGGTGCTGGAGGACGCCGGTTTCAACGTCACCGTGCCCACCGAAGCGGTGTGCTGCGGCCTGACCTGGATCTCCACCGGCCAACTCGACATCGCCCAGCGGGTGCTGCGGCGCACCCTGGACACCCTGCGGCCGTGGCTCGAGGCCGGCACCCGCATCGTCGGCCTGGAGCCCTCCTGCACGGCCGTCTTCCGCGCCGACGCGCCCGAACTCATGCCGGACGACGAGGACGTCAAACGCCTGGCCGGGCAGTTCCTGACCTTCTCCGAACTGCTGCTGCGCCACGCTCCCGACGGCTGGCAGCCGCCCACGCTGACCCGGGCCGCCACCGTGCAGACCCACTGCCACCAGCACGCCGTCACCGAATTCGACGCCGACCGCGAACTTATGCGCCGGGCCGGCCTCGACGCGCAGGTGCTGGACGAGGGCTGCTGCGGCCTGGCCGGCAACTTCGGCTTCGAACGCGGCCACTACGAGCTGTCGATGAAGATCGGTGAGACCGGCGTACTCCCGGCGGTACGGAAGGCCGCCCCCGGCGCCCTCGTCCTCGCCGACGGCTTCAGCTGCCGCACCCAGATCGAGCAGGGCGGCACCGGACGGCGCGCCCTGCACCTCGCCGAGGCCCTCGCGCTCGGCCTGGACGAGGGCCCACCGCCCGCCGACCACCCCGAGAAGGCCGCCGCCCGCCCCGCGGCGCCCTCGCCGGCCGCAACGCGGCTGGCCGCCGCGACCGCCGTCGCCGGGGCGGCCGGCGCCGCCTACGCGCTCGTCCGCCGGCTCCGCCACTGAACCGTCCCGCCCGCACGACCCGCGAACCCGTAAGACCCGCAGGACCCGACCGAGGAGAGGAACGCCCGTGTCGATCAAGGTGTCCGACCACGTACTGCAGCGGCTGCGCGAATGGGACGTCGAGCATGTCTTCGGCTACGCAGGCGACGGCATCAACGGCCTGCTCGCCGCTTGGGGCCGAGCCGAGAACAAGCCGGAGTTCGTCCAGGCCCGGCACGAGGAGATGGCCGCCTTCGAAGCGGTCGGCTACGCCAAATTCTCCGGCAAGGTCGGCGTCTGCGCCGCGACCTCGGGCCCCGGCGCCATCCACCTGCTCAACGGCCTGTACGACGCGAAGCTCGACCACGTCCCGGTCGTCGCCATCGTCGGCCAGACCAACCGCAGCGCCATGGGCGGCAGTTACCAGCAGGAAGTGGACCTGCTCAGCCTGTTCAAGGACGTCGCCTCCGAATACTGCGAGATGGTGACCGTCCCCGAGCAACTGCCCAACGTCATCGACCGCGCGATGCGCACCGCCTACGCCAAGCGCACCGTCACCGCGATCATCATCCCCGCCGACGTGCAGGAACTCGACTACGCGGCTCCCACGCACGCCTTCAAGATGGTGCCCTCCAGCCTGGGCCTGGCCGACTACGCGCCGGTCCCCGCCGACGACGACATCGCCCGCGCCGCCGATGTCCTCAACTCCGGTGAGAAGGTGGCGATCCTCATCGGCCAGGGCGCCCGCGGCGCCCGCGCCGAGGTCGAACAGCTCGCCGACACCCTGGGCGCGGGCGTCGCCAAGGCGCTGCTCGGCAAGGATGTGCTGCCCGACGACCTGCCCTATGTCACCGGCTCCATCGGACTGCTCGGTACCCGGCCCTCCTACGAGATGATGCGCGACTGCGACACCCTGCTCGTGGTCGGATCGAGCTTCCCCTACACGCAGTTCCTGCCCGAGTTCGACCAGGCCCGCGCGGTGCAGATCGACCACGACCCCTTCATGATCGGACTGCGCTACCCCTTCGAGGTCAATCTGGTCGGCGACGCGGCCGGCACCCTCAAGCGGCTGCTGCCGCTGCTGAAGGCCAAGAAGCACGGCGAGTGGCGCAAGACCGTCGAGGAGAACACCGCCCGCTGGTGGGAGGTCATGCAGCGCCGCGCGGCGGTCGACGCCGATCCCGTCAACCCCGAGTACGTGGTGCACGCGCTGGACGAACTCCTGCCGGAGAACGTCATGCTGGCCGCCGACTCCGGCTCGTCCGCCAACTGGTACGCCCGCCATCTGCGGATGCGCGGCGCCATGCGCGGCTCGCTGTCCGGCACGCTCGCCACCATGGGCCCCGGCGTCCCCTACGTCATCGGCGCGAAGTTCGCCCACCCGGACCGGCCCGCGATCGCCATCGTGGGCGACGGCGCCATGCAGATGAACGGCATGGCCGAACTCATCACCGCCGCCAAGTACTGGCGCCAGTGGCAGGACCCCCGGCTGATCGTCGCCGTCCTCAACAACCACGACCTCAACCAGGTCACCTGGGAGATGCGCGCGATGGAAGGCGCCCCCCAGTTCGAACCGTCCCAGGCCCTGCCCGATGTGCGCTACGCCGACTTCGCCCGCTCCATCGGCCTCGGCGGCGTCCGGGTCGAGGAGCCCGGCGGGGTCCAGGACGCCTGGCGGCAGGCGCTGGCCGCCGACCGCCCCTTCGTCATCGACTTCCGCACCGATCCCGCCGTGCCGCCGATCCCGCCGCACGCCGACCGGGAGCAGGCCGAGGCCGTCGTCTCGGCCGTCCTCCACGGCGACAGCGACCGCGACGGCATGATCAGGCAGGGCGTCAAGGCCAAGTTGCAGGAGCTGCTGCCCGGCCGCCGCCACCGCGCCGACCGGCCCGGCGCCGGTGACGAGGACGACGGCGGCAACGGCGCCGAGGGCGGCGACGGGGGCGACGGACAGGACGGGAAGTGAGCCGGGCGACCACCCGGGCGTTGACCCGGCCGGTGGTGGAGGCCGTCGAGTCCGTCGAGACCGCCGTCTACACCGTCCCGACCGAGAGTCCGGAGGCCGACGGCACCCTGGCCTGGGACGCCACCACGCTGGTGGTGGTACGGGTCAGGGCCGGCGCCGCCACCGGCCTCGGCTGGACCTACGGCTCCCCGGCCGCCGCCCCGGTCGTCGGCGCCCACCTGGCCGACGCGGTCGTGGGACGCTCGGTGTACGACGTGCCCGCCGCCAACGAGGCGATGAGCCGGGCGGTCCGCAACGCCGCCCGCCCCGGAATCGCCGGGCACGCGCTCTCCGCGGTCGACATCGCCCTGTGGGACCTCAAGGCCCGCCTGCTCGGCCTGCCCCTGGTCCAGCTGCTCGGCGCCGCCCGCGAGGAGGTGCCGGTCTACGGCAGCGGCGGCTTCACCAGTTACGACGACCGGCGGCAGGACCGCCAACTGCGCGACTGGACCGAGGGCCTGGGCATCCCGCGGGTCAAGATCAAGATCGGGGAGTCCTGGGGAGCGGCGCAGGCCCGCGACCTCGACCGGATCGGCCGCGCCCGCCGCAGCGTCGGCCCCGCCGCCGAGCTGTATGTCGACGCCAACGGCGGCTACACCGCCAAACAGGCCGTCCGGGTGGCCGCGCACCTCGACGCCGAGGGCGTCGGCTGGTTCGAGGAGCCGGTCTCCTCCGACGACCTCGCCGGGCTGGCCGGCGTACGGGCCGCCGTCACCTGCGATGTCGCCGCCGGGGAGTACGGCTACACGCTGCCGTACTTCCACCACATGCTCGCCGCCGGCGCGGTGGACTGCCTGCAGGCCGACGTCACCCGCTGCGGGGGCGTGACCGTCTGGCTGCGCGCCGCCGCCCTGGCCGAGGCCCGGGGGCTGGCGATCAGCGGGCACTGCGCCCCGCATCTGCACGCCCATGTGGCGGCGGCGGTGCCCAACCTCCGCCATCTGGAGTGGTTCCACGACCACGTACGGGTGGAGAACCTGCTCTTCACCGGAGCGCTCGACCCCTCCGGCGGCGTGATCCGCCCCGGCGCGGACGGGACACCCGGGCACGGCCTGGAACTGCTGCCGGCCGTCGAGGAGTACCGCACGGCGTGAGGGAGCGGGCGCCGCCCGTACGCCCCGGCGGCTGATTCGCCGGGCCGCCGCCGGGAAGACGCACCTCACCCCGGCCGCGGGTACCGGGCGGGGCCGGAGCCGGACCGACCGGTCCACCACCCCACCGATCAAGAGAAGGGCACCACCACCATGAACCGGACCGTCGTCATCACCGGCGCCAGCGCGGGAATCGGCCGGGCCAGCGCGAGGCTCTTCGCCGAGCAGGGCGACAACGTGGTCCTGCTGGCCCGCGGCCGGGCCGGCCTGGACGCGGCCGCCGCCGAGGTCGAGGAACTGGGCGGCCGGGCCCTGGCCGTCCCCACCGACGTCGCCGACCACCGGCAGGTCGAAGCCGCCGCCGACGCCGCCGAGGAGGCCTTCGGACCCATCGACGTATGGGTCAATGTCGCCTTCACCTCGGTTTTCGCCCCCTTCTCCGAGATCGCCCCGGAGGACTTCGACCGCGTCACCGCCGTGTCCTACCTGGGATTCGTCAACGGCACCCGGGCCGCCCTGAGCCGGATGCGGCCGCGCGACCGGGGAGCGGTCGTGCAGGTCGGCTCCGCGCTCGGCGCCCGCTCGATCCCGCTGCAGTCCGCCTACTGCGGGGCCAAGCACGCCGTCAACGGCTTCACCGAGGCGGTGCGCACCGAGCTGATGCACGACCGCAGCGGGGTGCGGATCACGGTCGTGCAGATGCCGGCCGTCAACACCCCGCAGTTCTCCTGGGTGCGCTCCCGGCTGTCCCACGACCCGCAGCCCGTGCCGCCGATCTACCAGCCCGAGGTCGCCGCCCGCGCGGTCGTGTTCGCCGCGGCGAATCCCGGGCGCAAGCAGTACTACGTCGGCGCGTCCACCGTGGCGACCATCCTCGGCAACAAGGTGGCCGCCGGGCTGCTCGACCGCTACCTGGCCCGTACCGGCTACGACTCGCAGCAGACGGCCGAGGTCGCCGACAGCGGCCGTCCCGACAACCTCTGGCAGCCGGTGGACGACGCGGCCGGCACCGACCACGGCGCGCACGGCGGCTTCGACGACCGCTCGGCGCCGCGCTCCTACCAGACCCTCGCCGCCCGCCACCCCCTGCCCGCCGCGGCGGCCCTGGTCGGCGCCGTCGCCGCGTTCGGCGCGGTGGGTCAGGCGGTCCGCCGCCACCGGCGCTGACCGCGGGGGACGCCGAACGCCCTCAGGCGAGGCCGCCGTTGTTGGTCTCCGGGTCGAGGCCGGTGCGCCCACCGCGGTCCAGGGCGCTGATCTGGGCCATGTCCTCCTCGCTCAGCTCGAAGTCGAAGATCCGGAAGTTCTCCTCGACCCGGGAGCGGGTGACCGACTTGGGGAAGACGATGTCGCCGCGCTGGATGTGCCAGCGCAGGGTGACCTGGGCCGGGGGCCGCCCGATCCGCTCGGCCACCGCGCCGATCACCGGGTCGTGCAGCACCCGGCCCTTGGCGATCGGCGCCCAGGCCTCGGTGGCGATCTCGTGGTCGGCGTTGAAGGCCCGCACGCCGTCCTGCGCGAAGTAGGGGTGGATCTCGATCTGGTTGACCGCCGGGATGACCTCGCCCCGTTCGAAGAGCCGTTCGAGGTGGTGCGGATTGAAGTTGGACACGCCGATCGCCCTGGTCCGGCCGGAGCGGTAGATCTCCTCCATCGTCTTCCAGGTGTCGGCGAAGTCGCCCACCTTGGGCAGCGGCCAGTGGATCAGGAACAGGTCCAGATACTCCAGGCCCAGGTCGTCCAGACTGCGGGCGAAGGCGGCGAGCGCGTCCCCGTGGGCGTGGTAGCCGTTGTTGAGCTTGCTGGTGACGAAGACCTCGTCGCGGGCCAGTCCCGACTCCCGGACGGCCTGACCGACCTCCTTCTCGTTCCCGTACATCTCGGCGGTGTCGATGTGCCGGTATCCGATCTCCAGGGCGTCCAGCACCGCCTGCCGGGTCTGCTGGGGATCGATCTGGAAGGTCCCGAAGCCGAGCTGGGGGATCGTGATGCCGTTGTTGAGGGTGACGTCGGGAATATGGCTCATCTCGGTGGCTCCTTGCTCGGTCCGGCCCTGCTGCCGTCGGTGTCCGCCCCGGGCCCGATACCGGCCGCCCCGCCCGGACGGCACCGCCTGACCTGCGGCGGCGCAGGCGGCGGGCGCACGACACATCCTCCCACCGTAGCGCCGGCGGTGACTCGCGACCGGTCGGCGGCTGCCCGGTGGACGGCCGATCACGCCCCCTTTCGCAGGGCAACATTTCCACCAGCTCTCGGAGAGCGCTCTCACGGAGAGATCCAAGCCGTTACGCTGGGCCCGATCGGCTCGTGTCCCGCCCGCGCCCGGCGTGAAGGAGACCCCGTTGTCCCACCCGATCCCCGTATCCCGTCCCACACTGGAGGCGGTCGCCGCCATGGCCGGGGTGTCGAGAGCGACCGCCTCCCGGGTGGTCAACGGGGGAGCGGGAGTACGCGGACCGCTGGCCGAACGTGTGCGCCAAGCCGTCGACGAGCTGGGCTACATCCCCAACCAGGCCGCCCGCACCCTGGTCACCCGGCACAACGACGCCATCGCGGTGATCGTCGCCGAACCCGAGGCCAGATTCTTCACCGACCCCTTCTTCGCCCGCCAGATCCGCGGCATCAGCCGTGAACTGAGCACCTACGACAACCAGTTGGTGCTGCTGCTGACCAACGGCACCTCGGACTACCAGCGGGTCGGCCGCTATCTGTCCGGCGGGCACGTGGACGGCGCGCTGATCTTCTCGCTGCACACCGACGACTCGCTCACCGCGCTGGCCAGGGACGCCGGGGTGCCGATCGTCGTCGGCGGCCGGCCCACCTGGCCCGACCCCCGCACCGGGCGCCGGACCCTGTACGTCGACTGCGACAACCGGGGCGGCGCCCGCGACGCGGTACGGCACCTGCTGGGCCTCGGCCGGCGGCGGGTCGCCCATATCGCCGGGCCGCTCGACCAGCCCGCCTCCGTCGACCGGCTCGACGGCTTCCGCGACGTGCTGCCCGACACCGGCCCCGGCCTGATCGCCGAGGGCGACTTCACGCCGGAGGGCGGCGCCCGGGCGATGGCCGAGCTGCTGGAGCGCTCTCCCGACATCGACGCGGTGTTCGCCGCTTCCGACGTGATGGCGTCGGGCGCGCTGCGGGTGCTGCGCGGCACCGGCCGCCGGGTGCCGGACGACGTCGCCGTGGTGGGCTTCGACGACATGGTGTCGGTGGCGGAGTGGACCGACCCGCCGCTGACCACGGTCCGGCAGGACATCGAGGAGATGGGCCGGCTGATGGCCAGGCTGTTATTGCGGGCACTGCGACCGCCCGCCGACGCCCTCGGGGTGCCCGCGCTGTCCTCGATCGTGACCCCCACCCAGCTGGTGGTGCGCGCCTCGGCCTGACCGGTGCTCCGGCGCCCCTGAAGACCTGCGGGGAGCGCTCTCCCGGGTCGCGGAGCGGACAGTCGTACGAATGCGGCCGTGTTCGGCGTGCCCGGCCCGTCCGGGCGCGCGATGATCGAAGGATGAGGCGGACCGGCGGCGAAGGGGACGTGCCCGAGTTCGATCCCGAGGTGTTCGACCGGGCCATCGTCGCTGTCGCGCTCACCGCGGGCCCCGAGCATCGGCTGCGGTACTACAACGACGCCTTCCGGGGGCTGTTCGGCCCCCGCCGGCTGGGCGCCACCGCCGCCGAGGTCTACGACGAGCCCGACGCGGGCCGCTTCGTCCACATGCTGGACGAGGTCTACCACGACCGGGTCGCCCGCCAGGTCACCACGCCGCGCACCACCGAAGGCACCACCCCCGGCGCGCCCGGCCGCCGCCACTTCATCTTCAGCTGCTCGCCGGTCGTCTCCCGGCACGGCCCCGGCGTGCTGGCCGTCTGCGTCGACACCACCGCCCAGGTCGAGGCGGCCCGGCAGGCCGAGGAGGAGTCCGAGGAGCGGCGGCTGACCCTCCAGCGCTACGAGGCGCTGATGTCGGCCGTCCCGCAGATCATCTGGCTGATGAAGCCGAACTGGGACATCAGCGAGCTGGTCGGCGGCTTCGAGAAGTTCACCGGCATGCCGTGGCGGCCGAAGATCGACAGCGAGTGGCTGGCCGCCGTCCACCCGCACGACCGGACCCGCCTGCTGCGCACCTGGAAGGAGGCGTCCCAGGACACGCCGGGCTTCTTCGTGTGCACCTTCCGGATGCGGACCGCCTCCGGTGAGTACCGGCATGTGCAGTCGCGGGCCGCCCCGGTGGTGCGCGGCGGGGAGGTCGTCGAGTGGGTCGGCTCCTCCACCGATGTCGAGGACCAGTGGCGCAACCGGCTGCGGGAGCGGCTGCTGGCCAAGGTCGCCACCGGGACTGCCGCCGGCGACCTCGCGCAGGCGCTCGGCGCCGTGGCCGACGCGGTGGTGCCGGAGCTGACCGACGCCTGCGCGGTGTTCATGCTGCCGTCCCCCGAGGTGACCGGCGCGGGCACCGCGCTCACCGCCGTCCGGGTGGCCTCCACCGCGAAGGAGGGGCTGCCGCCGCTGCCGGCGCCCAGCGGCCAGGCCCACCCGGTGGGCCCGCTGGCCCAGCAGGTGATCGAGAGCCGCCGCCCCCGGCTGATGGTCTTCCCCAGCGGGCAGCCGCCGGCCGGGGCGCTGCCCGACGTCCCCGCGCACTGGCTGCGCGACACCCGGACCACCAGCCTCACCCTGGTACCGATCCTGGTGGACTCCACCGTGGTCGCCTTCGCCTGCGCGGCCGGCTGCTCGGACAGCCCGCCGCCGGGCCCGGCCGACCTGGCGCTGCTCGGCGAGGTGCTGCACGAGGTCCGCGAACCGCTGCGGCAGGCCATGGAGCTCCAGCGCACTCGGCAGACCGCGCTGACCCTCCAGCGCGCCCTGCTCACGCCCACCCCGCGGGTGCCCGGCGCGGAACTCGCCGCGCGCTACCAGCCGGCCAGCAGGACCGCCGAGATCGGCGGCGACTGGTACGACGCGCTGCTGCTGCCCGACGGCTCGGCCACCCTCACCATCGGCGACATCGCAGGCCACGACCTGGAGGCCGCCACCTCGATGAGCCAGCTGCGCAGCATGCTGCGGGTCATCGCCTACGACCGCTTCCGCCAGGCCACCCCCGCCGAGTGCCTGGCCCAGCTCGACCGGGTGGCCGACGGCCTGGCCATCGCGCCGCTGGTCACGGCGGTCCACGCCCATCTGGTCCCCAAGGCCGACGGCGGCTGGCACGCGGCCTGGTCCAACGCCGGCCATCCCCCGCCGCTGCTGCTGCCCGCGGACGGTCCGCCCCGCTACCTCGAAGGCGCCGGCCCCGACCTTCCGCTGTGCGTCGACCCGACCCGGGCCCGTACCAACTGGCACACCGACCTCAAGCTCGGCGACACCCTGCTGCTGTTCACCGACGGCCTGATCGAGGTCCCCGGCACCGATCTCGCCGACGGCATGGCCGACCTCGCCGTCCAGGCCGAGGCGGCCAAGAACGCGGGCGTCACCCTGGCCACCTTGTGCACCCGGCTGCTGGCCGCCGTCACCGAGCGCCGCGACGACGCCGCGATCATCGGCTTCCGCCCGGTCAGCGTGGGCCGCCCGCTGCTCTGAACGGCCCGGGCGGTTGGGGACCGGTCAGCCCCGGGTGGCCATCACCACTCCCAGGGTGACCATCGTGCAGGCGATCACCGCGTCCAGTACCCGCCAGGACGACGGACGGGCGAAGGGGCCGCGCAGCAGGCGGGCGCCGAAGCCGAGGGCGCTGAACCACAGCACACTGCCGGTGACCGCCCCCAGGCCGAAGGGCCAGCGGTCGCCGCCGTAGCCGGTCGCGACCGAGCCGAGCAGCAGCACGGTGTCGAGGTAGACATGGGGATTGAGCCAGGTCATCGCCAGGCAGGTCAGGACGGCCGCGCGCAGCGAGCCGCCCGGGCCGCCGTCACCGGTCAGGGCCGCGGGCCGCAGGGCGCGGCGGGCCGCGAGCAGGCCGTAGCAGACCAGGAAGGCGGCGCCGATCCACGCGGTGACGCCCACCGCGGCCGGCCACCGCTTCACGACCGTGCCCACGCCGCTGATGCCCACCGTGATCAGTGCCGCGTCGGAGGCCGCGCATATCGCCACCACGGCCGCGACATGCTCGCGCCGGATGCCCTGCCGCAGGACGAAGGCGTTCTGGGCCCCGATGGCCACGATGAGCGACAGGCCGGTGCCAAGACCCGCCAGGACGGCGACAAGAGCTTCACGCATGCCCTGAGGTTAGGAGCCGCCATGACCATCAGACCAGCTAATGATTCTTAGCTACGATCAGCGGAGCTTCATTTCGTACGGACAGGGAGCCGGGCCGATGACGGATCTGCCGCTGGACCAGGTGCGTACGCTGCTGGCCGTCGTGGACGAGGGCACCTTCGAGGCCGCCGCCGAGGCCCTGCACGTCACGCCCTCCGCGGTCAGCCAGCGTGTCAAGGCTCTGGAGCAGCGCACCGGCCGGGTCTTGCTGCTGCGGTCCAAGCCGGTACGGCTGACCGAGTCCGGTGAGATCGTCGTACGGTTCGGCCGTCAGCTGGCCCGGCTGGAGCGCGACGCCGGCGCCGAACTCGGCCTGGACGACACGGCCGGCCCCGCCACCCTGCCGATCGCGGTCAACGCCGACTCGCTCGCCACCTGGTTCCTGCCCGCGCTCGCCGAGGCCGCCGCCCACCAGGACATCTGCTTCGACCTGCACCGCGACGACCAGGACCACACCACCCGGCTGCTGCGCCAGGGCCTGGTCATGGCCGCCGTCACCTCATCGCCCGAACCCGTCCAGGGCTGCTCGGTACGCGCGCTGGGCACCATGCGCTACCGGGCCATGGCCACCCCCGGCTTCGCCGCCCGCCGGCTCTCGGGCGCCCCGCTGCGGCAGCTGCTGCCCGAGGCGCCCGTCGTGGTCTTCGACCGCAAGGACGACCTCCAGGACCGCTTCCTGCGCGCCCTCGCCCCGCGCCGCACACCCAGCAGGTCCCGGCACTACGTTCCCTCCTCCGAGGCCTTCGTGGAGGCGGTCGCCGCCGGGCTCGGCTGGGGCATGATCCCGGAGCCGCAGGCCGCCCCAGCGCTGGCCGCCGGGACCCTGCTCGACCTGGCGGCGGGCCGGCGGGTGGACGTGCCCCTGTACTGGCAGCAGTGGAAGCTGGACTCCCCGGCCCTCGCCGCCGTCGCCGAGGCGGTCGCACGAGCGGCGGCCCGGGCCCTGAAGGACCCGGACCGCCGCTGAATCACCAGGTGTGCCCGTCGCCGCGGGCGAGCATCTCGCTGACGTATGTCAGGTGTACGCGTTGAACTCCGCGATCGACCACCAGGAGGTCGAACTGCCGGTCTGCGTCACCCGGATGTAGCGGGCCGACTGCGCCGTGAACGGCACGGTCACCAGCGGCGCCGTCCCGGTCCCGGTCGCCACCGGGGCCGACCAGGTCACCCCGTCCGAGGACAGCGCGACCGAGTAGCCGTGGGCGTAGTCGCCGGTGCTGCCCGCCGAGTCCATGGTGATCTGGCCGATGGAATGCGCCGCGCCCATGTCCACCGTGATCGTCTGGCCGTTGACCATCGGCGTGCCGGAGCTCCAGCGGGTGGTGGCGTCGCCGTCCAGCATGCGGGCCGGCACGTCGCCGCCACCGGTCGCCGAGGCGGTCGCCGTCCAGCCGGTACGGGACAGCACCGTGTGCGTGCCGCCACCCCCGCCGCCGCCACTACCGATGGTGGTCGTGCCGGTGAGGCGGATGTCGCGGGAGGAGGAGCCGACGTAGACGGTGTTGGTGCCGGTGGCGTTGGTCCAGCCGTTGTTCCAGTACTGGAAGCTGCGGGCGTTGAGCGTTACTGATACGTGCTGGGTCTGGCCGGGGTTGAGGCTGACCCGTTGGAAGCCGCGCAGGTTCTTGGGGGGTTCGCCGGTGGTGGCGGGCTGGCCGACGTAGATCTGGGGGACTTCGGCTCCGGCGCGGGTGCCGGTGTTCTGTACGTCGAAGCCGACCGCGACGTTGCCGCTCGCGTCGGGCTGGCTGACCGTCAGGCCCGAGTAGGCGAAGGTGGTGTAGGACAGGCCGAACCCGAAGGGGAACAGCGGGGTCTTGTTCTGGCTGTCGTACCAGCGGTAGCCGACATTCACCCCCTCGCTGTACTGGACGGTGTTGTTCTGGCCCGGCCACTGCGCGGTGGTGTGGGCGGGGACGTCGTTCAGGCTCTGCGGGAAGGTCACCGGGAGCTTGCCGGAGAAGTTGGTGTCGCCGTAGAGGAGCCGGGCGATGGCCGCGCCGTCCTCCTGGCCGGGATACCAGTTCTCGATGATGCCGCGGACGCTGCCGGCCCACGGCATCGTCACCGCGGAACCGCTGTTGACCACCACGACCGTATTGGGATTGGCCGCGGCCACATCGCTGACCAGGGTGTTCTGCGCGGCCGACAGATCGATGTTGCCGAGGTCGCTGCCCTCGGACTCGAAGTTGCTGACGAAGACGACCGCCAGATCCGAGCTGCGGGCCGCCGCGACCGCCTGGTCGTGCGCGGACTGGCCGGGCACCTGCCAGCCCAGCGAGACACTGCTGCCGCCGCCGCCCTGGTAGTAGTCGACCTCGATGTTCGCCGGCTGGCCGGCGGTCAGCGTGACGGTGCCGGTCTTGACGGCCGGGCCGTGGTCGCCCCAGTTGTTCACGATCTGCTGGCCGTTGACGTAGAGGCGGCTGCCGTCATCGCTGTTGAGCGAGAAGGTGTAGCTGCCCGTGGTCGGCGGGGCGAGCGTACCGGTCCACTTCACCGACCAGTTGGTGGCGTTGACCCCCGACGCGGGCGAGGCACCGCCGTACACCGAGTCGATCGAGGAGTCCACCCTGCTGGCCACGACCGCGCCCGACAGGTCGGTGCTGTTGTGGTACTGCCCGAACAGGCCGGTACCGGTGCCGGAGGACGGCGTCAGGTACTGGCTGCCGACCGGCGGGAGCGCGCCGCTGGACGACGCCACGCCCGGCGAGAAGGTCACCGTGGTGCCGGTGCCCGCACGGGACTTGATGCCCTGGTACGGCGTGATGAGGTGCGCCGGGTTCACGCCGGCGCTGCCGCCGCCCTGCGTCATCGCGTCGGTGCCCGCGTCGTCGCCGATCACCGCGAGCGAGTGCACCGTGGAGGCCACCGGCAGCACCGCGTTGGTGTTCTTCAGCAGGACGCTGCCCTCCTCCGCGACCTGCTGCGAGACCGCCGCGTGCGCGGTCGTGGTGACAACCGCGTTGACGTTCCCGGTGTTGGGGTGGTCGAACAGACCCTGGCGGAACATCGAGACCAGGATCCGCCGGACATGGTCGTCGATGGTGGCCTGCGACACCTGGCCGCTGTTGACCGCGTTGGTCAGCGCCGTGCCGTAGTAGGTGCTGCCCGGCATCTCCATGTCCAGGCCGTTGTTGGCGGAGGCCACCGTGGAGTGGGTGGCGCCCCAGTCCGAGGTGATGAAGCCGCTGAAGCCGAGGTCGCCCTTGAGCAGGCCGTTCTGCAGCGGTCCGTTCTCACAGGCGAAGGGGCCGTTGATCGCGGAGTACGAGCACATCACCGAGGCGACCTGGCCCTGCTTGACCGCTGCCTCGAACGCCGGGGTGTAGATCTCGCGTTCGGCCCGGTCGGAGACGATCGCGTTGTCGGTGGTGTTGTTGCGGTTGGTCTCCTGGTTGTAGACCACATAGTGCTTCACCTGGGCCATCGGGCCCTGGCTCTGGATGCCCTGGATGTCGGCGGCGCCCAGCTGCCCGGCCAGATAGGGGTCTTCGCCCAGTGACTCGAAGGCGCGGCCCCAGCGCGGGTCGCGCACGATGTTGATGGTGGGCGCCAGCACGACATTGGTGCCCTTGCCCCACTGCTCGGAGCCCAGCACCTGGCCGTAACTCTGCATCAGCGCGGTGTCCCAGGTCGCGGCGCCGGCCACCGGGGCGGCCATCTGCGTCACGTTGGAGAAGCCGTCGCCGGCGCCGACCGGGCCGTCCTGCAGGTGCAGCGGCGGGATGCCGAGCCGGGTGTTGCCGTCCACGCAGCCGACATAGCCGCAGGAGGCGCCGCCGTGCAGCATGGTCAGCTTCTCGGCCGAGGTCATCTGGGCCAGCAGCTGGTCCGCCCGCTGCTCGGGCGTCAGCGCGGCGTTCGCCCACGGCCGCGCGGCGGCGTCCGCCCGGGTCGAGGCCACACTGGCGGTGGAAGCGGTTACACCGCCGACCAGCAGCAGGGCCACCGCGAACGGCAGCGCGATTCGTTTCCAACGACGCACGGGGGGCCTCCAGGCTTCGGCTTCCGACGACACGCGGATGGTGCTGCGGCCTTGTTGACGTGAACGTAACAGGACTCGGGGAGTGACGATTGTAGACGGAGGGCGTGCTGTCAAGACGATGGGAGAGCGCTCTCCTGCGGATCCCGGGGGGTTATCGGAGGTATCTCCCCGCTCGGCGGAGCGGCACGCTCCGCCCTCCGGCGCCGGACGGCTCGGCGGGCCGGCCCGGTGCGGTTCCGGCGCGATCCTGGTCAGGGCGGCGGTAAGCGGGGCCGGCGGCTCGCCGGGGGCCGGCCGGATCGCCGTGCCGGGGCAGTCGCAGCCGTAGTAACGGCTTTCCCGGGCGGCCTACGAGCAAGTGGCGTTCGGTGCCGGGCCGGTTACGTTTCCCTGCCGGCCGTCGAGTGGCCGGGCCCCAACCGGCGGGCCCAGGAAACCTGGCGGTTGCAAGCGGGGCCCGGCGGGGCCGGGGAGCGGGCCGACCGCCGGGGTCGCGCCGGCGGTGCCGGCCAGCCCCCGGCGGGGGCGCGCCCGGCCGAACCGGGCCCGGGGTGGCCCGGCTAATCCCCCCGGCGGAGGCGCGCCCGGCCGGAACCGGGCCCAGGCGGCGGCCGGCCGGCGGTCCGGTCCGTCCAGGGGCGACGCGCCGTCACCGGGCACCGCCGTCCCGCACGGTGGCCGTGGTCGAAGCGGGCGGGACCTCGCGCGGCGCTCCCGTGTGCATGGGCGGCGCTCGATGTCGGACGCGGGCGGCCACGTCGTCGGTGATGGGCGGCGCTCGGGCGCGCGTCGCCGGACCTCGCCGAGACAGCCCGCTGGCGGCGGACGGACCGGACGGGACCGGCCCGCGCTTCGCCCGCTCGCGCGGCGCCTGTCGCTGGCGGTGGGCCCGCCGCGGCGGCTCGACGGATTTGGCCGAGACAGGCCGCTGGCGGTGGACGGACCGGACGGGACCGGCCCGCGCTTCGCCCGCTCGCGCGGCGCCTGTCGCTGGCGGT
>NZ_JBHSBB010000008.1:325773-361232 GCF_042650325.1 Streptomyces polygonati | reverse complement strand
TACGTCCCCCGCAACCCCTCCGGCACCCCCGGATGACGCCGCGTCAACCCCCGCACATGCGCCTCGTAGATCACGGAGTCGTGATACGAGTGGCCGGGTGACCGGTCGTCGCCCCAGTCGAAGGCGGGGTTGACCACGACCGAGAGCATGGTGTGGCCGAGGCTGTCGTCGGTGTTGACACCGTTCGGATCATCGAACGGGTAGCCGAAAAGCGACTCGTGGCCGTCGGCCTGGCCGTCGACGGCCTTGGCGTACGGGTCCAGCAGCAGCTTCGCCGGATTGCACCGGTGCCCCCGCGCCGGATCGTACGGACCGTGCACCCGGAAGCCGTACCGCTGCCCCGGACCCACCCCCGGCAGATACGCGTGCCAGATGAATCCGTCGACCTCGGTGAGCGCCACCCGCTGTTCGCGGCCGGCCTCGTCGATCAGCGCGAGTTCGACCCTTTCGGCCACCTCCGAGAACAGCGCGAAATTCGTTCCCGCGCCGTCGTAGGTGGCCCCCAATGGAAAGGGACGGCCGTTCCACTTCTGCATCCTCTGCCCCCTCAGCACCTTCCGGCCAGGCACTCCCGGCGGACGTATCCGCTCGTCTGCCCCGTGGGGCCGACAACATGACGGTGACTGTGCCATGTGTCAGGACGAGCGATCACCGATGTCCGCCAGATGATCGATTCCGGTCCACCGCGCGGCGGCCGGTGGTCGAAGGCGGGCCGAGGTGGACCAGGTCCGGGCGGTTGCGGGCAGTGCGCACTGCCGGGGGCCGTTCGGGGGCATCGTCGGTCCCCGTCGCAGCGCCGTGGAAAGGGCTCGCGTGATACGCAGACTTCGCAGCAGGCCGGCCGGCGCCGGGCCGGAGCCGGGCAGGCCCCCGGCCGAGGACCGCGGGGAGCGGGCCGGGGTGTGGCGCCGGGCCGAGGAGTTCCTGCGGCTCTTCCACCAGGAGGAGCCGTCGGCGGGCTCCGTCGTCCGCAGGCTCGGCATGGTGGAGGCCCAGGTGGCCGCGACCGGCACCTACCGGCACACCGCGCAGGAGCTGGCCTTCGGCGCCCGGGTCGCCTGGCGCAACAGCAACCGCTGCATCGGCCGGCTGTACTGGCGCTCGCTCCAGGTCCGGGATCTGCGGCACGTCCGCGACGCGGCCGGGATCGCCGAGGAGTGCGCCAACCATCTGCGGATCGCCACCAACGGCGGCCGGGTCCGTCCGCTCATCTCGGTGTTCGCGCCGGACACACCCGAGCGGCCCGGCCCGCTGATCCGCAGCGACCAGCTGGTCCGCTACGCCGGCCACCGTGACCCCGGCGGCGGGGTAATCGGCGATCCGCGCAACGCCGTGCTCACCGATCTGGCCCTGCGGCTGGGATGGACGGCCGGCCGGCGCACGCCGTTCGACGTGCTGCCGCTGATCGTCGAGGACGGCGGCGGGCCGCGCGTGTTCCCGCTGCCGCCGGACGCCGTGCTGGAGGTGCCGATCGACCATCCGGACCGGGTGTGGAGCAAGCGGTGGGGGCTGCGCTGGCACGCGGTGCCCGCGGTCTCCGACATGTGCCTGGAGATCGGCGGGATCCGCTATCCGGCGGCGCCCTTCAACGGCTGGTACATGGGCACCGAGATCGGGGCGCGCAACCTGGCCGACACCGACCGGTACGACCTGCTGCCGAGGGTGGCGGACAGTCTGGGCCTGGACACCGGCACCGAGCGGTCGCTGTGGCGGGACCGGGCGCTGGTGGAACTCAACCGGGCGGTGCTGCACTCCTTCGACCGGGCCGGGGTGACCATCACCGACCACCACAGCGAGTCCCGGCGGTTCCTGCAGCACCTGGCCCGGGAGGAGCGCAAGGGCCGGGGGGTCTCCGCCGACTGGTCGTGGATCGTGCCGCCGATGTCGGGCGCGGCGACCCCGGTCTTCCATCGCACCTACGACACGACGGAGCGCTCCCCGGCGTTCGTCCGGCAGGGCGGGGCGGCCGGCTGACCGTGCCCGACGGGGCGGGCGATCGCACCGGGGGGTACTAGCCGGTGGGGCCGGGGCGGCGCAGGGTCAGCCGCAGGGTGCAGGCCGGCTCGGCGGTCCGGAAGTCCCAGCCGGCGGCCGTCACCAGGTGGTCGGGGCCGTCGCGCAGCCAGTCGGCGGCGGCCTGGAAGACGGCGGCCGGATCGTTCCCGGCCAGGGCCAGCACGCCGTCGTCCTCCACCGCGACCCACAGGTCCACATGGTTGTTCACGAATGATCCGGCCCGGTCCCGCAGCTCGTCCGCCAGGGGCGGGGTCTCGTCGGCGATGGTCATGGTGCGCCCCTCGTTCGTCATCCGCGGCGTCCGTCAGATCCGCTGTCCGACGGTGCTTCTTCCCCCATCGTCACCCGGCACGCCGGCCGGGGCCGGGAGACCGGCCGGTATCCGCTCGAGTACGCCACCGGCGAACACGTCGTACAGCGGCAGCGATTCCAGGTGGACATAGCCGATGTGGCAGTCGCACACCGCGAGCGGGCAGGGCCGGGGCGCCAGCGACGCGCGGTAGGAGCCGTCGTAGAGGTTGCCGAGTTCGGTGCGCACGAAGTGGCAGCGGCGTACGGTGCCGTCGCCGTCCACCGAGAGCACGGACGCGCCGGTGCGGCAGGGCAGGCCCGCCGAGGGGTGCGGGTGCCTGCTGTAGGCGAAGAGCGGGTCGAGTGCCTGCCAGGGGGCGGCCTCGGTGTCGGTGTAGGTGTGGCCCTCGGCGGCGTTCACCCAGAGGTAGACGTGGGCGGGGAGGTCGGCGCGCAGCCGGCGGGCGTCGTCGAGGTGCTCGGGCAGGCCGACCACGCCGACACTGAAGCGGACGCCGAGACTGGTGAGTTCGCGGGTCTTGGCCAGGAAGCGGTCGTACGGTGTCTGGCCGGGGTGGTAGGTGCACCACAGCGCGACGGTGTCCGGGTCGGCGGCGGCGAGCCAGTCGGTGCGGCAGCTGAGATTGGTCTGGATGGCGACCCGGTCGATGTGCGGCTGGTGGGACAGCTCCACGATCGCCCGGCGGTACCAGGAGCGGACCAGTCCCTCGCCCCAGGGAGTGAACAGCACCGACAGCCGGTCGTCCTGCTGGCGCGCCGCCCAGCCGGAGAAGCGGTCGAGGGCGGCGCGGTCGGCGCGGAGCTGGCCGGGGGTGTCGCGGCGCTTGGCGAAGGGGCAGTACGGACAGTCGTAGTCGCAGGAGGCGAGCGGTCCGCGGTAGAGCAGCGTGAGGTCCACCGGGGGTCACCTCGTCTCGTACGCGGCCATGGCGGCCCGTACCGGCGGCGAGAAGAGGGCCGGGCCGACGGCGTCGGAGTGGGCGAGGCCTTCGGGTGACAGGCGCAGCAGGCCCGGCGGCGCGTGGGGGTCGAGCCAGCCGCGTTCGGCGAAGCCGGCCAGTTCGGCGGGGAAGTCGGTGTGCGGGTCGGTGCCGAAGCGGTGCCGGTAGTCGGCCACCGGGAGCCCGGCGGCCTGGAGCAGCGACTGGAGCAGGTGGCGGCGGCGTGCCTCGTCGGTGTCGACGGGCCGGCCGTGCCGGGCGACGGTGAAGTCCCGCGTGGCCGTGTAGTCGTCGATGATCGTACGGATGCGGTGCATGTCGACGGCGTAGTCGAAGGAGTAGTGCAGGGCCGAGGTGTAGGAGCGGGCGCCGCAGCCGAGGCCGATCATGCCGTCGGTCTGGCAGGCGTGGTCGTCGGGACCCTGGGCGGGCGCGCCGGGCCGGCGGAACATACGCATCGACACCTGTTCGTAGCCGCTGTCCAGGAGGTGGTCGCGGCCCTGCCGGTACAGCCGCAGCCGCTGTGCGTCCCAGGCCGGGTCCGGGCCGGCGGCGCGGCGGGCCAGGCCGGTGAGCGGGCGGACGTACAGCGGGTAGAGGTAGAGCTCCTCCGGTCGCCAGGCCAGGGCCGCGTCCAGCGAGGTGCGCCAGCTGGCGGGGGTCTGGCCGTCGATGCCGTAGATGAGGTCGATGTTCAGCACCGGCACGGCGGTGTCGCGGATGCGGGCCAGGGCGGCCTCGACGTCGGCGCGGCGCTGCGGGCGCACCGCCGCCCGGGCTTCGTCGTCCACGAAGCTCTGCACGCCGAGACTGAGCCGGGTGGCGCCGCGCCCGGCGAGGACGGCCAGCCGGTCGGCGGTGGCCGTGGCGGGCGAGGTCTCGACGGACAGGGCGATGGAGTGCAGGTCGGCGCCCATGCGCTGCTCGGCGATGTCGCAGAGCCGGTCGAGCTCTCCCGGGTCGAGGAAGGTCGGGGTGCCGCCGCCGAAGGCCGCCGTGGCGAACCGGACGGGGGTGTCCTCGCCGAGCGCGTCGCGGACTGCGGTGGCCTGCCGTTCGAGCGCGTCGAGATAGCGGGTGGCGAGTTCGCCGGGGGCGCCGATCCGGGTGAAGAGGTTGCAGAAGCCGCAGCGGACCTCGCAGAACGGTATGTGGAGGTAGAGGGAGAGCGCGTCCTTGGGTTCGGCGCGCCACAGGTCGCGCAGGGCCGGGCGGCCGGGCAGCGGGCGGTAGGAGGTCTTGTGGGGGTAGGCGTAGACGTAGGACTCGTAGGGGCGGACGGGCGAGGCAGGGGTGGGGACAGCGGCGGGGCCGGCGGCGGCCGGAACGGTGCGGGCGGTCATCGGGACGGCTCCAGGGGCTCCAGGAAGAAGTGGGCGTAGGGGACGGTCCAGACGGTTTCGTGGCCGAGGCGGTGGCCTGTGTAGCCGTCCTCCCCGTAGGCGGTGCCGTGGTCGGAGCAGACGATCGCGAAGCAGCGGCGGCGGGAGCGCATCGCGTCGAGGAGCCGTCCGATGTGCCGGTCCACGTATTCGAGGGCGGCCCGGTGGGTGGCGCGGGTGTCGCCGGCTTCCGGGGTGGCGCCGGGCAGGTGGAACCAGTTGGGCTGGTGCAGCGCGGAGACATTGAGGAAGAGGAACAACCGCCGCTCCTCGGGGAGTTCGGCGACGGACCGCTCGGCGCGGGCCACCTGCGCCTCGAAGGAGGTGGCCGAGGCGACTCCGAACTCCGGCTCCCAGTGGCTCTCCTGGAAGAGGCCGGGCAGCACGCCGCCGAGGGCGCCGCGCTTGTTGAAGAAGCCGACGCCGCCGACGCAGACGGTGTGGTAGCCCGCCGCGGCGAGGCCGGACACCAGGTCGGGCGTGTCGAAGACGAAGGTGCCGGCCTCGGTGGTCTCGCTGCCGGCGAACCGGGCGGCGAACAGCCGCGGGTGCGGTCCGGGAGCGGCCGGGGTGGGCAGGAATCCGGCGAACATCGCCTGGTGGGAGGCATAGGTGAAGCTCCCGGGGGCGTGCCGCTCCTCCCAGGCCCCGCCGGGCAGATGGCGGGCGAGGTTGGGGAGGCGGCCGGCGGCGGCGAGTTCGGCCGCGACGTCGTACCGCAGCGTGTCGAGGACGAGCAGCAGCAGGTCGTCGCGGCCGACGACCTCGTTCATGTCGGGCGCCGACGGGGCTCGGCCGCTGCCGGTGCGACCGGCCGGCGGCGGCCCGGCGGCGGAGCGGGACGCGTCAGACGGCTGCACGGCGGGTCCTCGCGGGGTGGGGCGGGAGCGGGTCGTACGACACGCGGGGATACAGGGCGGCCAGTTGCGTCCGGTAGGTGTCCATGCCCTCGGCGCCGCTGCCGGGCAGGCCGGTGAGGCGGGGCAGCAGGTCGCCGAAGGCGTTGACCTCGCCGACCGCGAAGCGCTGCCAGCCGATCGCGGGCAGCAGGTCGACGCCGACGCACAGGGTGCCGGGAAAGCAGGCGGCGGCGCGTTCGCACATCCGCAGGGCCTCGGTCCACTGGGGTCCGGCGGCCTCGACGGCGGCGGCGAGGTCGCCGCGGGCTCCGCCGAGGTGGAGATTGGTCAGCGGCGACCGGCTGGTGCGGACCACGGCGTGGGTGGCGCGCCCGGCGATGACGACGACCCGCAGATCCGCGGTCCGTCCGCCCAGCGACGCCTTGGGCAGCCAGCGTTCGATGTGCAGTCCGTCGGGTGCCAGGGCGTCGACGATGGCGGCGATCTCCGCTTCGCCGGTGTAGCGCCGGACGCGCAGCGAGTTGTGCAGGCGGCCGTCCTCGCTCTCGACGGAGGTGGTGGCCTGCACCCGGCCGCGGCCGGAGGTCTCCAGGGCGAGCACGCCGGAGGCGGACGAGCCGTGGGCGGGCTTGACGAAGGCGCGCGGCATGCGGTGCCGGCGCAGCAGGTCCCTCAGCTCGGCCCAGTCGCGCACCGGCACCACGGCGCCGGAGGTCGGGGAGTCCGGCACGGCCACCCTCGCTTCGGCCAGGACCCGGTGGCAGTGCCGCTTGTCGAAGAGGACGGCCAGCTCGTCGGGGTCGTCGAGGCGTACGCCGCCGCGCAGGGTGCGCACGGCGGCGGTGAAGCGGGCGTACCAAAGGGCGCTGCCCTCGACTCGGGTGGGGTCGTCTGCGTCGCGCAGCAGCCGGTCGACGTCGGCGTTCTCACCCGGTGAGTCGAGCCGTACGGTCTCGTCGGCGTCGAAGGCCGCGCCGCCGTCGCGCAGCACCGTCAGCCAGGGCACCACGCGGGGCGCGGGCAGCCCGGCCTCGGCGGCGGCCGCCGTGTGGAATCGCACCCGGCGGTTCTCCGGGTTGCCGACGACGGCCAGCCTGGGGGCCGGGTGGTCCTCGGCGTACGGCGTGCGGTGGGCCATGTCTCCCCCTTCAGTGTGTGTTCCGCCTGGTGGCGGGTCGCCGGCGCGGCGCGGCGCGGGTGCCGGGCCGCTGGTGTGTCGGGCCGGCCGGCCGCTGAGCGGGCCGGCCCCCGGCCGTCGCCTACTCACCGACGGCGACGAACCGCCAGACGGTGCCGTCGTGGTCCAGGTGGCCCTCGTCCGCGTCGTCCGCGTCGACGTCGAGCAGGACACCGGCGGGCTCCAGCGCTTCCCGGAGCCGCTCCCTGAGGGCGTCGCTGAGGTAGTTGTAGTGCAGGTCGAGTTTCTTGAGGTGGGTGAGGGGCTGTCCGCCGAGCAGCGCGGTGGCCCCGTTGTCGGAGAGCACGCCCATGGACAGGTCGAGGGTCTCCAGCCGGGCGACGACCGGGGCGGCGGCGAGGGCGGCGGCTATCTCGTCCTGCAGCTGGCTGTTGCGCAGGGCCAGTGACCGCAGCGCGGGCAGCCGGGTGCCGGCGAGGAAGGGCGCCAGGTCGGCGATGTCGCTGTCGCCGCCGTACTCGGAGGTGCCGAGCCACAGGTCGAGGTGCTCCAGCGCGGGGAAATCGCCGGCCGCCACGCCCTGGACGGCCCGCTTCGGCAGGCCGCCGGTCTCGACGGTGAGGGAGCGCAGCTTCTCGTGGCGGATCGCGGGGAAGACCAGGCCGGTGCCGCCGCGCACGCCGAAGGTCTCCAGCAGCGGGAAGGCGTTGAGGAACTCGCTGACGTCGCCCTGCGTGATCCAGGAGATCTCGCACTCCTCCATGACCATGTCGCCTATGAAGAGCGCGCGCAAGGCGGGCAGCCGGTCCCGCGCGGCGAGCAGCGCGGCGGCCACCTCGTCCGGGCCTCCCTCGAACGGGTCGGACCAGGCGCCGACGATCAGGGCGCGGACCCGGGTGATGTCGACGGCCTCGGTGAAGCGGGCGAAGGCCTCCTCCCAGACCACGTCGTCACCGTACGACGAGCCCGCGATCCGCCAGGCGACGGCGTCGGCCTCCGGCAGCTCCGTCCGCCCGGCCTCGGAGGAGACGAAGTCGAAGGCCGGCAGCCCGTCCAGCTCCCGCAGATGATGCCCGATGGTCATGTCCGCCTGCTCCTGACGCCTCGAAGTGCCGCGCGGGTCCGCTGTGTACCCGGTCCGCGTGTGTGGGTCGGTCGGCCGTGGCCGATGTGTGAGCAAGTTCTACCAAGGATCACCGACAACGCCGGTCCCGGGCTGTGGATGAGCGGCGCCGAGCCGGTCCTGAGCCGGTCCTGAGGCATTGTCAGACCCTCGTTCTACGGTCGTTGTCGACGGCGGCGCGCTGGGCGCCGCGGGGAGGGAGAGCCGTGTACCGGCAGGGGGACGTGCTGATCGTGCCGACCGAGGAGTCGGAGCTGGACCCGCGCATCGCGGACGTGCCGCGGGAGCCGCGGGACGCGCGGGGCCGGCTGGTGCTGGCGCTCGGCGAAGTGACCGGGCACGCGCACGCGGTGGTCGGACCGGGCAGTCTGCTGCGTGAGGCCGGCCCGCTCGGTCCGACGCTGCTGCATCTGCCGGACGGCGGCCGGGTGGTGCACGAGGAGCACGCCGCGATATCGCTGCCCAAGGGGTGGTACCGGGTGGTGCGGCAGCGCGAGTACGTGCCCGGTTCGGTGCGCCTGGTCGCCGACTGACCACTGGGCCGCCGGACATGACGGCGCGAAAGCGGGCGGTGCGGTGCTGCTGCGCCGGTGGCGGGTGGAGAAGGTGACGATCGGGACGGCCCTGGCCGTCCCTCGCGGGAGGGAAGATCGTGTACGACGAGGGGAACAGCGTGGCCGTGGTGGAGCGGTGGCGCGTGGCGGCCGCCGCGACCGGGGCGGCCGACCGGAGCGCGGCCGAGGCCGGGGTGCGGCTGGCCTACCGGCTGGCCGGACTGCCGGAGCCGGAGACCGTCCGGTGGGCGGCCTCACCGCTGGAGGCGGTGCGGATGCTCACGGCGGAGCCGGCCGCGAGCCGGGGCCGCTCGGTCCGCGACGCGGTGCGCAACCGCCCGTGGGCGGCCGAGCGGGAGCGGCTGCACACGCTGCTCGGCCCGGCGGGCTGGACCGAGCGGTGGAACGCCACCGGGGCCCGGCTGTGGGACACCACGCAAGCACTGGTGGGCCGGATACGCGCCGGGGTCGTCGAGGAGTTCGCCGCCGACTCCGAACGGCGGTCCGCCGCCGGGCTGGCGCTGCTGGACGCGGTGCTGGGGCAGCAGGACGCGGCGTGGTTGTGCGCGTTCGACACCGGGGCCGGCGGCCCGCTGGACGGTCTGGCCGCCGTGGCCGCGTCGGCCGGCTGGTGGTGGCCGTTCGAGCGGGCGGCGGTGGTCTGCGAGCGGCCGGTGGAGCTGCACCGGGACGAGGCAGGCCGGCTCGACCGGTCGGACGGCCCGGCGCTGGCCTTTCCCGACGGGTTCGCGCTCCACGCCTGGCGCGGGATGCCGGTCCCGGCCGCGTTCCTGCGGGAGCTGGCGTTCCTGACGCCCGAGCGGATCCGCGCCGAGGACAACGCGGAGCTGCGCCGGGTGATGCTGGAGCACTACGGCTACGACCGCTATCTGGACGAGTCCGGCGCGGTGCCGGTGCACAAGGACGAGACCGGTGTGCTGTGGCGGATATCCCTGACCGGTGACGAGGACGTGGTGATGGTGGAGGTGGTCAACTCCACCCCGGAGCCGGACGGCACCAGCCGTACGTACTGGCTGCGGGTGCCGCCCGGGACTCGGACCGCGAAGGAGGGGGTGGCCTGGACGTTCGGCGTGTCCGCCGAGGCGTACGAGCCGCTGCGGCAGACCTGAGGACAGCGCGGCAAGGGGGCTCCGGGGCGGATCGGGGCAGGCCGCTCGCGTCAGTCGGGCGGCGCCGGCGGGTGGCCGGCCGCCACCTCGGCTCCGCCGGGAGCGTCGCCGGCTTCCTGGACGCCGCGGTCCGCCGGGCCGTCGCCCTTGCGCGGGGGCGGCGGGTCGAAGGAGACCCGGACCCGCTCGAAGCCCTTGAAGGTCTCGGTCATGGCGTAGGAGGTGTACGCCCGCTGGTCGGCCTGGCTGAGCTCGACCTTGTCGGTGAAGAGGGTGGGCAGGCTGCGCGGCCACAGCCGGTGCACGCGGACCGAGGTGGTCTCCGCGGCCAGGACGAAGATCAGGGCGCCCAGGTAGATCCAGGTGATGAGGCCGAGGACGATGCCGAACAGTCCGTAGGTCGCGGTGGCGCCGCGCAGTTGGTGCCGTACGTAGTAGGTGCCGCCCCACTGGACGCCCTGCCAGAGCACCGCCGCGCCGGCCGCCGCACCGGCCAGGTGGCGCAGTCGCACGCTGCGGTCGGTGAAGAAGCGGTAGGCGAACAGCAGCAGGCCGATGTTGACCGCGACGGCGGCGACGCTGGCCGCGGCGCGCACCGCCACGCCGAGGTGCGCGCCGAGGAACCGCTCGTCGGAGGCCAGCACGGTCAGGCCGGTGGTGGCGAGCAGTCCGATGCCGAAGCCGCCCAGCACCAGCAGGCTCCGCAGCCGCGCCCGCAGCGGGTCGGGCCGGGCGTGCCGGGGCACCGCCCAGATCTTCGACAGGGCGTTCTGGGCGGCCTGGGCCACGCCGAGCGCCCCGTACAGGCCGCCGGCCGCGCCCGCGGCCACGGCCAGCGGGTTGCCGTGGAAGGAGCGGATGTTCTCGCCGATCTGGTCGCCGATCACCGGGAACTGGTGCAGCGCCGAGTCGACCACCTGCTGTTGCAGGTGCGGGTCGTTGTGCAGCACGAAGCCGAGCACCGAGACCAGCAGCAGGAGCAGCGGGAAGACCGACAGGAATCCGTAGTAGGCGATGAGCGCGGCGAGGTAGCCGCCCTGGTCCTCCACGAACTTGTAGACGACCGCGATCGGTACGCCCACCCATCCGTGACGCTGCTGATAGGCGTCGAACCGCTGGACCGCCCGCAAGGCCACCACCGCCTCTCCGCGTGGGCCGCCCCGGACGTCGTCCGGAGGCCGGCTCCTCGCCGGAGTCCTTCCCCCGGACGGGCCGGTCAGACCCGTCCGGGGTGAGCGGGTGATGATCGCGCGGTGTCCCCGGCCCCGCGGGGCACCTCCGGCACCGCCCGCACCGCTACGACCGCTCGCCGTGGAGTGCCGCCTCCGCCTGCTTGAGCGCCGCCGGGTGGCCGAAGAGCCCGGGCAGGCCGCCGGAGTGCAGCAGCACCGTGCGCTCCCCCGCCACGATGCCGCCGTCGCGTACCGCCGCCGCCAGGCCGGCCAGGGCGCGGCCGGTGTACACCGGGTCGAGCAGCAGGCCCTCGGTGCGCGCGGCCAGCAGCAGGGCGTCCATGACCGGGCCGGTGAGCCGGCTGTAGCCGTCGCCGACCTGGTCCCGGCGCAGGCGCAGGTCCTCGGGCGGGCAGGGCTGACCGGAAACGCCGGCGGCGAAGCGGGACACCGTCCGGGCCGGGTCGCGTACGGCGCCGCAGTCCACCCCGAGGACCCGCTCGGCGCCGAGTTCGGCGACGAGTCCGGCCATCGTGCCGCCGGAGCCGACGGCGGTCACCACGGTCCGCAGCTCGGGCAGCTGGGTGCGCAGTTCCCGTCCGCATTCGGCGTAGCCGCGAGCGCCGGACACGCTGGACCCGCCGAAGGGGATCAGCGCGGGGACGCCGCCGCGCCGCCGCACCTGCTCGGCGAGTTCCGAGGCCTTGGACACGAGTTCGGGGCCGGGGATGTCGCCGGCCCAGACCACGGTGGCGCCGAGCAGTCCGTCGAGCGCGAGATTGCCGGTCGCCTCGGACTGCGGGGTGCCGGCCAGCACCAGCACCACGTCGACGCCGAGTCGCGCGCCGGCCGCCGCGGTCAGCCGGGCATGGTTGCTCTGCGCCGCGCCCGTGGTGACGAGCACGGTGGCGCCCTCGGCCAGCGCCTGCCCGCAGGTCCATTCGAGCTTGCGGACCTTGTTCCCGCCGCCGCCCAGGCCGGTGAGGTCGTCCCGCTTGATCCACAGGTCGTCTGCGCCCAGGCCGAGGGCCCGGGCGAGCCTCGGCGCGGGCTCCACCGGGGTCGGCCAGCATCCCAGGGGCACCCGCCGGTCGGTACCGGTCCGCCTCATCGTCCACCTCCGCCAGTCACGTCGGCACAGCGTACGGTGCTAAGCGGGGTCCGGCGGGAGAGTGATGGTGAACTCGTCCTCGACCGGAGGGTCGAGTTCCTGTTCGCGCATCCCGGTGGCGGCGAAGCACCGCACCCGGACGCTGCCCGGGCTGACGTCCAGGCGCAGGAAGCTCTTGAAGAACGGCGGGTTGAAGGTGGCCGACCCCGGTGACAGCACCTTGGTGTAGGTCTTGCGCACCGGCAGCCGCAGCCGGGCCTTGTGGTGCGGGCTGCGCGCCACGCCCAGCGCGCCGGCCACGAACCTGGTCCGCAGCGTGACCGGGGCCTCGGTGGGCCGGACCGGCGTGACGCCGAGCCGGTGGGCGATGACCGCGGAGGCCTGCTCGGGGGTGAGCTCGAACAGCCGCCGCATCCGGAGCCTGCGGGCGTAGAGCCGGCTGTAGAAGGCCAGCGAGTCGCCGCGCATCGGGTAGCAGCGGAAGTCCTCCTCGACGACGCCGCCGACCGCGACCCGCGGGATGATGTGGGTGGCGTGCATGAAGGCGCCGCCACCGCCGGTGACGACGTATTCGATGCGGCGGCCGTCGACGTCGACCGGGTAGTGCTGGTAGTTGTGGATGTCGCCGCCGATGGCGGCGACGAAGTTGTTGGCCGGGTCGCGGACGACGTCGTCCACCGTGCCGCCGCCCCCTATGGCGCACGGATGGTGCTCGCCGTCCACATAGATCGGTGAGCCGGTCACCAGGATCTTGGGCCTCGGTCCCCGGGAGACGCGGCGCAGCCATTCGCCCTGCTGCTGGTCGATGTCGCCGAGCAGCCCGGTGTCTATGCCTATGATCCGCAGCGGCCCGGTGTCCATCGCCCAGTAGGGACCGGGCAGTTCGGCGGCCTGGCTGGGCGCGGAGCGCATCAGGCGGGCCCGGTCGAGGAGCGCGTCGTCGGGGGTGTCGGGGCTCTTCCACAGCAGCGAGCGCCACCAGCCGCGCGAAAGGGGCGCCGGGCGGGGGGACTCGGGCAGTTGCGGGGCCCGGCAGAAGACCCGCATGAAGCCGGTGAGCCCGTCGTACCAGTCGTGGTTGCCGGGGACGGGGTAGATCGGGGCGTCGTAGTCCCGGTACGGGCGGAAGAACTTGGGCCCGTACTCGTTGGCGCTGCCCACCGGGTAGAGGACGTCGCTGGACAGCAGCGCGAACCGGGTGTCGCCGGCGGCCTTCAGCATCCCCGGCACCACGGCGTACTGGGGGTCGTCGCCCTCGCCGGTGTCCGCGATGAGCAGGAAGGAGTAGGAGGCCGGGTCGTCGCGCCGGATCAGCAGGTCCGGGTCGGCGCCGCGGTCCAGTTGCGCCCGTACCCAGCGCTGCCGGTCGGTGCCGGTGGGGTCGCCGAACAGCGAGGCCAGCGGGCCGTTGCGGGCCCTCCAGAGCGTCGCGGGATTCAGCCAGAACACCCGGGGGACGTCCTTGGGCATCAACTCCCGGTAGGAACCGGGCTGTTGGCTGCGCCATCCGGCGCCGGCCGCGGAATCACGCGATGAATCGGGCACCGCCGCACTGTAACAAGCCGGGCCCGGCCCATGGCGTGCGGCGGGCGCCGCCGGTGCCCGTCTGCTACGAGAGGTCCGGCGGCGGTCCCCCGGAGACCTTCTCGGGGGACGCTGCCGGAGGGCGCCGCCGGGGGTCGCTCCCCCGCGCCGTGCGGAGCCGGGGAACGGGAAGGCGCTCCGCCGATGCGGGAAGTACGCCCGCCGGGCCATACGATCCCGCCATGCGTGATGTCAGCAGGGGCCTGCGGCTGCTGTTCGAGGGCCAGCGATGGGCGATACGGCACGGACGGGACTGGCGCTTCGGGATGATCCCGGCGCTGATCACCTTGGTGGGCTACGCCGCCGCGCTCGTCGCGCTGGCGCTGTGGGCCGACGACTTGACGAAGTGGGCCACTCCTTTCGCCGACCACTGGGCCTCGGCTTGGGCGGGGGCCTTCCGGGCACTGCTCACCGCTGTGCTGTTCGGCGGCGGGCTGCTGCTGGCGCTGATCTCCTTCACCGCGGTGACGCTCCTGGTCGGCCAGCCCTTCTACGAGACGATCGCCGAGCGGGTCGACCGCGCCGAGGGCGGCGCTCCGGAAGGGCCGGACCGGTCGCTGTGGCGGGAGTTGTGGACCTCGGCGCGGGACAGCGTGCGGGTGCTGGTGCGGGTGGTGGCCTTCGGCGTGGTGCTGTTCGCGGCCGGTTTCATCCCGGTGGTGGGGCAGACGGTGGTGCCGGTGGTCGGTTTCTGCGTCTCGGCGTTCTTCTTGACGCTGGAGCTGGCCGGGGTGGCGCTGCAGCGCCGCGAGATACCGCTGCGCGCCCAACTGCGCCTCTTCCGGGGACGGCTGGGACTGGTGCTGGGCTTCGGCGCACCGCTGCTGCTGGCGTTCGCGGTGCCGGTGGTGGCGGTGCCGCTGATGCCGGGCGCGGTGGCGGGCGCGACGCTGCTGGCCCGCGAGCTGGCGCCGGCCCCGCCCGGACGGCCGGACGGCCGGGAACCGGTGGGGGCCGGCGAGCCGCCGAAGAGGTGAGAGCAGGCGGGTCGCGACCCCGTAGCTGAGGGTTCGCGGCCCGCCTGCCCGCCTTTCGAGCGGGCTACCCCGGGGCCTCCCCCGAGCCTTCGCCCGGGCCCTGTCCGGAGGTCCGGAGGTCCGGAGTCCCGGCGGAATCCCTCGCGGAGGACCCGCTCAGGGTTCGAGCCAGCGCATGCCGGGCGTGCCGCGCTGGGCCCGCCGCCACATCTCCAGGGCGTCCGCGCCGGCCGCCAGCACCTCCGGCTCCTCCGCGTCGTCGAAGGCGTCGGAGGTGTCGAAGGCGTCGAGTTGCTGCCGGCCCTCGGCTCCCGCGGCGTCCCGGCCGTGCGGGACGACGGCCGCGGGCAGCAACTGGCCCTGGACCAGCTCCTGGTAGACCGTGCTGTCGGCGAGCAGCTCCTGATGGGTGCCGCTGCCGGCCACCCGGCCGCCCGCCAGCACGATGATCTTGTCCGCCTCCACCACGGTGGACAGCCGGTGGGCGACCGTCACCACGGTGCACCGCGGTCCGGCCGCGTTGCGCACGGTGTCGCGCATCGCCAGTTCGTTCAGCGCGTCCAGTTGCGAGGTCGCCTCGTCCAGCAGCAGTACCCGCGGCTGCCCGAGCAGGGCGCGGGCGATGGCGATGCGCTGCCGTTCGCCGCCGGACATCAGCACGCCGGCGTCGCCGACGTCGGTGTCCAGGCCGTCCGGCAGCCGCCGCACCAGTCCGGTCAGGCCGACCTGGGCGACCACCGCGTCGACCGCTTCGTCGGAGGCGTCGGGGCAGGCGTAGCGGATGTTGGCGCCCACCGTGCCGGCCAGCACCGGGGTCTCCTGCTCCACATAGGCGATCATCCGGCGCAGTTCGTTCAGCGGCATCTCGGTGACGTCCCGCCCGTCGATCAGCACCCGGCCGGCGTCGGCCTCGTAGAACCGCTCCACGAGGGCGAGCAGCGTCGACTTGCCGGCGCCCGAGGGGCCGACCACCGCGGTGTGGCTGCCCGGGGTGACCCGGAAGCTCACCTCGTCCAGGATGCGCCGGTCGGAGTAGCCGAACTCGACGCCCTCGAAGGTGATCTCGGCCGCGCCGCCGGGCGCCGCGTGCGCGACCGTCTCCAACTCCTGGGCCGGGCCGGCGAAGACGGGTTCCAGTTCAAGGTTGAGGATCTCGTTGACCCGGTTGAAGGAGACCAGCCCGCGTTGCAGGTCGGACATCAGCTGGCCGACGCTCACCAGCGGTACGGCCAGCGTGGTCAGGTACAGCAGGTACGAGATGAGCTGGGAGATCGTCAGATGGCCGGCCGCGACCTGCGCGCCGCCGAGGCCGAGCACCACGAGGAAGGAGCCGTGGACGCCCAAGGTGATGGCCGGGGTGATCTGCGACTGGATCCGGGACAGCTTCAGGCCGCCGCTGTACGCGCCGGCCGCCTGCTCCTCGATCTCGCGCAGTTCGCGTTCCTCGGCGCGGCTGGCCTTGACGGTACGGATCGCGCGCAGCGAGCGGTCCAGGACCGCGATCAGGCGGCCGACGCTCGCCTGGGTCTGCAGGGCGGCCGGCTTGACCCTGGGCAGCACGGTGAAGACCGCGCCGAAGCTGACCGCCATCGTCGCCACGGTCACGCCCAGCAGCATCAGGTCGATCCTGGCCATCAGCACCAGCGACGCGATCAGGGTGATGGCACCGGTGACCGCGGTGACCGGACCGGTGGTGACGATGGAGCGCACCATCATGGTGTCGCCGCTGGCCCGGGAGAGCAGGTCGCCGGACCGCCGCCGGTCGTGCTCGGCGATCCGCAGATACAGCAGATGCGCCCCGAGTCGCACCCGCAGGTCCCGGACCACCGCCTCACCGGTGCGGCTGAGCACGAAGCCGCCGATCCCGGACAGCACCGCGCCGACCACGAAGATCAGCACGAGCAGGGCGACGATGCGGACGATGGAGTGGCGGCCGATGACCGCGTCGAGCAGATGACCGGTGACGATCGGCTGGGCCAGGGTGGCCGCGTCGGCCACCAGGATCAGCAGGAACGCCACAAGGAGCGCGGCCCGGCGCTCCGCGGCGAAGCGGGCCAGGCCGCGCAGGCCCGGCGGGTAGGTGGGCCGGCCGGACTGTCCGCCCGCCGTCGTGGACGCACCCATGAGCTGCCATCCTTTCCCGTCGGCGTCGAGCGGGCGCCGGGCACCGACGATGAGCACGAGATGCCGCGGGGGCGGCGGAGCCCGGCTCCGCCGCCCCCGCGTGCGTGGTGGTCGGTGGCCCGACGTCCGGTCAGAACCGGGTGGGCCAGAGCATCTTGCCCTCGTCGAAGGTGAGGGTCATCTTGCGGGTGGGGTCGGGCAGGTACTTCACCACGCAGAAGACGGTGGGCCGGTCGTCCATGAACCGGGACCGCTGCACCACCACGCCGTCGGGCGGGGTGATGCCGCGTCGCTCCAGCTCGGCCGGGGCGAGCAGGACGGTCCGGACGAACCGGTCCTTGTCCTCCAGCGTGGGCAGTTCGTTCATCTCCGCCAGTACGGCCTGGAAGCCGGGGGTGCGCGCATAGGTGTAGATGTCCATGAGCGCTTCCAGCATCCAGCCGCGCTTGGTCTCCAGGTCGACGTCGTCGATGGAGATCGCCGGGACCGCAGTGTCCACCGTCATCGGTTGTCGTCCTCCTGCACCGGGAAGCTGTCGCCGTGGTCGTAGGTGATGGTGATGCGCTTCCAGAGCGCGCCCTCGGGCAGCGCCTGGCTGACGCAGAAGACGGTGGGCCGCTGGTCGCCGAACTCCGAGCGCTGGATGCGGATGCCCTCCGGCGGGGTCAGACCCCGCCGGTCCAGCTCCTCGGGGTTCAGCAGCACGGTCCGCACGAAGTGCGCCTTGTCCTCCATGGACATGGCACTCATCTCGCGGTACATCCGCTGGAACGGCTCGGTGGCCGCGTACTCGCCGATCGCCCGGAGCCCCTCGGACATCCACCGGGACAGCTCGGGATGGACGCCGCCGGCCAGCAGATCGCCTTCGTCCTCGGCGTCGACGAGTGTGAGGGGCCCGGCGGTCACTGAGCGGCGCTGGAGCCGTAGGAGACGCAGATGATCTCGCCGACGGACACACACAGGGTGCCGCCGGGCGCGACCGGGACGGCGACGTTCTGCGAGTGGGCGAGCACGTCGTCGGCGGTGAGGACGCCGGCCGTCGGCGGCTCGAACCAGCGGGGGCTGATCCGCAGCGCCTCGGGCAGCTCCAGGCCGCGCTCGCGCAGCGCCTCCGGGGTCAGCCGCTCGGCGGTGGCCTCGAAGCGCTCGTCGACGGGGAGGGCGTTGATCTCGGCGGCGAGTTCGAGGTACTCCGGGCTCGTCACGACACGGATGAGCTGCTCGCTGGCTTCGCGCATGGACTCGGGGCTGAGGTCCTCGTTCATGATCGTCCTCCTGGCTTCGATGCCTGGCCCGGCCCCCGGGGATGGGGTCCGGGCTGCTCGGGGACGACGCTAGGAGCGGCCGGTTCAGGAGCGGTATCGCTCAGGTATACGACCGAACAGTGCCCACGCCAGCGGCTGTCGGCGCCCGGCGACCTACCGGAAATGAACCGCGGTCAAGCTGCTACGAAAGCCGGCTCGGCCATGCTCGTCCCCGGTGGCCCCGGTGGCCCCGGAGCTTCGGAGGTGGTGGGCATGCATCTGGCGGAGTACTTGGCGCTGCGCCCCGTTCCCGGAGCGGGGGTCGTCATGGCCCTGACCGGACGCTGCCCGCTGGCGTGCGCGCACTGCTCGACGGACGCCTCGGCCGACGGTCTCGATCCGCCCGCCGGGGCGCTGCTGCGGTTCGCGGAGAGCTTCGCCGGGCCGCACCCGCCCTCGGTCGCGCTGCTCACCGGCGGCGAGCCGCTGCTGCGGCCCCGGCTGGTGCGGGACCTGGCCGAGCGCTGCCGGGCGGCGGGGACGGCGGCCTTCGTGCTGACCGGCATGTTCTGGGCGCGTACGGCGAGGGTGCCGGCGCCGGTCGCCGCCGCGCTGGACGCGGTGGACCATGTGTCGGCCAGCCTGGACGCCTTCCACGAGCGGGAGGTACCGCGGCGCGCGGTGTTCACGGCGCTGCGCCGGCTGCTGGACACCGGCAAGGACGTCAGCCTGCATCTCCTCGCGGACGGCCCGGGCGGGCCGGCCGGGGCCGGGGTCGACGAGGTGGTGGCCGCGGTCCGGGGCGAGTTCGGCGACCGGGTGCCGATGCTGGTGGGCCGGCTGGCCGCGGTGGGACGGGGCAGCTCGCTGCTGCCGGAGCCGGACGCCGGGTCGTCGGCGGTCGCGCCGCCCTGCGCGATGGCGGCGTGGCCGGTCGTCGCGGTGGACGGCACCGTCACGGCCTGCTGCAACCAGCACGTGCTGGACCGGCGGCCGGTGCCGGGGCATCTGCTGCTGGGCCACGCGGCGTCGGACACCTGGACGGACATCAGAGGGCGGACGGTGGGTTCGCCGGCGCTGCGGGCGGTGCGGACGCTGGGCCCGCACGCGCTGGCGCGGACCGCCGCGGACGGCTCCGGCGGGCCGGGAGACCCGGGCGGCCCCGGCCGCTCGGGGTGCGACGTCTGCCGGAGCCTGCGGTCCGGGCCCGCGCCGCGGGTCGCCGCCTCGGCCGAGGCACTGGAGGGGCCGGTGCTGCGGCTGCAGGAACTGGCCGGCCCGGCCGGCTTCGCGCGGCGGTACGGCTCCGCGCGCCATGCCGGGCTCGTGCTGCTCGGGGGCCCGTCGTGCGCCGGCTGACGCTGTCCGGCGTCGAGGCGGCGCGGGCCGTACCGGGCCGCGCGGCGCTGCTGTATCTGACCGACCGCTGCCCGGTGGGCTGCGCCCACTGCTCGGTGGACTCGCTGCCGCTCGGTCCCCGGATCACCGACGGGGAACGGTTCGGGCAGGTCCTCGACACCCTGTGCGCCGAGCCCGCGTTGTCCGTGGTCGGGATCTCCGGCGGCGAACCCTTCCTGGAACGCGCCGCGCTGACCGCGGCGGTACGGCGGCTCACCGAGGCCGGCAAGCGCGTGGTCCCGTACACCAGCGGTTACTGGGGACGGTCCTGGCCGCCGCCGCCATGGGTCGGCGAGGTGCTGCGGCTCAGCAGCTGCCTGGTGCTCGGCGCGGACGCCTTTCACGCGGCCCGGCTGCCGGCCGGCGCCCTGGCGAACGCGGTCCGCGCGGCGGCCGGGGCGGGGACCTGGGTGGTCTGCCAGGTGCTGGAGGGCGAGGCCGAACACCGCGCCGCCGAGGAAGCGTTGCGCGGGGCGCTGGGCGACGGCTGGGAGGCGTACGCCGAGATCGGCGCCGTACCGCTGCTGCCGTACGGGCGGGCCGGCGAGCTGCGACCGCCAGGGGCCGCCGGCCCGGCGGCCCGCCCGTTGTCCGGCCCGGGGCGCTGCACCGCGGCCGGGACGCCGGTGGTCCGCTACGACGGGCGGGTCAGCGCCTGCTGCAACGAGGTGGTGGCCATGGGCGGCGGCCCGGCCGCCCTGCGCCACCGCATCACCGACCCCGGGGTGCTCCCCCGGCTCGCCGCCGACCCGTACCTCACCGCGCTCACCACGCTGGGCGCCGCCGCCGTCACCGCGCTGCCCCGCCTGCGGGACCTCGCGGACGAGCCGGTGACCGGCCTGTGCGACCTGTGCTGGCGGATCGCCGCCCGCGGCACCGACCACGCCGACCTGCGGGCGCTGGCCCTGCTGGCCGGGAGCCGGCCGTGACCGGCCGGGCGCGGGCGCTGCGGCTCAAGACGGGCGCCGTACTGCCCGCGCTGGGGCGGGCCACCGCTCGGGTGTGGAGCGGGCCGGAGCCGGCCGCCCGGTACGGGGAGTACTTGTGCCTGATGCACGCGGTGGTCCGGGCGAGCGTGCCGCTGCTGACGGCAGCGGCACGGCGGTGCGCGGAGCTGGGGGCGGCGGATCCGGTGGCCGGACCGCTGGCCGCCTATCTGACGGCGCACGCCGTGGAGGAGCGGGAGCACGACCGGTGGCTGCTGGACGATCTGCGGGCCATCGGCCGCGACCCGGAGGAACCGCTGCGGCGGGTGCCGCCGCCGGTGGTGGCCGAGTTGGTGGGGGCGCAGTACTACTGGCTGCTGCACCACCACCCGGTGAGCCTGCTCGGCTATGTGGCGGTACTCGAACAGCAGCCGGGTGCACCGGAGTTGCCGGACCGGCTGGCGCGGCTCACCGGACTGCCGCCGCGCGGCTTCGGCACGCTGCGCGCGCATGTCGCCCTGGACCCGGGGCACCGCGCCGAACTCGACGCGGTGATCGACGGGCTGCCCCTCAGCGCCGATCACGAGGCGCTGATCGCGGTCAGCGCGCTGCACACCGTCTCGGCCGCGACGCGGCTCTTCGCTTGGCTGGCGGACCGCCGGCTCCTGGAGGTGAGTGCCCGGTGAACACCGACGACACGCTGGCCGCGCTGGAACAGGCCGGATTCCCGGTCGCGGACCTGCCGGCCGAGCAGCGGGCAGTGCTCGCCGGGCTGACCTCGGCGGAGACCGACGCGCTGCTGGAGATCAAGCGGCGCCTGGACGACGCGGAACCCGACGTCCGGGCGCACGAGGCCGGGCTGGTCGGCGGGCTGTTCTTCTGAACGGCCGGTGGGCCGGGCGCCGGACCATCCGGTGGACGCGGCGGCCGGTGAAGGCGGAGGCGGGGCGAGGAGAAGGTGGCGATGGACGCGACGCCGTACCCGATGGACACCGGCGACGGCGGGCCCGGACCGCTCTGTCCGCGGTGCGCCGGGGCCGTGCCGGCCGGCGCGCGGTTCTGCCCGTCCTGCGGGGAGCCGGCCGGGCCCCCTCGGCAGGCGCCGGAGGCACGCAAGCTGGTGACCGTGGTCTTCTGCGATCTGAGCGGCTCGACCGAACTGTCCGGCCGGCTGGACGCGGAAGCGCTGCGGGCGGTGACGCTGCGGTACTTCGCGGTGATGCGGGACCGGCTGGAGCGGCACGGCGGCACCGTGGAGAAGTTCATCGGCGACGCCGTGATGGCGGTCTTCGGGGTGCCGGTGCTGCACGAGGACGACGCCCAGCGGGCGGTCCGCGCGGCCCTGGAGATGCTCACCGCGCTGGACGGCCTCAACGAGGAGCTGGAGCGCGACCACGAGGTGCGGCTCACCGTGCGGATCGGCATCAACACCGGTGAGGTCGTCGCCACCGGTGACCCCTTCGCCCGGCAGGTGCTGGTCTCGGGCGAGGTGGTGAATGTGGCGGCCCGGCTGGAGCAGAACGCCGGACCGGGCGAGATCCTGATCGGGCCGGACACCTTCCGGGCGGTGGACCGGCTGGTGGTGACCGAGGAGGTCGGCCCGCTGCGGCTGAAGGGCAAGGCCGAGGCGGTCACCGCCCGGCGGCTGCTCGATCTGCGCGGCGACGACCCGGCGGTGCTGCGCCGCTTCGACTCGCCGCTGGTGGGCCGGGCGCACGAGCTGCGCGAGATGCGGCTGATCGCGCGGCGGGCGGTACGCGGCCGGCAGTGCCAGCTGCTGACGCTGTTCGGCGACGCGGGCATCGGCAAGACCCGGCTGGCCCGGCACTGGCTGGCACAGGCCGCCGCCGAGGGCATGCAGGTGGGCACCGGGCGCTGCCGGCCCTACGGGGAGGGTGGTTCGCTGCTGGCGCTGGCCGACGCGGTCCGGCCGTTCGCCGACGCGGCGGCGCGGGACGCGCGGGAGGCGGCGCAAGGGTTCGGGGGTACGGGACCGGGCGGCCCCGGCTCTTACCCGGACCCCGGCCCGGACCCCGACGCCGACCGGGCCGAGGCGCTGGCGGTGCTGCGCGGCGGCCTGCTGCTGGACGGCGCCCCCGACCCCTCGGTGGAGGACACCTGCTGGGCCGTCACCTGGCTGCTGGAGTACGCCGCCCGGCGCCGGCCGCTGGTGCTGACGCTGGACGACTGCCACTGGGCGTCGAGCGTGCTGTGCGACGTCGTGGACCACATCGTCAGGGAGGTGCGCGACGCCCCGCTCGTGGTGCTGTGCACGGCCCGTCCTGAGCTGCTGGACCGCCGCCCCGGCTGGGGCGGCGGGGTGCTCAACTCCGGCTCCCTGGTGGTACCGCCGCTCGGCCCCGAGGAGGTACGCCGGCTGGCCGGCCATCTCACCGAGGTCTCCGCCCACGCGGCCGGCGCCTGGGACGCGCTGCTGGACCGGGCCGAGGGCAACCCGCTGTATCTGGAGCAGTTGCTGGCGATGGTGAACGAGGCCCCGGCACCGGCCGGGGCCGGCTCGCTGCCGCCCACCTTGCACGCGCTGATCGCCGCCCGGATCGAGGCGCTCGACCACGACCAGCGCGCGGCGCTGGACGTGGCGGCGGTGGCGGGGCGGGACTTCACGGTGGAGCAGGTGGGCGCGGGGCTGGCTGGCGGGGGCGGGGCCGGGAGCGGGGGCGCGGACCGGCGGCGGCCCGGCGGGGTCGATGTGGAGGCCGCGGTCCAGGCACTCGCGCGGCGCCGGCTGGTGGAGCCCTCCCGTTCGGCGCGGCGGCGCGGCGCCCCCTACCGCTTCGCCGGCGAGCTGATCCGCGAGGTGGCGTACGCGGGCATGGCCAAGCGCACCCGGGCCGAGCGCCATCAGCGGCTCGCGGATCACCTGGCGTCGTCCGGCGGCGATCCGGAAGCGGTCGGCACCCATCTGGAGCGCGCCTTCCGGCTGCGGGCCGAGCTGGGCCCCGCCGACGCGGCCACCAAGCGGCTGCGGCTGGAGGCGGCGCGCCGGCTGGGCGCCGCGGGCGGCACCGCGATGGACCGCTGCGATCCGGTGCGGGCGGCGGATCTGCTGGAGCGGGCGGTGTCGCTGTACGGGCCGGGGTCAGCGGAAGGGCTCGCGCCGGCCCGGCGGCTGGGCGAGACGCTGTTCGCGCTCGGCAGGGCCGAGGAGGGGCGGTCGCTGATCGGCGCCGTCCACGCGGACGCCACCGCCGCCGGGGACCGGCGTACGGCCGCCCACGCCCGGCTGTACCTGGCCATGATGGAACCGGGCGGCGGCTTCGCCGCCTCGGTGCCGGCCGCCCGCGGGGCGGCGCCGGTCTTCGCGGAGTTCGGCGACGATCTGGGGCTGGCCCGGGTGGAGTTGCGGCTGGGGCAGCACGAGCAGGTGCAGGGCCGCTACGCGGCCAGCCGCTCGCTGCTGGACCGGGCGCTGGCGCACGCGGTGGCCGCGGGCGCGGGCGCGGAGTGCGCCACCGCGCTGGGGGCGCTGGCCGTCGCGCTGTGGCTGGGCCCCGCGCCCGCGGGCGAGGCGGTGGAGTCCTGCCGGCTGCTGCTGGCCGAGCACGCGGAGCGCCGGGCGGTCCGGGCCGCGGTGCACTATCCGCTGGCGGTACTCCACGCGCTGCGCGGCGAGCCGGAGGAGGCCGGGCGGTGCCTGGCGGTGGCCGATCCGATCATGCGGGAGCTGGGTGTGGGCTACGCCCGGGCGTTCAGCCCGCTGTTCGCCGCGGCGGTCGAGACGCACGCGGGGCACCTGGAGCGGGCCGAGGAGCTGCTGCGCGAGTCGGCCGCGGCGGCCGGGCTGCTCGGCGACGCGGGGCTGGCGACCGCCGCCGCCCGCAATCTGGCCCGGGTGCTGCTGACCCTCGGCCGCTACGACGAGGCCGCGGCCGCCGTGCTGACGGCCGGCGACCCGGGGCCCGCCTCGCCGGTGGACGCGGCGGACAGCGCGGGGGTGCGGGCCCGGGTGCTGGCGGCGGGCGGTGACGCGGCGGCCGGTCTGCCGCTGGCCGATCAGGCGGTGACCGCGGCCCGGCGGGCGGACTGCCCGGCCGGGCTGGCCACGGCGCTGCTGGACCGGGCCCATGTGCTGGCCGCGCTCGGCCGCCGCGCCGAGGCGGAAGCCGCCGCCGCGGCGGCGCGGGCGCGGTTCGTGTCCAAGGACCATCTGGTCGGCCGCGGTTGGGCCGACACCTTCCTCGACGGCTTGGAGTGAGATCGTGGCCGACACCGCACCGCGTTCCGCGGGCGCCTCGCTGACCTGGAATCTGATCACCCGGGAGCGGGGTGCGACCGAGGTCCCGGCGGCCTGGCACGGCGAGGTGACCCCCGAGTGGGCGTGGGGCGGCTCCGACGGCCGGGGGGTCCGGGTCTGCGTCATCGACAGCGGCGTGGAACGCGACCATCCGATGATCGGACCGGTGACCGCGTCCTATGTCGCGGTGCCGGTCGACGGCGCCGTCCAGGTGCTGGAGACGGAGACCGGCGATGTGTGCGGGCACGGCTCGGCCTGCGCCGGCATCATCCGCTCGCTCGCCCCGGCCTGCGAGATCCACAGCGTACGGGTGCTGGGCGAGAGCTTCGGCGGCACCGGCGACGTGTTCGTGGCCGGGCTGCGCTGGGCGGTGCGGCAGGGTTTCGACGTCATCAATCTGAGCCTGTCCACCGCGCGGGCCCGGTTCACCGGGCCGCTGCGCGAGCTGGCCGACGACGCGTTCTTCCAGGGCAGCGTGATCGTGGCCTCGGCCCACAACATGCGGGTGGAGAGCTTCCCCTGGCGGTTCTCCTCGGTGATCTCGGTGGGCAGCCACGATGTGGACGACCCCGATCTGGTGCTCTACAACCCGCGGCCGCCGGTGGAGTTCTTCGCCCGCGGCCAGAACGTCGAGGTCGCCTGGCTGGACGGCGGGCGGACCCGGAGCACGGGCAACAGCTTCGCCACCCCGCACATCACCGGGCTGTGCGCCCGGATCCTCGGCAAGCACCCGCGCATGACGGCGTTCCAGCTCAAGAACATCCTCTATCTGACCGCAGCCAACGTTCGAGGAGAGTCATGACCCAGGACAACCAGCTGGTGGCGGCGGTGTCGGCGGCGATGGCGGATTCGGGGGCCGAGAGCCGCCGGCTGCTGCAGTCCATCGTGGACACCGCGAAGGCCATCTTCGGCGCCCAGGCCAGCTCGATCTTCCTGCTGGAGGAGGACAGCGGCGAGCTGGTCTTCGAAGCGGTCGCCGGGCAGGGCGAGGAGTGGCTGGTGGGGCGGCGCTTCCCGAGCGACCGCGGCATCGCCGGCTGGGTGGCCAGCACCGGGGAGGCCATGGTGGTGGACGACTTGTCGACCAGTACGTCCTTCGCCCGGGACATCGCCGAGTCCACCCGGTACGTCCCGCGTTCGCTGATGGCCGTACCGCTCAGTTACGACGACCAGGTGCTCGGCGTGCTGGAGGTGCTCGACGCCAGCCCGCAGGCCCGCTCCGGGATCGCCGAGCTGGAGCTGCTCGGGCTGTTCGCCAATCAGGCCGGGGTGGCGCTGCGGATCGTGTCGCGGACCCGGGCCGCCCGCAGCGCGCTCGCCGGCGGCGGCGAGGACTTCAGCGAGCTGATCGGACTGGTACAGGCCCTCCAGGGACTGGACGGCGACCGCCGTCAGTCGGGTTTCCGGCTGATCGACTCGCTGCGGGACGTGCTGAGCCCGATGCCGCTGTGACCGACCGGTCGGGACAGGGCGGCCGGCCCCGCCACGTACGGGGCCGGCTCCGCCGGGTGACGGTCAGCTCAGGGCCGAGTGGCGGTGCGGGATCGCGGCCGGAGCGGCCGCCGGGGTGACGGGGCTCAGTTGCGGGGGTACGGGGTCCTCCGCGCGGGCGCGCTCCCGGGCGTAGGCGCGGAACGGGACCGGCAGCCGGTAGCAGGGGCCGTCGGTGCTCCAGGCGTGCACCAGCAGCAGATGCGCGGCCATCAGGCTTTCCAGCGCCTTCTCCGCCGCGGGCAGCGCGGTGCCCAGCGCGATCGCCGCCTCCCGCAGGCCGAACGGCTGGTCGGGCAGCAGCCCGATACGGCGCAAGGTGGCCCGGTCGTGCGGGTGCAGATCCTGGTAACAGCTCTCCAGCCGGGGCCGGACCCGCAGGTCACCCGCGGTCAGCTCGTCCAGCAACTGCCGCTCGTCGGCGAGCCGGCGGGCGTAGTGGGCGAGGGTGAGATGGCTCAGCCCGGCCAGATTGGCGCCGACGATACGGACCGGGAGCGGGAGCAGGCCGCAGGTCTCCACCAGCAGCCGGGCGGTGACCGGTTCGGCGGCGGCCCGCTCGGCGCCGATGAGCCGGCCGAGCAGGTCCAGGGCCTCCGGTTCGTCCATCGGCGGCAGGTCGAGGTGTTCGGCGGCCTCCAGGCCGAGCAGCCGCCGTCTGCTGGTCACCACGGCCCGGCTCTCGCCGGCTCCCGGCAGCATCGGCCGTACCTGCGCCTCGTCGAACGCCCCGTCCAGCACGACGAGCATCCGCAGCTCGGCGAGGTGGGTCCGGTAGAGCGCGGCACGCTCCTGCGGGCCGCGCGGCAGCTGGCCGGACACGCCGATGCGCCGCAGCAGTTCGACCAGGACCTCGGCGGCGGGCCGCGGCCGGCCCTGCGGGGTGCGTAATCGGACCAGCAGCCGGCCGTCGGGGAAGCGCTCGGCCACCTGGTGGGCGCCGTGCACGGCCAGCGCGGTCTTGCCCACTCCGGGCGGCCCGGTGATCACCGTGACGGGGTTGGCCGCGGGGCTGCCGACCCGCTCGGTGAGGCGCCGCACCTGGGCGGCGCGGCCGGTGAAGTCCGCGAGGTCGGCCGGGAGTTGGGTGCGGTCGTGGCGGATCACGATCGGGCGGGCCTGGGGCGCGGGCGACGGGTCGAGGGCGGCGTCGCCGCTGAGGATCGCCTCGTAGAGCCGCGCCAGCACCGGGCTGGGCTGCATGCCGAGGTCACGCACCAGCATCTGCCGCATGGCCTCGAACTGGGCCAGTGCCTCGGTCTGCCGGCCGGACTGGTAGAGCGCCAGCATCTGGGCGTGCCGCAGCCGCTCGCGGTAGGGGTGGCGGCGGGCGAGTCCGTCGATGTCGTCGACGTGCTGGGCGTGGTGGCCGAGCGCGAGTTCGGCCTGGCACCAGTCCTCGTAGACGGTCAGATAGCGCTCCTCCAGTTGTTCCGCCTCGTTCGCCAGCGCGGGCACCGAGGCGAGGTCGGACAGCGCCGGGCCGCGCCACATGCTCACCGCCGTGCCGAGCAGGTGCGCGGCGTGGGTCAGATCGCCGCCCCTGACGGCGAGCCGGCCGCCGCGCGCCAGCTCCTCGAAACGCAGCAGGTCCAGTTGTTCGGACCGGACCTGGATCAGATAGCCGGGCGGGCGGCGGATCAGCGCCTGGCCTTCGTCGTCGGACCGGTCGCCGCAGCCGCGCAGTTCCTTGCGCAGCGCGGAGACGTACACCTGGAGGTTCTTGTGCGCGGTCCTGGGCGGCCGGCCCGACCAGAGGGCGTCGCAGAAGGCGTCGACCGACACCACCCGGTTGGCCCGGCACAGCAGCAGGCCGAGGACGATCCGCTGTTTGAGCGGTCCCAGTCGCAGCGCCCGCGCCCCGGTGTGGGCTTCCAGCGCCCCGAGGATCCCGAAGCGCAGCGGCGGCGCCGACGAACCGGACGGACTGCCGATCGATGGATCCTCGGCGACCGCTTCACCCACTGACCCTCCCGAGATTCTAGGCGGTTCAGGTACACAGACGGTGCTGGTCCAAGTGCGGACAGTGCGATGTCCAACCGCATGTTCGCACCGCCTGTCGGGTGCGGTCCACCGCGCAGCGGGCCTATGGACGGGCAATTCAACCGGTAATTAAGAATTCCCTAACCCCGATGTCGGCCCGGTGTCACATCGCGCGGTGACACAGGCCGCAGGGGTCGCAAAGGCCACGGACGCCGCAGGGGTAACGGCCGCGAAAAGGCGGCGAAAGGGGGGCCGAGCGCGGCGCCGGAAGGCAGTCACGGACGATACGCGGGCGGTGAGAAGCACCCGCCCGGCTTTGCGCGGCGGGTGTGCGGCTGTCCGTCCCGCGTCCATGGCTCCGCGCGGCCGGCCGGGTCAGGTGCGGCCGGCCGCGCGATGGGCAGCGGCGGCTACACGCCCGCGTTGCGCGGGGCGATGCCCAGTGCGAGCAGCCACACGGCGCCGAAGGCCAGGGCGGTCGCCCGGCGGGTCCAGCGCCCGGAGGTCAGGGTGGTCAGCGCCATCAGGGACGCGGACAGGGAGATCAGGGCCCGGACGCCCGGCCGCGGGCGGCGCTTGGCTGGCGGCGCCCACCGGGCCGCCGGCCGCATCCGCCGGATGTACAGGCGGTTCTGACGGCGCAGAACCTTCTCCAGGTCTTGCAGAGCACGCCGTTCCCGCGCCGACAGGCTGACATCGTCCACCCCGCGCACCCCCTTCCAGGGCCGCACTTCTCCTGCGGGGCCGTCTGCCCCGGCTCGGCGGCGGCACGCCTGGGAATCCGGGACGGTCTCTCCCGGGTGGGCGCGGGTCAGGGGCGACGGGCCACCACGGTGAACCGGCCGCCGTCGGGATCGCCGAGTTCGGCGTAGGCGCCGTCCCCGGACGTACCGCTGCCGATCAGGGTGCCGCCCAGCGCGCGAGCCGCGGTGATGCACGCGGCCACGTCCTCCACCGCGAACTGCACCTCCCAGTGCGGCCGGATCCCGGGGTCGGGGGCCGCCTCCACCGCTCCGGAGCCGAGCCGGGCGACGATCTCACCGCGGCTGCGCACGACGACCTCCTCGTTCTCGTACGAGACCAGGGCGCCGCCGGGCTTGCCGTCGGCCCACCGCAGCACACCGCCGTAGAAGATGGCCGCCTCGAAGGCGTCGCGGGTGCGCAGGCGGAGCACCACGGGGCCCTGCTCGTGCCAGGTCTCCCAGCCGTTGGGGAGCCGGCCCTCCCAGAGGCCGAAGACCGCGTTGTCCCGGTCGGCGGCCACCATGGCGCGGCCGGAGGCGAAGGCGACCGGTCCGAGCGCGACGGTGGCGCTGCGCTCCCTGATCCGGCCGGCGGCCTCGTCGATGTCCGGGACCGCGAAGTACGGCGTCCAGACCACGGCGACCTGCATGTCCGAGGCGACCGCGCCGATCCCGGCGATCGGCTTGCCGTGCCGCAGCGCGATGGCGAAGTGGTCGCCCATGCTGGTGGAGCGGAATTCCCAGCCGAGCACGCTGCCGTAGAACTTCTCGGCCGATTCCAGATCGCGCGCGCTCAGATTGACCCAGCACGGCGCTCCGCGGTCCGGATTCCCGGTCGCGTCCGGTGCCGCGTCCGTCGCGGCGGCCTCGTCCGGGGTGCTCGCGGCACCGGTCACCGGTTGCTGGTGGGTCATCGCAAATACCGTTTCGTTTCGGTGTACGGCTTCGGTGGGGGCCGCGGATCGCCGCCCACGCGCTTGCTCGCATGCCCGGAGCGCGCCGGGTCATGCACGCGGAACGCGCCGGCACCGGGTCCTCCACCGTGTGCCAGCGGACGTACGCGCAACGTTACCCCCGGGGGGCGCGGTCGGCGGCCGGGCGGGTGCGCGCCGCGCGCGGCGGCCCGGGCCCGGGCGTCCGGCGGCGGGCGCTACGGCGCTTCCGGGCGGCGGACGGTCAGCCCGGTGCACTGCCAGCTCAGCTCCTTCACCCCCGGCTCCGGCGGCAGGTGCCCGTACTCGCCCGCGGCGACGCTGATGCAGACCACCGGCCAGGCGCGCCAGTGCGGGCCCACGCCCCGGCCGTCGGCGAAGACCGGGATGCCGTCGACCGACCACCGCACGCTGTCCTTGCCGAGCAGGACCTGGAGCAGGAAGGGCTGCCCCGGTGTGATCACGTCGGGCGGGTAATCGGCGGCGCCCCGGACGTGGTTGGTGAGTTCGAGCATCCGCGGGTGGGTCGGGTGGTACTCGAACAGGTCGATCTCGCCGTGTCCCGGCTGCGGCCGGCCGCTCTGGCTGTCGCGGCCCCAGGTCCACAGCGCGGGCCAGGCGCCGCGGACGTCGTGGAGCAGGCAGGTGGCGCTCACCTCGTCGCCGGGCAGCAGTTCGAAGCCGTCGGGGGCGTACTCGGTGGACACCAGGTCGGTGTGCCACCGTCCGTCGCCCGCGCGGCGGGCGTGGAAGACACCGGTCGGGCTGGGGGCGTAGCGCGGGCCGATCTGGTCGAGTTTGTTGTCGCCGGGGTTCCGTCCGTCCTCCGGATAGGCGGAGGTGCGGCCGGGCGCCCAGGCCGTACGGTCGGTGAACGGCGCGTTGAACACCACCGCTGACGGCCGGTCGGTCATGTCTGTTCTCCCCGCTGAGGCTCGGTCCTCAGTCAAGGGCACAATGCCTGGCCGGGGCAGAAGCGTGCGGGTGCGCGCGCAGGGCGCGGGCGCGGTACTTCACGCCCCTGAGGTGCCCGGCGGCGGATCGGCCGTCCGTACCGGGGAATCCGGTGTGTTTGGGTGTGGATGGGTAAACCGCTGCTAAGGGCAATTCGTCACACCTCGCTCAATCGGAACCGCCATGCCGCACTTCTTAGCCGTCGCCGGGCTGGTCCTCGTCGCCTGGACACTGCTGTCCCTTCCGCTGGGCGTCCTTGTCGGGCGCCGGCTGCGCCACGCCAACCCCGCCGCGCTGCCGCCCGGTTGCGCGTACCGCGGCGGCGGACCCGGGCTCCCGGCGGCGGACCGCGGGCCCGCTTCCACCGTCCCGGGCTGTACGGCGCGCCCCTGCCGCGCGGCGGGGGCGCGGACCTGCGCGGCGCCGGAGCGGCCCGCGGCCCGTTCGCGCCACGGCTTCCTCCGGCGGCGCTGACCCGGCCGGAGGAAGACGCGGGCCCGCGGCCGGGGCGCCCGCGGGCGGGCGGGGCGGCGGGCCGATAGCCTGCCGGGGCAGGCCGCCACCGCCGCTCAGGGAGAGATACAGGACATGCCGATCCGCCGGTTGGGTCTCGTTGTGCACGAGGGACGTCCGGCCGCGGTGGCCGGCGCGCAGACCGTACGGGCCTGGAGCGCCCGGCACGGCATCGGCTGCGTGGACATCGATGTCTGGGGCGAGCACGAGAACCGGCGCAGCGGGCGCGAGGAGGTGGCCGCCGCCGGCAGTCCCGATCTGATCGTCACCCTCGGCGGCGACGGCACCTTCCTGCGCGGCGCGCGGATCGCGGCCAAGAAGGACATCCAGGTGCTGGGGGTGGATCTGGGCCGGGTCGGCTTCCTCACCGAGATCGCGGTCGGCGACGTGGAGCACGCGCTGGACGCCGTGCACGCGGGCGAGTCGGCCTGCGAGGAGCGGATGACGCTGACCATGCGGGCGTCCAGGGCACTGGAGATGCCCAGCGGGATGGACACGCTGCTGCGCTACGGCCGCGGTCCGATGCTGCCGCCGCCGCAGGTCCGCTCGGAGACCGGCGACGACGAGGGCTGGGGGGTGGCGCTGGACGTCACCGCGCTCAATGACATCGTGCTGGAGAAGCTGGTCAGGGACCGGCAGGTCAGCCTCGGTGTGTACATCGCGGGAAGGCTGCTGGCCTCCTACTCGGCCGACGGAGTGATCGTCGCCACCCCGACGGGGTCGACCGCGTACAGTTTCGCGGCCGGCGGGCCGGTGCTGTCGCCGCGGATGCGGGCGGTGGTCTTCACACCGGTCGCCCCGCACATGACCTTCAACCGCACGGTGGTGGCCGGCGCCGACGAGCCGGTGGCGCTGCGGATCCTGCCCCACTCCGGGCAGGCCGCGGTCAGCGTCGACGGGCAGATGCGCGGGGTGCTCGACCCGGGTGACTGGATCGGGGTGTTCGCGGCGCCGCGCCCGCTGCGGCTGGTACGGCTGCGGCCGCCGGACTTCTACGGCCGGCTGCGCGAGCGCATGCGGCTCACCGACGCCCCCGCCACGGCGGCCGACGGCCAGTCGCCGCCGCTGTTCCGCCCGTCCAGCCCGATCCCGGACGACCTGGCGCACCTGCACATCGCCCCGGTGATCGAGCCGGGCTGACCGCCCGCCGGCGGGTCCCGGGGCAAGCGCCCGCCCCCCGGCTGGTTCACTTCCGCGATCCGGGCAATCCGCTCATCATGACAAGCGGCGAGCGGGGTTCCGGCGGGCAAGTGGAGCGCGGCGTGGGGGCGGCGCAGGAAGCGGGGCCGGACCGGCCGACGCGGCTGCGGGGGCGGTTGTGGTGGGCGGCGATCCGGCGCACGGTGAGCGAGTTCCAGAAGGACGAGCTGAGCGACCGGGCGGCCGCGCTGACGTACTACGCCGTGCAGTCCATCTTCCCGGCGCTGCTGGTGCTGGTGTCGCTGCTGGGGGCGGCCGGGGAGTCGGCCACCCGCCGCGTCCTGGACAATCTGACCCGGCTCACACCCCCGTCGGCCCGCGACATCATCACCCACGCGGTGGAACAGCTGCGGGACAGCGGCGGGACCGGTTCGGTGCTCGCGGTGGTGGGGCTGCTGGGCGCGCTCTGGTCGTCGTCGGGCTACGTGGGAGCGTTCATCCGGGCGTCCAACGCGGTGTACGACATGCCGGAGGGGCGGCCGGTGTGGAAGGTCACCCCGCTGCGGCTGCTGCTGACCGTGGTGCTGATGGTGCTGGCCTGCGCCAGCGCGCTGATCGTGGTGTTCACCGGCGCGCTGGCCGATCAGGCGGGCGTCCTGCTCGGCGTCGGCGACGCGGGCCTGAAGGTGTGGTCGATCGCCAAGTGGCCGGTGCTGGTGGTGCTGGTGGTCGTCATGATCGCGATCCTGTACTGGGCCGCGCCCAACGCCAGGGGCCGGGGCTTTCGCTGGATCACTCCCGGCAGCCTGCTGGCCCTGTTCGTCTGGCTGGTCGTCTCCGGCGGTTTCGCGCTCTACGTGGCGAACTTCGGCCGCTACAACCGGACCTACGGCACGCTGGCGGGCGTCATCGTCTTCCTGGTGTGGCTGTGGCTGACGAATGTGGCGATGCTGTTCGGCCTGGAGTTCGACGCGGAACTCGCCCGTCAGCGGGCGATCGCCGGTGGTCTGCCCGCGGACGCCGAGCCGTATGTCACACCGCGGGACACCCGTTCGTGGAGTGACGGCGAGCGCGAGAAGCTGGCGGAGCGGCTGGAGCCCGAGTAGCGGCAGGAGCGACGGCCGGCGCGGCGGGACGCGGCCGAGGGGCCCGTCCGACGTGCCGTGTCGGACGGGCCCCTCGGGGCGGTCGGCGGAGCGGGCCGGTCAGCCTGCGTAGCGGCCGGGCTCGGGCGGAAGCTCCTCGCGCCGGTACGGTCCGCGCAGCCGAACCGGGCCCCGGGCGAGCCGGTGGGCGCCGATGGCCACGATCACGGCGAGCAGGCCGCCGCCCCCGGTCCACAGCCAGCGCGGCGACCACCAGGTGCCCGCCCAGCCGTCGGCCGGCCGGACGTCGGGCGCGTTCGCCGAGACCAGCGGCGCGACCGAGCCGTCCACCGCCTGCGCCCCGCCGGTTCCGGACGAGGTGGCCTCCACCGCCGCCTGCACCGGCAGGCCCAGGTCGGACGGCGGCAGGTCGAGCACGGTGAGCCGTAGGTAGTAGGCGCCGCGCAGCGGGTCGTTGGACCAGGGCTCGGCCCAGGACCTCACGGCCCTTAGTCGGCAGACCAGTTGGACGGTGGTGGCGCCGGTCGCGGCGGTCCTGGTCTGCGTGCCGGAACGGCACGGCTGGCGGCGGCGCAGCCCGTCGTAGACGTCGAGCTGCCAGGTGGACGCGCCGTGCCGGGCGGTGGCCGAGGGGAAGGTCACGGTCGCGGTGGCCGTGACGTTCTGGCCGGTGTCCGCCGGGAACACCCAGTACATGTAGTCGCCGGTCGAGGCGTCGGCGGTGGCCCGCACGTCCTGCTGGACGACGGTCGCGGTGACGAAGTTGGTGCCGGCCGTGGTGGGCGGCGTGTCGTCGGGGGTCGCGGTGCCGCTCGGGGTCGCCGAGCCGGTCGCGGCGGCGGAGCCCGACGGGATCGGGGTGTCGGCGGTGGCGGGCCCGGCCAGTACGGTCAGCGCCGTCCCGGCCAGCAGCGCCGCGGCGCCGAGCAGTCGTGCGGCACGCATCAGTCGGTCCTTCCGGTGTTGAGGCGCCAGCGGGCGATCCAGCCGGTCAGCAGGCCGGCCACCGCGCCGACCGCGGCCAGCAGGCCCAGCAGCCACCAGCCGCGGCCGAGACCGTAGAAGGCGACGTCGGAGGGCCGGTGGGGGCTGCGGGTGAGGTCGAAGGACAGCTCGACCGGCAGTCCGGGAGTGGTCTTGACGCCGGCCGGCGCCGAGAAGGAGTTGCCGACCTGGAGGCAGACGGTCTCCGGCGGGGTGCCCGCGTCCGCGTGGGGTTTGGGATAGCGGATGCCGGCCGACACCGCGTCGGTGCGCCCGGTGCCGCCCTCGTCGTCGCGGACGATCTCCCGCCCGCGCTCGGTCACACCGCGCAGCAGCACGCCGTAGTCGGTGTTGACCGTGCGGTCGTCGAACACGCTGACCGCGGCGCGCAGTTCCTGCCCGGGCTTGACCTGGATCCGGTACCAGCGGTTCTGGGAGAAGGTCTCCCGGTCGGTGTAGAGCCCCTCCTTCAGCAGCGGCGCTTCGGCGCAGCTGCCGCCGCCCTGGACGGCCACCGGGGCGACCGCCGTGTCGTTGCTGCGGTCGACGAGCTGCTTGACCTTGCTGGTGAGCTGCTGGCGGTGCTGCACGGTGGTGTAGGTGCCGCCGGTCGCCTCGGCGATGCAGCTGAGCTGGTTGCGGGTGGTGGCGTCGGGTATCAGGCCGAGGGTGTCGATGACGAGGTGGATGCCCTGGGCCGCGATGTCACGGGCGACATCGCAGGGGTTGATGTTGCAGGTGTCCTCGCCGTCGGTGATCAGGACGAGCCGGCGGGTGCCGTCGCCGCCCTTGACGTCGTTGGCGGCGGCCTTCAGGGCCGGGCCGATCGGGGTCCAGCCGGTGGGCTGCAGGGTCGCCACGGCGGCCTTGGCCTGGGGCCGGTCCAGCGGGCCGACCGGGTAGAGCTGCCGGGTGTCCTTGCAGCCGGTCTTGCGGTTGTTGCCCGGGTAGTCGGCGCCGAGGGTGCGTATCCCGAGCTGTACGTCGTCCGGCACCGAGTCCAGGACGTCGTCGAACGCCTGCTTGGCGGCGGACATCCGCGACTGTCCGTCGATGTCGCGGGCCTTCATGGAACCGCTCACGTCGAGCACCAGCTCGACCTTGGGAGCCGGCTGGGGGGCGACGGGTTCGCCCGCGGAAGCGCTCGCGGGCAGCAGACCGCAGGCCAGAACGGCGAGCAGGCCACAGCCCAGTCCAGTGGTCAGTAACCTTCTGATGATCATCGCTGGATCGTATTGAAGGCCCGCCGAATCCCGAAGTCCGCTGGTCAGCGCGCTGAGTTGGCGTGGCCGCCGCGCGGACGAAGGGGACATCCCTCGCATCGCCGGGAGACGGATCGGATCGGGGGCGACCCGGCGGCGGCCCG
>NZ_JBHSBB010000008.1:98882-325737 GCF_042650325.1 Streptomyces polygonati | reverse complement strand
CGGGTCGCCGCCGGGCCGCCGGGTCCGGGCGGCGCTCAGGAGTCGGTCCGAGGTCAGGCGGCGGGGCGGCTGACGATGGTGTGGACCGATCCGGTGGGCAATGACGCTGTGTTGACGGTGAGTTGACGCGCGGTGCTGCTGTACGTCCAGTCGGTGCCCTGGGTCAGGGTCCGGCCGTCGACGGTGACCGAGGCGGGGGCGGTCGCCAGGTTCCGCAGGTGAACGGTCCAGCGGCGGCTGGTGGCCTGGCCCGGGTAGCTGCCCTGGGCGGCGGCGATGCGCACGGTGGCGGCCGCGTTGTCGTAGGTGACGGCGGTCCGCGCGGACTGGCCGGTGGTGAAGGCGTTGGTGTCGCCGGCGTCCTCGTACAGCGAGAAGGAGCCGTTGGCGCCGGCGCCGATGTCCAGGGTCACCTGGTCCAGCGGGCGCTGGGCCGCGTTGTCGACCTGGTCGGTGCGGGTGGCCAGGATGCCGCCGCCGCGGATGAGCACCGGCATGGTGGACAGGTCGTCGGTGATCTGGACGGTCGCGGGACCGGTGTATGCGGTGTTGGTGAAGTAGTCGGTCCAGGTGCCCGGCGGGATCCAGACGCTGCTGGTGGCCGAGGTGCCGGAGGTGGTCACCGGCCGGACGAGTACGTCGTCGCCGTAGAGGTACTCACCGGCGTTGGTGTAGGCGGCGTCGGACTCGGGATAGTCGAGGTACAGCGGGCGGACGACGGGCACCCCGGTGTCGTAGGCCTGCCGGGCCAGCGAGTAGGTGTACGGCACCAGGGCCTCGCGCAGTTGGAGGAATCTGCTGGCGGACGCGTTCGCCGCGGCGCCGTAGTTCCAGGGCAGCCGGTCCCCGTGGTCGGAGTGGAGCCGGTCGACGGGCTGGAAGGTGCCCAGTTGCACCCAGCGGGCGTACAGGTCGTCGGCCAGGTGGCCGCCGTGGAAGCTGCCGATGTCGTCGCTGACGTTGGACATTCCGATGGCGGCCTCGTCCGGGGTGAACTGCGCCTCGTAGGCGAGCATGTCCCAGGTGGCGGGGGTGTCGCCGGTGAACTGCAGGGTGTTGCGGTGCTCGGCCCAGGGTCCGGCCGGGTAGGTGCCGCCGTAGTTCTGGTAGGAGGCGCCCATCCGGGAGAAGGCGAAGCCGCGTACGCCGCGGGCGTCGTCGTGCTGCTTGTAGAGCTGGTTGATCCAGGCGTCGGGAGTGATGTCGGGCGCGCTGACCTGGCTGGCGTCGCAGCACCAGTCCAGCCACCACTCGCGCACCCCCTGCTGCTCGAAGGAGCTGTGCAGGTCGAAGTACGCCTTGGCCTGCTGGGGGTTGCTCCAGTCGAAGACGTAGTTGCCGCCGGACTGGGCGAGACCGCCGGCGGTGGCGTTGGCGGCGGCGAACTTGGGGTCGTTGCCGCCGATGGCGGCGTGGATGTTGAGGGCGACCTTGAGTCCCTGGGTCTTGGTCCAGTTCATGAAGCCGGTCGGGTCGGGGAAGAGGCCGGTGTTCCAGTTCCAGCCGTCCCAGGTGCTGGGCGACTTGTAGTCGGTGTCGATGACCAGGGCGTCCAGCGGCACGTGGTTGGCGCGGAAGGCGGGCAGCAGGGTGTTGCGGTAGTCGGCGTCGGTGTAGGCGTAGTAGCGGGAGTACCAGACGCCGTAGGCCCATTGGGGCAGCAGGGCGGTCGGGCCGGTGACGGCGCTCAGGTCGGTGAGGGCCTGCTTGTAGTCGTGGCCGTAGCCGAAGAAGTAGCCGTCCTGGTACGGCTGTCCGGCCGTGGTGGGCCGCTGGCCGATGGTGCCGTCGGGGTTCTGGACCGGTGTCCTGCTGTCGTCGAGCAGATACCAGCCGGCCCGGCTGAGCACACCGGGGTGCAGTGCCACCGGCAGCGTGGCGGGGTTGTCCAGGCCGCGGTACCAGCCGCCCAGTTGGGAGTTGCCGCCCGGCGCGGTCCCCGGGCCGGGGTAGGCGGCGCCGGGCTGGAGCAGGGCGAAGCTGTCGATGTTGACCCGGCCGTTGTCACCCGCCCCGCGGGAGATCTTGACCGTGTCGGCGCCCGCGGTCAGCGGCAGACTCAGGGCGGCGGTCTTCCAGGTGTCCCAACTGCCGGTGGGCGGAAGGGTCAGCGTGCCGACCGCGGCGCCGTTCACGGTCGCGGTCAAGGTGCGCTGGGTGGTCTGGCCGTCGCTGCCCGCGGCGTTGGCGTAGCGGACGGCGAGGGAGTAGGTGCCCGCCGCCGGTACGGAGCCGACGGTCGCGGTGACGCTCGCGCCGGTCTGCTCGAAGCCGGCCGCGAAGCCGGTGCCGGTGAAGCCGGCGTGGTCGGTGCCCACCGTCACGCCCGCGGTCAGCTGCGCGGCCTCTCCTTCGCACAGGGCCCCGAAGGCGCAGCCGCCGGCCGTGGCGGCGCCCGCGTAGGGGTGGACGGTGACGCTCTGGCCGGCGACGGTCAGTTGGGCGGTGACGTTGTCGGCGCCGAAGGGGCCGGAGCCGCGCCGGTAGCGCAGGTCGACGGCCGCGGTGCGGATCTCCCGGTAGCCGTCGGCGGTGACCGTGCTGGTGTACGCGACCGGTGCGTGGTTGCGGTTGACCGCGTTGAAGGTGGGGCGGTCCTCGAAGTGGCCGTCGCCCGCGTACTCCATCCGGATCACGGTCGGACTGATCACCTCGAAGCGGGCGGAGCCGTCGACGACCGCGTTCGCGCCGTCGTCGGCGGCGGCCGGTGAGGCGGGGAGCAGCGGTGCGAGGCACGCGGCCAGCAGGACGGCGGCGAGCGCGCCGGTCCGGGCGGCGCGGCGGGCGCGGGGCCGGCGCGGCCGGATCGGCGGCTGCTGCGCCGGTCCGACGCGGGTGGCGCGGCGCGCCGGCCGCATTCTGGGCAAGGACATGCCATACCTCCGGAAGTACGGGTGCCGTGGGGGACGCCAGCCAACGAGTGTGACGCAAGCGACAGCTGATGTCCGTAGTGCGGACCGGTTGCTTTCATCGTCCATGCCGCCAACTGCCGCCGTACCGTCGGTTTTTTGCAGACGGGGGTGCTCGGCGCGGTGCGGACTTTGACATCTCTTTACAACCCGGCCCGGTCCCGCGTCGTCTCTGCTCTCGATTCCCGGTCCGGCCCCGCCGGTTCGCTCCAGTTCCGGGGGCCGCGGGAGAGACGAGGGAAAAGGACATGCGCAAGCGTTCAGTAGCCGTGGCGGCCGCTGCCGCCGCCGCGGCGGCGTGCACCGCCGTCCCCGCGACGGCCTCGACTCCGGTCCTCGCGTCGGCCGGCCCGATGTGCGCCACCTCGCAGTTGTCCGTCGCCCAGAGCGGCGGCGACGCCGGTGCCGGCAATCTCTACTTCTATCTGGTCTTCACCAACCACAGCGGCACGACCTGCCACCTGACCGGCTACCCGGGGGTGTCCATGCTGGACGCGGGCGGCCGGCAGATAGGCCGGCCCGCCACCCGCGAGCACCCCGGTTACAGCGCGGTGGTGCTCAAGCCCGGCGCCTCGGCCAGCGACACCATCCACACCGTCAACCAGCAGGGCACCTGCCTGCCCACCTCGGCGCGGCTGCGCGTCTACCCGCCGGGGAACACGGCCTCCGTCCTCGTACCGGCCAAGATCACCGAGTGCTACGACACGTTCGCGATCACCCCGCTGGGCGCGGGACGGAGCGGCAACCCCGGGAACGCGACCGAGCCCACCGCCCCCACGGCCACCGCCGCTGCCTCCGTCCCCGCCACCGACGCGCCCGCACCGGCGGCGAGCGGCGGCGCGCAGGTGACCGCCGTGCCGAAGGGCGCCCCGGACACCGGCCTGGCGGCGAAGTCCTCCGGCGGCACGGACACCGCGGCGGTCGCGGCGACCGGGGCCGCGGGCCTGCTGGCCGTCGGCGCCCTCGGCGCGGTCGGGGTACGCCGCCGCAGGTCGCAGACCCGGGGCTGAGCGTTGAGCCGCGTGTTCCCGATGGCCGCCGCGGGCGGGCGGAGCTCCGCCCGCCCGCGCCGCCGCGCCCGTACCTCGCTCGGTCTGGCCGCGGCCGGACTCGCCCTGCTGTGCGGCTGCGCCTCGACCTCTCCGGTCCGGGCCCCCGTGGGCGGCGGGCCGGCGCCGGCCGCCACCGCGACGACACCCCGTCCGGCCACCCCCGCGACCGCGGCGCCGCCGACGGCCACCGGGGTGACGCCGATGGCCCGCTCGCTCCCGCTGCGGCTGCGCGTCCCGGCCATCGGGGTGGACACCGCCGTGATCCCGCTCGGTCTGAACTCCGACGGCACGGCGCGGGTGCCGCCGATCGCCGCGCACGCGCCGGCCGGCTGGTACGACGGCTCGCCGACCCCCGGCCAGACCGGCCCGTCGGTGCTGCTCGGCCATGTGACCGTCGGCTCCTACGGCGACGGGGTCTTCCTGCGGCTGAACCGGATGCGCCGGGGCGACCGGGTGATGGTGGCCCGGGCCGACGGCACGGTGGCGACCTTCGCGGTGGACTCGGTGCGGACCGTCCCGAAGTCGCGCTTCCCCACCGCCTCGGTCTACGGGAACGTCGACCACCCGGCGCTGCGTCTCATCACCTGCGGCGGCACCCGGGTGAGCGGGGGCGGCGGCTACCCGGACAATGTGATCGTCTACGCCTCCCTGGTGGCCGGTTCGTGAACCGGGGACAGACGGCGGTGCGGCGCCCGGGCCCGACGCGCGGGACCGCCGGGGCGGGCGACGGATCCGGCCCGGCGGAAGGCGCCGGCACCGCGGGCCCCGCGGGCGGCACCGGCAGAGCGAGAAGTGAGGAGACAGCGGTCATCCGGTCTCAGGAGAGCGCGGCCTCCGAGCTGTTCGAGGCGATCTACCCCCGGCTGGCGGGCTGGTGCCGCCGTCTGGTGGACGACGACGGGACCGCGCACGAGATCGCCGCGGAGGCGTTCACCCGGTTGTGGGCGCGCTGGACGAAGGTGGACGAGCCGACCGGTTTCCTCTATGTGACCGCGGCCAATCTGGTCCGCGACCACTGGCGCAAGATGGAGCGCGAGCGGCGGGCCATGCGCCGGGTGAAGACGGAGGAAGCGGTGAAGCAGCGGCCGGACTCCGCCGACCCGTCGGTGCGGATGCTCGTCCAGTCGCTCCCCGAGCGGCTCCGGAACCCGGCCCTGCTGTACTACTACGCCGATCTGCCGGTGCGCGAGGTGGCCGCGCTGCTGGGCCGTAACGAGGGGACCGTCAAGGCCGATCTGCACGCCGCCCGCGAACTACTCCGCGCCGAGCTCGGGGGACACCATGACCGGATTTCCTGACGACGACCTGGCCGGCTCCCCCGCCGGGCCCAGCGCCCCCCGCGAGCCCGGCCCTTCCGGTTCCGGGCGGTCGGCCCAGGATGCGGACGGCGACGCGCCGGAGTCGCTGCCGCGCTCCCCCGCGCCCTTCCTGTCCGCGCCGCCCGGCTCCTTCCAGCGGATCAGGCGCAGGGCCGCGCGGCGGCGCAGGATCAGGGCCGCGGTCGGTGGTTCGGCCGCGGTGGCGGTGGTCGCCGGCGCCCTCTACGTGGCCGGTTCGCTGCACACCGGCGGCGGTGACGAGGTGGTGGGCCCGCCCGCCAGCAGTGTCCGCCACAGTCCGCCGTCCGTCACCGGCACGGCTCCCAGCACCGCGCGGCCGCTGCCGCCGTCGGTGTCCGGCAGCACCGGCTCGCCCGTGACCCGGCCGGTCCCGGTCGCCCCCGCGCCCGACACGAAGCCGCCGACAACCCCCGGCACCGGCTCGCCCACCGTGCCGCCCAGGCCGACGTCCTCCGGCGGCGCGACATCGCCCGCCACGACCGCGATGTGCACGGCCGCGCAGCTGTCGGCCGCCCTCGGCGGCGGCGACGCCGGGGCCGGCAATCTCTACCGCTATCTGGTGCTGACCAACACGAGCACGACCGCCTGCCATCTGACCGGCTTCCCCGGCCTGTCCCTGCTGGACGCGAACGGCGCGCAGATCGGCGATCCGGCCACCCGGGAGCCGGTCGCGTACCAGCCGGTGGTGCTGGCGCCCGGCGGGTCCGCCAGCGACACCGTCCACACCGTCAATCACCAGGGCGCCTGCTTGCCCGAGTCGGTGCGGGTGCGTGTCTATCCGCCGGGCAGCAGGGCGTCGCTGGTCTTCCCCGGCAAGATCACCAACTGCGACGACCTGCTGGCGATCACTCCCCTCACCGGCGGGGAGACCGGCAACCCGCCGTCGTGACGGGCGGGTTGCCGCCGAGAGCGACGAGCACCCGCGCTCCGGACCGTCCGGGGGCCGGGGCGGCCGGGCCGGCGGCGGTCAGGGCCCCGGTGTCCTGCCGGCCGGGAGGAGGGCGGCCAGCGCCTTCTTGTCGGGCTTGCCGCCGGGCGCGACCGGTACGGCGTCGAGCACGGTGACAGTGGCGGGGACGGCGGGCTCGCCGAGCGCGGCGCGGACGGCGGCGCGCAGGGCGTCCTGGTCGGGCTCGCGGCCGGCGACCGGCACGACGAAGGCATGGGCGGCCTCCCCGGTGCGCTCGTCGGGCGCGCTGACCACATAGGCCTGGTCGACATCGGGATCGGCGGCCAGCGCCGCCTCGATCGCCCCGGCGTAATACAGGATCGCGTTGACGATGACGACGTCCCGGGCCCGGCCGACCAGCCGGAGGAAGCCGTCCGCGCCGAGGACGCCCAGATCGCGGGTGCGGAACCAGCCGTCCCGCACGACCTCGCGGGTCTGCTCCTCGTCGTACCAGTAACCGGAGGCCTGGCCCGGGGACTTGACCCACAGCTCGCCGGCGCCGCCGGCCGGCACCGGTTGTCCCAGCGGGTCGCGGATCTCGATGCCGACGCCCGGCATCGGGCGGCCGACCGAGTCCAGCACCCGCTCGCCGCGCTCGGCGAGATCCTCGGGGGTCAGCAGGCTGAGCATGCCGGTCTCGGTCAGGCCGTAGCCCTGGTGGAAGGCGTGGCCGAGCCGGTCCGCGGCCTCGGCGAGCCGGTGCGGGGGCAGCGGGGAGCCCGCCACGAGCAGCACCCGCAGGGCGCTGAGGTCGGTCGCGGCCGGGTCCTCGGCGCGCAGGGTGTCGAGCACCTGGTAGAGCCGGGGGACGGTGCACAGGCAGGCGGTGATCGCGTAGCGCTCCCAGACCCGGGGGAATTCGAGCGGGGCCTCCGGGATGACGGCGGTGCCGCCGCTGAGCAGGCACAGCGCGAGGTGCTCCAGCATCACGGCGCTGGTGAGGGTGCCGAAGACCAGGTAGCGGCGGTAGCCGGCGGCCAGTCGCGCGGTGACCGCGTCGCGGCGGGCGGGCTGCCAGGTCCAGTGCTCGCTCAGCGAGCGGTAGGTCTGGGCGGCGCCCTTGGGGCGGCCGGTGCTGCCGCTGGTGAGGGTGATCAGGGCGATGTCGCCGGGGCGGCCGCGGGCGGTGAGTTCGTCGCCGGTCAGGGTGGTCTTGGCCAGCAGGTCGTGGTCGACATCGAGGATCCGGGCGGCGCCGGCCGCGGCCGCCAGTCCGGGTCCAGCGGTGGTCGCGTCGGTGATCACCACGTCGATGTCCTCGGCGAGCACGCCGACCAGTTGGGGCGGGGTGAGCCCGGGCCGCAGGCCGGTGACCCGGCAGCCGAGCAGATGGGCGGCGATCTGCGCGGCGAATCCGGCGGGGGTCACAGCGGTGGTGACCGCCACACCGGTGTCCCGGCCGAGGCCGGCCGCCCGCAGGTTCGCCACGGCGCGTCGTACCAGGTCAAGGACCTCGGCGCGCGGCACCGGGCGGGACCGGAATTCGAAGGCCGGGAGGCCGGGCTGCCGGACGAAGTCCTCGACGAGTGCCTGCGGAAATACCGATTCGGCCGGATTGTTCACGGCTTCCTCCGATCCGGGACGATCACGGGGTCGTTTTCCAGCCGCACGGGAACTCGGCCGGATACGCCCCCCGCGCCGCTCACGGGCGTACGCCGGACCACCTGCGGCACCGTTGCCGAAGTTATCCGGCCGGGCGAATCACCACCGCCCCGCACCGATGTGATATGGATCACATTCTGAAGTCTGGATACCTCTTTTAACTCTCAACTACGGTGGTGCCGGTCATCTTCCGAAGCGGGAGGGTACATGTCGGGCGAAGAGCGGGTCGATTACCTCGTCATAGGCGCGGGACCGGCCGGAATCCAGGCGGCTTATTTCCTGGGCCGGGCCGGCCGCAACTATCTGGTGGTGGAGGCGGGTGACGCGCCGGGTACGTTTTTCACCAGGTTTCCCCGGCACCGGAAGCTGATATCCATCAACAAGCGGCACACCGGCTGGGACGATCCCGAACTCAATCTCCGTACCGACTGGAACTCCCTGCTGTCGGTGGAGAACACCCCGCTGTTCACCTCGGTCACCCCCCGCTACTTCCCGGACGCCGACGATCTCGTCGGCTACCTCGCGGACTTCGCCGAGACCCACAAGGTGAACATCCGCTACCGCACCCGGATCGCCGGCATCACCCGCCCGCCCGCCGAAGACGGGGGCGCCCGGGGCGACTTCCGGGCCACCGCCGAGGACGGCACGGTCTTCCTGGCCCGGCGGCTGATCGTGGCCACCGGTGTGACCCGGCAGTACATCCCGCCCATCGAGGGCGCGGAACTCGCCGAGCGCTACGACGAGGTCCCGGTGGACCCGGCCGGCTTCACCGACCAGCGGGTCCTGATCATCGGCCGCGGGAATTCGGCCTTCGAGACCGCCGACAATCTCATCGAGACCGCCTCGGTCATTCATGTGGCGGGCCCCGGCGCACTGCGGCTGGCCTGGCAGACCCACTTCGTCGGACATCTGCGCGCGGTGAACAACAACTTTCTCGACACGTATCAGCTGAAATCGCAGAACGCACTGCTGGACGGCGAGATCATGTATGTCCGGCGCGACGGGGACGATGGACCCTATCGCGTGGCGGTCAAGTTCGTACGGGTGAACGAAATCATCAAGGAAATACCGTACGACCGGGTGATCCTGGCCACCGGATTCCGCTTCGACGCCTCCGTCTTCGCCCCGGAATGTCGGCCGGAACTCACCATAAAAGACCGTTTTCCGGCACAGACCGAAGCCTGGGAGTCCACGAACGTCCCCGATCTGTATTTCGCCGGCACCATCACACAGGTACGGGACTTCAAGAAATCCACCAGCGGATTCATCCATGGCTTCCGTTACGGGGTACGGGCCCTGCACCACATTTTGGAGCAGCGCTACCACGACGAGCCCTGGCCGCGCCGGGAGCTCCCCGCGACACCGGAAGCGGTCGCCGACGCGGTGATTGGCCGGGTCAACCGCACTTCGGCGCTCTGGCAGCTCTTCGGCTTCCTCGCCGACGCGGTGGTGCTGCGCGCCGACGGTACGGCCGCCTATCACGAGGAACTGCCGGTCGCCCATCTGCATCGGGCCGTCGCCGACGGCCTGCTCGGCGACGTGGACCGCTACTTCGCGGTCACCCTCGAATACGGCGCCGACCACGACAAGGTCAATCCGTTCGACATCTCGGTGGGCCGGGTGGCGCAGGCCGACACCGGCGGGCTCGACGGCCGGTATCTCCACCCGGTGGTCCGGCTGTTCCGCGGGGGCGAACTCCTCGCCGAACACCACCTCACCGAGAACCTGGAGAACGAATGGGACCGTGAGGAAGTCCACCGTGTGCCGCTGGTGCGCTTTCTGACCGAGCGCCTCCGGCCGGAAAACGCTGCCCAGAGCCCGTCATGACCGCCGATAGCGGCGACGCGCCCACCGTGCTGTCGGAGCTGCGCGAGAAGGCCGGCACCCGCCTCGACCCGGTGCACCGGGACTTCTTCGAGGGCGGGGCCGACGCCGAGATCGCGCTGGCGGAGAACGAGCGGGCCTTTCGGCGGCTCGCGCTGCTGCCCCGGATCCTGCGGGGCTCGGGGCCGGCCGACACCGCTGTCACCCTGCTCGGCGACCGGGCGGCGCTGCCGGTCTTCGTCTCGCCCACCGCCTTCCAGCGGCTGGCCCATCCGGACGGCGAACTGGCCACCGCCCGCGCCACCGCCGCGGCCGGCACCGTACTGATCACCTCGATGGCGTCGACCACGGCGGTGGCCGAGGTCACCGCCGCGGCCCGCGCGGTGCGCGCCGACGCGGCCGTCTGGTTCCAGCTCTACCTCCAGCCGTCGCCGGAGGTCACCGACGCGCTGGTCCGGCGGGCCGAGCGGGCCGGCTGCGGCGCCCTGGTGGTCACCGCGGACTCACCGGTCTTCGGCCACCGGGCCCGCGACGACCGCAACGGCTTCCACGACCTGCCCGCGGGCTTCGCCGCCGAGAACATGCGCGACCTGCCCGGGGCGCCTCAGGGCGGCACCCTCGACATCGCCATGTCCCCCGGACTGTCCTGGGACGACCTGCGCCGGCTGCGGGCGGCCACCCGGCTGCCGATCGTACTGAAGGGCGTGCTGCACCCGGACGACGCCCGGCGGGCCGCCGACGAGGGTGTGGCCGCGCTGCTGGTCTCCAACCACGGCGGGCGGCAGCTCGACGCGGCGCCGGCCACCGTGGAGGCGCTGCCGGCCGTCGTCGCCGCGGTCGGCGACCGGCTGCCGGTGCTGCTCGACGGCGGGGTGCGGTCCGGTTCCGACGTGGTGATCGCGCTCGCGCTGGGCGCCACCGCGGTGGGCGTCGGCCGCCCCGTGCTGTGGGGCCTGGCCGCCGAGGGCGAGGCCGGGGTGGCGCGGGTACTGGAACAGCTGCGGGCCGAGGTGGCGCACGTGCTGACGCTGTGCGGGGCCCGCGACAGCGGCGACCTGACCCGCGATCAAGTGGTCGTACGCGGACTGGGGGTGGCGGAGTGCTGACCGTACGCCGACCGGGGCGGGTGGCCGGATGATCAAGCGGATCGCCGCCGTCGCGGTGGCACTGTCCACCCCGTACTGGCTGCCGAAGGCCGTGATCGGGCTGCGGGTGAAGGTGTTCGCCCAGGTGAACGGGCCCGAGGGCGTCGTGGTGCCCGACGAGCGGGTGGGCCCCGACCGGTTCGCCGAGCTCTACGCGCATCCGGCCGCCGACGGCCGCAGCCGGGGCGCGGGGCTGTCCGACCTCTTCTGGTACTGGCTGGCCCCCGGTCCCGAAGTCCACCAGGAGCATCTGGAACCCGGGCCGCGCTACGACGCGGTGGCCCGGACCACCAGCGCGATCCTGGCCGGCGGCAGCGCCGAGCTGTCGGCCGCCGCCACCCGGTGCGCCGCCGCCGTCCTGGACGAACTCGGTGACGGCGAGGCCACGCTGGTCCGGCTGCGCGATCTGATGATGCCGGTGTGGGCGGAGTTCTTCTACGGCCTGGTGTTCCGCGAGCCGTGCCCGCCGCTGGCCCGCCGGCTGATCGTGGACAACGCCGAGGACGTCATCAACTCGCTGAAGAACACCCGGTTGCGGCACATGGACCGGCGCGCCCGGCTCACCCGGTATCTGCTGCGCCGGCTCGCCGCGGGCGAGGTGCCGCACGAACTGCCCGCCGAGCTGACCACGCCGCGCGACCGCGCCCACTACCTCCAGGGCGCCTTCTTCAACACCGCCGTGGTGCAGATGTCGGAGGCGATGGCGCACCTGCTGCTGGTGCTCGCCGCCCGCCCCGACCTCCAGCGGCGGCTGGCCGAGCACCCGGACGACGACCACGGCCTGGGCAACGTCATGAACGAGACGCTGCGCATGTATCCCCTGTTCGGCATCGCACACCGCATCACCAGCGAGGACATCGACCTGGGCGACGGCATCGGCTATCCGGCCGGCACCGTGCTGTGCTTCGACTACCCGGCCTACCACGCGACCGGCTACACCGACCCGGAGCGCTTCGACCCCGACCGCTGGGACCACCTGTCGGTCAAGGACGCCCACCACATCCCCTTCGGGGTGGCCGCGAACCGGCCCTGCCCGGCCTGGCGGCTGGCCCCGCTGGCGATGCGGGCGGTCACCCGCGAGGTGCTGCGCCGCTTCACCCTGCACTCGTCGGTGTCCCACACCCGCTCCATCCCGCACCGCGCGCCCTGCCTGCTGGTGCCGCGCGACCGACCGCTGCCGCGCCACCGGATCGCCGCCGTGCTGGCCTTCCTGCGGCTGCGCGACCGCTGGGAGGACGTGGGGCGCAGTCTGCTGCAGTTCGGCTTCGGCAGCTGGATGGTGCTGGACGCCCGGCGGGCCCGGCCCGCCGAACGGTACTTCGAGCGGCACGACACGCAGGGGCGGGCCCTGGAGAGCGCGGCCCCCATGCGTCCGGGATGCCCGGTCGGCGCGCACCGCACCGCCCCGGGCGGCGGGACCGGCCCGGGTCCCGCCGCCGGTCCTCCGCCGGACTGAGCCCGCCCCGTATCAGACCCCCCACCCCCGCACGCCCAACGCCGAAGGGTCGATCCACCATGACCGCCACCGCGCTCGGCACCGCCTTCCTGTTCGCCGCCGTCGTCATCCTCGTCACCTGCCGGCTGGTCACCTGGGCGCTGCGCCCGCTGCTCCAGCCCCCGGTGGTCGCGGAGATGCTCGCCGGCGTGCTGCTCGGACCGTCCATCCTCGGGCTCGCCGCCCCTCGTCTGGAACACTGGATCTTCCCGGCCGAACTGCGGCCGGTGCTGTACGTGGCCGGTCAGCTCGGTCTGGTCCTGTTCATGTTCCAGGCGGGGTACGAATTCCGCCTCGACCGGATCAAGCCGGTGGCCCGGTCGGCGGCGGCCATCTCGGCGGCCGGGATCGCGGTGCCGCTGGCGCTGGGCGCCGGACTGACCTGGGCCGTCCACGACTCGGTGCACGCCTCGCCGGCGGGTGTCCCGCCGCACATCACCGCGCTGTTCGTGGGCGTCACCCTGTCCATCACGGCCTTCCCCATGCTGGCCCGGATCATCACCGAACGCGGTCTGACCGGCACGGTGTTCGGTACGGTCTCGCTGGCCGCGGGCGCGCTGGACGACGTGGTGGCCTGGGTGATGCTGGCCGGGGTGATCAGCTTGTCGCGGAGCAGCTCGGGACCGGTGCTGCTGGCGGTCGTCGGCGGGCTCGGCCTGGTGGTGGCGCTGGCGCTCCTGGTGCGGGTGCGCGACCGGCTGGCGCGGGCGGCGGACCGGCTGGCCCCGCATCAGCTGGTGCTCGGCGTGGTGCTGCTGCTGTGCCTGTCCTCCTGGTACACCGACCGGATCGGCCTGTACGCGGTCTTCGGCGCCTTCAGCCTGGGGGTGGCCTTCCCCCGCTCCCCCGGCATCGAACGGGCGATCGGGGCGACCGCGCCGCTGAGCAACGCCCTGCTGGTGCCGCTGTTCTTCACCTACTCCGGTCTCAACACCGACACCGGGCTGCTGGGAGACCCGGCGCTGCTGGCCTTCGCCGCGGGTTGCATCGTGTGCGCGATCGCCGGCAAGTTCGTGGCGTGCTGGCTGGTCGCGCGGGCGGCCGGGCAGAGCGGCCAGGTGGCGCTGCGGATCGGCACCCTGATGAACGCCCGCGGGCTGATGCAGCTGATCGCCATCAACGTGGGGCTGGCGGAGGGGATCGTCTCCCGTTCGATGTTCACGGTGCTGGTGCTCGTCGCCCTGGTCACCACGATGATGGCCACTCCCCTGCTGGCTCTGTGGGACCGGCTGGACAACGGCCTGCCCGCGGTGGACGACGAGCCGCCGCCGGAGGCCGGACCGCCGCGCTCCGCGGTGCCCGCGATGGACAGCGGGTCCGCTGCGGACGGACGGGGCTGACCTGGGGTTCCCCGCCGTCGTTTGCCTCTGAGGCAAGACTTTTGCCTCAGAGGCACAGGGCCTGCTTCCATTGATCCATGGAAGCCACCGGAGCCGCCGAACCCGCCCCCGACGAGGAACTCGTCCTGGCCCCCCGGCTGCGCGAGCGGCGGCGGGCCGGCGGGCTGACCCTGGAGGCCGCGGCCCACCGGCTCGGCCTGTCGGCGGCGCACCTGTCACGTATGGAGTCCGGGCTGCGCCAGCCGTCGCTGCCGGTGCTGCTCGGACTCGCCCGGTTGTACGGGACGACCGTGTCCGACCTGCTCGGGGAGACATCGGCCGAGCCGGATCCCATCGTACGCGGCGGCCGGATGCCGGCCGTACCGGCCGGCGGCTGGACGTACTGGCGGGCCGGCGGCACCGGCCGGGCCATGCAGGCGCTCCGGGTGCACGTACCCGCCGGGGCCCAGCGCGCGCTCGTCCGGGTGCACCCGGGTGAGGAGTGGCTCTACGTCACCGCAGGCGAGCTGGAGCTGACCCTCGGGGAGCGCGCCCACCGGCTGGCCGCCGGGGATTCGGCGCACTTCGACTCACTGGTGCCGCACCGGCTGGCCGCGGCCGGGACAGCCGGGGTCGACCTGCTCTTCCTCCACACCTTGATGCAGAGCGAGACCTCGACCCTGTGCATCGGGCCGCGGGACACCACCGACAGCCTGGGAGACCGGCGATGACCATGCACGAGACCGAACCCACCGCGCAGCCGCTCGCCGCGCCCGCCGCGGAGTCCGTCACCGATCCCACCGCGCCGGCCGTGGTCCGCACCACCAACGGCACCGAACGGCGCAAGGAGCGCGGGGTGGTGCTGCGGGTGCTGGTCTACGTGGTCGTGGCGCACCTGCTGGCCTTCTATCTCTGGCTGATGTTCGCGGTGCTCGGCAAGCACTGACACCGGTGGCCCGGACGGGCCGCGGCGGCCGGCCTTCCCACGGGAGAAGGCCGGCCGCCGCTCGTGCGACCGGGTCAGCGGTTGGCGAGGCCGTTCCCGGAAAGCACCGGGATGTCGTCCGCGATGTGCGAGAGCGGCTCGTCGCCCTTGGCCTGGGTGGAACCCTCGGCGCACTGCTGGTTCTGCGGCGAGGACAGCACCTGGATGTCCTGGGCCGTGACGGGGATGAGCAGGCCGATCAGCGAGCCGACGTTCGCCTTGGCGGGGACGCCGAGGCAGAGCTTGTTCAGCGAGCCCTGCACCAGGCCGATCTGCGGGCTGAGTTCACCACCGGTGCTGGTGTTGCCGTACGCCTGCGTGGCGCCGTTGCCGTTGACCGTGGTGGTCCCGACGTCGTTGCCGATCGCCGAGGCGGTGCCGGCGCCGGTGGCGACCACGGCCGCGGCCAGACCACAGGCGGCCAGAGCCCTACGGGTGCGCATATGTCTCCTATCAGTGACGAAACGGTGAAAGCGGCAGCAAAATACCGTTTCCATGCCTCGGCGGCATCATCTTCACCCGATCGTCGGCGGGGCGTGTACCGGCGCCTTTCGGGGCCGTCCCCCGTAGCGGTGAATACGGCGACTCGCCGCGCGGTTCGCCGACGACGGGACGCGACACAGCAAGCCGTGATCGAATGGGCGCCACGCCACAGGCCGGGCGCCATGTGCCGGACCGGGCCTGGCGTTGAGGGAACGGGGTAAGGAGAGGTCACCGTGCTGCGACGAGTCCCGGACCGCGTGCGCCCGGCAGGGCGCGTCGGAGCCCTGCTCGGTACGACCACCGGTGCCAGGGCGCGCGAGGGCGAACGTCCGGTGCCGCTGCCGCTGACCGTGCTGCCGTACGCGGTGATGGCGCTGGTCGCGGTGGTCGACGGAGTGGCCGGCGCGAGCGTGGGCCTGCTGCCGCTGGTCTCGCTCGGCCCCGCCTTCGCCGGCCTGATCGGGACGTGGGTGCGCACCGCGGTGATCGGGGCGCTGGCGGTCGCCGTGGTGTGCGCGCTGGGCGTGGCGGACGGTCTGTTCTCGGAGCGACGCGGTTTCGCCGCGATCGGGGCCGTGGTAGGGGTGACCGTGGCCGGGGTGATCGCCGCCGTGACCCGGCAGCGCCGCGAGGCGGAACTGGCCAGTGTGCGCTCCATCGCCGAGGTGGCCCAACGGGTGCTGCTGCGGCCGGTGCCGGCCAGCCCCGGGCAGTTGCGGGCGGCCGTGTCCTACACCTCGGCGGTGGCCGAGGCCCGGATCGGCGGCGACCTGTACGAAGTGGTGGCCTCGCCCGCCGGGGTCCGGGTGATCATCGGCGATGTGCAGGGCAAGGGCCTGGAGGCGGTCGAGACGGCCGCCGTGGTGCTGGGCGCCTTCCGGGAGGCGGCCTGGGACGAGAAGACCCTGGAGGGCGTGGGCGAGCGGGTGCAGCGCGCCACCGACCGTACGGTGAGCGGCGAGAAGTTCGTCACCGCGCTGATGGCCGAGATCAGCCCCGAGTACGGCACCAGGCTGCTCAATTTCGGGCATCCGCCGCCGATGGTGGTCTCCCCCGACGGGACGGTGGTCTTCCCGGAACCGCAGGCCTACTCGCTGCCGCTGGGCCTCGGTCTGAACCGGGGACAGGGGCCGGTGCCCTTCACAGTGTCGTTCCGGCCGGGCGACCAACTGCTGCTCTACACCGACGGCGTCACCGAGGCCCGGGACGCGGCCGGCATGTTCTATCCGCTGGGCCAGCGGGCCTGGCTGCTGTCCGAGAGCGATCCGCAGGACGCCCTGGAGGCGCTGCGCACCGATCTGATCCGGCACACCCGGGGCCCGCTGCACGACGACGCGGCGATGCTGCTGCTGCGCCACCGCGAGCCGGAGCCCGCACCGGCGGAGCCCGCACCGGGTGGCCGGCCGGCCTCCTGAACCAGCGCCGGGCCGGGAAGCACCGGGTCAGCGGCAGTCGGGGTGGCCCCAGCCGTCGTCGTTCCTGGTGATCGGCTCGCCGGCCGCGTAGGAGCGCCCGCAGCGGCACCTGCCGGGGAACTTCGCCTTGAGGGTGCGGGGCGGCCCCGGCGCCTTCTTGCCCGCGGCGACGGTGACGACCGGGCCGGCCGCGGGCGCCGCGGTGGACATCCGCCGGGCGCCGCCGGTCGGGGAGGGCGGCGGCTTCGGGGAGTCCAGGGCGCTGCCGGCCGGCTGCTGGAGGACCGCGGCCTGGCTGGCGGCGCGGTCGGCGAAGTCGTTGAGCGGGTCGCCGCCCACCTGGTGGGCGGGCACGTAGCGGAACTCCACCGTGCGCCCGGTGAGCAGTTCGTCGATCCTGACCACCAGGTCCTGGTTGGCGACCGGCTTGCCCGCCGCGGTCTTCCAGCCCTTGCGCTTCCAGCCGGGCAGCCAGGTGGTGACCGCCTTCATGGCGTACTGGGAGTCCATCCGGATCTCCATCGGGGTGTCCGGGGCGACGGCCGCGAGCAGCCGTTCCAACGCGGTCAGCTCGGCCACGTTGTTGGTGGCGACGCCCAGCGGCCCCGCCTCCCAGCGGACCGGCTCGCCCGATCCCTCGCCCACGACCCATGCCCAGCCGGCCGGTCCCGGATTGCCCTTCGATGCCCCGTCACACGCGGCGATGATGCGCTCGACCACCCCCTGATCATGCCAGTCCGCGGGGGCGGTCCGGCACATCGCCCCCTGCCGGGGTCCGGCCGCGGTCCTGATACGGCTTTCGCGCCTCCCGGACTGCGCGGAACGCGGCGGGGACGGAGCATGGGGGGTACGGGCAGCCGAACCGGAGGGAGAGGGCGTCGGATGGGCGGTGGACGAGACGGGCCCACGCCGGATGAGGAGCCACCGGACCAGCGGACGCCGGACCTCGGCATCCGGCGCGGCCGGGACGAGGACCAGGACGTCTTCGAGCTGCGGCAGATCGAGGCCCTCAACCGGCTGCGGTCCGGTCCGCCCGACGCCGAGCAGGCCGAGCGGGAGCCCCTGTCCGGCGAGAGCGACGCTCCCCCGCCCGAGCCCGGTTCCGTCGCCGCCGCCCGGCGCCGCGACGCCGCGCTGCTCAGCACCGGGCACGACCTGGCGGAGGCCGACTCGCTGGCCGACGTGCTCAGGGCGCTGGCGCAGCTGCGCACGCCGGGCTTCGACCTGGACGGCCTGGTGGTCTTCGGGGTGACCGAGAAGTTCCTCAACGGGCTCGGCCAGTACGGCTTCCGCGACATCGACGCCGAACGCACCGTCCGGATACCGATGACCACCAAATACCCGGCCGTGGAAGTGGTCACGACCGGTCGCCCGGTCTACCTCCCCTCCCGGGAGGAGTACCGGCGGCGCTATCCGTCGACCTGGCCGCTGACCGAGCCCAGGGACCGCGCCTCGTGGGCGTTCCTGCCCCTGGTGACCGCGGGGCGGATCACCGGGGTGTGGATGGCGAGCTTCGCCTCACCGGTCGCCTTCACCCCGGAGGAGCAGGGCCTGCTGATGTCGACCGCGCGGCTGGTGGCCCAGTCGCTGGAGCGTACCCGCACGGGTGAGGCCGAGCTGGCCCTGTCCCGGGGCCTGCGGCGCAGCATGGGCTCCTCCGAGCCGGCGTCCGCCGGGCTCAGCGTGGCCACCCGGTATGTGCCGACCGGCGGCGGGCTGGTGGTGGGCGGCGACTGGTACGACACCATCAATCTGCCGACCGGCCGGCTGGCGCTGGTGATCGGCGACGTCCAGGGCCATGACGTGCACGCGGCCGGTCTGATGACCCAGTTGCGTACCGCTGTGCACGCCTACGCCGCCGAGGGGCACGGGCCGGACGCGGTGCTCTCGCGCGCCTCGCGCTTTCTCGCCGCGCTGGACGAGGACCGCTTCGCCACCTGCATCTACATCGAGGCCGATCCGGCGACCGGGGTGATGCAGATCGCCCGGGCCGGTCATCCGCACCCGGTGCTGCGGATGCCGGACGGCACCTGCATGATCAAGCACATCCGCGGCGGACTGCCGCTGGGACTGATGTCCGAGTCGGACGACTATCCGATCAACGTCCTGGAGCTGCGCCCGGACGAGGTGATGCTGCTGTGCACCGACGGGCTGATCGAGACCGGCGGGCACGACATGTACACCGGATGGGTGCGGGTGCGCGACGCGATGTCGCCGGGGCCGTCGGCGGACATCGAGGGCATGGCGGACCGGCTGATCCGGGCGATCGGCAGCCCCGTGGCGGGGGTGGAGGACATCCGGCTCTCGCCGCGCAACGAGGACGACATCGCGCTGCTCCTGCTGCGGCGGGACACCGAGGTGCCGCACCCGGGCGGGCCGGACCGGCGGCTGGTGCTGACCATCGAGCAGGACCAGGCGCAGGGCCTGGCCGAGGCGCGCGCCGAGCTGAAGTCGCTGCTGCACGACTGGGCCCAGCCGGACCAGGTGGACACCGCGGGCCTGCTGGCGTCCGAACTGCTGGGCAACGTCCTGGTGCACACCGACCAGCCGGCCGCGCTCATCGCCACCGTCAGCGGGGAGCCGGGGCGGCGCACCTTGCGGGTGGAGGTGACCGACGGCGGCGACGAACTGCCGCACCAGCGGGCACCGGGGGAACTGGCCTCGTCCGGGCGCGGTCTGGTGCTGCTGGACATCCTGTCCGACCAGTGGAGCGTACGGCCGGACGCGGAGGGCAAGACGGTGTGGTTCGCGCTGCACGAGTCCAGCGGTACCGGGTCCAGCGGTACCGAGTCCGCCGCCCTCGACGCCGGCGGTCTCGCCGACCCGGGTGACCTTGGTGATCCTGACGACCCCGACGATCCCGATGGTTTCGACGGCGGGCCGGGCGGACCCGGCGATCGGCGCGATCAGCCGCCGGAGGGCGGGGCGTCGGGGTAGGGCGGCGGGCCGACCTCGACGGCCGGCAGGTCCGGCACCCAGAACTCCACGGTGGTGCCGACGCCCGGCTCGCCGCGCATGGACCACCAGCCGCCGGCGCTCTCGGCCCGCTCGCGCATCTCCATCACCCCGAAGTGCGGCTGCGCGTGGTCCGTCGCGGGGATGCCGCCACCGCCGTTGCCGTCGCCGTCGCCGTCATCGATGACGCGGGTGAGCAGTCCGCCGTCCGCCGAGGCGATCTGGAGCCGTACGGCGCCGGCGTTGGCGTGTTTGCGGACGTTGAGCAGCGCTTCCTGGACGATACGGAAGACGGTGACCGCGGTCTCCGGCGCCGGTTCGCGGGGCAGCTCATGGGTGAAGGCGGCCTCCAGTCCCCAGCCGCGCACCACGTCGTCGAGATGGCGGGCGAGGGATTCGACCAGGCCGTGGCGGTCGATGCCCGGCGGGTGCAGCCGGAAGGCCAGCTGGCGCAGCCGGGCCACCGCGTCGCGGACGGAGTCGTCCAGCCGGCTCAGCTCGGCCGCGTACGGCTCGGGCGCCCGGTCGGCGAGCAGTTGCAGCCGCATGCCGACCGCGACCATCGACTGGATGGAGTCGTCGTGCACGTCCCAGGCGATCCGGCGGCGTTCGGCCTCCTGGGCCCGTACCAGGTGGGCGAAGAGCCCGCGCCGCTCGCTGAGCGCCTGTTCCGCGGCCCGGCGTTCGGTCATGTCCCGGGTGACCTTGCCGAAGCCGCGCAGCTCCCCCGTCTGGTCGAAGAGAGCGGTGATCACCACATTGGCCCAGAAGCGGGAGCCGTCCTTGCGGATGCGCCATCCCTCGTCCTCCAGGCGGCCCTCGGCGACCGCGATCTCCAGCTCGCGGTGCGGCTTGCGCGCGGCGATGTCCTCGGGCGGGTAGAAGACGGAGAAGTGCCTGCCGGTGATCTCGTCGGCGCGGTATCCCTTGATCCGCTCGGCGCCGGCGTTCCAGCTGGTGACGTGGCCGCCCGGGTCGAGCATGAAGATGCCGTAGTCCAGCACGCCCTGGACCAGCAGACCGAACGCCGCCTCGGAGGGCGCGGCGACGCGCGGCGGCGGTCCCTGCGCCGGCTGGAAGGGCTGGGTGGTCATCGCAGCAGGCCCTCACGGCGGGCCGTGGTGACGGCCTCCAGCTGGGAGCGGGCGCCGAGCTTCTCCAGCACCCGCTGGATGTGGTTGCGGGTGGTGTTCAGCGCGACACCGAGGCGCCGGCTGATCTCGGCGCTGCCCAGGCCTTCGCCGAGCAGGGCGAGCGTCTCGCGCTCGCGCGGGGTGAGGGTGGCGCCGCGTTCGGGGGTGCGGCCGGTGAGCCGGTCCAGTACGGCGCCGAGCAGGCCTTTGCTGAAGGCCACCTCGCCGGCCGCCACCCGCCGTACCGCGTCGCGCAGTTCGCCGAGGTTGTCGGCCTTGAGGATGAGTCCGGCGCCGCCCGCGGCGGCCACCCGGGTGGCGTCGGAGGCGGAGCCCTCGCCGGCCAGCACCAGCACCCGGCAGTCCGGCGCGGCGGCCCTGAGCCCCGCGATGGCGTCGATCCCGTCGCCGTCCGGCAGCCGCCGGTCGAGCAGCACCACGTCGGGCCGGAGCCGGGTGACGTCGGCGAGCGCCGCCGCCAGCGACGCGCTGCGGCCGACGACCTCCAGATGAGCGGTGCGGTCCAGCGCCATCCGGATCGCCTCGGCGACCATGTCGTGGTCCTCGACCAGGACGATCCTGATCCTCCCGGCCGCGGCGGCGGCAGGCCGGGAGGACGACGAGGGGGACTGCGGCATCAAAGGATCCTCGGCGGTAGACGCTCCCCGTCCGAGGCGAACACCTCGTCCGCGCCGACCAGGGTGAACAGACGGGCCACCTGCGTATGGACGCCTTCCACCCGCAGTTCGACGCCGAGTCTACGCGCCGAGACCGCCGCCTCCAGCAGGACGTTGAGGCCCGCGCAGTCGCAGAACCACAGGCCCCGCAGGTCGAGCAGCAGTTCGCGCGGGCGCCGGGCGTAGCAGGTGGAGAGGGCGGCGCGCAGCGGCCGCGCGCCGTCCAGATCGAGCTCACCGGTGAGCGCGAGCGTCGCCCGGGCGGCCCCGCAGTCCGCCGTGACCCGCAGCGCCGGGGCGGTCATCGCCCGCCCCCTGTCTTTGTCTGTGCGGAAGACACCAGACCAGCCTAGTGAATCCGCACTACACGCGGAACCGGCAGTCGGCCCGGCGTCACCCCTGACGCGCGGTCAGGGTGCCGGTGTGCTGCCGGATCTCGTCGGGGGTGAGGTAGGAGTCGGTGTACTCGAAGTCGCGCAGGGCGGCCGGAGTGCGGGACAGGAAGCCGGTGCGCACGAAGTCCTCGCCGGCCACCGCGTTGAGCATCCAGTTGGTGAGCACCCGGGTCTTGGCCACATTGGTGCGCAGCGCCGACCAGTGGTAACCGCGGGCGACGGCCTGGGCGAGCATGCCGCGCAGTTCGATGCCGAGCGGTTTGGACACCGCGTCCCGGCCGCCGAGGTCGACCACCAGGCCGAGGTCCTTGTGGCGGTAGGGACGCAGCGGCTCCCCGCGCAGGGTGGCGATCACATTGTCGGCCACCACGCGGCCCTGGCGCATGGCGTGCTGCGCGGTGGGCGGGCACAGCGCGCCGCCGTCCGCGTCCTGGGACAGGTCGGGCACAGCGGCGGCGTCGCCGAGCGCGAAGACCCCGTCGACGCCGGGCAGTGTCATCCGGGTGTCGACGGCCAGCCGGCCGCGTACCGTCTCCGCCTCCAGGGTGGCGATCAGCGGGCTCGCGACGACGCCCGCGGTCCAGATGAGGGTGCGGCAGGGCAGCACCCGGCCGTCGGTGAAGGTGACCTCCTCGGGGGCCGCCTTGTCGATGGAGACGCCGAGGGAGACCTCGATGCCGCGGTCGCGCAGGATCTTCAGCGCGCTCAGGCCGAGCTTGTCGCCCAGCTCCGGCATCAGCTTGGGCGCGATGTCGATCAGGTGCCACTTGATCAGTTTCGGGTCCAGCCGCGGATAGCGCTTGACGGCGTCGCTGGTCAGCCGCTGGAGGCAGGCGGCGGTCTCGGTGCCCGCGTAGCCGCCGCCGACCACGACGAACTGCAGCCGGGAGGCGCGCTCGGCCTCGTCCTGGCTGGCGTCGGCCAGGTCGAGCTGGGCGATGACGTGGTCGCGGACGAAGGCCGCCTCGGCGAGGGTCTTCATGCCCCGGGCGTTGTCGGCCAGGCCGGGGATGGCGAAGGTACGGGTGACGCTGCCGGGGGCCAGCACGATGTGGTCGTAGCGCTCGTTGACGATCTCGCCGGTGATCTTGCGGATCACGCAGACCTTCGCCTTGGTGTCCACGCCGACGGCGCCGCCGGGGATGATCGGCGTGCGGAATCTGCCGCTGCGGCGCAGCGAGACGGCGATCGACTGCGGGGTGAGCACACCTGAGGCGACCTGAGGCAGCAGCGGCAGGTAGAGCTGGTAGGAGAACGGCGTCACCAGGGCGATGTCGGCCTCGTCCGGGCGGAGTCTGCGCTCCAGGCGCCGTATGCACCCCACCCCGCCGAATCCGGCCCCCACCACAAGGATCTTCGGTCGTGCCACGTTGTCCGTCCCTTCTCGGCCCAGGCGGTCGTACGCACGCCTGCCCAGTGGAGCGCGGCCTCGCACCTCCTGTCCTATCCCGGCTGCGGCCCGCCCGCCATCCGGGAGGGTCCGCCGGGGCTCCCCTCAGCCGGCCGGGGACCAGGCCGCCGCCGCGCCGCGCGGCAGGTCGAGGACCCGGCGCTGGTCGGGGCGGCGGGTCGTGCCGGCGCGGACCGCGGCCGACACGGTCCGGGTGACCGGCGCGGCCAGCGGGTGCAGGGCGAGCGGCGCGGTCGCCGCCGGCAGCGCCGGCCTGGGGACGAGGGCCACACCCGCCGCGGCGGCGACCAGGGCGAGGTCGCCCGGCGCCACTTCGGTGTGCGCGACCAGCGGCTCCCCGCGGCGGTGAGCCGCAGCCCCCGGCCGTGCTTCTCCACCGCGGGCAGCCCGGCTTCCTGCTCCCGTACCGTCTGTCGCCGCGAGACGGCGGGCGCGGTCAGCTGCAGCGCCTCGGCGGTCGTCGCGACCGTGCCGTAGGTGGCCAGCTGCTGGAGGACGCGCAGGCGCCGTGCAGCGAGCATCCGGGCAGGCTCACAGACCGCGCGCCGACGGACGGGCGCCGCTTCGCTCCGGGCGGGCCGGAAGGGTCGCGGCGGGGCGGGCTCGCGCCGGGGACGGTTCCGGTGTCACCGTCCGGTGGTGAGGACGATCTTGCCCAGGTTGGCGCGGTCCTCCAGGCGCCGGTGGGCGAGGGACGCCTCGTGCAGCGGGAAGGTCGCCTCGACCGGGACGCGGAAGGTGGCGGCGGCGACGCCGTCCGCGATGGCGCGCAGGTCGGGGCGGGGGTCGTAGCCGTGGTCGATCAGGCCGGTGAGCTGGAAGCCGTGGACGGAGACGTTCCTGGGATAGAAGTCGCGGGTGTCGACGGTGCTGGGCCGCAGGGCCACATTGGCCAGTGCGATCACCCGCCCGGCGAAGGCGGCCTCGCGCAGGCTCTGCGCGAAGACGTCGCCGCCGACGGTGTCGAGAACGATGTCCGCGCCGGCGCCGCCGGTCAGCCGCAGCACCTCGTCGACCACCGCGCCGCCCGGGAACGCCGAGCTGTCCACGGTGTGGTGGGCGCCCAGCCCGGCCACCCAGCGGGTCTTCGCGGACGAGCCCGCCACCGCTATCACCCGGGCGCCGGCCGCCGCGGCGATCTGGACCGCCGCGCTGCCGACCCCGCTGGCCGCCGCCTGTACGACGACGGTCTGCTCGGCGGCCAGGCCGCCCAGCCGGCGCAGGCAGTACCAGGCGCTCAGCCAGGCGATCGGCAGCGCCGCCGCCGACAGCAGGTCCACCCCGTCCGGCAGCACGGTCACCCGCCCGGCCGGTACGGCCGCCAACTCGGCGTAGAGCCCAGGGGCGTTGGCGGCGCCCTGGGTGATCACCCGTTGCCCGGGAGTGATGTCCTCGACGCCCTCCCCCACCGCGAGCACGGTGCCGGAGGCCTCCAGGCCGGGTATCAGCGGCGGCTTCACGACCCGGTGGTAGTTGCCCGCGCGGATCAGCGCGTCCGCCCGGTTGACGCCGACCGCCGCCGTCCGGATCAGGATCTCGCCGGGCCCCGCCACCGGGTCGGGCAGCTCGACCGGGGTCAGGACTTCCGGTCCGCCGAACGCGTCGATCCGTACCGCTCGCATGTGCCACCTGTCCTCGCGCCGACGCCGGTTGGGCCGGCGCCCACCTTCCGACACCGTATGAACAGGTGTCAACAGCTACCGTCGGACGATGACCAGCGTGTCCTTCACACCCGGCGACAAAGGGGACGAAGAGCGGGCCGACGACGGGCGGGAGGACCCCGCGGCCTTCCGCTTCGTCGGCGGCCGGCTCTGCCTGGATTTCACGGCGACCCTCGGGGGGCGCCACACCGAGCCCCTCGAACGGCTGCCCGACCTCCTCGCCAAGATCGCCGGCTACCGGTCCCGCACGCGCCGGCCCTCCGCGCCGGGCGCGCGGGTCCGGATAGGCCTGAGCCTTCGGCTGGCTGGGGGGAGGTCCCCCGTCCGGCGGCGCTGGCCGGGGGCGCCGTCACGGTGCTCGGCGTCGTCGCCATCACCCGCCGCACCCCGCCCGTCCCCGACCGGCCCGCCGCCCCAGCCACCGTGCCCACCGCGGACCTTCGACGGTGAGAACGCGGCGGCCGGGCGGGCGGCTCGTCGAGCCCTAGTCGATCGGCACCGGGCCGTCCGAGGAGGTGCCGCCGCGGCGGTCGTTCGGGCCGACCTGGCCGCGCAGCGCGATCTCGCCGTTCGACTCCGCCGGGCCGTCGCCGGCCAGATTCTTGCGGACCGAGTCGAGGATGGTCAGCCCCTGGCTGACCAGGCCCGCGGCTATCTCGCTGAGGCCGTCGGCGCCGTTGAGCACATTGACGTTGGCGCCGGCCAGGCCGCCCGCCGCCTCCTTGACGATCAGCGGCAGCTGGTCGATCAGCATCCGGTCCAGCGCCACCCGGTCGTGGGAGGCGGCCGCCGCGGCCTGGATCCGCATCCGCTCGGCGTCGGCGACGGCCAGCACCCTGATCCGCTCCGCCTCGGCCTCGGCGGGCTTGACGATCTCGGCGACGAGCTGCTGCTGGCGCAGCTCCGCCTGGCGCAGCGCCAGCTCGGTCTGGGCGGCGAGCACCTCCTGCTGGGCGTGCGCCTGGGCCAGCGGGCCCGCCTGCGCCGACTGTGCCTGGGCCCGGTCCACCTCGGCGTTGTACTGGGCCTGGACGACGGCGGTCTGCCGGGCGTACTCGGCCTGGTTGCGGGCCGCGGCCTGCTGCGCCTCGGCGGACGCCTGGGTGGCCTGGGCCTGGGCGATCTGCGCCTGCCGCTGGATGGCGGCCTTGTGCGGCGCGGACATCGCCTCGATGTAGCCGGTGGCGCCGTCGTCGATGGACTGGATCTGCAGCGAGTCGACGGTCAGCCCGATCTTGGCCATCTCCGTCTTGGAGGTCTCCAGCACCTCGGTGGCGAGCTTCTGCCGCTCGGTGACGATCTCCTCGACCGTCATCGAGCCGATGATGGACCGCAGGTGGCCGGCGAAGATCCGGCCGGTCAGCACCGACATCTGGTCCTGGTCGGACAGGAAGCGCTGGCCGGCGTTGACGATGCTCTCGTGGTCGTTGCCGACCTTGAAGGCGATGACGGCGGTGACGCTCAGTGCGATGCCCTGCTTGGTGACGCAGGTCTCCGCGACCTCGGCCTCGCACATGGCGAGGGTCAGGAACCGGGTCTTGCGGAACACCGGCGGTACGAACTTGCCGTGGCCGGTCACCACCCGGAACGGCGCACCCCCCAGACCTCGTCGGCCGCCCGAGATCAGCATCGCCTCATCGGGTGCGGGAACGCGATAACCGAACATCCTTGGTCTCCTTCGTGTGCGCGGCTCAGTCGGCCGGCACTTCCAGCGGGTCTGCCCACGCGATGACGTCCACCTGCCGGGCGCCGCGGGATTCCACCACGAGCACGGTCGAGCCCCTCGGCAGAGGCTCGTCGGACCAGGCGAGGAAGGCCTCGGAGCCGCCCCGGATCCGGACCAGGACCTCTCCGGGTCCGGCCACCCCCCGGGTGCCGATGATCAACTCCCCGGCGCAGCCGATCACGGCGTCGTCGCGAGCCATCGACGGCCGCCCCCCTCGTCGTCGTCATGCCGAGTCGTGCTGAGTCATCCTGTCGAGCCTTGTGCTGTGGTGCCGTCGAGCCGCATTCCTCGACATGACCATCCTCCCACCTGGAAACGCTCCCGGTCGGTGGCCGTCCTTACGGAATACGCGTGCTGTACGCCGGTGGTTCCGCCGTCGGTGGCCCCCTAGGGAATGGCTGGGCGCGTGTCCGCCGCCGGGCCGTGCCAGGGTATGCGCAGACAGATGTACCGGCAGGAGGCTGGATGTTCCGGGGCTTCACCACACCCTTGACGGGTCGGACCGAGCACGAGCGCACGACCGTGGCCTCGGCGTGGGCGTACATCCGCACCGAGACGGGCAGCGCCGCGGTGCTGCTGGCGGCCACTCTGGCCGCGCTGATCTGGGTGAACACGGCGCCGGGCAGCTACGAGACCGCCTGGCACACCCACCTGTCGATCCGGGTGGGACAGCACGGCGTGGACCTGGACATGCGTGACTGGGTGAACAGCGGGCTGATGACACTGTTCTTCCTGGTGGTCGGTCTGGAGGCGCGCCGCGAGTTCGACCTGGGCGAGCTGCGCGACCGGCGCCGTATCCCGCTGCCGCTGCTGGCCGGGATCTGCGGCATGGTCGTACCGGTGCTGATCTACCTGCTGGTGAACACCGGCCGGTCCTCAGCGCACGGCTGGGGCGCGGCGATGTCCACCGACACCGCCTTCGCGCTGGGCATGCTGGCCCTGCTCGGCTCGCGTTTTCCGCGCCGGCTGCACACCTTCATCCTGACCGTGGCGGTGGTGGACGACTTCGTGGCGCTGGCGGTGATCGCCGTCGCCTACAGCGACCACATCTCCTGGACCCCGCTGCTGTTCGGGGTGGGCGTGCTGGTGGTCGTGGGGATCGTGCGCCGCGCCGGGGTGCGCCGCGGCCTGGTGTACGGCGCGCTGGGGATCGTGGCGTGGGTGGCCTTCCTGCACTCCGGGGTGGACCCGCTGGTGGTCGGCCTGGTCTTCGGCATGATGTCGTACGCGTACCAGGCCTCGCGGGACGACCTGGAGCGGGCCACCGGCCTGTTCCGCTCCTTCCGCGAGCAGCCCACCGCGGAGCTGGAGCGGGAGGCGCGGCTCGGCATCGCCTCGGCGCTGTCGCCCAACGACCGGCTGCAGCGGATGTGGCACCCGTGGACGAGTTACGTCATCGTGCCGCTGTTCGCGCTGGCGAACGCCGGCATCGCGATCGACGGCACGCTGCTGCGGCAGGCCTTCACCTCGCCGATCACGCTGGGCATCCTGCTCGGCTACGGGCTGGGCAAGCCGATCGCCATCTTCGGGGCGTCGGCGATCAGCACCAGGCTGAGCCGGGGCCGGATGCGGCCGCCGGTCGGCTGGGGCGCGGTGCTGGGCGGCGGCACCATCGCCGGGGTCGGCTTCACCGTGTCGCTGCTGATCGCCACGCTCGCCTTCCACGGCGCTCAGCTGGACCAGGCGAAGATCGGTGTGCTCAGCGCGGTGCTGTTCGCGATGCTCGCCACCACGGTGGTGGCGCTGGTGATCGAGCGGCTGCCCGACGCCCGGCGGGCCCGGGCGCTGCTGGGCACCGCGCAGTCGGTGGTGGACCTGACCGACCCGGTGGACCCGGAACGCGACCATGTCCGCGGGGCGCTGGACGCCCCGGTCACGGTGGTGGAGTACGGCGACTTCGAGTGCCCGTACTGCGGGCAGGCCGAGGACGTGGTGCGCGAACTGCTGGTGGACTTCGGGGATGTGCGCTATGTCTGGCGGCACCTGCCGCTGTCCGATGTGCACCCGCACGCCCAGCTGGCCGCCCAGGCGTCCGAGGTCGCGGCGCGGGAGGGGAAGTTCTGGGACATGCACGATCTGCTGTTCGAGCACCAGGACGAGCTGAACCCCAAGGACCTGCTGGCCTACGCCCGGCAGCTGGATCTCGACATGGACGCCTTCCAGAAGGCGCTGCGGTCGCGTGAGGCCAAGGAGCGGGTGCTGCGGGACGTGGAGTCGGCGGACACGAGCGGGGTGTCGGGCACACCGACCTTCTTCGTCAATGGCCGCCGCCACCACGGCGCTTACGACATCGCCAGCCTGTCGGCGTCGGTGATAGCGGCCAGGGACCGGGTGCTGCTGGTGGAGCGCGGTGAGCAGCGCGGCAGGCGGCGCAGCCGGCGGCGCGGCGAGGAGTGACCGGCGGGCGCCGACACGGCGGCCGGCCGGCGGCGGACCGCACAGGGCGGCGGACCGGCCCCTTCGGGGTCCGGCCCGCCCGCCGCGAGCGCCCTCACGGCGTCACGGCTTCAGCGTGCGTACGACGCGCGGCACCGCGGAGGCCTGCTGGCCCCCGCTGGCGACCATGCGGATCTCACCGTCCGCGCTGATCTCCGCGCGGACGATTCCGGTCTCGTCCTCGTAGATCGGGGCACCGCCCGATCCGGCCTGCTCGGTGCGGTGGACGGCCACGGTGTCGTCACCTTCCGCGACGGCGTCGAAGACGAGCTCATAACTTTCCGGGTACTCCATGCGTGCCTCCCGACAGGTGGTGCGGTCCTCGCGCCGCACCGCCCCCTTCCGCTGGCCTTTCGCCGGACCTACCCATAATGCCCCGGGTCGGCCGCCGTCGCCTACCCGGAACCGCGATCACTGACCGTGATCGGCGCAGGCACGGCTCGGGTCGGTCGGGCGGACGGCCGGACCGGGCTCATTCGGGCCACGGCGACCCGAGGACGGTGTCCACGAAGTCGCCGCGCTCGAAACCGGGGACGTAGTGGGCCAGCACATCGGCGTTCACGGTGCCGAAGGTGGTCTCCGGCCTGGGCTGGATACCGTCGGTGAAGGCCGCCAGGATGCGCCGCTTGAAGTCGGGGCGGGGGTGCAGGCCGGTGACCGCGGCCCGCTCCGCCGCGCTGATGTCGGCGTAGCCGATGCCGAGCACGTCGTACTCGACACCCGCGGTGACCAGCGCGACCTCCGGCTCCATGAACTCCGGGACACCCGGGGTGGTGTGCAGGGCGATCGCCGTCCAGACCCGGCGGACGCTGTCCTCGGGCACGTCGTGGGCACGCAGGAAGCGGCGGGCCTCGTCGGCACTGTCCACCTCGAAGCGGTGACCGCTGCCGTGGAACCGCTCCGACAGGCCCAGATCGTGGAACATCGCCCCGATGTAGAGCAGCTCCGGGTCGAAGCTCAGATCGCGGACCCGGCCCTGGAGGCTGCCGAAGAAGAAGACACGGCGCGAGTGGTCGTAGATCAGGTCGCTGGTGGTGTCGCGCACCAGGGCGGTGGCCTCGCGGGCCAGCGCGGTGTCGGGTACGGCCACCGGGATCGGCTCGGTCGGTACGGTCCGTCCGGTCGGTTCGCTGCTCATCGCCGCCGCCTTCGCTGTGCCTCGGGGTACGGGGCCCCGGTGCGGGCCGCCGCTTCCCAGCATCGGCGCGGCGGGGACCTGCTGCCATGTGCGTTCGGCCGTATGTCGCAGGGCCGGGGAGGACGTGCGAGGCGCGGGGTCCTCCGGTAGGGAGCGCGGTCAGCGATGGGCCCGGAGCCAGGCGAGGGCGGCCTCGGGGCTGCCGACCGTCACCACGCCGGGGGGCGGCGGCGGACGGCGGACGATCAGGACCGGGACGGCGGCCTCACGGGCGGCGGTGAGCTTGGGGGCGGTGGCCGGGCCGCCGCTGTCCTTGGTGACCAGCAGGTCGATCCGGTGCTCGCGCAGCAGCGCCCGTTCGCCGTCGAGGGTGAAGGGGCCCCGCGACAGGACGAGGACCAGGCGCCGGGGCAGCGGCGGCGCCGGGGGCTCGACCGTGCGGGCGAGGACCGGGAGGTCCAGCGCGGCGAAGGCGGCGAGTTCCTGCCGGCCGGTGGTGAGGAAGGGCCGGCCGCCCAGCGACGGCAGGAGCGCGGCGGCCTGCGTCAGGGTGTCCGCCCATGTCCAGCGGTCGCCCGGTCCAGGGGTCAAGCCGGGCGGGCGCAGCGCCAGCAGCGGGACGCCGGCCGCGGCGGCGGCTACGGCGGCGGAACGGCTGATCTCCTGCGCGAACGGGTGGGTGGCGTCCACCAGTACGTCGATCCGCTCGGCGCGCAGCCACGCGGTGAGCCCGGCCGCTCCCCCGAAGCCGCCGCTGCGGACCCGGCCGGACGGCCGCCGCGGTTCGGCGGTGCGCCCGGCGAGCGAACTGGTCACCTCCAGCGCGGGATCGGCGGCCAGCTCCGCCGCCAGCGCGCGGGCCTGCCCGGTGCCGCCGAGGATCAGCAGCCGCCGCATCAGCCCTCGTCGGTCCTGCGCAGCAGATAGGTGTCCATGATCCAGCCCTTGCGGGCCCGGGCCTCGGCCCGCACCGCGCGGATACGGCCGGCCAGTGCGTCGTCCAGCGGGCCGGCCAGCAGGATCTCGTCGGGTGTGCCCAGATAGGCGCCCCAGTAGATGTGCAGGCCCTGCCCGGTGAAGGCTCCGAACGCCTGCCGCGCGTCGAGCATCACCACCACGTCGTCCACGCCGTCGGGAAGGCCTTGGTCGGCGAGCCGGCGCCCGGTGGTGATCTGCACGGGGCGGCCGACCTGATTGAGGCCGACGCGGTGCTTCGCGGCCAGCGAGGAGACGCTGCTGACGCCGGGTACGACGCTCCAGGCGAAGTCCTCGGTCCCGCGGGCGTGCACCTCGCCCAGGATGCCGAGCGTGCTGTCGTAGAGGGCCGGGTCCCCCCAGACCAGGAAGGCGCCGTGGCCGCCGTCCGGCAGCTCCTCGGCGATCAGGCGCTCGTAGACGTCGGCGCGGCGCCGCCGCCAGTCGTCCACGGCGGGCGCGTAGGCGGCGGAGGGCGCGGCGCGGTCCCGGTCCGGGTCGCGGGCGGTGACCACCCGGTGCGGCCCGGTGGCGTGCCGTCGCAGGATCAGCTCCCGCAGGCCCGCCAGATCGGCTTTCTCCTCGCCCTTGTCCAGCAGGAAGAACACCTCGGTACGGCCCAGGGCTTCGACCGCCTGCAAGGTGAGCTGCCCGGGGTCGCCGGCGCCGATACCGATGACGTAGATCTGCTTCACGCCCCGGAGTCTGGCACACCGCGCGCCGCCGGCCGCGGCCAGCGCGGGCGGGGGTCGCCCGAGGTCAGCGCAGGGCGCAGTCGCCGCACAGGGCGCCCTGCGCGCCGGGCGCCGCCCGGTAGATCAGGCAGCAGCTGCGGCGGCGGAAGACCCCCGCCGCGTCGGTGGCGCTCTCCCCGTCCAGCGGCGGGCTGGCCAGCAGGGACGCGGCGAACACCGAGGTCCGCGACGCGTGTTGGGGCCGGGTCCGGCCGAGCGTCACGGCGGCGCCGTTGACGGCCGAGGCGGTGTTGCCGCGCAGGATGTGCCGGGAGACGCCGAACCGCTCGAAGCACGACGCCAGTTCCTCCAGCGCTCCGGACACCAGGCCGGTCGCGAGGAGTCCGGCGAGGGACTCGGCGCCCGGACGCGGCTCGCCGAGGGCGCCGGTGGGCAGCGACAGCGGTGCGGGGCCGCCGAGTACGGGCTGCCAGCGCACCTGGCTGAGCGTGAAGAGGAGCGGGCGGCCGAAGAGCACGGCCGCGGCCAGCGCCGGGGAGACCAGGCGGGCGGCGAGCCCCAGGTGCGCCACCGAGGCGGCGACCCGGAGTTCGACGGCCTCGGCCGGCTGCCCGCCGGCGTCGGCCAGCCACCGCCGTACCGCGGTGACCCGGTCCGCCAGCAGCGGCGCGGACACGGGCTGCCAACCCGGCCCGCCCGCAGCGGAGGACGCCGGCTCGGCCGGTCCGTGCGCCTCCAGTGCGAAGAACGGGCCGAGCGCGGTGATCTCCTCGATCACCGCGCCCGGGCCCGGTCCGACCGGTGGTGGTGCGGGCGCGCTCATCCGGACGCGCTCATACGGGTACGGGGGCCGGCGCGGGGACGGCCGGGCGGTCGGGGCCGGGCTGGAGCAGGCGCTCGGCCAGCGGGGCGAAGACCAGGCCGATGGCCGACCAGAGCAGCAACTGGGCGGCGACCGAGTAGAAGCGGAAGGTGTAGAGGACGTCGGCCGGGAAGCCCGGATAGACGATGGCGCCCTTGGAGTCCGTCAGCGGGAGCGGCGTCTCGGTGGCCTGATCGCCGAACTGCTCCTTGTTGACCGCGAGATGGCCCAGCGCCGGCAGGATCAGCATGACGGCGCCGATCGCGACGACGAAGGCCGCGCCGGCCAGCAGGACCGCGTTCCAGTTGCCGAACCGCGCCTGGAGGCGCTTGCCGAGCCAGACGGCCCCCACCAGGAAGGCGACCGAGCACAGCACCATGATCAGGTAGAGCCCGCTGCGGGCCCTGATGGTCTCCTCGTGCCCGATGGCGGGCGGGTTGGCCGGGTACTTCAGGAACGGCACGAGATACATGCCGAGGAAGCCGCCGGCCGCGACGGCCAGCGCCAGCCCGCGGGGGCGCAGCCCGCCGACCCGGCCGAGGCAGACGGCGTAGGCCACCGCGAACAGCGCGCCCATCGCCGTACCGAAGACGATCATGCCGACGCCGATACCGACGTCCGCCTGGATGGTGCGGCTGAACAGATCCGGGCCCGCGGCCGTCGGCGCGAGTCCGGCGGCCTTGTCCAGCGCGGCCTGCGCCGCGTCACGGCCGCTCTCGTAGTCGATCGCCTTCCCGATCTGCGGTTCGGCGAAGATCCGGGCGAAGAGGAAGGCGAGCAGCCCGGCGACTGCGCCGGCCAGCAGGCCGCGCAGTATGAGCTTCTTTTCCATGTCGAGTTGTCCGTACGTCAGGTGAGGGAGTGACGGGATGACGGGTCAGTGGCAGGGGAAGCCGAGGAAGTGACGCGCGTCATGGACGAACTCGTGGATGTGCATGTCCTTGCCGAACACCGAGACCGCGCCCTGGTCGACACCGATGAAGTAGTAGGCGGCGAGCGCCAGGAGTGAGGTGCCGACGAGCCATATCACGGCTTTGGAGATCGGCAGGACGACCGGTGTCGCGGCCGGGCGGGAAGAAGAAATGCTGCTCAAGGGTGGGCCCTCCTTGGGGGATCGTGCGTCCCTGTTCCATGGGCGTCGTGATGGGCGGGTGTCTGACTCCCCCTCCGCCTGGCGGCGGTGGGCTCACAGTGGCGCGACCGTGCCGGAGTTCCACCGGCTTCCCCACGTCATCACTACACCGAGGAGCGTAGAGGCGGCCCTGTCATGCGTCAATCAGGGCGCACGCCGGTCGGAGGCGCCGCGCCGCAGGTGGGACCCGTCGGCGGCCGAGGCGCGGCGGCGCCCGGGGCGTTCCCGCACGGCTCCCCGTGCCTTCGCGCGACCCCGCACGACCCGCCACGACCCGCCACGACTCCACTGCCCCCGGGGCAGGTGCCTGGTCACAGGTGTGGCGCCGTCGGCGGGTGGGCACTCTTGCGAAGAGTTTGCAACTAGTAAGCTGCCGCGTGTAGCCGCTGGAACCGACGCCCCCGGAGGACGCCGAAATGACCATAACCGCCGAGACCCCGGTCGCCGCCGGGTCCCGATGGCGCCGGATCGCCGACTCGATGAGCCGGGCGGAGTGGACCCGGCTCGGCGGGATGGCGGCGTTCATCGTGGCGCTGCATCTCATCGGCTGGTTCGTCCTGGTGCTCGTCGTCGCCCCCGAGCACTACAGCCTGGGCACCGGTTCCTTCGGCGTCGGTATCGGCGTCACCGCCTACACGCTGGGCATGCGGCACGCCTTCGACGCCGACCACATCGCGGCCATCGACAACACCACCCGGAAGCTGATGGGCGAGGGCAAGCGCCCGCTGTCGGTGGGCTTCTGGTTCTCCCTCGGGCATTCCAGCATCGTCTTCGGGCTGACCCTGCTGCTGTCACTGGGGGTCAGGTCGCTGGCGCACCCCGTCCAGGACGACGACTCGCGGCTGCACGACGTGACGGGCTGGATCGGCACCACCGTCTCGGGCACCTTCCTCTACCTGATCGCCTTCATCAACCTGGTGATCCTGGCCGGGATCTGGAAGGTCTTCCGGCAGATGCGCGAGGGCGACTTCGACGAGGCCGCGCTGGAGGAGCACCTGAACAACCGGGGCTTCATGAACCGGCTGCTGGGCCGGGTGATGAAATCGATCACCAAGCCGTGGCAGATGTATCCGCTGGGTCTGCTCTTCGGCCTCGGCTTCGACACCGCCACCGAGGTCGCACTGCTGGTGCTGGCCGGGTCCGGCGCCGCGTCCGGGCTGCCCTGGTACGCGATCCTGTGCATGCCGGTGCTCTTCGCCGCCGGGATGTCGCTGCTGGACACCATCGACGGTTCCTTCATGAACTTCGCCTACGAGTGGGCCTTCTCCAAGCCGGTCCGCAAGGTCTACTACAACCTCACCATCACCGGTCTGTCGGTGGCCGTCGCCCTGATCATCGGCACCGTGGAACTCCTCGGCCTCCTCGGCGAGAAGGCCGGGCTGCACGGCGTCTTTTGGGACTGGGTGGGCGGCCTCGACCTGAACATCGTCGGCTACGTCATCGTGGGCCTGTTCTTCGTCACCTGGGCGGTCGCCGTGGCGGTGTGGAAGTTCGGCGACATCGAGGAGAAGTGGTCGGCCGGGCTGCGTACCGCCGATCCGCGGGACTGACCGCCCCCGCCCGTGTCAGCCGGCCGGGCGGGCGCCGATCACCACCGTCGCGTACAGCTCCTCGTCGGTGGCCACCCTCGGCTCCAGGCCGCCCGCCCGGACGATCTCCACGGCGTGCGGTGCCTGCCGCTCGCTGGTCTCGAAGAGCAGCGATCCACCGGGGGCGAGCCAGTGCCGGGCCTCGGCGGCGACCCGGCGCAGCACGTCGAGGCCGTCCGGGCCGCCGTCCAGGGCGATCCGTGCCTCGTGGTCCCTGGCCTCGGACGGCAGCAGGCCGACCGCGTCCGTCGGTACATAGGGGACGTTGGCGGCGAGCAGGTCGATCCGGCCGCGCAGCCGAGGCGGCAGGGCGTCGAAGAGGTCCCCCTCGTGCACCCGGCCGCCGACCGGCGCGACATTGCGGCGGGCGCAGCGGACGGCGGCCGGGTCGAGGTCGGCCGCGTGCAGTTCCACGCCGTCCAGGGCCGCGGCGAGCGCCACCCCGACCGCGCCCGAACCGCAGCACAGATCGACCACGACCACGCCGGCCCGGCCCAGCGCCACCGCCTCGCCGACCATGAATTCGGTACGGCGGCGGGGTACGAAGACGCCGGGGTCCACCGCGATCCGCAGCGAGGCGAACTCGGCCCAGCCGAGGACGTGTTCCAGCGGCAGTCCGGCGGCCCGGCGCTCCACCATGTCCATGAGTCCGGCCGGGCCGCTGGCCGCCTCGACGAGCAGGCGTGCCTCGTCCTCGGCGAAGACGCAGCCGGCCGACCGCAGCCGTTCGACGACCGCGGATTCGGTCAGCGGTGCAGGGGGCGCCGCGGGTGAGGGGACCGCCGGCGGCGTCACGGCTGACGAGGGGGGCGGGGCGGGAGTGGAGAAGTCCTGCATGAGGAGAGCCTTTCGGGGAGCCCGAGGGCGCTCCCCGACCGTGCGCGGCGGCCGATGATCAGGCCGCGCGGCGGTACGGCGGGAGCACCCGTCCTGAACTGGCGGTAATCGGTCCCACCTCCCCGGCTCGTGCGTGAGCGCGGCTCACCGCGCGGCTTCAACCTACCGCATCGCGCCGTCCGGCCTCCCCCGAACACCGCTCCCCGGCGCTACTGAACCGTTTCAGCGGCCTCGGCTCGATGTGCCGGAGCCGCGTCCCGCACCGCGGAGTTGACGCAGTGGAGAGCCGCCGCGGCGGCCTCGGCGGTGGGCCGGGGCCAGCCGCGTACGGTGATCGTCACGCTCTCGCCCGGCAGCAGGGTGGTCAGGCCGCGGTCCGCGGCTGCGGCCGGGTCGAGCCGGTCGGCCTGGAGCAGCAGGTCGCGCAGCAGGGTGCGGGCGGTGACGGTGACCTGGGCGGTGTCGCCGTCGGCGGTCACCGCGATGTCCCAGCGCGGCGCCGGATAGTCGAAGTCCTTGTCGCGCGCCGCGAACCACAGGGCGCGCAGCCCGTCGGCCTCGAAGGTCAGCAGTTCCCTGTCGCTGCCGGCGGCCGGCCGCAGCCGGGGCGGTACGGCGAGGGTGGCGACGGAGCGGGCGGGCGCGGTGAAGGGCAGCCGGGCCTCGGCGAGGATCTCGCCGTCCACCGCCACCCTGCGCAGGACCGCGGTGCCCGACCAGTCCAGCGCGCCCTGGTTGACCAGTGCCCCGGCCAGGGCCCCGGAGTCGTCCGCCGCCCGCCGCACGGTGAGCAGCCGGTCGGCGTAGAGCCGCTTCAGCTCGTGGTAGAGCGGCTTCTCCCGCTCGTCGCCGTCGATGGCGGCCCAGGAGGTCACCGGCCAGCAGTCGTTGAGCTGCCAGACGATGGTGCCGGCGCAGGCCGGCCAGTGCGAGCGCCAGTGCTCGATGCCGGTGGCGACGGCCCTGGCCTGGTTGACCTGGGTGAGGTAGTGCCAGCGGTCGAAGTCGTCCGGGACCGGGAAGTGGTGGGCCAGGCCGCGGGCGAGCTTGCCGTTGCCGTCGCCGGCCTTCTGGTGGTGCAGCATGCCGGGCGAGCCGGGGGTCAGCGGCCGGTCGCTGATGGCGCGGCGGACGGTGGCGAAGGCGGGCGGGGCCTGCCAGCCGAACTCGGCGACGAAGCGCGGCACGCTGTCGAGGTAGTCGGTGTAGTCGGTGCGGTTCCACACGTCCCAGGAGTGGGCGGTGCCGTGGCCGGGGTCGTTGGGGTGGTGGTCCCAGGAGCCGGACCAGGGACTGCCGGCCCAGTACGGCCGGGTCGGGTCGGTCTCGGCGACCACCCGCGGCAGCAGGCCGAGGTAGTAGCCCTCGCCCCAGGAGTCGCCGGCCAGTTCCTGCTCCCAGTCCCAGTCGCGGAAGCCCCACAGGTTCTCGTTGTTGCCGTTCCACAGGGCGAGGCTGGGGTGCGGGGCGAGCCGGGTGACGTTCTCCCGGGCCTCGGCCTCGATCTCGCCGCGCAGCGGCTGCTCCTCGGGGTAGGCGGCGCAGGCGAACAGGAAGTCCTGCCAGACCAGCAGGCCGAGTTCGTCGCAGGCGTCGTAGAAGTCGTCGCTCTCGTAGAGGCCGCCGCCCCACACCCGGATCAGGTCCACTCCGGCGTCCGCCGCCTGGGTGAGCCGGCGGCGGTAGCGGGCGGCGTCGATCCGGGTGGGCAGGGCGTCGTCGGGGATCCAGTTGACACCGCGGGCGAAGACCGGGGTGCCGTTGACGACCAGGGTGAAGGCGCTGCCCCGCGCGTCGGGCGCGGTGTCCAGCGCCACGGTGCGAAAGCCGATCCGGCGCTGCCAGCCGTCGAGTTCGGCGGAGCCGTCCAGCAGGGTGATCTCGCAGTCGTACAGCGGCTGTCCGCCGTAGCCGCGCGGCCACCACAGCGCGGGGTCGGGGATCTCGGCGGTGACGGAGATCCGGTCGGCGCCGGCCGGTACCGCGGTCTCGACCAGGGTCTGTCCCACCCTCAGGCGCGCGGTCAGTTCGCGCTCGGCGCCGGTGGCGGTGCGTTCCAGTTCCAGCCGGACCTCGACCCGGCCGGCGCCGCCGTCCACCGTGACCAGCGGGGTGACCCGGGCCAGCCGGGCGGTGGACCAGTGCTCGATCCGGACCGGCTTCCAGATGCCGGCGGTGACCAGGGTCGGCCCCCAGTCCCAGCCGAAGGAGCAGGCCATCTTGCGGATGTACTGGAACGGCTCGGGGTAGGCGTTGGGCCGCTCCCCGACCAGCGCGCGGACCCGTTCGGCCTCGGTGTAGGCGGAGGTGAAGGCGACGGTCAGCGGGGTCGCCTCGGCGCCGTGCGGCCCGGTGACGTCGAAGCGGTGGCCGCGGTGCATATTGCGGGTGGCGCCGAGCACCGCGCCGCCGAGGCGGATCTCGGCGACGGTGTCGAGCCCCTCGAAGACCAGGTCGGAGCGCTCGTGCCGGCTGTCGCGGGGCGGCAGCAGCGTCTCGTACGTCCAGTCGGCGTGCCCGACCCAGGCCGCTTCGGTCTCGTTGCGGTCCAGGAACGGGTCGGCGAGCAGGCCGGCGGCCATCAGGTCGGTGTGCACGCAGCCGGGCACGACCGCCGGCAGGCCGGCGCCGCCGGTGAGGCGCTCGGCGAGACCCGCGGGCAGCCGGGCGGCGGACCCGTCGGGCAGGCGGTCGGCGAGGCGCAGCCTCCAGCCGTCGGTGACCGGCGTGACGTCCTTCATCGCTGCTCCTTGGCTGCGGCCTCGCGCAGGGGGCGGGCGGGCCGGTGCGGTACTGGCGGTTAAACGGTAAAGCACCGCAGGTGCCGTGGGGGAAGCGGGGTGATCATCGGTGGCTGGGGAATTCACTGAACCGTTCAGGGACGGCCGGGGGCTCCGTGCGCGGGGCGGGCGACGGGTCGCCCGCGCCGGTGCGGCGCCACAGCGCCAGGCCGAGGCAGACCGCGGTGGCCGCCAGCGCCAGGGCAGCGGGCAGCCGGGACCAGGAGGTGCCCGCGATCGGGGCCTGCGCGACGAGGAAGACGACGGCGCAGGCGGCGGCCGCGATCAGCGGCGGCCCGAGCGGACGCGGGCCGGCCGGCGCGGTGACTCCGGCGGTCCACGGGTCGGTGACCAGCAGATAGGCGAGCAGCAGCGCGGTGACGCAGGCTGCGGTCCACAGCGGCGGGTCGGTCGCGGCGGCGATGGCCACCGACCCGGCGGCCAGCAGCGTGGACCGGCGGCGCAGCGCGATCCCCTGCCAGCGCAGCGCCGTCCTGATCGGGCGTTCGTCCGTCATCGGCGCGGCCCACCAGGCGACGACGGCCACCACCACGAGCAGCGCCCCGGCGGCGCCGGGCCCGTGGAAGGCCGCGAGCGGGTCGCAGGCGGCGACCGCCAGGGCCGTACCCAGACAGCGCGCGGTGAGCCGGTCCGCGGTGGGGTTCATCGGCTTCCTCCCTGGATACGGGTGCGCAGCAGCGGTGCCAGCGGCAGGTCGAGGCTCTCGCCCCGCTGGTGGGTGATCACCGCGATACCGCGTTCGGTGAGGGCGAATCGCATGGCGTCGCGGTCGGCGCGCCACAGCCGCAGAGCGAGTTCGGCCACGGGGTCACCGGGGTCGATCCGCGGCGCGCCGGTGGCGATCTCTACCACGACCAGCGGGTTGGCGCGGCCCCGGATCTGGTGCAGCACATCGAGGATCCGCTGGTCGGTGAGCGGCGTGAAGACGTACACCAGGGCGCCTTCGGGCAGCGCGGGCGGCGGCAGCCGGTTGAGTCCCGGGCTGCGGAAGGAGCGGTCCTTGCGCACCTCCAGCACGCTCTCCACGATGCGGTAGAAGTAGCCGTCGCCGCTGCCGGGCTGGAGCCAGCGGGTGGCGCCCCCCACCGAGACGACACCGACCCGGTCATGGGTGCGCAGATACGCGCGGACCAGTCCGGCGGCGGCCCGGAAGGTCTCGTCCAGCGAGGAAACGCCGGTCGCGGGGTCGGTGACGTCGGCCAGCACATCCAGCAGCACCACCGTGTCGGAGGCGCGTTCGGCGGCGAACTGGTGCAGTTGCAGGGAGCCGCGCCGGGTGGTGGCCGGCCAGTGGATACGCCGCTGCCGCTCGCCGCGCACATAGGGGTGGATCCCGATGACCTCGACCCCCTCACCGCGCTGGGTGGAGGTGTGTTCGCCCAGGCGCTGCGGCAGCCGGACCGGGATCGGTGTGACAGCGGCCGCCGAGGGCACGGGGAAGACCGCGATCTCGCCGAGGTCGGCGCGGACCGTGCGGCGGGCGAGGCCCCCCGCGTCGTAGAGGTCGATGTCGACCGTGCCCAGGCTCCAGCGGCCCCAGCGCCGGGCGGTCATCCGCAGCTCGATCAGGGAGCGGCCCACGGCGAGGTGGTCGAGGCGCACTCCGGGGCCCAGGGTGATCCCGGGGTCGAGCCGCCCGTCGCCGCCGTCGTGGGCGACGGTGATCCGGGCGACGACCTGCTCGCCCTCGAAGCAGCGCCGCGCCTCGACCTCGACGTCCGCCGTCATCCGGCGGGCCCGCGACTGGTGCGGCAGCGCGAGGGCGAGCAGCGTCAGCGGGCCGGCGGCCAGCGCCAGCAGCCAGGGCCGGCCGGTGACGAGCGCGGCGGCGAGGGCGACGGCGGCCACCGTGCCGTAGCGCAGGGTCCGTTCCCCGGCCCGCCAGCCGGCGGCGGGCGGCGGCGGTGGCTCGGAGGGCGCCTCGGCCTCGGACTGCGGTCCGCCCAGGGCCCGTTCGACCGCGGTCGGGGGGCGCCGCGGGCTCATGAGGCGACCGCGGCGCGCGGCAGCGTCTGCGGCGCCGGCACGGACTGGACGACCTCCCGGATCACGTCGTCGGCGTCGATCTGCCGTACCCACAGCTCGGGCTTGAGGGTGACGCGGTGGGCGAGCGCGGGCACGGCGACGGTCTTGACGTCCTCGGGGGTGACGTAGTCCCGCAGGGCGAGTACGGCCCGGGCCCGGGCGAGCTGCACCAGGGCCAGGCCGCCGCGGGGGGAGGCGCCGACCTGGATGTGCTGGTGCGCGCGGGTGGCGCCGACCAGCGCGACCACGTACTCCAGCAGGTCGTCCTCGACCTCGACCCGCTCGACGGCGGCCCGCATGGCCAGCACCTCGCCGGGACCGCTCAGGGTGCGCAGCACCGCCTCGGGCGCGGCGCGGTCGAGGCGGCCCCGCAGCATGCCGGCCTCCTCGGCAGCGGTCAGATAGCCCATCCGCACCCGCAGCAGGAACCGGTCGAGCTGGGCCTCGGGCAGCGTGTAGGTGCCCTCGTACTCGATGGGATTGGCGGTGGCGATCACCACGAACGGGTCCGGCAGCGGGCGGGTGCTGCCGTCGATGGTCACCTGGGCCTCGGCCATCGCCTCCAGCAGTGCCGCCTGGGTCTTGGGCGGGGTGCGGTTGATCTCGTCGGCGAGCAGCAGGTGGGCGAAGACCGGTCCGGGGCGGAAGACCATGTCGCCGTCGCGCTGGTCGTAGAAGGGCGCGCCGGTGACATCGGAGGGCAGCAGGTCGGGGGTGAACTGTATGCGCCGGAAGTCCAGCCCGAGGGTGGTGGCGAAGGAGCGGGCAAGCAGCGTCTTGCCCAGGCCCGGCAGGTCCTCGATCAGCACATGGCCGCCGGCCAGGATGCCGAGCATCACCAGGGCCAGCGGTTCCGGCTTGCCGACCACGGCGGTACGGATCTCGGCGAGCACCTGCTCGGCCCGCTCCCCGGCCTGGCGCGGGGTCAGGGCGTCATGGCCGCTGGGGTACTGGGGACTGGTCACGGTCGGGTCCTTACTCTGCCTGGTCACGGTGGCCGGTGGCCTGGTCGGGGTGGGTGGCGGCATGCTCGGCGGGCTCGGTCCGCCCGGGCTCCGTCCGGTCCGCCCGCTCCGTCTGGTCCTCCCGCTCCGCCCACTCGTCGGCGACGGGGCGCGTGGGGGTGTCCAGCGCTTCCAGCCGGTCGAGCAGCGCGCGGAGCACGGGTTCGGTCAGCGCGGAGGCGGGCGGCGGCCCGGACGGGTCGATCCAGGGCCACAGCTCCGCGCCGACCAGGGCGCGGGCGCGTCGCGGGTCGCGTCGCGCGTCCACACCGTGCCGCTCGGCGAGACGGGCCGCGAACAGCCGCTCCAGCTGCGGGCGTACGGTCGTCGCGACGTACACATCGCTGTCGGGGCCGAGTCCCCGGCCGACGATCCACTCCCACTCGCCGAGCGCGGGGGCGCGGGTGCCGAGCAGCTTCACCGATCTGCGGTAGCCGCTGTCCTGGGCGCCGCCGCCGACGGCGTACCGGGCGATGAACAGCCCGGCGGCGGTGAGCAGGGCCGCTCCGAGGGCGGCGGCCGCCGCGCCGTCGGTGAGGGCGAGCAGCAGCACGGCGGCCACGCCGATCCCGCCGAGCAGGGTCACAGAGTGGCGGACCGAGCCGGGCTCGGCCCTGCTCACCGCCGCCGGGGTCTCGTCCGGCGGCGGCCTGTCCGCCAGGACGGTGCCGACCGGGGCCGGCTCCCGGCGCGCGGTCCGCCGCGCCGTCGTGTCCTGCCGCGCCTCGGGTCGCGGTATCCCCTGCTGCGGAGGCTTCCGTGGCGGCTTCTGCGGCGGTGTCGTCACGGGGATGCCTCCGCGGTCGCCCGGTCGGCGTCGGGTCTGCCGCCGTCGGGTCGGTGGGCTTCGAGTCGGGCGGCGATGTCGGTGAGCGCGGCGGCGGCCCGGTCCCGGTGACCGGCGTCCATCGGGTGCGTGGAGTAGCGGGCCTCACGGAAGAGTTCGGTCAGCGCCGAGGCGCTGGTGCCGGTGAGCAGACCGCTGCCCGTGACGCGTGCCAGCAGGTCGTGGGGGCTGTCGGAGGCTTTCCTGGCCACCCCGGAGGCGGCGAGGGAGCGCTCCATGGCCGCGTAGCAGGCGATGACGGCGGCGCGTGCGTCGTCGCCGTCGAGCAGGGCGCGCCGCCCGGAGTCCACCGCTTCGGCGAGCCGGCGCTGTTCGTCGTCGATCACGCTGTAGGTGCCCACGGGCGGCGGCTCGGAGGACGGGCCCAGCAGCCGCCACAGGAGCACGGCGGCCACGACGACCAGGACGACGAACAGCGCGATGCCGATGCCGATCAGGATGTGCAGCAGAAGACCGAGGTCCATCTTGCCCCGCGACGACGTCCGGGGCCGGGTGAAGTGGGGCGGGGTCGGTTCTCCCAGCGAGATCCGCGGCTTGCCCGGGGGCTCGGGATTCGGCGCGGCGCCGCTGCCCGCCCGGGACCGGTGCAGGCTCAGCGCCAGGACCGGGACGGCGATCGGCAGCACGAAGAACGCGTACCGCACGGTCTCGGCGAGCCGCGACTCGACCGGGCCGAGTACGAGGTCGGACCGGGCCCGGCTCCGGTAGCGGGCGCCGAGCCAGAATCCGCCCACGGCCCAGACCAGCGACAGCAGGACGACGACGCCGGTGCTCCCGCCGAGCGGTCCGGTCCCCTTCCCGTAGCCGCCGCCAGGCCTCAGCAGTAGCGCTCCCAGCGCCGCTCCGGCGACGACCACCACGGCCAGCGCGGCCTGCCCGAGGCCTACTCCCCCAGCTCCGCCACGTGAAACCGGCTCCCGCCCCACCAGCCCGCCCTTCGTCACCGGTCGGCAGCTTCCCATACGAACCCCCGGCTGTCAGTACGGCCCCCGCCGGGCGCCGCCGCCCCCGGCTGCGGGCGGCCGCACATTGGGCTATCCAGGAAGGGAGTGTTTTCTCGGGGGCGTCGCCGGAAAGGTCAGCCATGCCGTCCACGCGCCAGCCGCTCACCCCTGCCGTGCTCGCCGAGCTGCGCCGACCCCGCAAATACCCCGCGGTGTCGGTGCTGCTCCCCACCCACCGGCGCGAGCCGGACAACGCGCAGGACCCGGTACGGCTGCGCAACCTGCTGGAGGAGGCCAAGGAGGCCGTGCACAACGACCCGGAGGTCTCCAGGACCGACCGGATCGACGTCATCGGGCAGCTCGACCAGGCACTGGCCGAGGTCGACCTGGTGCACAGCGAGGAGGGGCTGGCGATCTTCGCGGCGCCCGGCGAGCACCACATATGGTCGCTCGGCCGTCCGGTGCCGGCCCGGGTCCTGCTCGCCCAGACCTTCCTGACCCGCAACCTGGTGGCCGCCTACTCCGCGAACCAGCCCTACTGGGTGCTCGCCCTGGACTCCCGGGTGGCCACGCTGTGGAGCGGCGGCCGGCAGCACACCCCGGTGCCGGTGTCCGACGAGGTGTCCGCCGCCTTTCCGCTGCGCCGCCCGGAGGCGGACTTCGACCCGGAGCGGCAGGAGCGGATCGGCGACCAGCCCAGCACGTTCAGTGACGAGGCGACCCACCGCTTCCTGCGGGAGATCGGTGAGGCGGTCGGCGCCGTGCAGGCCGCCGCCCGGCGACCGCTCTACGTCGTCGGCGAGATGGAGGCGCTGGCCGCGCTGGACGAGGCGGGGCCGATGCTGGCGGAGGCGGTGGCCAGGGTGGCGCGGGGCGGGCTGGCCGAGGGTCCCGGCGAGGCCCTGGGCCGGGCGGTGCGGGACGCCGACCGGGCCAGGGACGAGGCGGCCGTCGCCGCCGTACTGGCGGACCTGAACCGGGCCCGGGGCCGCAAGTCCTTCGCCGGCGGGGTGGACGAGGTGTGGCAGTCGGTCTCCGAGGGGCGGGTCGGACTCGTCGCCATCGAGGACGGCTACCGTACGACCGTCCGCGACAACGGCGAGCACCTGGTCCCCGCCGGGCCCGACGAGCGGGGCGCCCGGGACGACATCGTGGACGAGATCGCCGAGCAGGCCCTGGACACCGGCGCGCGGGTCCGGTTCGTGCCCGACGACGCGCTGGCGGACGTGGGGCGGATCGCGGCGGTGCTGCGCTACTGAGCGCGCGCGGGCGGCGAGTCCCCCGGGCGTCCCACCATGGCGGTCCGCTCCGCGTGGTGCCCGCCTCCCGGCGGGCACCACGCACGGGTACGGCCGGTCAGCCGCAGGCCGCCGCGCACACCGCGGCCGGCCGCGGCGCGCCGGAGACGGGCTCGGCCCGGTGCCGGACGAACGCCCGGACATGGCGCAGCATCCGGTATTCGTAGCGGGCACCCCGGCTTACCTGGAGCAGCGAGGCGTCGGCCAGCTCGGCGAGCAGGCACACCGCCTCGGTGCCGCTGAACTCCGGTTCCAGCGAGGCGGATTCGAGCCCGTCGCTGGCCACCGGCTCGGGCCGCTCGGCGAGCCGGAGCATGAACTGCCGCTGGCGCGCGGTGAGCATCCCCCAGCTCCATTCGAGACTGCCGCGCATCGATCGCTGGTGCGGCAGCGCCGACACGTCGGGCACACCGAGCAGTTCCAGTACCTGATCCGGCCGGAGCAGCGCGGACACCGGGACGCTGCGCAGCCAGTAGGCGGCGAACTCGATGAGCCGCGGTACGCAGTCCAGTTCGCGGCACAGCTCGCGTACCCGCGCGGGCGAGCCCGCGAGGTCGTCGGTGAGCGAATTGCTCGCGAGCCGGCGGGACATCAGCTCCACCGCGCTGTCCAGGGGCAGCGGTCTGGTCTCCCAGATGCGCGCCTCGGCCAGGGCGGGGGGCCGCCGGGTGGTGACGACGATCCGCGCGTCCGGCCAGGCGCCGCGGAGCTGCTCCACGAGCAGGGCGGTGGTCTGGGGCAGGTGCTCGGCGGTGTCGAGCACGAGCAGGGCCGGACCGGTGCCGGGCGGCTGCCGCTCGTCGCCGAGCAGTTCGGCGACGGAGTGCCCGGCGGCGGCGAGGGCACCGGGGCCGTCACCGCCCGGGACGCCGTGGACGCCCGGATCCCGGATGCCGGGACCCGGGCCGCCGATGCCGTGGGCGACCGGCCCCGAGCCGCCACCGCCGTCCCCGACGGTCCCGTGCCCGACGGCGCCGCCACCGCCGTCCCCGACGGTCCCGTGCCCGACGGCGCCGTTACCGGCGGCGCCGCCCACCGCGCCGGTCACCGCGATCCGGCCGAGCTGGGCGACCGCGATACCGCCGGGGAACTCCGCCGCCGTCCGTTCCGCCACCGCCAGCGCCAGCCGCGACTTGCCGATACCGCCCGGCCCGGTGATCACGGTGACGGGGTGGCCGGTGACGATGTCGCAGAGCCGGTCGAGGTCGCTGTCGCGGCCGACCAGGCTCGTCCTGGGCGGCCGTGGACCGCGCCAGCGGCTCGGCCGGCCGGCCGCGGCTGCGGGTCCGAGTCTGCGGACCCCCACCGGCGCGCCGGGCGCCGGGGACGCCGGCCCGCGGGCCCGGCCCTGGTCGCCGCTCTGCTGGACCCGGACGGCGCCGTTCCCGCTTCCGCTCCCGTGACCGTTTCCGGCCCCGTGCAGGCCGCTGTTCCCCGCGGCGTTCGCGGCACCGTTCCCGATACCGTTACCGGTACTGTTCCCGGCCCCGTTCCCCGGGCCGTTCCCGCCGGGGTGGAAGGCGCCACCGCCGCCGGGGATCGGCCCACCGGCGCTGTTCCCCCGCCGTTCGGGATCGAGTACGGAGAACAGCAGATCGAGGGAGCTGCGGCGCGGGCTCTGCACCCGGCCCCGCTCCAGATTCCGTATGGTGCGCACACTGATCCCGGACCGCTCGGACAGCTCTTCCTGCGTCCAGCCGCGCTGGTTTCGTAAGGCGAGCAGTAAGTCGTTTCTCATACCGGCCCCTCGGCGAGGAGCGGGGTGACGGTGACTTTCCCGCTTACCGGTCTGGACCTCTGACACCACGGCCCGACTTCTACTGACACTTTTTATGCCCCCTGGTCGCTCGCCATGCCTGTCGGCACTTGCGCTCGCGGACGTGCGCCGAAGGCGAAACGCAAAGGGTCCCCGTCCCTCGCGCCGCACGGCGGCCGGCCGTCTGCATCATGGCATGGCGGATCAAGCGCGGACGAGTGCCGCCGTGCAACCGGTTTTCCCTCCGCACTTCCGCTCAGCGGGGCGCGACTCGAACGTCTGACCTGTGGTGATTACGTTGAATCCAGCCATGCGAACAGCCGGTCAACAGCCTCCACTTGGTAAATATTTTACTCTACCCGCATAGCGGGGTCGCACCGCCCGACGCCCCACGACGCTTCACCGGTATCAGTAGTGGAGCAGCGCGGTGGTTCCGCCCGTGGTGCCGATAGCGATGTGCGGCTTGGCGCCGGGCTTGAGCCAGGCCAGGACGCGGTTCATCGCGGCGGCCGGCACCGATACGCAACCGGCCGTCGCCCCGCTGCCGTTGACATGCAGAAAGATCCCGGCGCCGCGGCCCTTGACCGGCTTGGCGTAATTGAAGTCGATGACGACCGCGTGCGCGTACTGGGTCGGATAGTCCGCGAGCTGCTCCGACTCGCTCGCCCGGCAGTCCTTGGGCAGCGGGCTCACCCAGCGGTTGTACGAGGCGGAGGCGACGTCCTCGCACCACCACGAGGTGCTGGTGACCGGACGGTAGGCCAGGGTGGTGCCGGCCGGGGCGGCGGCGTTGCCGAAGGCGAAGGGCAGCCCGAACAGGCCGGTGGGCGTGGTGCTGGTGTTCTGCTTGCGGGCGGCGCCCTCGACGAGCCCCTTGGCACCGAAACGGGCCGGGGTGCTGCCCACCTCCTTCCAGGTGGCGCCGCTCTTCTCCCACTGCACGAGCGTGCCGGTGGTCGAGGCCAATGTCGGCGCGGTGACGGTGAGGAGCTGGGTGCCGCCGCCGGTGTCGCGCATCAGGCGCGGCAGCGGGAACTGCGTCCGCGGGGCGGTGACCGCCGCCGCGCCGGCCGAGCCGACGGTGAGGGCCGCCGTCACGGCGGCGGCAGCGGTCAGCGCGACAGGGGTGCGGCTACGCACGGGGGCCTCCAGCTCGGGCACGAGGACGCGTCGGTCGGAGTCTGCCAGCGACCGGCGCGCCGCGCGCCCGGAACGCGTCCCCGCCAATTCCCCGGTACCCGCCCGGCGCACAGTGACGGGGCCGCGAGGGCCGGCCGACGACCGCCGCCGGGCACAAAGGAGCCCCGGCCGGGACGGGGGGACCAGGCCGGGGCAGTTCATGGGCGGACGGGACGCACCCGCCTCGCGTTGTTAGTTTAACACTCAATGAGCGTAGTCGAAGCCACTCGGCTCGGCGGAGCTGGGCTCCGGCGAGGCGGGCACCGGCGCGGCCGCCGGAAGGGCCGGGCGGGCCGGCACCGAGGAGCCGAGCAGGTCGCAGAACTTGCGCCCGTCGATCGGCAGGTCCCGCCGCCAGGCCATCGCGATCAGCGGGCCGAGCAGCAGCAGGCCCGCGCTGAGCGAGCTGGTGACCGACAGCCGGACCAGGGTGCCTTCCGCGTGCGGGAGGAGGTCGAAGGCGTAGAGCGGCACCTGGGTGCCCAGCGGGCTCCACATCCGCTGGCCGCGGAAGGCTATCCGGCGGCAGGGCTCGTAGTCCGCGCAGACCAGCCGGTGCGGCCGGCGCCGCCCGGGATAGCGGTAGGAGTACATCGCCTTGCGGCCGGGCTGCACGAACGCCTTGTCGACCGAGGCCACCCCCGAGCTCCACAGCGCGAGATTGCGGGCATCGGCGAGAAAGTCGAAGACCTCAGTGGCCGGCCGTGGCACGAACACGTTCGTGGAAACGCTCGGCATCACAAACCTCCCCGTTAGCGGCGTGGGCGGCTGAGCACGCGAGGCGCGGACCGGGACCGGCGGCGGGGCGCCGGGCGGGCGAGCCGCCTGATTCACTCCTCTTCCGAAAGCGTGCCTCGCAAATGGGCTCATGTCGTGGCAATGAGTCCATTCGGGTGAGAGATGCATCGCGCTCGGGGATAGGGGTGGCGGCGCGGGGTCGATAGCCTTTGCCGCGTGGAAGAACACCAGGTCCCCGCGTACTTCGAGCGCGGCACCGACGGGCCCAAGGTCATCCTCGCCGGACTGGACGGCTCGGACTCGTCCTGGCGAGCCGCCGCCTACGCGTCAGGACTCGCGCGGCGGCAGAACGCCCTGCTCGCGCTGGTGTACGTACAGCCCTATCTGGCGGGTGGCGCGGCGCTCGGCGTCCCGGTGTCGGACACGGACACCGGGATCGCCGAGCAGTTGCTGGCGGAGATACGGGACGCGGTGGCCCGGGTGGGGAACACCTTCCGGGTGCGCTGGGAGTTCCACACCTTCCGCGGCGACCCCTACAACGGACTGGCGACCGCCGCCGACCAGCTGACCGCGGACGCCGTGGTGGTCGGCTCCTCGGAGCAGGCAGGGCACCGGCTGGTCGGGTCGGTCGCCGTCCGGCTGGTGAAGGCCGGCAAGTGGCCGGTCACGGTCGTGCCGTGACCGCCGGGGCGTACTTGTAGCCGACCCGGCGGACCGTCACGATGCTGCCCCGGTGCGCGGCGCCGAGCTTGCGGCGCAGCCGGGCGACATGGACGTCCACGGTGCGGCCGTCACCGACGTGACCGTAGCCCCACACGGTGGTGACCAGCTGGTCGCGGGAGTGCACCCGGTGCGGGTGGGCCACCAGGTGGGCCAGCAACTCGAACTCCAGGTAGGTGAGTTCGAGCTGGCGGCCGTCCACGACGGCGGTACGGCGCTCGCCGTCGATCCTGACCGGCGCGTCGTCGGGCACGTCGGGCGCCCCGGCGCCCTCCGCGGGATCCGCGGCCTCCGGCGGCAGTATCGCGGTGGCGGGCGGCCCGGCCCGGCCGGCCTCCGCCGGTACGAGCACGAGGTAACCGACCATCGGGGCGCCGCCGGAGACGGCGGCCAGCACATGCCCGGGGGCCGGCATCCAGGTGGCGCCGGGCGGCAGGAAGTCGGGGGCGGGCGGCGCCTCGTCGGGGCCGACGGCGCGCAGCCGCTGCCGGGCGGCGTCGGCGCGTGAGGGGGGAGCGGGGACCGGCAGGGGCGGGAACTGGGAGACGTTCGGCATGGGTTCGGCTCTTTCGCGCGAAGGGTCGTCGGACGACGTATTGCGCGGGACCGGACGCTGATGCGTGCCGTAGAAGGGCAGGTCAGCGGGCGACGCGGGTCCGCGCGGGGATCGCGCGGCAACACCAGCGGTCGAAGTGCTGCTCCTGCCGGGACGGCCAGAAGGGCTCCAGGTCGTATCGACCCGTCCCGATGTCAGTAGTGCTGGCCATGCCCCTATTGAACCAGACGCCGTGCCCGCCGCGTCAGGGCCGGGACGAGGTCGCGGCGTGGAAGAGGTCACACGGGGAGTCCACGCACGGTCAGCGAGTCCACGCACGGTCAGCCGGTCGCACTGCCGCGGGGCATACGACCGGCGGTGCGGCGTACGCGGCGATTCGCCCGCTTGTCCGGGCCGCCGGGAAACGGCCCGCGACGGCCGGCGGCACCCACCGCACCGAGCGGAAAGAGACCGGGTCTAGTCTGGTGCGGCCGGACCAGAAGGAGTTCCCCATGCAGATCAACCAGGTGCTCGACCTCGCGGTGAGCGACAGTGCCGGCCCCGGGCCGGTGATGCGCAGCATCATCGTGATCGCGGTGGTCGGCGGCGTTCTGATCGCCTGGTTCGTGCTGCGCGGCTACCGCGACAACGACTGAGCCCCGGGCGGCCCGCCGGACCCGCCGCTAAGGACAGCGCTCGCCGAACTTGACCGCGGTGAACATCACCGGCTGTCCGTTCAGCCGGGTGCCGGCCGCCGGCTTCTGGGTGCAAATCCTCCAGTTGGACCGCAGGACGATGACACGGTGGCCCGCCGCGTCGGAGGAGCCGATCGAGGTGTTCGACGGCAGGCTGTCCGCCGCGGTGTTCAGCGCCTTGCCGGTGAAGTCGGGCATCGTCGCGCCCGCCTTCGCGGGCGGCGTCCGGTCGGACCTCGGGCAGGACTCGGCGAGCTTGACCGAACCGAGGTCGATCTCGGTGCCGGCGGACACCTTCGTCCCGGCGGCGGGCTTCTGCGAGCAGACCTTCCAGTCCCGGTCGAGGATCTGATGCCGGCTCCGCCCGGCCGAGTCGTGGCTGGTGAGGTGGTGGAAGCCGGCGGCCTGTGCGGTGTCCTGCGCGGCCTGGAGCCCTTTGCCGACCAGGTCGGGGACCGTTCTGGCGGCCGCGGCGCCGGTGCTCCCGGACGTGGCCGCGCCCGGCCCCTGCGGATCGGTGGCGTGCGGATCGCAGCCGGTCACCGCGGCCGCGACCGCCGCGATCAGGACGATGGCGGCGGCGGGGCCTCGGGTACGCATACGGTCGTCCCCCTCGGTGCGGATGGGCTCGGCGGGGTGCTGCTCGGCGCGGTCCTGGGTCCGAGCCTGGCAGTCCGGCCGGCCGGCCGTATCCGGCGCGCCGGGATTGTTACGAAACGCGCGGCGCGTGGTCGTGCGGCGGGGGGCCGGCGCTCCGGGCCCCCGCCGCCCCGCGGCCGGCTCAGCGGATGGGCAGCCCGGACAGGGTGCGGGCGATGACCAGGCGCTGGATCTCGCTGGTGCCCTCGAAGATGGTGTAGATGGCGCTGTCGCGGTGCATCCGCTCCACCGGGTACTCCCGGGTGAAGCCGTTGCCGCCGAGGATCTGGATGGCCTGGGCGGTGACCTTCTTGGCTGTCTCGCTGGCGAAGAGCTTCGACATCGAGCCCTCGGCCGAGGTGAAGGGCCTGCCGGCGGTGGCCATCCAGGAGGCGCGCCAGACCAGCAGCCGGGCCGCGTCGATCTGGGTCCGCATGTCCGTCAGCTGGAAGGCCACGCCCTGGTTGTCGATGATCGGCCGGCCGAACTGCTCACGGCCGACGGCGTACTCCAGGGCGTATTCGTAGGCGGCCCGCGCGGTGCCCACCGCCATGGCGCCGACGGCCGGGCGGGAGGCCTCGAAGGTGGCCATCGCCGCATTCTTCACCCGCTCGCCGCCGGTCGCGGCGCGCTCGCGGCTCCGGGCGAGCCGTTCGTCCAGCTTGTCCTTGCCGCCGAGCAGGCAGTGGCCGGGGACGCGGACGTCCGCCAGGACCACTTCGGCGGTGTGGGAGGCGCGGATGCCGTGCTTCTTGAACTTCTGGCCCTGCGACAGGCCGGGGGTGCCCGGCGGCACGATGAAGGAGGCGTGGCCCCTGGTGCCGAGTTCCGGGTCCACCACGGCGACCACCACGTGGATGTTGGCGATGCCGCCGTTGGTGGCCCAGGTCTTGGTGCCGTTGAGCACCCATTCGTCCTTGGCCCCGTCGTAGACCGCCCGGGTGCGCATGGCGCCGACGTCGGAGCCCGCGTCCGGCTCGGAGGAGCAGAAGGAGGCCACCTTCACATCGGCCGCGTCGCCGTACATCTGCGGGACCCAGGTGCCGATCTGCTCCTCGGTGCCGTTGGCGAGCACGCCCACGGCCGCCAGACCGGTGCCGACGATGGACAGCGCGATGCCCGCGTCGCCCCAGAAGAGCTCCTCCATGGTCATCGGGATGCCCAGGCCGGTGGGGTCGAAGAACTGCTGGGCGTAGAAGTCCAGGGAGTACAGGCCTATTTTGGCCGCCTCCTGGATGATGGGCCACGGCGTCTCCTCGCGTTCGTCCCACTCGGCGGCGGCCGGGCGCATCACATCGGCGGCGAAACCGTGGATCCACGCGCGCACGGACCGCTGGTCGTCGTTGAGATCGAGCGTGAAGTCGCCCATCGTCCCCTCCACGTGCTGGTTACTTGCGGTAACAGCAGTCTGTTACCCTCTGGTAGGCAATGTCAACTCCTCACCCGCGGAGCTGATCGGGACCGGCGGGGTGTTACGTTGCGCGGACCACCAGCAATCGAACAACCGGGGAGGCGAGGGTGGAGACCGGCCAGCGGCAGGACCAGCGCACGGCCACCGAGCGACGGCGCCAGGAACTGCTCGAAGCGGCCGACCGCGTCGTACTGCGGGACGGGCCCGAGGCGTCGATGAACGCCATCGCGGCCGAGGCGGGCATCACCAAGCCCATCCTCTACCGGCACTTCGGCGACAAGAGCGGTCTGTACCGGGCGCTGGCCAAGCGGCACACCGACGCCCTGCTCGCCACCCTGCGCGCCGCGCTGGACTCCCCCGGCGACCGCCGGGACCGCGTGGAGGCGACCCTGCACGCCTACCTGTCGGCGATCGAGACCCGCCCGCAGGTCTACCGCTTCCTGATGCACCCGGCCGAGACTCCGGCCGCCGACGGCGAGAAGGGCTTCGACGTCGGCCGGCACTCCGTCCCGCTGCTGCGCAGCATGGGCGAGGACCTCGCCGAGGTGATCGCCGAGCGGCTCGACCTCGGCCCGGACAGCCGCGAGGTGGCCAGGGCCTGGGGCCACGGCATCGTGGGCATGATGTACGCGGCCGGCGACTGGTGGCTCAGCGAACGCCCCGTCTCCCGCGACCAGTTGGTGCGCAGCCTGGCCGATCTGCTGTGGGGCCGGCTGGCGGCGGCCGGCGACCGCGCGGGCAGCCCGGGCCTGTGACGGCCCGGCGTCCCCGCCTCGTCTCCCTCGACCGTATCGGTCCCTAGCTCCGGGCCCCGTGCGCCCATGACGCCCGGCGGGCCGCCCACAGGGCGCGGGCCCGGCGGGGGCCGCGCAGGCGGTCGGTGAAGACGGTGCCCCCCAGGTGGTCGCACTCGTGCTGGAGGCAGCGCGCGAAGAAGCCGGTCCCGGTCACCGTCACGGGCTCGCCGAGCATGTCGAATCCCGCCAGCTCGATCTCGTCGTGGCGGCGGGTGCCCGACTCGATGCCCGGCAGCGACAGACAGCCCTCGGCGCCGGTGACCGTGACCCCGCCGACCCGGACCGGACGGGGATTGACCAGATGGCCGAGGTGGCGGCGGTCCTCGTCGTCCGGGCAGTCGTAGACGAACACGCGCAGCGGCACACCGATCTGGTTCGCGGCCAGGCCCACCCCGCCGGCCGCGTACATCGTGGCGAACATGTCCTCCACCAGCCGGACCAGCACGGCGCCGAACTCGGCGACCTCGGCGCAGGGCGTGTGCAGGGCGCTGTCGCCGAGCAGCCGGACCGGGTGGACGGCGCCGGCGCTGCCGGGGATGCTGCCATATCGCATGCGGGACAGAGTAGGCGCCCGTCGGGGCGGCGCGGTGCGGTCCCGGCGCGCGGAGTCGATAGGCTGGGCCGGAACCGGAAGTTGTCGGCCGCCGCGGCGGCGAGCAGGGGTGGAGGACCGGCCGCCGCAAGGGCAGCGGCGCGGCCGGAGTCGAGGAGGAACAGAGACGATGGCAGGCAACTCGGAGCCGCTGTCGCCGCGGGCCAAGCTGGCCGTGACGGCCGGCAAGGCCGCGGCCGCGGTGTCGCGTGCGGCGGGCAAGGGCAGCGGGTCGGTGATCGGCGGCAAGGTGGCGCTGAGGTTCGACCCCGACCTGCTGGCCAGGCTCGCCCGGCACCTGGACGTGGTGCTGGTGTCCGCCACCAACGGCAAGACGACCACCACCCGGCTGCTCGCCGAGGCGCTGCGCGCCAACGGCGCGGTGGTCTCCAACGCCCTGGGCGCGAACATGCCGGCCGGCATCACCTCCGCGCTGGCCGGCGGGTCGGAAGCGCGCTACGGCGTGATCGAGGTGGACGAGAAGTATCTGGCCGGTGTGGCCAGGGACGTGGCCCCCAAGGCCATCGCGCTGCTCAATCTGTCCCGCGACCAGCTGGACCGGGCCGCGGAGACCCGGATGCTCGCCGAGAAGTGGCGCGAGGGCCTGGCCGGCTCGGAGGCGATCATCATCGCCAACGCCGACGACCCGCTGATCACCTGGGCGGCCTCCTCCAGCCCCACCGTCGTCTGGGTCGCGGCAGGGCAGGAGTGGAAGGACGACGCCTGGTCCTGCCCGTCCTGCGGCGGGGTGCTCCAGCGCCCGTCCGAGGACTGGTTCTGCGCCGAGTGCGGCTTCCGCCGGCCCACCCCCACCTGGGCGCTGTCCGGTGACCACGTCATCGACCCGTACGGCGTCGCCTGGCCGATCCACCTCCAGCTGCCGGGGCGGGCCAACAAGTCCAACGCCGCGGTCTCGGCCGCCGCCGCCGCCGCGTTCGGGGTGGACCCCAAGATCGCTCTGGAGCGGATGTACAAGGTGCAGGCCGTCGCCGGGCGCTACGACGTGGTGTCGTACCGCCAGCGCGAGCTGCGGCTGCTGCTGGCGAAGAACCCGGCCGGCTGGCTGGAGACGTTCTCGCTGATCGACGGCCCGCCCACCCCGGTGATCCTGTCGGTGAACGCCCGCGGCGCGGACGGCACCGACACCTCCTGGCTGTGGGACGTGGACTACACCCGGCTGGCCGGCCACCCGATCATGGTGCTCGGGGACCGCAAGATGGACCTGGCGGTACGCCTGGAGGTCGCCGGGCTGCAGTTCCGGGTCTGCGCCGATCTGGACGAGGCGGTACGGTCGGCGCCGCAGGGCCGGATCGAGACCATCGCCAACTACACCGCCTTCCAGGACCTGCGCCGCCGCGTCGGCAACTGAGGAGAAGCACGTATGAGTGAGTCCAGCCTGCGCCTGGTGTGGGTCTACCCCGACCTGCTGAGCACCTACGGCGACCAGGGCAACGCGCTGGTGGTGGAGCGGCGGGCGCTGCAGCGCCGGGTGCCGGTCACCCGGGTCGACGTCCGGTCCGACCAGCCGATCCCCACCTCGGGCGACATCTATCTGATCGGCGGCGGCGAGGACCGGCCGCAGCGGCTGGCGGCCGAGCGGCTGCGCCGCGACGGCGGGCTGGGCCGCGCGGTCGCCAACGGCGCGATCGTCTTCTCGGTGTGCGCCGGCTACCAGATCCTGGGCCATGAGTTCATCAACGACCTGGGCCGCCCGGAGCCGGGCCTGGGCCTGCTGGACGTGGTGAGCACCCGCGGCGAGGGCGAGCGCTGCGTCGGCGACGTGCTGGCCGACATCGACCCGCGGCTGAGCCTGCCGCCGCTGACCGGCTTCGAGAACCACCAGGGTGTCACCCATCTCGGTCCGAGCGCCCGCCCGTTCGCCCGGCTGCGGGTCGGCAAGGGCAACGGCACCGGGGACGGCACCGAGGGCGCCTTCAACGACACGGTGTTCGGTACGTACATGCACGGGCCGGTGATGGCGCGCAATCCGCAGATCGGCGATCTGCTGATCAAGCTGGCGCTCGATGTCAACGCGCTGCCGCCGGTCGACGACCAGTGGTACGAGGCGCTGCGGAACGAGCGCATCGCGGCGGCGGTCCAGCCCGCCTGAGCCGCCCCGCGTCCCGCCGCGCCTCGCCCGGCCCCGTCACGCTGCGAAACCTTTTCCCGTCGTTCCGGTAATCGTCAGGTGTCCGCAGTCCGGTCGGCGTGGAGGCGGGTCGGCCGGGCTCGCTAAACTTGCCCCGATCCATCCGGACGAGGGGGTCCGGCCGTCCGGTCGAGTTGCGGGAGTAGCGAGAGCAATGCGTATTGGTGTGCTGACCAGCGGCGGCGACTGCCCCGGGCTGAACGCCGTCATCCGGTCCGTGGTGCACCGCGCCGTGGTGGACCACAGTGACGAGGTCATCGGTTTCCACGACGGATGGAAGGGCCTGCTCGAAGCGGACTACCGCAAGCTGGACCTGGACGCGGTGAGCGGCATCCTGGCCCGTGGCGGCACCATCCTCGGCTCCTCCCGTGTCCAGCCGGCCCATCTGCGCGACGGTGTCGAGCGGGCCAGGGGCCATGTCCAGGACCTGGGGCTGGACGCGATCATCCCGATCGGCGGTGAGGGCACCCTCAAGGCGGCCCGGCTGCTGTCCGACGCGGGCCTGCCCATCGTCGGCGTGCCCAAGACGATCGACAACGACATCACCGCCACCGACGTCACCTTCGGCTTCGACACCGCGGTGGGTGTGGCGACCGACGCGCTGGACCGGCTGAAGACCACCGCCGAGTCGCACCAGCGGGTGCTGATCGTCGAGGTCATGGGCCGGCACACCGGCTGGATCGCGCTGCACTCGGGCATGGCGGCCGGTGCGCACGCCATCCTGGTGCCCGAGCGGCCTTTCGACGTCGCGGAGTTGGCCCGGGTGGTCGGCGAACGCTTCGAGGCGGGAAAGAAGTTCGCCATCGTCGTGGTGTCCGAGGGCGCCAAGCCGCGCCCCGGCACGATGGACTTCACCTCCGGCGCCACCGACGTCTACGGCCACGAGCGGTTCAGCGGTGTCGCCAACCAGCTCTCGGTGGAGCTGGAGGAGCGGCTCGGCAAGGAGGCCCGGCCGGTGATCCTCGGTCATGTGCAGCGCGGTGGCACCCCGACCGCGTACGACCGGGTGCTGGCCACCCGCTTCGGCTGGCACGCGGTGGAGGCGGTGCACGGCGGCCGGTTCGGCATGATGACGGCGCTGCGCGGCACCGACATCGTCCTGGTGCCGCTCGCCGAGGCCGTGGAAGAGCTCAAGACGGTCCCGGCCAACCGCTACATAGAGGCGGAGTGCGTGCTCTGACCCTGTCCCGCTCAGCCTCCGGAGTGCTTGCCCGCCCCCGGCCGGAATCGCGGCCAGGGGCGGATCTACTCTGGTGCGGGCACAACGGTCGAAGGAGTGACAGATGGATCACGGCGGGCACGGTATGCGGATGGACCTGCCGCCGTTCACCTTCGGGCGGGGCATGGTCTTCAGCGGGGACGACCCTTTCTTCCTGATCGGCTGTCTGCTGCTGCTGGCGCTGTACGGCTGGGGGGTGGCGCGGCTGGCGCTGCGCGGGGACCACTGGTCGGTGGGCCGCACCGCGGCCTTCGTACTGGGAGTGCTGACGGTCGGTGTGACGATGTGCACCCGGCTCAACGACTACGGCATGGTCATGTTCAGCGTGCACATGGTGCAGCACATGATCCTCAGCATGCTCTCCCCGATCCTGCTGCTGCTCGGCGCCCCGGTGACGCTGGCGCTGCGGGCGCTGCCGACCGCCGAGCGGGGGCATCTCGGCCCGCGCGAGCTGCTGGTGAAGCTGCTGCACAGCCGCTACATGCGCTACATCACCCATCCGGCCTTCACCATCCCGCTGTTCATCGCGAGCCTGTACGGGCTGTACTTCACGCCGCTGTTCGACACGCTGATGAGCAGCAGGACCGGGCACATCGTGATGATGCTGCACTTCCTGGGGGTCGGCCTGGTCTTCTTCTGGCCGATCATGGGCGTCGATCCCGGGCCGCACCGGCCGGGTTATGTGATGCGGATGCTGGAGCTGTTCGCGGGGATGCCGTTCCACGCCTTCTTCGGGGTGGCGCTGATGATGGCCAGCGAGCCGATGGTCACCACCTTCCTCCATCCGCCCGCCTCGCTCGGCGTCGATCCGCTGAACGACCAGACCGCGGCCGGCGGTATCGCGTGGGCGTTCAGCGAGGTCCCCTCGGTCATCGTGCTGGTCGCCCTGCTCTTCCAGTGGTACACCTCCGAGCAGCGCCAGGCGCGCCGCTCGGACCGGGCGGCGGACCGGGACGGCGACGCGGAACTCGTCGCGTACAACGCCTACTTGGCCTCGCTGCAGGCGCGCGGTCGCAGCTGACCGCACGGCGCGGCCGCCGGTGGGTGGGCAGCGGCCCGGGGGGACGGTCCCGGCCGGCTGACCGGCGGGGCGTGGTAGCGCCGGGCGCGGCGGCCGGTTCACCATGGGTGCCCGGCCGACGGCGGGCCCGCGCGGCCGCGGAGGGAGGGCGACCATGCCGGGACCTGCCAAGGCGATGGCGGTGTGCACGGTGGCGTGCCTGGTGGCGGTGGTGGGCTACTCGGCCACGCTCGGCTCCAGCGCCCTGCTGTGGCTCGGCTGGGTGGTGCTGGGCCTGTGCACGGCGGGCGTGGCCGCCCTCAAGGCGCCGCGCTGAGGGTCCCGCGACCACGGCATCGACTCGGCCGCCGCTGCGGCTGGCCCACGCTCCCCGGAAGCGCGGGCGGGGCCGGGCGGCGACCGTACGGGGTGATCGCTCACCCGTTCGCCGGAGCGTTGTCGTAGCGCCCTGGTCGCGGCGGGCGCGGGGGCACTACTCTGCCGTGGCACCGGAGCACTGGGGCGGCGCAGCCGGGCGTCGACGGACCGGTCGAGGGAGGCAGTCGCGGTGTTCTACCGGGTGCTCAAGTATGTGATTCTGGGTCCGCTGCTGCGGCTGTTCTTCCGGCCGCGGATCGACGGCCTGGAGAACATCCCGGAAAGCGGCGCGGCCGTCATCGCCGGCAATCACCTGTCCTTCTCGGACCACTTCGTGATGCCGACGGTCCTGCCGCGCCGGATCACCTTCCTGGCCAAGGCGGAGTACTTCACCGGCCGGGGCGTCAAGGGGCGGCTGACCGCGGCCTTCTTCCGCGGGATCGGCCAGATCCCGGTGGACCGGTCGGGCGGCAAGGCCTCGCAGTCGGCGATCGAGGCGGCGCTCGGCGTGCTCGGCCGCGGCGGGCTGCTGGGGATCTATCCGGAGGGCACCCGCTCGCCCGACGGCCGGCTCTACCGGGGGCGCACCGGCGTCGCGGTGATGGCGCTGCGGGCGGGGGCGCCGGTGATCCCGTGCGCGATGGTCGGCACCTTCGAGCTCCAGCCGCCGGGGCGGAAGATCCCGCGCCTGGGGCGGGTGACCATCCGCTTCGGCCGCCCGCTGGACTTCAGCCGGTTCGCCGGCCTGGAGGGGGAGCGCTACGCGGTGCGGTCGGTGACGGACGAGATCATGTACGAGATCATGGCACTGTCCGGCCAGGAGTACGTCGACCGGTACGCGGACGAGGTGAAGGCCGAGCGGGCGGAGTCGTCCCGCGCTCGCCCGCCGCGGACGCCGGAGTGATCGCGGGTACGATGCCGCTGCGCGGGAACCGACGAGACCACCGTAGGCGGGTATGAGCGAGCACGAGACGTACGACCGGCTGATCGCGCTGCTGGACGAGCAGGGCGCGCGGTACCGGACCATCGACCACGCGCCCGAGGGCGCCACCGAGGTGGTGAGCGGCCTGCGCGGCAACTCGCTGGCGCAGGCGGCGAAATGCATCGTGGTGATGGTCAAGGTCGGCAAGAAGGTGACCCGTTACGTGCTCGCGGTGGTGCCCGGCGACCGCCGGGTGGACCTGAACGCGGTGAAGGCGCTGCTGATGGGCACCTATGTGTCCTTCGCCTCCCAGGACATCGCGGAGCGGCTGGCCGGCAGTGTCAGCGGCACCGTGCTGCCGTTCTCCTTCGACGACAAGCTGGAACTGGTCGTGGACCCGGCGCTGCTGGCTCAGGACGAGATCTTCTTCAACGCGGCTCGCCTGGACCGGTCGCTGGCGCTGTCGGCCAAGGACTACGAGCGCGTCGCGGCGCCGCGGATCGAGCCGATCGCCGGCTGAGACCGCCCGCGGCTTCCTCCGGCGGGCCGCCCGCGCCCCCTGCTCGGGGCGCGGGCGGCCTCTTCCTACCGGGTGGCTAGCGGGCGGCCGGCACCGGCGCCGCGTGCGGGCCGCACACCACGTCGTGGTCGCCGAGCCGGCCGGTCAGCAGATAGTCGTCGACCCGGTCGTTGACGCAGGGGTTGACCAGTCCGGTGACGCCGTGCGAGCCGGCGTCCCGCTCGGTGATCAGCCGGGAACCTTCGAGCCTCCGGTGGACTTCGAGCGCGCCGTCATAGGGGGTGGCCGCGTCGCGGACGCTCTGCACGATCAGCACCCCGGGCAGTCCGCGCCCCCCGTGCACCGTGACCGGTGTCCGCTGCGGCACCGGCCAGGTGGCGCACGGCAGGTTCAGCCAGGCGTTGGACCAGGTGAGGAAGGGGTACGAGGCGTTGAGCGCGGTGTTGTCGCGGTCCCAGGTACGCCAGCTGGTGGGCCACTCGGCGTCGGTGCACTCGACCGCGGTGTAGACGGCGTTGCCGTTCTCGGCGGTGGTGTTGCCCGCGGTGTCGGACGGGTCCGGGCCGGCCGCGTCCACCAGGGCCTGGGTGTCGCCGGCCCGGTAGCTGCTCCACACGCCCGCGACGGAGGCCCAGGTGGAGTCGAAGTAGGGCGCGTTCTGGAAGTAGCCGAGCAGTTCGGCCGGGCCGATGACGCCGCCGATCGGCTGGGCCTTGGCCGCGGCGCGCAACTGCTCCCAGTTCGCCTGGACCGCTCCCGCGGTGTCGCCGAGGTGGTAGACGGAGTCGTACGAGGCGACCCAGGTCTCCCAGTCCTTCCAGCGCCGTTCGAACGCGACATCCTGGTCGAGGTTGTTCTGGTACCAGATCTGGTCCCGGTCCGGATTGACCACGCTGTCCACGATCATCCGGCGCACATGGGTCGGGAAGAGGCTCGCGTAGACCGAGCCGAGGTAGGTGCCGTAGGAGACGCCGAGGTAGTTGAGCCTGCTCTCGCCGAGCGCGGCCCGGATGACGTCTAGGTCGCGGGCGGTGTTGGCGGTGGTCATCTGCGAGAGCATCCGGGCGCCGGTGCGCTCCAGGCAGCCCTGGGCGTACTCGGCGGCGAGCTTGCGCTGGGCGCGCTTGTCGGCCTCGTCGCCGGGGACCGGGTCGGCCTTGGGCGCCTTGACGTACTCCTGCGGGTCCTCGCAGGAGATCGGCGCGGAGTGCCCGACGCCGCGCGGGTCGAACCCCACGAAGTCGTACGCCTTGGCGGTCTTGACCCACAGCGGGGCGGCGGTGGTGGAGCGCAGCGGGAAGCGCAGGCCCGAGCCGCCGGGGCCGCCCGGGTTGTAGATCAGCGAGCCCTGCCGCTCGGCGGGGGCGCCGGTGCTCGCCGCCCGGTCGACCGCCAGCCGGATGGTGTCGCCGAACGGCTTGGCGTAGTCGACCGGCACGGTGACCCAGCCGCAGCGCACGGGCGCGGCCAGTCCCCAGCCGGCCGGGCAGTCCGCCCAGTCGACGCCCTGCCGCGCGGCGCCGCGGGCGGCGATCAGCTCGCCGACCTGCTCCGGTACGGTGACGGACCTCGGCGCCGTGGTCCGCGGCGGGCCGGCGGTGGCCGCCGGGGCGACAGCGACGGCGCCCGCGAGCAGGACACCGGTGGAGACGAGCACGATCGTGCGTCTCACGTCGAACCTCCCCCTGAAGAACCGTGACTTGTGGCCACGGGGATCACAGTGATGAGGTGCGGATACTTTCCCCTGTGTGTCTGCTGTGAACAGCCCAGCCGGGTGATTCTTCGTCAAAATACGATTTTCGGCCGGAGTTGGCCGGGATCACCCGGTCGGGCGGTGGGCCGCCCGGGTGACGCGGGACGCGGTGCGGCCGGACCAGGGGGTCGCCGCCGGGCGCGGGCTCGCCCTCGCCGTGTTCGTACCGGCGCCGGTTCAGCGATGCCGGGCCGCGCCGAGGCCCCGGTCCAGCAGTCGGCGCAGGCGCAGGCCGTCGGCGGCCACGGCGGTGACCAGCAGGGCGGGGCCGGCGAGCGGGGTCAGCGTGGCCCGGCCCTCCTTCGGGGAGTCGGTGAGGATCAGCGGCTTGGCCGGGTCGCGGGCCAAGTCGGGATCGACCAGGAGGAGTTGGCCGACCGCCCGGTAGGGGCCGAGCACGGCGGGGCCGGACCAGGCAGGTGCGGCCGGGCCGTAGGAGAGCTCCTGGTCGTACAGCGGGCCTCCGTCGCGGTGCACGGTGAGCCGGGTGGTCAGATCGCCGGGAGCTTCGGCGTGCCGGCCGAGTATCTGCTCCTCGCGCAGCAACAGCCGTGCGGTCGGCGCGAGTTCGATCCGGGTGGTCATCCGCAGCGAGCTGCCCTTGGCCGAGATCAGCGGTTCCGGCAGCCAGCGCAGGGCCGCGTCGTCGCCGACGGTCAGCCGGATGTCGTACGACGCCGCCGCGCCGTCCAGGCCGGGCAGCGCCACGGTCGCCGCGGCGGACCCGACGACCAGCCGCGCCCCCGGGCCGACATCGGCCTCGATCCGCAGCCGGTCCCCGCCCAGCGGGGCGCTCATCGCCCCCACCAGGATCACCGCGCCGCCGCGCGACCGGCGCAGCGCCAGCGGGCCCTCCCCCGCCAGCACCGGCAGCGCCGTACCGCCGCGCCCGTCCGCGACGGCTCCGATCCGGGCGACGGCCCGGACGCCGCGACCGGTCATCCGGCCGCCACCGACGCCCAGGCGGTGAGCCGTTCGGCGATCCAGCCGGCGATCGGGGCGACGCCGTCGGGCGCGGCGAGCGAGGTGAAGACCACCGGCAGGTGGCCGCGCTGGGCGGCGGCGTCGCGGGCCATCCGGTCCAGGTCGGCGCCGACATAGGGGGCGAGGTCCGTCTTGTTGACCACCAGCAGATCGGCGGTGGTCACGCCGGGGCCGCCCTTGCGGGGGATGTCGTCGCCCCCGGCCACGTCGATGACGAAGATCTGCGCGTCCACCAGCCCCTTGGAGAAGGTCGCGGTCAGATTGTCGCCACCCGACTCGACCAGCACCAGGTCGAGCGGACCCACCGCCTCCTCCAGGTCCTCGACGGCTTCGAGGTTGGCCGAGATGTCGTCCCGGATCGCGGTGTGCGGGCAGGCCCCGGTCTCGACGGCGACGATCCGCTCGGCGGGCAGCACGGCGTTGCGCAGCAGGAAGTCGGCGTCCTCACGGGTGTAGATGTCGTTGGTCACCACCGCGATGGCCACCTCGTCGCGCAGCCTGCGGCACAGCGCGGCGACCGTGGCCGTCTTGCCCGATCCGACCGGGCCGCCGAGCCCGATCCGCAGCGCCCGGCGCCGCCCGTCGGGGCCGGTCCCGGGGGCGGAGTGGGCGTACCGCTCGGGGAAAACCTGAGGATGATCGAGGTGCATGGCCGACTCCCTGGGGACGGGCGGACGAGGACGGTGGCGGGCCGGGCGGCGGCGCGGCGGGTGGCTGACCGGCTGGTGGCCGGTGGCGAGTGACGTTTGGCGGCCGGTCATGAGGCGAAGAGCCTGACCGGCCAGGTCGCGTGGTGCTCGGCCGCGAGGTCGAGCAGGGGCGCCGAGGCGGCGGGCAGGGCCGCCACGCCCTCGGTCAGGGCCTCGGCGGCGGCGGACTCCGCCGCCGCCGCGACCAGGTCGATGTCGGGAGCCAGCCGCGCCAGCACCGAGGCGGCGTGGAAGGGGTCGAGGCTGAGCAGGCGGACCGCGGCGGTGGCGGGGGCGCTGGCGGCTTCGTACGCGGCGGCGTACGCGGCGTCCAGCGGGCGGAGACCGGCCGCCCCGGCGGTGAGGCCGAGGACGACGGGCTGGTGGGCGCCGCGCGGGTGGGCGGCGGCCAGGGCGTCGAGGGCCGGGTCCGGCCAGGCGGCCCGCGCCGCGCGCAGCAGCTGGCGGCCCAGACGGCGCGAGACCGCCCGCAGCGCCGGAGAAGGTGAGCGGGCGTCGGCCGCCTCGTCCAGGATCAGGGGGTCGAGCCCGGCGGTCGCCGCCGCGGCCAGTGCGGCGGCGACCAGTCCCGTGGTGTGCAGCCGGCCGCGGCAGAACTCCGCGAGCGTGGCCGCGTCATGGACCCGGCCGTCGGCGACGGCGGCCTCCGCCCCGCCCGAGTGCGCGTGGCCGCCGGCCGGAAAACGGCCGTCGGCGAGCAGCAGCAGGGCGGCGCGGGCGGCAGGTCGGGTCATCGTCGCTCCTCAGAAGAGGAAGTACCGCTGGGCCATGGGCAGTTCGGCGGCCGGCGCCGGCTCGACCACCTCACCGTCGATCCGTACCGTGAAGGTGTCCGGGTCGACCTCGACCACCGGCAGCGCGTCGTTCTCCCGCATGTCGGCCTTGGTCACCGCCCGGGTGCCCCGGGCGGCGGTGAACTGCTTGCCGAGACCGAGCCGTTCGGGCAGTCCGTCCGCCAGCGCGGCCTCGGTGACGAAGTTGACCGAGTTCAGCGCCGGGGCCGAGCCCACGCCGCCGAACATCGGCCGGGGCAGCACCGGCTGCGGGGTGGGGATGGACGCGTTGGCGTCGCCCATCTGCGCGTAGGCGATCTGGCCGCCCTTGATGACCAGTTGGGGTTTGACGCCGAAGAACGCCGGTTCCCAGAGCACCAGATCGGCCAGCTTGCCCGGCTCGACCGAGCCGACCTCCGCGTCGAGGCCCTGGGCCACCGCCGGGTTGATGGTGTATTTGGCGACATAGCGGCGGGCCCGGTGGTTGTCGGCCGGGCCGTCACCGGGCAGCGGGCCGCGCCGCCGCTTCATCACATGGGCGGTCTGCCAGGTCCGCAGCGCGACCTCGCCGATCCGGCCCATCGCCTGCGAGTCGGAGCTGATGATGCTGATGGCGCCGAGGTCGTGCAGTACGTCCTCGGCCGCGATGGTGGACGGCCTGATACGGGACTCGGCGAAGGCCAGGTCCTCCGGGACCGCCGGATTGAGGTGGTGGCAGACCATCAGCATGTCGAGGTGCTCCTCGACGGTGTTGACGGTGTGCGGCCGGGTCGGGTTGGTGGACGAGGGCAGCACATGCGGCTGCGAGACCACCGTGATGATGTCCGGCGCGTGCCCGCCGCCCGCGCCTTCGGTGTGGTAGGCGTGGATGCCGCGCCCGGCGATCGCCGCGAGGGTGTCCTCCACGAAGCCGGCCTCGTTCAGCGTGTCGGTGTGGATGGCGAGCTGGGCGCCGGTCCGCTCGCACACGGTCAGGCACGCGTCGATGGCCGCCGGGGTCGAGCCCCAGTCCTCGTGGATCTTGAAGCCGACCGCGCCGGCCTTCAACTGGTCGTGCATGGACTGCTGGTTGACGGTGTTGCCCTTGCCGAGCAGCCCGACGTTGACCGGGTAGGCCTCCAGGCCGGCGAACATCCGGGCCAGGTGCCAGCCGCCCGGTGTGACGGTGGTCGCCTTGGTGCCCTCGGCGGGTCCGGTGCCGCCGCCGATGACGGTGGTGACACCGGAGGCGAGCGCCTGGGTCATCAGGGTGGGCGAGATGAAGTGGACGTGCGCGTCGATCGTGCCGGCGGTGATGATCTTGCCGTTGCCCGCGATGATCTCGGTCTCCGGGCCGATGACGAGGTCCAGGTGCACGCCGTCCATGGTCTCGGGGTTGCCGGCCTTGCCGAGTGCGGTGATCCGGCCGTCACGGATGCCGATGTCCGCCTTGACGACACCCCAGTGGTCCAGCACCACCGCGCCGGTGATCACCGTGTCGGGGGCGCCTTCGGCGCGGCTGGCGCGGCTTTGCCCCATGGACTCCCGGATCACCTTGCCGCCGCCGAAGACCGCCTCGTCCCCGGTCCGCTCCGGGCCGCCGGCCAGGTCGCGTTCGACCTCGATGAGCAGATCGGTGTCGGCGAGCCGGATGCGGTCGCCGGCGGTGGGGCCGTAGAGGTCGGCGTATACGGCCCGGGACAGCTCAGCCACGCTCGGCTCCGTTCGGGTCGGGGTTTCCTGCCGGGTCCGGGTCCGGGTCCGGGTCGGCGGCCGCCGGCCCGGGGCTGCCGCCGGAACCCGCGTCGAGCGGGCCGGCGGTCTCGCCGCGCAGGCCGGCGACGATCCGCTGCCCGGCGATCGGCACCAGCTCGACCTCGGCGGGGATGCCGGGCTCGAAGCGGACGGCGGTGCCCGCCGCGATGTTCAGCCGCAGGCCGTGCGCGGCGGCGCGGTCGAAGCGCAGTCCGGGGTTGGCCTCGGCGAAGTGGTAGTGGGAGCCGACCTGGACCGGCCGGTCGGCGGCGTTGAGCACCGTCAGCCGGGTCACCGGACGGCCGGCGTTCAGCGGCAGCGGCTGGTCGGTGAGGAGGATCTCTCCGGGAATCACTGTGGCCCGCCCCTCAGACGATCGGCTGGTGGACGGTGACGAGCTTGGTGCCGTCCGGGAAGGTGGCCTCGACCTGGACCTCGTGGATCATCTCGGGGATGCCGTCCATGACATCCTCGCGGGTCAGGACGCTGCGGCCGGACGCCATCAGCTCGGCGACGGTCCGCCCGTCGCGGGCTCCTTCGAGGAGGTGCGCGGTGATCAGCGCGACCGCCTCGGGATGGTTGAGCCGCAGCCCGCGGGCGCGCCGCCGGGCGGCCACGTCGGCGGCGACATGGATGAGCAGCCGCTCCTGCTCATGGGGGGTCAGCTGCACACTGCACCTCACAGTCGTCCGGGTTCCGCGAGATTAGTTCGGCGGCGTTTCGCCTGCGTTAACGCCTGTTACGGGCGGCTGTTACGGGCTCCGCCATGGATTCAGCGCACCTCGGGGCCGCGGTGCTCGGCGGCGATGCCGAACCTGCGGCGTTCGCCCGTGGCGGACGGCCGGGAGCCGACGGCGGACACGGTGCTGATCACCCGCTCCTCGGCCTGCTCGTCGAGATCACGCAGTCGTTGCAGGTCAGCGGCGGACACCAGGGCGACGAGCGGCTTGCCGTGACGGGTCAGCACCACCTGTTCACCGCCGTAGACGACGCGGTTGATGAGCTCGGCCAGCTCCGCGCGCGCTTGTGTCACCGGGACGTCATGGGTCATGCTCCCCATCATAACGAGATGTACGTCCTGTACATTTTGAAGTGATGGACCTGACGGACCTCGATGGACCCGAAGGAAGCGCCGGAGGTGCCTGCCATGTTCCGACCGACCGCCCGTTATGTGCTGCCCGAGTTCACCGAGCGCAGCGGTAACGGGGTTCGCACCATGGACCCGTATTCCAAGCTGCTCCAGGAGCGGATCGTCTTCCTGGGCACCCGGATCGACGACACCTCGGCGAACGACGTGATGGCCCAGCTCATCCACCTGGAGAGCGCCGCCCCCGAGCAGGACATCCATCTCTACATCAACTCGCCCGGCGGCTCCTTCTCGGCGATGACCGCCATCTACGACACCATGCAGTTCGTCACCTGCGAGGTGTCCACGGTGTGCATCGGCCAGGCGGCCTCCGCCGCCGCGGTGCTGCTGGCCGCCGGACAGCACGGCAAGCGGATGATCACTCCGGGCGCGCGGATCCTCATCCACCAGCCGTCGATGGGCGAGGGGATACAGGGGCAGATCTCCGACCTGGAGATCCAGGCCCATGAGATGCTCCGCGTCCGCGAGCAGTTGGAGACCCTGCTGAGCCGGCACACCGGGCAGGACCGGGAGCGGGTCGGCGCCGACATCGAGCGGGACAAGGTCTTCGACGCCGAGGCCGCGGTGGCGTACGGACTGGCGGACCGGTTGACGGCCGGCCGCAAGACCAACCCGGCCCCGAACCGCCCGAGGTGACCCGCGGTGACACCCGAACCGCCGCCGCTGCCCGCCCTCACCCGGTCCGAGGGCGAGCTGGTCGACCGCTATCTGGAGGCGGTCGATCTACTGGGACGGATCAATCCGTCCCGGACCACCGACACCTACGCGGCCTTACGGGCGGCGCAGGCACTGGTCAGCCGGGCGGTGGCCCTCAAGGACGCGCTCACCGTGATGCACATGCGCGGCGAGACGGAACTGCACCACGGCACACTCGGCCGGGCGCTGCGCGTGCTGGACGGCGAGCGCCGCTCCGGGCTGGTCACGGTGGCGCCCGAGCCGGCGGCCGGACCCCCGGAGGAGTGAACCGCGGAGGCGCCCGCCGAGCCGGCCGGCGCGCGGCGCCGGACACACCCGGCGCGATGACACGGCGGCCTCACCCGAATGGCACCCGGCTCGGCGGGCGCGGAATTCCGCCGCAGTTGCGCGTGTCGGCTGGACGTCGTCCGGCTTCACGGTCATCACACCAGGTCAGCGCCCGGGAGGCAGGTCCGCGGCGCGGCTTCCCGGCCGCTGCTCAGTCGGATGGCCGATCTGTGATGAAACTCACACAGCGCGTTTCTGTCCCTGCATGAGCACGCTGCGTGCGTAAGCATCCCTGGTGACGACAAGCCCCCGTCGCCGTGACGGGGCGGTCCGCGCGGACGCCCAATCCTGCCGCCGCGCGGATGCCAGGTCGACACGAGTGCAACGGCGGGAGCGGAGGACCCAGCACGACGGGGCCGGCCACGGAGACTGCTTCCCGGCCGCCCCTTGGGGTGAAGCCGCGCTGATCGCGGCCGGGCATCTTCGCCTGCTCGAACCCGACAGGTCATCCTTCGCAGGCTGACGACGAAGGGTCGCGCATGACCGCGCTCCACCGTGTCTCCTCGCCGGAGACGGACGCCGCCCGCCCGTCCTCCCCCGGGCCGGCCGCCACCCCTGCCGCCACCGCGGCCCCCGTCCGCCGTCCGCCCGCCCGGATCTCCGCCCGGCTCTCCCGGCTCGGTGCGGCCTCCGTGCTCACCGCGGCGGCCGTGACCGTGCCCTCGCTGCTGTCGGGCGCCGCCCAGCGGGCCGAGGCGGGCACTCCGGCCGCCCTGGCGCTCGGCGTGGCCGCGTCGAAGAAGGGCTCGCCCTACCAGTGGGGCGCCACGGGTCCGTACCGCTTCGACTGCTCCGGGCTGACGCTCTACTCCTTCAAGCGGGCCGGCAAGGCGATCCCGCGCACCGCGGCCGCCCAGTACAACAGCACGCGGCACATCCTGGCGCGCTCGCGGAAGGCCGGCGACCTGGTGTTCTTCCACACCGGCTCGTCCGGCTCCTCCGTCTACCACGTGGGGATCTACGCCGGCGGCGGCAACATCTGGCACGCCCCCAAGACGGGGGCGCGGGTACGGCTCGAACACATCTGGACCCATCACGTCTGGTACGGCAGGGTGCGGTGAAACCCTCAGGGCACCGGAACCGCCCAGGGGAGCATGATCCACACGGTCTTGCCGCCGTCCTCGGTCGGGGTGACATGGAGGCCGCCGCCGGATTCGACGGTGAGGTGACGGATGATCACCATGCCCCGGCCGTTGTCCTGCTGGACGGCCGCGGGCAGCCGGCGGGGCCAGCGCGGGTGGCTGTCGGTGACCCCGATGTGCAGCTGCTCGCCGTGTTCGAGCCGCACCTCCACGGTGAAGGTCGGTGACTGGCCGGAGGTGTGCAGCACCGCGTTGGTGGCCAGTTCGGAGACGATCAGCCGTACCGAGTCGGCTGCCGGATCGTCCGGTGGCAGCCCCCATCCCTGAAGCAGCGCGCACACATAGCGCCGGGCCGTCGTCACCGACGCGGGGTCGCTGGGCAGGGTGACCGTTGCTTCCTGTGGATCCGCCATGGCGACGCCGTTCCCTTTCCTCCCGTGACCGGGCTACGGTGCGCCGGGGTTCCCGACCCGTTTCTCACCTCAGGTCCGGATACTGCCGATTCGCACCGCAGTGCACTCATGGTGCCGCCATTGCGGGCGTTCCACACCCGTCTGCATATATCTGTCGCTCAAATCAGTGAACTCTGCTACGTGGATACGCATGTGGTCGGCACACTGTCGTAATGGCGGCCGTGCGGCCGCCATCGCACACTCAGGAGGCGCGAGAGAGCATGGAACGGGTCCCCGCCGTACGCCGGCGCAGACTTGGCGAGGAGTTGCGTCGATTACGCGACCTGGCCGGGCTGACCAGTGGTGAAGCGGCCACGCTGGCCGGATGGCACCAGTCGAAAGTCAGCCGGATCGAGACCGGTCGCAGCAGCGTCCGCGCCGAGGATGTGACGGTGCTCCTCGATGTCTACCGGGTGCACGACCTGGCCGTGCGCGATCTGCTCGGCACCCTCGCCGGCAAGGGCTACCAGCGCGGCTGGTGGCACGACTTCCGCGATGTGCTGCCGGTGGAGTACCGCGACTTCATCACCCTGGAGACCGGGGCCGCCAGGGCCCGCTCCATGGAGAACACCGTGGTCCCGGGGCTGCTCCAGACCCCCGACTACGCGCGGGCGCTGACCGCGGACGTGATGCCGCAGCTGGACCGGCGGGAGTTGGACGCTCTGGTCGACGTGCGCCTGGCCCGGCAGGCGGTGCTCCGGCAGGACTCGCCGCTGGAGCTGTGGGCGGTGCTCGACGAGGCGGTGCTGCGGCGCGGGGTCGGCGGGCGCGAGGTGATGGCGGCCCAGTTGCGGAAACTGGAGGAGGCCGCAGAACTTCCGCAGGTCCGGCTGCAAGTCCTGCCGTTCGCCGCCGGTGGGCACATGGGAGTGACGAATTCTTTCGTCATCTTCTCATTTCCGCGCATTGCTGATCTGGATGTGGTCGTTGTCGACCATTTGACCGGTAGTCTCTACGTCGATCGGAAAGAGGACATCACGGCCTACACGGCCGCGTTCACCCGATTGCACGCCCGGGCTCTTCCCCGCGAGGAGTCGGCGGCGATGATCGCCGGTATCCGTGACGAGTTGTCGGGTTAGTTCGGATCGGTTCGGTCAGCCGAACGAGCCGAGTCAGCCGCGCCGACCGGAAATTGGAGGCCTCATGACGACGCGGTCCCGTTATCTTTCCTGCAGTGCCGCTCTTTCTGGCGTGACCTGGCGGCGCAGCAGCCACAGCACCGCCGCGAACAACTGCGTGGAGACGGCCCGGCTGGCATCGGGGCAGCTCGCGGTGCGCGACTCCAAGAACGTTTTGGGGCCGGCGCTGCTCTTCCCGCCCGACGCGTGGGCGGACTTCGTACGAGCGCTGACGGGCGACGGCCTGGGCCGGGCCTGAGTCCCCCCGTCCCCGGGCCGGCCGCGGTCGTCCACGCGGCCGGCCCGGGGTCACGGCCGCGGCGCCGTCCGGACGATGATGTCCGCGGCGTCCGCGACCTGACTGTCCGTCAGATCGCAGCGGGCGGTCAGCCGCAGCCGGGACACCCCGTCGGGCACCGACGGCGGGCGGAAGCAGCCGACGGCCAGTCCCTCGGCCCGGCAGGCCGCCGCCCAGGCCACCGCCGAGTCGGCCGAGGGGGCGCGTACCGACACCACACAGGCGTCGGGCGCGCTCGACTCCAGGCCCGCCCCGGTCAGCCGCCGGTGGAAGTCGCGGGCCACCGCCCGCGACCGCCCGGCCCGTTCCGGTTCGCGGCGCAGCAGCCGCAGCGCGCCGAGCGCGGCGCCGGCGGCGGCCGGGGCCAGGCCGGTGTCGAAGATGAAGGTGCGGGCCGCGTTCACCAGGTGCTCGATGACGGCCGCCGGGCCGAGCACCACACCGCCCTGGGCGCCCAGAGCCTTGGACAGGGTCGCGGTGCACACCAGGTCGGGCGCCCCGGCCAGACCCGCCGCGGCCGCCGCGCCGCGGCCCTCCGCGCCGAGCACGCCGAGGCCGTGCGCGTCGTCGACCAGCAGCCCGGCGCCGTACTCCCGGCAGACAGCCGCCAGCGCGGCCAGCGGGGCGGCGTCGCCGTCCACCGAGAAGACCGTGTCGCTGACCACGACGGCGGCGCCCCGGTGCCCGTCCAGCGCCTTGGCCACGGCGTCGGGGTCGGCATGCCGGACCACCTCGGTGGTGGCCCGGGACAGCCGGCAACCGTCGATGAGGGAGGCGTGGTTGGCGGCGTCGGAGACCAGCAGGGTGCCGGGGGCGGTGAGCGCGGTGACCGCGGCGAGATTGGCGGCGTATCCGGAGGCGAACACCAGGGCCGCCTCGAAGCCGGTGAAGTCGGCGAGTTCCGCTTCGAGTTCGGCGTGCAGCGCGGTGCTGCCGGTGACCAGCCGGGAACCGGTCGCGCCGGCGCCCCAGCGCAAGCAGGCGTCGGCTCCCGCCCGGGTGACCTCGGGGTGCCGGGTCAGGCCCAGGTAGTCGTTGCCGGCCAGGTCGAGCAGCGCCGACTCGGCCGGGCGCGGGCGCAGTTCCCTGCGCAGCCCGGCCGCGCGGCGGGTCCGGTCCTGCTCGGCGATCCAGGCGAAGGGGCCGGTGGCCCCGGCGTGCTGCGGGCCGTTCACGCTGGTCGCGCCGTTCACGGCGGTCCCCCTCGGTGCGGTTCGGGTGGTGGTTGCAAGCAACGTACTTGGCCCCGGACGTGCACAGGGTGTGGTGATGCACACACCCCGGGCCACCCCTGTTGTGCGGTCCGTCATTGGCTGCGGGCACCGTCGTAGGTGAAAATCGCCCCTATGGATCTGCTGACCGCACTGGTGGACAAGGGGCTGCGCCGCGAGCTGCCCACCCGGGACGAGGCGCTCGCCGTACTGGCGACCCCCGATGACGAACTGCTGGACGTGGTGGCCGCGGCGGGCAGGGTACGGCGCCGCTGGTTCGGGCGCCGGGTCAAGCTGAACTACCTGGTCAACCTCAAGTCCGGGCTCTGCCCCGAGGACTGCTCCTACTGCTCCCAACGGCTCGGCTCACGGGCCGACATCCTCAAGTACACCTGGCTGAAGCCGGACCAGGCCGCCGACGCCGCCCGCGCCGGGGTGGCGGGGGGCGCCAAGCGGGTCTGCCTGGTGGCCAGCGGGCGCGGGCCCACGGACCGCGACGTGGACCGGGTGTCCAAGACCATCGAGGCGATCAAGGACCAGAACGAGGACGTCGAGGTGTGCGCCTGCCTCGGTCTGCTCTCCGGCGGCCAGGCCGAGCGGCTGCGGGCAGCGGGCGCCGACGCGTACAACCACAACCTCAACACCTCGGAGGCCACTTACGGGGACATCACCACCACGCACACCTACGCCGACCGGGTGGACACCGTACGGCAGGCCCAGGCGGCCGGTCTGTCCGCGTGCTCCGGGCTGATCGCGGGGATGGGCGAGAGCGACGAGGACCTGGTGGACGTGGTGTTCGGGCTGCGGGCGCTCGACCCGGACTCGGTGCCGGTGAACTTCCTGATCCCCTTCGAGGGCACCCCGCTGGCCAAGGAGTGGAACCTCACCCCGCAGCGCTGCCTGCGCATCCTGGCGATGGTGCGGTTCGTCTGCCCGGATGTCGAGGTGCGGCTCGCGGGCGGCCGGGAGGTGCACCTGCGGACGATGCAGCCGCTGGCCCTGCACCTGGCCAACTCGATCTTCCTGGGCGACTACCTGACCAGCGAGGGGCAGGCCGGGCAGGCCGACCTGGACATGATCGCCGACGCCGGCTTCGAGGTGGAGGGCGCGCAGACCCGGACCCTGCCGGAGCACCGCGCCGCCGCCGACTGCGGTTCGCACGTGCCAGGGCAGGCGGGCTGCGCGACGGGCTGCGGCGGGCACGAGGGCGGTGTCTGCGGCTCCCACGAGCCGGCCGTGACCGTGCCCGCGGCGCAGACCGTACCGGACGGGGAGAAGGCGCCGGGCGTCCGTACGGATCTGGTCGCCGTCCGGCGGCGCGGCGCGGGGACGGACCTGCCGCCCAATGCCTGAACCACTGGCCGGCGGCGGGGGTGTCCGGGCCGCCCGGACACCCCTGCCGCCCGATGTGCTGCTCGAGCTGGACCGGCGGCACGTCTGGCATCCGTACGGTCCGATGCCGGGCCGTCAGCAGCCGCTGGTGGTGGAGTCCGCGGCCGGGGTCCGGCTGCGGCTGGCCGCCCCCGCCGAGGGCCGTACCGAACTGATCGACGGCATGTCGTCGTGGTGGTCGGCGATTCACGGCTACCAGCACCCGGTGCTCGACGAGGCGGTACGCGAGCAGCTGTCCCGGATGAGCCATGTGATGTTCGGCGGGCTCACCCATGAACCGGCCGTACGGCTGGCCGCGCGGCTGGTGGAGATCACACCGGAGCCGCTGCGGCACGTCTTCCTCGCCGACTCCGGCTCGGTCTCGGTCGAGGTCGCGGTCAAGATGTGCCTGCAGTACTGGCGTTCGCTGGGGCGGCCGGGCAAGCAGCGGCTGCTGACCTGGCGGGGCGGCTACCACGGGGACACCTGGCAGCCGATGTCCGTGTGCGACCCGGACGGCGGTATGCACCAGCTGTGGTCCGGTGTGCTGCAACGGCAGGTCTTCGCCGACGCGCCGCCGCCCGGCTTCGACGCCCCCGCCGACCCGGCCTACGCCGGGCATCTGCGCGAGCTGATCGGCCGCCACGCGGACGAACTGGCGGCGGTGGTGGTGGAACCGGTCGTGCAGGGCGCGGGAGGGATGTCCTTCCACTCCCCCGAGTATCTGCGGGTGCTGCGGGAGGCGTGCGACGAGCACGACGTGCTGCTGGTCTTCGACGAGATCGCCACCGGCTTCGGCCGCACCGGGCAGCTGTTCGCCGCCGGGCACGCCGGTGTCGCGCCCGATGTGATGTGCGTGGGCAAGGCGCTGACCGGCGGCTATCTGACCATGGCGGCCGCGCTGTGCACCTCGCGGGTGGCCGAGGGCATCTCACGGGGCGAGGTCCCGGTGCTGGCGCACGGCCCGACGTTCATGGGCAATCCGCTGGCGGCGGCCGTCGCCTGCGCGTCGATCGACCTGCTGCTCGACCAGGACTGGGCGCAGCAGGTCAAACGGATCGAGTCGGGCCTGCGGGAGGGGCTGGCCGGGGCGGCCGGCCTCCCCGGGGTGCGCGATGTGCGGGTTCTCGGGGCGATCGGCGTGCTCCAGCTCGACCACGAGGTGGATATGGCCGCGGCCACCCGGGCCGCCGTGCGCGCCGGGGTGTGGCTGCGGCCCTTCCGCGACCTCGTCTACGCGATGCCGCCGTATGTGACCGGGGACGAGGATCTGGCGCGGATCTGCGCGGGGCTGCTGGGGGCCGCGGCGGCCGGCTGAGGCGCCGCGCCATGGGCGGGGGCGGGCCGGAGCCGGCGGGGCCGTATCGTCGGGCCCGAACGCCTGAGGGCCGTAGGCCCGGAAGAGCCGGGAAGCCGGGAAGCCGGGAAGCCGGGAAGCCGGGAAGCCGGGAAGCATCGAGGAAAGGAGCTGAGGTATGGCCATCGTGGTCGTCACCGGGACGGGTACTGAGGTGGGGAAGACGGTGGCAACCGCCGCTGTGGCCGCCGCGTCCCTCGCGCAGGGGCTGAGCGTGGCGGTGCTGAAGCCGGCCCAGACCGGGGTGAGCGGCGGGGCGCCGGGGGACGCGGCGGAGGTGGCGCGGCTGGCCGGGGAGGTGACGGCGGCGGAGCTCGCCCGCTACCCGGAGCCGCTGGCACCGGCCACGGCGGCGCTGCGGGCCGGCCTGGAGACGGTCGGGCCTGAGGAGATCGCGGAGGCGGCGGCCAAGCTGGCCGCCGTGCACGACGTGGTGCTGATCGAGGGCGCGGGCGGGCTGCTGGTACGCTACGACGCCCAGGGCTCCACGCTGGCCGACGCCGCGGCGCTGCTGCGGGCCCGGGTGCTGCTGGTGGCCCCCGCCGGACTCGGGACGCTCAATGTGACGGCGCTGACCGCGCAGGCGCTCCAGGCCCACAAGCTCAGCTGCCTCGGTGTGATCATCGGAAGCTGGCGGGCCGAGCCCGAGCTGGCCGAACGCTGCAACCTCGCCGACCTCCCCGAGGCGGCCGGCGCCCCGCTGCTCGGCGCCCTGCCGGAAGCCGCCGGGGCCCTGTCCCCCGAGACCTTCCGCGTGGCCGCCCCCGACTGGCTGGCTCCGCAGCTGGGCGGCACCTGGGACGCGGCCGCCTTCGCCCGTGCCTACGCGCCGGCGCCCTTCGCGGCGGTGGCCGCCGACGCGTAGGGCGTGCCGGGCCCGGCGCCGGGGAATTGTCGGACCCTCCCGTCATGCTGGGGGACGACAGCCGCTCCCCCGTCGATGGAGACGCCATGGCACCCGGCATGCTCGACCCGCGTTTCAGCGACCCGGCCGCCGCGCCCTCCGGCTGGGAGGAGGTGGAGACGGTGCTGGCCACGGCCGGTACGTACTGGCTGACCACCGTCCGCGCCGACGGCCGTCCGCACGTCACCCCGCTGATCGCCGTCTGGTACGACGCACGGCTGTACTTCACCACCGGCGGCGGCGAGCAGAAGGCCCGCAATCTCGCCGCCAACCCGCGGGTCGCGCTGACCACCGGGAGCAATGCCCTCAAGGAGGGGCTGGACGTGGTGGCCGAGGGCGCGGCCGTCCCGGTCACGGAGCCGGCGCTGCTGGAGCTGCTGTCGGGCGCCTGGGTGGCGAAGTACGGCGAGGAGTGGCGCTTCGAGGTCAGGGACGGCGCCTTCTGGCACGAGGGCGGCGGCGCGGCGGGTGTCTACGAGGTGGCGCCCGCCAAGCTGATCGCCTTCCGCAAGGGCGGGACATACGCCCAGACGACATGGCGGCTCGAATAGGCCCCGCCCGCCGCCCCGCCCCCGTTCCTGCTCCGGCTCCTGGCGCCCGCGAAGCCGCCACCGGTCATTCGGTCCAGGCCCGCAGCTCGGCCGCGATCCGGTCCAGCCCGGCGCCGCCGTCCTTGACCAGCCGGGCCAGTTCCCTGACCTGCTCCGGGGTGGTGGTCACCTTCAGCCCGCAGGCCACCAGATAGGCGTAGGCGACAGCGGTGGCGAAGAGCGCGTTGGAGCGTTCCAGGGCCGGCACATGCAGCAGTAACTGGAGCAGCGCGGCGGCCCGGGTGTGTTCGTCGGGGTACACGGGACGGCCGAAGATCTCAGCCCGGTGCCGGCTGACCGCGGCCACCAGCGCGCCCCAGTCGGTGACCTGCGGGTCGCCCGGCGTGTTGTGCTCGGCGACCATCAGCAGCCAGGCGAGGTCGATCCGCAGGGTCAACGGGGACCGTCACTCCGGCCGCCGAATTCCTCTTCGAAGACCTGCTCGTACCGCCGCATGAAGTCGGCGGCGGCCTGGACGAACGCCCGGCCGTTCTCCCCCTCGTCCTGCTGGACGAGTTCCTCGATGTAGCGGTTCACGCTGATGCCGCGCTGTGAGGCCCGTTCCCGTGCCGTCTCGGCGGTGGCTTCGTCCACCCGCACATTCAACTGGGTCTTCGCCATACCACCACGCTAGCGCCGTGGCGCTAGTAGCGGCAAGAGTGCCCGCTCCGATCGCGGACAGGCCCGGCCGGGGCCCCGGCGGGGCCCGCCTTCCGACGGATACGGTCCGAACGCGTGCGTTCCCCCGGGACCTGGTCGATCATGGGACCGAGGTGTCCGGATGATCGAAGTGCTGCTCCTGGTGGTGGCCCTGCTGCTCACCTTCGCCTGTGGCGTGTTCGTGGCCGCCGAGTTCTCCCTGACCACCGTCGAGCGCGGCGAGCTGGAGCAGGCCGCGGCGGAGGGCGAGCGGGGGGCCGCCGCGGCGCTGGCCGGCGTACGGACGCTGACCGTGCAGTTGTCCGGCGCCCAGCTCGGCATCACCGCGACCGGGCTGATCATCGGCATGCTGTCGGAGGCCTCGCTCGGCAAGCTGCTGCGCGGTCCGCTGCGGGGGGCCGGCGTGTCGAAGTCGGCCGCGTCCTCGCTCGGCCTGGTGCTGGGCACCGTGATTTCGACGGTGGTGCTGATGGTGATCGGCGAGCTGATCCCGAAGAACTGGGCGATCTCCCGGCCGCTGGCCGTGGTGAAGGCGGTCGCCGGGCCGCAGGGGAGGTTCACCGCCGCCTTCGGACCGCTGATCCGCCATCTCAACAACGCCGCCAACCGGGTGCTGCGCCGCATGGGCCTGGAGCCGACCGAGGAACTGGCCTCGACCCGGGGGCCGCAGGAGCTGGTGGCGCTCGCCCGGCACTCGGCGAAGGAGGGGGCACTGGAGGCCGACACCGCCGAGCTGTTCGTCCGCACCCTCAGCCTCGCCGACCTCACCGCGGAGAACGTGATGACGCCGCGGGTCCAGGTCACCGCCCTGGAGGAGCGGACGACCGCCGAGGACGTGGCCAACGCGACCCGGGCCACCGGCCTGTCCCGTTTCCCGGTCTACCGCGAGACCCTCGACGCGGTGGTCGGCACCGTGCACATCAAGGACGTACTGGCGGTGCCGGCCCATCGCCGGCCGAGGCTGCCGGTCACCGAGCTGCTGCGCGAGCCGCTGCTGGTGCCGGAGTCGCTGACCGTCGACCGCCTGCTGGACCGGCTGTCGGGACGGCAGACGATGGCGGTGGTGATCGACGAGTACGGCGGTACGGCCGGGGTGGTCACGCTGGAGGACATCGTCGAGGAGGTGGTCGGGGAGGTCCGCGACGAGCACGATCCGCAGGAGGTGCCGGTGCTGCTCTTCCTGCGCGAGGATGCCGAGGGCCGCCGGATCTACGACGCCGACGGCGCCACCCGGACCGAGGACCAGCTGGAGCGGATCGGGCTGCGTGTGCCGGAGGGACCGTACGAGACGCTGGCCGGCCTGGTGGCGCAGCGGCTCGGCCGGATTCCCGAGCAGGGGGACACGGTGGGCATCGACGGCTGGCGGATCGAGGTCACCGAGGCGGCCGGCCGGCGGGCGGCGCGGGCCCGGCTGCTGTCGCCGCCCCCCGGCGACGAGCCGGCGGAGCCGGGCCGATGACCTTCGTCGAGCTGCTGATCGGACTGCTCACCATCGTGGTGAACGCGTTCTTCGTCGGCGCCGAGTTCGCGATGATCTCGGTGCGCCGCAGCCAGATCGAGCCGCTCGCCGAGGAGGGCGACCGGCGGGCGCACCGGGTGCTGTGGGGCCTGGAGCACCTGTCGCCGCTGCTGGCGGCCGCGCAGCTGGGTGTCACCGCCTGCACGCTGGTGCTGGGCATCGTGGCGGAACCGGCGATCGCGCACCTGCTGGAGCCGGTCTTCCACGCCGCGCACGTCTCGCACGGGGTGGTGCGTCCGGTCTCCTTCGTCATCGGGCTGGTCGGGGCGACCTATCTGCACATGCTGTTCGGCGAGATGGTGCCGAAGAACATCGCGCTGGCCGCGCCGGTGCCGACCGCGCTGCGGCTGGGGCCGCCGCTGGTGGGCCTGACCCGGGCGCTGCGGCCGGCCATCTTCGGGGTGAACACGCTGGCCAACGGCGGGCTGAAGCTGCTGCGCGTCGAGCAGAAGACCGAGGTGGAGGCGGTGTTCTCGGACGACGAGCTGTCCCGGATGGTGGTGGACGCGGGCGCCGCCGGGCTGCTGGACGAGCGGGCCACCGAGCGGCTGCGGGACGCGCTGGAACTGGGCCGGCGGCCGGTCGGCGGGATCGTCCTGCCAGCCGAGCAGGTGGTGCGGGCGCAGCTGGGCATCACCCCGGAGGGGCTGGAGGCGCTGGGCGCCCGGTCCGGCTTCTCCCGCTTCCCGGTGGCCGACGCGGACGGGCGGGTGCTGGGCTATCTGCACGTCAAGGACGCGCTGGACGCCGAACCGCCCGACGAGCCCTTCCCCCGGTCCGCGCTGCGCCCCATCACCCGGGTCGGGGCCGTGACGCCGCTGGACGACGTGCTGACCGCGATGCGCGCGGGCCGGGCCCATCTGGCGGCGGTGGTGGACGACGAGGGGCGGGGCGTGGGCCTGGTGACGATGGAGGACGTCCTCAAGGAACTGGTGGGCCGGGGACGTCCGTAGACCTCGTCGTGCGGACCGCGTTCCGTACCGCCGAGCGGTCGCATAAGATCATCGCGCCATGCAGACGCCCATCACGTACTCCAGCTTCGTCGCGGTCGGCGACTCCTTCACCGAGGGGATGTCCGATCTGCTGCCCGACGGCACCTACCGGGGGTGGGCCGATCTGCTCGCGGCCCGGCTGGCGGCGCTCGACCCGGGTTTCCGCTACGCCAACCTCGCGGTGCGCGGCAAGCTGATCCGGCAGATCGCCGAGGACCAGGTGGACCTCGCGGCGGCGATGGGCGCGGATCTGATCACCCTGGTCGGCGGGCTGAACGACACGCTGCGGCCCAAGTGCGACGTCGACGAGGTGTGCGCGCTGCTGGAGAGCTCCGTGGAGCGGCTGGCACCGGCCTGCAAGCAGCTGGTGCTGATGCGCAGCCCGGTCCGCACCGGTCCGGTCGCCACCCGGTTCCTGCCCCGGATGGAGCAGCTCTTCCGCTTCGTCGGGGAGGTGGCGGAGCGGCACGGCGCGCTGGTGGTCGACCTGTACGGCGCGGGGGTGCTGAGTGACGCGCGGATGTGGGCGGACGACCGGCTGCATCTGACCCCCGAAGGACACGAGCGGGTCGCGGAGGCGGTGTGGCAGGCGCTGGGTCTGCCCGCCGAGGCCGAATGGACCCTCGCCCTGCCCCCGGCGGTGCGCGCCGGGTGGGCGTCGCGGCGCGGCGCGGATCTGCGCTTCACCCGTGAGCATCTGCTGCCCTGGATCGGCCGCCGCCTCACCGGCCGCTCCTCGGGCGACGGGCGTCCGCCCAAGCGCCCGGAACTGCTTCCCTACCGCGACCAGTAGGGCCTGCCCGCCGTCCGGGGTGGCAGGGCCCGAAGATCACCTCGCGGGTGCGGTGTCGCCGGTCGAGGCGAGGGCGCGGCCGCGCGGGCCGGCGACCCGGGTGAGCAGAGGCAGCGTCAGCGCCAGCCAGGCAGCGGCCAGGAGCCAGCCGCCGAGTACGTCGGTGGGCCAGTGCACGCCGAGGTAGACCCGGGTGGCGCCGACGCCCACCGCCCAGCAGACGCAGGCCGCCAGCCAGGCGCGGACCACCGGGCGGGGCGCGCCGCTTCGGGCCGCGCTGAAGACGAGCAGCCCCGCCGCCAGAGCCGTTGACGTGGTGTGGCCGGAGGGGAAGGACGAGCCGCCGGCCACCGTCGCCCAGTCGGCCATCGGGGGTCGCGGCCGGGCGACCGCCGCCATCGCCGCGAGCCGCAGGCCCTGGCCTGTCAGCAGCACGGCGACGGCGGCCAGCGCGGCGGCCACCTCCTGCCGGGGTTCGGCCGACCGCGCGCAGGCGGTCCAGCCGGCCAGCATCGCGGCGACGTACGGCAGCGGGCCGGTGCCGGTGGAGCTGACCAGCAGGGCCAGTTGCCGCAGATCGCCCGGCCGGTGGTCCACCGCCCAGTGGTGCAGGGCGAGATCCGGGCCCAGGGGTGCGCCGCCGCGCGCGGATACGGCGGCGAGGAGCAGCAGGAAGAGAGCGGCGGGGCAGGCGGCCAGCGCCACGGCGCGTCGGGTGGGGCGTCTTGCGATCGGGGTCACCGGGCTCCCGCCCGCTTCTGCGATGCGGTCCGTACGGGGCCGGGAGGACCGGCGGTGGCCGGCCCGGCGGCCTGGAGCCTCGGCGCCGGATCGGCGGGCGACAGGGTCATACGGGGAGCGCCTCCGGTGGATGTGGCCGGTCGGGGACCGTCCCGACGGCCCGACCGTCTACAGTGACGTAGACCTTCTACAAGACTGTAGACGATGGAAGCGGAGAACACCGCCATGGCCGAACCGAACGCCCCGCGCCGGCATTCCGGGGAACTGGAAGCCGCCGTACTGACCGCCCTGTGGGCGGCCGGAGTTCCGATGACACCGGCCGATGTGCGCCGCGTGCTCGGCGGCGCGCCGGCCCGCAACACGGTCGCCACCGTGCTGTCCCGGCTGCACGACAAGGGCACCGTCGCCCGCTCACGGGCCGGCCGCGCCTACGCCTACACCCCCACTCAGGACGCGGCCGGTCTGGCGGCGGCGCGGATGCACACCGAGCTGGACAGGAGGGGCCCGGACCGCCATGCCGTCCTGGCCCGTTTCGTGTCCCGGCTCTCCGCGGACGACGAGGAGTCGCTGCGGCGCCTGCTGGCCGACTTGGACGTCGACGGCGAGGACGGGTGACCGTGCTCGCGCGGCGGCCCGGTCCGCCGACCGCACGCCCTCGCCGGTCATCGCCGGTCACGGCGCCCGGGAGGGGGAAGCGGCACCCGGGCTTATCCGCTCAGCGGGCGGACAGCAGGCTCCGCCCCAGCCAGTCCCGGGTGTCGCGTACCCCCGGCAGGGCGAAGAAGTAGCCGCCGCCGACCGGTGAGATGTAGTCCACCAGCGGCTCGTCGATCAGCCGGGTCTGGGTCGCCTCGAACTGGCGCCGCACGTCCTGCTGGTAGCAGCAGAAGACCAGTCCCATGTCGAGGTCGCCGACCGTGTCGACACCGCGGTCGTAGTTGAAGCCGCGGCGCAGGATACGGGAGTCGTCCGTCTTCGCGGTGCGCGGGTTGGCCAGCCGGATGTGTGCGTCCAGCGGGATCGCGGTGCCCCGCGGGTCGTTGGCGTAGCGCGGCGCGTCGGTCTCCACCGCCCCGTCCAGCGGGGCGCCGGTGTCCTTGCGGCGGCCGAACATCTTCTCCTGCTCGGTGAGCGAGACCCGGTCCCAGAACTCCACCAGCATCCGGATGATCCGGATCACCTGGTAGCTGCCGCCGACGGCCCACGCGGGCTCGCCGAGCGCGTCCGTCACCCAGACCAGCCGGTCCATCTCCCGCCCCGAGGACACGTCCGGGTTCACGATGCCGTCCTTGAAGCCGAGCAGGTTGCGCTGCGCCCCGGCCGGCCGGGGTCCGCTGTGGAAGCCGTCGATCCGCCACTTGATCTGCATCGCGCCCCTGGTGTGCCGGGCGATGTCGCGCAGCGCGTGCAGCACCGTGTCCGTGCTGCCCGCGCAGATCTGGAGCGACAGGTCACCGTGGCTCTCCGCCGGCCGGAGGTTGTCGTTGGGGAAGGTCCGCATCGGGCCCAGGCGGCGCGGCCGGGCGGCGGCCAGACCGTAGCGGTCGTCGAAGAGCGAGGCGCCGACGCCCACGGTGACGGTGAGCGCGTCGGCCGGGACGGTCGGGCCGAGGATGCCGTTGTCCGACGGCGGGGCGCCGACCCCGAGGTCCGCGGGGACACCGCCTTGGGTAAGGAAGCGGGCCCGGTCGGTGATCGTCCTGAGCAGATCGGCCAGTTCCGCCCGGTCGGCGGCGATGACGTCGAAGGAAACGAAGGTCGCGGCCGGCGGGGTGGCCGTGGTGATGCCCGCCTGATGCGCGCCGTGGAAGGGCACCGCCCCCGCCCGGCCGGGTTCGGCGGCCCGCGCGCTGTCCTCGCTCAGCGCCGTCGTCACCGCGATACCGCCGCCGGCCAGCGCCGCGGCCCCGGCGCCCGCGCCGAGCGCGGTCTTCACGAAGGACCGGCGGCCCGCGCCCAGCGGGCAGCTGCCCGGCGTCTCGTCCTCGGTGGCGGGGTCGGGGGCGGCGGGCATCTGCGGTTTCCCTTCCGTACGGCGCGGCTGGCGCTGATCACTGCTCACGGGCCCGCGCATCAGGCGGACTTCCGGATCTCGAGGAGGTCGGGGATCGGTGCGAGGTCTTCCAGCAGCTGTCCCAGGGCGCCGTCGATCCTGGCCCGGGTCATCGGGTCGAGCGCGTCCACCGGGGTCCGGCCGCCGCCCTCGCGGGCGGCGTCCAGCAGCCCCTGGAACCGGGCGATGCCGGCGTCCACCGCGGTCAGGCGGTGCGGGTCGCGGGCGGCGATCAGCGGGCGGAGCACGGCCAGCAGTTCCCTGGTGCCGGCCAGGTTGGCGTCCGCGGTGTCCAGGTTGCTGTGGCTGCCCTCGTCGGTGTCACCGGTCAGCTCGAACTGGAGGGTGTTCTCCAGGATTTCGTGGCTGCGCAGCGGCAGGTCGGACGGATCGAAGGGCTGGGTCGGGAACGCCTTCCGGAGCCCGGTGACATCGCCGCCGAGCCGCTCGGCGTACGGCTTCAGCGCGCGGGCCGGCTCGCCGTGCCACAGGCCGTACTCGATCCGCAGGAAGCCGGTGAAGTCCTTGTCCCCGACGCCGCCGGGCAGGCCGTCCGGGCGGCCGTCGATCCGCGCGTCGAAGTCGGCGAAGGTGCCGTAGGCGGCGCCCAGCGAGGCGTAGGTGCGGTGGGCGCTGAGCCAGTCGGCCCGGGCCGCGGTCAGGTCGCCGGCCGTGATGTCGGCCGTCAGCCGGTCCGTCCGGGCGGCGAGGGTGGTGAGGCCGGCACCGACGTAGGCCCGGTACGCGGCGAGCGGCGGCCGGAGTTCGGACTCGGCGAGCGGGAGGACCGCCTTGGACCTGCCGCCGCCGGTCACCCGTACCGAGGCCGAGGTGACGGCCTTGCCGCCGGTCGGCACACAGCGCCAGGCGTAGTCGCCGCCGCCGACGGTCGCGACCAGATCGCGGGTGGTGCCGGGGGCAAGGCCCTCGATCTCGCCGTAGACCGCGTCGGTCGAGGGGTTGACGAGATAGACCTCGGACGCCCGGCTGCCGGTGTTGTGCATCCGGAAGGTCCGCCGGCCGGGCCGGGGGGCGGTGAAGCCCTTGCCGCAGTCGGACTCGGAGACGGCCACCGTCTGCGCGCCGGCGGGCTTGCCGCCGCCGAGACCCACGATCAGGCCCGCGACGGCGGCGGGGACGACGATCACCGCGACCGGGACCGCCCAGACCGGCCGCCGCCCGCGCGCGGCCGGAGCGGGGCCGCCGGCGGACGGGCGTACGGCGTCGGGCGGGGAGGGTTCGGGAGCTGCGGGGGCGGGGGTGAGGTCGGTCCCGGACTCCGGGGGGCCGGTGGTGGTCAGGGCCGGTTCGGCGGCGGCCCGGGGCGCCGGTCGGTCCGCGGTCCTCGGGACGGGCTTCCTGACGCCGTGGACGAAGAGCGTCATCACGACCGCCAGATACGCCGCGTAGGTGACGATTTGAAGCCATGTCATGGTCGGCGTCAGGTTGAACACGCCCTGGACCAGGGTGGCGTACCAGGAGCCGCTGTCGACATGGGCGCTCAGATCGACGGCGTAGGCGCCCTTCCCCGGCAGTACGCCGCCTTCCTGGAGGTCGCGCAGGCCGTAACCGAGCACACCCGAGGCGATGACGATCAGGACGACGCCGGTCGCGGTGAAGAACTTAGCCAGGTTGATGCGCAGCACCCGGCGGTAGAGCCCCCAGCACAGACCGGCCGCGAGCACCAGGCCGGTCCCGGCGCCGGCCATCGGCCCCGAGGACTCGCCGGCCGCCCTGGCCGTCGTCCACAGGAAGAGCGCGGTCTCCAGCCCCTCCCGGCCCACCGCGAGGAAGGAGGTGGTCACCAGCATGCCGACGCCCATGGTGAGCGCGGCGGTGACCTTCTGCTTGATCTCCCCGGACAGGTGGCGGGCCGAGCGGCGCATCCAGAAGACCATCGCGGTCACGAAGGCGACGGCCACCACGCTCAGGGTGCCGCCGAAGGCCTCCTGCGCCTGGCCCGAGAGATTCGCCGCGGTGAAGGTGAGCACCGCGCCGAAGCTCAGGGCCATGGCGATCGCCGCCAGTACGCCCGTCCACACCTGCGGCAGCCGTGACTTGGCGTCGGCCCGGACCAGCGTGGCCACGAGGATCGACACGATCAGACCCGCCTCAAGCCCCTCCCGCAGCCCGATCAGGAAGCTCGGAAACGCGTCGTCCCACATGCCGCGCTCTCCCCGATGGAGGTAGGTGTGCCTTGCCTTCATTAGCGAAGGCATACCTTAGTCAATCGGTCCCAGAAGTGTCTACACGACTGTCGTCACGGGGGAGCCGGGACCGGACCGCGCGACGGCGCCCGTCCCACCGCGCACGGACCATGACCACCCGTCCGGGCACCCTTCACCCGAACGACCCCTTGCGGATGTCGCGTACGGGCATCCGGGACAGGCTGGACGCCATGCGGCCTCACAGGCTCAAGCCGGGGGTGGCGGTCTTCTGCCTCGCCCTCCTCATGTCCTGCTCCGCGCCCGAGCAGCACCCGCAGGAGTCACGGCACCGCGCGGTCGCCCTCCTGCACCGGGCGGCGCTGCGGCCGGTCGTCGTCGGGCGGACGGCGTGGCACGCGGACGAGCGGGCGGTGCACTCCGAGCCGCAGTACGACGACTCCGTCAAGGCGGTGTTCGTGCATCACACGGACCACCCCAACGACTACGACTGCACGGCCGATGTCCCCGCCATGCTGCGGTCGATCGAGGAGCACCACATCCACGACATGGGGTGGGACGACATGGGCTACAACTTCGTCGTGGACCGGTGCGGCGGCATCTACGAGGGGCGGGCCGGCGGGGTCGACCGGGCGGTGCGGGGAGCGCACACCGAGGGCTTCAACGCCCACACCGTCGGAATAGCCGCTCTCGGGAGCTTCGGCGAGGGCGAGAAGGTGCCGGGTGCGATGCTGCGGGCCGTCGCCTCGATAGCGGCGTGGAAGCTCGACCCGGGCATCGACCCGAGGGGCCGGGTGCGGCTGGTGTCCAGCAACGACGAGAGCCGCTATCCGAAGGGCACTTCGGCGGATCTCCAGGTGATCTCCGGCCACCGCGACACCTTCGAGACGGACTGCCCGGGCGACGCGCTCTACGCGGCGCTCCCGCTGGTGCGGAAGGCCGCCGCCGCGCTGCGGGAGAAGGCCACCTGGTGAACCGTCCGGCCCCGGCGGCCTCAGTGCCGAGCGGTGTGCCCGGTGCTGTGCCCGGCGGTGTGCCCACCGGTGTCCCCGGCGGCGTGGTGGGCGAGCGAGGCGTGCGGGTCACCGCCGTGGGTGGCGTGGTCGGTGTGCACGGTGGCGGCCGTCAGACGGGGAACGGCGTGCATGAGGGCGTGTTCGGCGGCGACCGCCAGTGAGTGGGCCGCGACGACGCTCTGGTGCGGGTCGACGACGATGTCGGCCTCGGCGCGCAGTGTGTGCCCGATCCAGCGCATCCGCACCTGCCCGGTGCCGAGCACGCCGTCGACCTCGCGCAGCGCGGTCTCGGCGGTACTGACCAGTGCGGGGTCGACGGAGTCCATCAGCCGCCGGTACACCTCGCGGGCGGCGTCCTTGAGCACCAGCAGGATCGCGACGGTGATCAGCAGGCCCACGACCGGGTCGGCCCACCGCCAGCCGAGGGTGGCGCCGCCCGCGCCGAGCAGCACCGCGAGCGAGGTGAAGCCGTCGGTACGGGCGTGCAGTCCGTCGGCGACCAGGGCGGCCGACCCGATGCGGCGGCCGGTCCGGATACGGTGGCGGGCGACCCATTCGTTGCCGGCGAAACCGGCCAGCGCGGCCACCGCCACCGCCCACAGGTGGCTGACGTCGTGCGGGTGGAGCAGCCGCTGCACCGCCTCGTACGCCGCCAGCGCCGAGGACGCGGCGACGGTGAGCACGATGGCGATCCCGGCCAGGTCCTCGGCCCGGCCGTAGCCGTAGGTGTAGCGCCGGTTGGCCGCCCGGCGGCCCAGCACGAAGGCGACGCCGAGCGGGAGGGCGGTCAGCGCGTCGGCGGCGTTGTGGATCGTGTCTCCCAGCAGGGCCACCGATCCGGACAGGGCCGTGATCACCGCCTGGACGAGCGCGGTCGCGCCCAGGACGCCCAGCGACAGCCACAAGGTGCGCATGCCGTCGGCGGAGGTCTCCATCGCGGAGTCGACCTTGTCCATCGCCTCGTGGCTGTGCGGCCTCAGCAGGTGCGCGAGCCGGTGCCGCAGCGGCGCCCGGCGGCCGCCGGGGTGCCGGTGCGCGCCGTGCTCGCCCTCGCTGTGGTGGTGGCCGTGGCCGTCGCCATGCTGATGCCCGTGCTGATGCCCGTGCTCACGGCTGGGCTCGTGACCGTGCTCATGGTGGGGTGTGCGACCCGGTCGGTGAGTGTGCCCGCTGGCGTCCATCCGACTACCGTCCCACGTGAATCCCCTTGCGGCTATTGCCGTGGTACGGCCTCTGACCAGGTGCGACGCACTCGCAATTGCGAGAATGCCGCCGCCCGGCGGCGAGGGCGGTCGACCCGGGCCGGACTCGTCCGCTCACGGCCGGGCCGCGCCGCGTGGGAGCGGTGCGACATAGCCGTGGTAGCCGGGAAAGGAGCGTGAGTCCGGCAGTGTGACGACGTGCCAGGAGCGCGCGTACGCGGGCGGCCGGCCGAAGGCGGGGACGAGGACCGCGACCGGCCGGGCGCGGGCGGCGGCGAGCAGGCCGGCCAGGGTGATGCTGCCGTCCGAGCCGCCGATCTGCCGGGAGGCGCAACCGGTGTAGTAGGCCATGGGCACGGCGTGTTCACCGGTGAGCACGCAGGGCGGGCGGACCCCGGCGGCGTGCAGCCGGGCGGCGACCGCGTCGTAGGCGACCCGCATGGCGTGATTGGCGCGGACGTCGGCGGCCGTGGTGGCGAACTGGATCGACAGGTGGCCGCACAGCGCGACGGTGACCAGCCCGATCAGCGCCGGGCGCCACCGGCCGACCGGCGCGGTGACCAGGGCCCACAGACAGGAGGCGACCGGCAGCGCCAGCAGCGCGTACGCCGGCAGCAGGAATCGCGGGGCCGCGTAGCCGACCCGGAACAGGTAGGGCAGCGCCGTGAAGGACGCGACCAGCAGCGGCAGCAGCGCCGTGCTCCGCCGCCCGGCCCGTACCGACGCCACCAACCCGCCGGCCGCCAGGAAGGGCAGCGCGAACCACCACAGCGAGGTGACCTTGCCCCGCCAGGGGACATCGCACGGGCGGCACAGCGTACGGCCGTTCAGCGCGCGGATCTGGTCGTCCACCGCGAAGTTCCAGCCGGTGCCGCCCTGGATCTCGCTCGCCCGGTCCAGCCGCGCGGTCAGGCCGCCGTAGCGTACGTACGCCTCGACGACCCACTCGGCGCAGCCGAGCACCAGTCCGGCCGCCAGAACTCCCCACAGCAGCGGTCGCCGGGCGCGCCGGAAGAACAGCGCCACCAGCGCCAGCGGCGCCACCAGCCACACCGCGTCCAGCGGCCGCATCAGACCGGTCAGGGCGACCGCCGATCCGAGCCCGGCCACCGCCCACCGGTCGGCGGGGTCCCGGACCGCGCGCAGGAAGCAGCCGGTGGCCGCCAGCGCCCCGAAGGCGGACCACAGATTGGGCATCACCTGCGGGCCGTAGTAGACCGTGATCCACAGCGTGGCGAACAGTCCGCCGGCCAGCGCGAGCACCGGCGCCGGCATCAGGGTGCGCCACACCCGCAGCGCGATGAACAGCGCGGTGGCCGACAGCACCGCCATCCACACCCGCAGGGCGACGGTGGAGGTGGTGAACCCGGCGACGGGCGCGGCCAGGAAGGTGATGCCGCGGGCCCGGGGCGCGCTGAAGAACGCCGCGGGCAGCGAGCGGCTGACCTGGCTGGTGTAGACGGTCTCGTCCCAGCCCAGTCCGCTGCCCGGGGCCACCACCGCCAACTGGACCAGGCAGAAGGCGACACAGACCGCGGCCGGCCAGGGCACCGGCCGGCGCCCGGCGGACCGCTGCGGTGCGCGCGCTGGGGCGGGAGTCCCCGCCGACGTTTTCTGATACATAGTGGTGAATGTCAGCCTAGGCGCACCCCGCTCGATCGTCGGTGAGACACGGCCGTCCGGATACGGAACCGGGGGCCGATTCCCGGCCGTCCGGCCGCCGTCGGCGTAGCCAGGGCCCCTTCTCCCCGGTCTCCAGCAGGGTCGCCGGGGCGGTCGCCGCCGCTCCCGCGGCCCCTCCCGTCCCAACCGGCCCGGCCACGGGTCTTGACAGAACCGGGATCGGATTAAAGCCTATGGCAACGTTGTCATTTGAGCCGCGGCGAGCCGCATGCTCCGTTGGGCTCACATGGGATTGGACCACCTGCACATGTCGAATCAGTCCTCGCACCCCTCCCGTCGGGCGATCGTCGCCACCGGTTCCACCCTGCTCGCGGGCTTCGGCCTCGGTGTCGCGCTCCCGGCGAGCAGCTCGGCGGCCGAGCCCAAGGGCCCCGGTGGCGGCTCCTCCCCCGGCGAACTGGCCGCCTACCGCCCGATCACGGTGTCGTCCACCGACTACGCGCCCACCCCGGGCGAGTTCGTGGTCGACAAGGTGAACTCGGTCGGGGTCCGGGGCACCGGCTGGCGCGCCGCCGACGGCGATCCGCAGTGGATCTGCGTCGACTTGCAGGCGGACTGCGAGGTCGAGTCGGTGCGTCTCACCTTCGAGGCCACCGTGAGCGACCCGGTGTTCGTGCCCTCCACCGGCGGCGACCCGTGGGACGGCACGACGGGCCAGGAGATCCTGTCCAGTTGCGCGGTGGACTTCGTGGTCGAGTCGTCGCGGGACCAGCGCTCCTGGACCAGCCTGTACCGGACCACCTCGGGTACGGGCGGCGTCACGCGGATCGACCTGGCCGAACCGGTGGTCGCGCGCTGGGTGCGGATGACCGTGCGCAAGCGGTCCAACGCCAACCCGCTGGGCCTGAACGGCTTCGAGGTGTTCGGCACGGCGCGCGGCCACCGCCCGGCCGCCACCGGCTGGACCGACTGGGGCACGCACGACCACCGGGCCCCCGCGCTCCAGGTAGCCGCCGACGGCACGGTGCCGCTGGAGTCGGGCTGGACGCTCACCATGGACGACTGGGCCGGCGGCGAGGGCGCGGACCTGTCCCGGCCGGCCGTGGACACCAGCGGCTGGCTGCCCGCCACCGTCCCCGGCACCGTACTGACCACACTGGTGGACCAGGGCCGGCTGCCGGACCCGGTCGCCGGGCTGAACAACCTCCGGGTGCCGGAGGCGCTGTCCCGCCACGCGTGGTGGTACCGGCGCGACTTCCGGCTGCCGAGCGGCCTGAAGACCGGCTCCGGCCGCCATGTCTGGCTGGAGTTCGACGGCGTCAACCATGAGGCCGACATCTGGCTCAACGGCCAGCGGGTGGGCGGTCTGACGTATCCCTTCGCCCGCTCCGCACACGATGTGACGGCGCTGCTGGCCGCGGGCGGCGAGCAGGCGCTGGCGGTGAAGATCACGCCGATGCCGATCCCCGGGAGTCCCGGTGACAAGGGACCGGAGGGCCTGTCCTTCGTGGACGCCGGCGCCGAGGTGATGAACCGCAACTCGCCGACGTATCTGGCCGCTTCGGGCTGGGACTGGATGCCGGCCGTGCGTGACCGCGTGGCCGGCATCTGGAACCATGTGCGGCTGCGCTCGACCGGCCACGCGGTGATCGGCGACCCCCGGGTGGATACCGAGCTCCCCGATCTGCCCGACACCGGCACCGCCGAGCTGACCGTCGTGGTCCCGGTGCGCAACGCCGACTCCGCCGACCAGCGGGTCACCGTCGCCGCCTCCTTCGACACCGTGCGGGTGTCGCAGACGGTCACCGTGCCGGCCGGCGGCAGCGTCGAGGTCACCTTCACCCCGGACGCCTATGAGCAGTTGCGGCTGCGGAACCCGAAGCTGTGGTGGCCCAACGGCTACGGACAGCCCGACCTGCACGACCTCACGCTGACCGCCTCGGTCGGCGGCCGGGAGAGCGACCGCCGCACCACCCGTTTCGGCATACGCCAGTTCGGCTACGAGTACGCCGTGCCGCTGCCCTTCACCGCCGGCAGCGACGCCTACACGCAGTCGCTGGACCTGGGCGCCCGCCAGGCCCGCTACGTCCGGGTCAACTGTCTGACTCGCGCGACCGGCTGGGGCTCGTCGCTCTGGGCCCTGTCGGTGTTCGACAGCGCCTCGCCCAACACCGACCTGGCGCTGCACAAGACCGCCACCTCCTCGACGGTGGACGACCCGGCCGACCAGCCGGGCAACGCCACCGACGGCGACCCGAACACCCGTTGGTCCTCCTCCTTCGACGACAACCAGTGGATCCAGGTGGACCTGGGCTCCTCGGTCGCCTTCGACCGGGTCGACCTGGTCTGGGAGCAGGCGTACGCGCAGACGTACGTGGTGCAGGTCTCCACCGACGGCTCGGTCTGGACGGACGCCAAGTCGGTGGACAACACCGCGGTGCCGCTGCCGTTCAACGCCGGTGACGCGAGCTTGCAGACCGAGGACTTCACCGCTCGTACCGCACGCTATGTGCGGATCAGCGGCGGTGCGCGGGCGACCAGTTGGGGCAACTCGCTGTGGAGCCTCGCGGTCATCGACAGCGCCTCGCCCAGCACCGACCTGGCGCTGCGCAGGACCGCCACCGCCTCGACCGAGGACCCGTCCAACCCCGCCGCCAACGCCACCGACGGCAACCCCAACTCCCGCTGGTCGTCGGAGTATCTGGACAACCAGTGGATCCAGGTGGACCTGGGCGCCCCGGTGTCCTTCGACCGGGTGGTCGTCGTGTGGGAGGCGGCCTACCCGAAGACCTATGTGATCCAGGTCTCCGACGACGGCTCGGTGTGGACCGACGTCAAGACGGTGGACAACACCCCGGACCCGCTGAAGATCAGCGTGAACGGCGTGCGGGTCTTCTGCCGCGGCGGCAACTGGGGCTGGGACGAACTGCTGCGCAGGATGCCCGCCGCCCGGATGGACGCGGCGGTGCGGATGCACCGCGACATGAACTTCACCATGATCCGCAACTGGGTGGCCTCCAGCAACCGGGAGGAGTTCTTCGCCAGTTGCGACGAGCACGGCCTGCTGGTGTGGAACGACTTCCCCAACGCCTGGGCGATGGACCCGCCGGACCACCAGGCGTACAACGACATCGCGGCGGACACCGTGCTGCGCTACCGCGTCCACCCCTGCGTGGTGGTCTGGTGCGGCGCCAACGAGGGCAATCCGCCGGCCGCGATCGACAACGGCATGCGGGACGCGGTGCAGTCGCAGGCGCCCGGGGTGCTCTACCAGAACAACTCGGCCGGCGGCATCATCACCGGCGGCGGCCCCTACGGCTGGATCGACCCGGAGCGCTACTTCTCCCCCACCACCTACGGCAGCGGAAGCTTCGGCTTCCACACCGAGATCGGCATGCCGGTGGTGTCCACCGCCGAGAGCACCCGCAACATGGTCGGGGACGAACCGGAGTGGCCGGTCGGCGGTGCCTGGTACTACCACGACTGGAGCACCCAGGGGAATCAGGCCCCGCAGAACTACCAGGCCGCCATCGAGGCCCGGCTGGACACCGCGGGCGGGCTGGACGACTTCACCCGCAAGGCGCAGCTGGTGAACTACGAGAACACCCGTGCCATGTTCGAGGCGTGGAACGCCAACCTGTGGAAGGACGCCAGCGGCCTGATGCTCTGGATGTCCCACCCGGCCTGGCACAGCACCGTGTGGCAGACCTACGACTACGACTTCGACGTCAACGGCACCTACTACGGGGCGCGCAAGGCCTGCGAGCCCCTCCATGTCCAGGCCGACGGCGTGGACTGGCAGGTGATCGCGGTCAATCACACTCCGCGAGGACTCAAGGGCGCGACGGTGACGGCCCGGGTCTTCGACCTCGGCGGCCGGCAGGTCGGTTCCACCCGGCGCGCGGCGGTGGACGTCGCCTCGTCCGCGACCACCGAGGCGTTCACGGCCGGCTGGACGGACGCGCTGCCCGACTTCCACCTCCTGCGGCTCGGCCTGGAGGACGGCAAGGGCCGGGTCCTGTCGGAGAACACCTACTGGCGCTACCGGGAGACGGCCGACATGCGGGCGCTGAACAGCGCCAAACCGGTGAAGGTGTCCTCGGCTATCGGCCGGGTGACCCGGTCGGGGGCGCGCCAGGAACTGACCGCGACGGTGACCAACCGAGGTTCGGCGGTCGCGGCGATGGTACGGCTGGCGCTGCTCGACGACCGGAGCGGTGAGCGGGTGCTGCCGACGCTGTACGGCGACAACTACCTCTGGCTGCTGCCCGGGGAGTCACGTACCGTCACCCTTTCGTGGCCTGCCGAGGCGCTCGCCTCGGGCCGCCCCGCGCTGCGGGTCGAGGGCTACAACGTCGCCCGGACGGTGACTCGGGCGTAGCCGCCCGTCCAGCGGGAAACCGCTGGTCGTCCCCCCGGCCGGCCGGCCGGGGGACGGACCGGGACGCCTGGCCGGCGACCGGACCGGCCCCCGGAACTCCCCGGCCGGGGCCGGTCCGTCCCGCGGTCGGGCCGGATCGACCCGGTGTCGCGGTCCGGTGTCGATCATCGCCCGGTTACGGTGGACGGGTGAGCAGAGCGCGGCGGGCGGAGACCGGGGAACCGACGCCGGACGAGAAGTCCGAGGACGGCGCGGGTGCGCGGCCGACCAGGCTCCCCCTGATGAAGCGGCTGGCCCTGGGCGTCTCGGGCGGCCTGCTGCTGGTGGTCGGGGTGGCCCTGCTGGTGCTGCCGGGGCCGGGGCTGCTGCTGGTCCTGGCCGGGCTCATCCTGCTCTCGCGCGCGGTGCCGGCCGTGGCCCGCTATGTCGAACCGGTCCGGGTGCGGGCGATGCTGGCGGCCGAGGGCAGCGTGGCCTCGCGCTGGCGGATCGCCGGCTCGGCCGTGGTCGGCCTGGCGCTCGTGGCCGCGGGCGTCGTCTGGGGGGTGGCGGTGCTGGACTGGCTGCCGGCCACCGGTTGGACGACGGGGGCGAGCCTCATCTTCTCCGGTGTCATCGTGTTCGCCCTGCTGGTCTGGAGCTACCGCCGGGTCCACCGCTCCCGGCCCCGGTCCTGACATCCCGGGCCGGCCGGTCGGGAGCGGGTCAGCGGGAAGCCGGGCCGTCGGCCGCGCGCAGCCGTTCCGCGTCGCACAGTCGCGGGCAGGTCCCGCAGGTCTCGGCCGGCCGGATCGTGTAATGCAGGCAGCAGCCGAGCCGGGTACGGGTCGGGAGCCTGCGTCCCTCCCGGTCCGCCAGATGGCGGAAGTCGGCGCCGCCGGGGAAGGGCGCGACGGGTCCGGGGAGCAGTTCCCCGGCCGCCAGGACCGCCTGTTCCTCCTCGCCGAGGGCGCGTCCGAGGTGCCAGACGCCGGACACCAGATCGTCGCCGGCCATCCCCCACAGCGCGCGGGCGCCGCGGCGCAGCCGCGGGCCGAGTGCGCCGAGCAGCGGTCGTACGTGGTCGGCCACCGCCGACCGGAGCTCGGCGCGCAGGGCGTTCTCGTCCGGCAGGACGCGGATTCCGGCCTGTCCGGCGAATCCGGCCTGTCGCGAAAGCCTGGCCGCCGGGTCCCCGGGCAGGCAGGCGAAGTCCGCGGGGACGACCGCGAATCGCCCTGTCGCCGGATCGATCCGCAGATCGCGCGGGCGCAGCCGCGGCACGCGCCGCTGGAGGTACCAGGGCCCGCTCATCATCAGGCAGACCGACCAGAGGTAGCCGTGCAGCGCGCGGGAGGCGACGACATCGGGGCGGGCGGTGCGGCCGTGCCGGTCCCGGATACGGGTCGCCTCGGCGTCGAGCCAGGCGTCGAGGACCGCGCCGTCGGCCGCCAGCCGCTCACCGTCCACCCAGCCCCGGCCGACCGGGGCGCCGGGCGAGGTCACCCGGAGTTCCAGCGCGGGGCAGAGCTCGACCAGCCGTCGGTACGCCGGGGCCAGGAGGGCGACGGGTACGACCGCCGGACCGGCAGGCGCGGATGGCATGGCCACAGGCACAACTGCTCCTTGTCGTCGAGAGTCGCCGAGGCGAACTCGATTAGGTAAGGCTGACCTCATCATGACGGAGATCATTCGCGCCAGTCGGGACACGCGCCGGGGCGAATTGACAGGCTTAGGTATGCCTAACCTAGGCTCGCCCTACCTCCGGGCCGGACGTCGCCGCGACGGCCGGCCGACGACTCGGCGCGCGGAAGTGATCTCTTCTCATGCAGCTCTACCTGCTGGCCCTGAACCCCACCGACTCGGTCACCGAAGGGTTCCTCCCCGCCGCCCGCAGGCTCGGTCTGGACGTCACCGTGCTCACCGACCAGCCCGAGGCGCACTGGGCCGTGTACGGCGGGGGCGGGGACGGGTCCGGTCACGTCGAGGTGCTGGAGTGCGCGGTCCGCGATTTCCACGCGGTGATCACCCGCGTCTCGGCGCACCGCGGGCCCGACGCGGTGTTCAGCAACAGCGACCACCTGCAGACCCAAGCCGCCCTGGCCGCGGCGTACTTCGGCCTTCCCGCCAAAAGCTGGCAGGCGGCGCTGCGCACCAAGGACAAGGCGGAGATGCGCCGCGCCCTGGCCGCCGCGGGGGCCGACACCGTCTGGTCGGTCGAACTGCCCGCCGGGCAGGACCCGTTCACCGTGCTGGCCGGCCTGGACGTGCCGTACCCCTGTGTGGTCAAGCCGCGCGAGGGGGTGGCGAGCGAGGATGTCGTACGGGCCGAGGGACCGGCGGAGTTGGCGCGGCTGTGCGCGGAGATCCAGGCCCGCCGCCCGCAGGCCGCACTGGTTGTCGAGGAGTATCTGCCGGGCGAGTTGTTGACGCTGGAGACCCTCGGCGACGGCCGGACCCGGCAGGTGCTGGGCGGTTTCCGCACCCGGCTGTCCCCGCCGCCGTACTTCATAGAGGAGCGGCTGACGTTCGTCCCGGACCGTCCGCCGGCCGTCGAGGCGCAGGTGCTGTCCCAACTGGACGCGCTGGGCGTGGGTTTCGGGGCCTGCCACACCGAATTCGTGGTCTCCGGGGGACGCGCGCGGCTGATCGAGGTCAACTACCGGGCCATCGGCGACCAGTGCGATCTGCTGCTCGCGGACCTGCTGGAGGTGCCGCTGTTCGAGCACATCCTGCGCGTGCACCTCGGTGAGAGCCTGCCGGCCGGGCTGGGGGTGCGCACCGGCCGCGCCGCCCGGCTCGACTACCCCTACGCGCGGCGGGCCGGCACGCTGACCGCCGCGCCGGGTCCGGCCGATCTGACCCTCGGCGGCGTACGGCTGACGTACCGTCCGCTGCGCGCCGTCGGTGAGCATCACCCGCTGCACCACACCAACCGCGACCTGCTGGGCGTCGTCCGGGCCGTCGGGCCCGAACAGGACGCCGTGGACCGGGCCGTGACCGGTTTCCTCGCCGAGCGGACGTGGGAGATCAGCTCGTGACCGCGACCGGTCCGGTCGCCGGAACGACCGAGGAGAAGCTGCTGCTGCGGGTGCTGGGCACGCTGCTGCGCGAGGACGTGCTGGGCCTGCGCACCCGGAGCACCGTGTCGGACCGGCCGGACGGGCGCTGGCTCCGGCTGGCCGGAACCGGTGGGCGGTCGCTCGCGCTGCCGGTCGCCGAGGACGGCTTCCAGTGCGAGTACGCCGCCCGGCTGCCGCTGCTGCGGGTGGAGCCGGACGGCGGGGAACTGACCACCGGCGCAGCGGTCCTGGCCGCGCTCGGCGCGCTCGCGCCGCCCGAGGACCGGGCGGGCTTCGCCGCCTTCGCTGCGGAGTACGGGGACGCGCTGGCCGCGCTGCGGCTCCAGGCCGCCACACATGACGAGGTCGCCGCGCGGCTGGTGGCCGGGCACGGCCCCGATCTCGCCCGGTGGCGGGGCCCGGCGGCGAGCCTCGGCTTCGACACTCTCGCCGCCCGCGCCGGCCATCCCCTCTACCCGACCTCCGCCGCCCGCACCGGACTCGGGGCCGGCCAGCTCGCCCGCCACGCACCCGAGTTCGGCCCGCGCTTCCGGCTGCGCTGGGTGGCCCTGCCCAAGGAGACGGTCACCGTGGCGGGGCCGGACGGGATCGCGGGTCTCGCCGGCTGCTGGCCGGCGCCGTCCGCGCTCGGGCTGCCGGGGCTCGACGACAGCCATCTGGCCTTGCCCGTCCATCCGTTGACCGCGGCCGGACCGCTGCGGGACGCCTTACGCGCGGCCGGTCTCGAAGGCGCCGCCGCCCTGGCGGACCGCCCCTGTCTGGAGGCGGCGCCCACTTTGTCGACCCGGACCGTCGCCCTCACCGCGCATCCCGGTGTCCACCTCAAACTGCCGCTGGCCACCTCGACCCTGGGCCTGCTCAACCGGCGGACCGTCAAGCCCGGCAGCCTCACCGACGGCGCGGCCGGGCAGCGCCTGCTGGCGGCGGTGGCCGCCCGCGAACCCCGCTTCGGCGGCCTCGTCCTGCACACCGACGAGACGCGGTACGCGCACGCCGGGCATGAGCTCCTCGCCGTCCTCGTCCGCCGCCATCCGCCCGGCCTCGACGACTGCCTCGTACTGCCGCTGGCGGCGCTGACGGCTCCGGCCCCCGACGGACGGCTGGTGATCGACCACCTCGCCGACCGCTGGTTCGGCGCCGATCCGCTCGCCCTGCTGGACGCCGTGCTGGGGCTGCTCCTGGACTGGCAGACCACGCTGTTCGGCTACGGCATCGCGCTGGAGTCCCATCAGCAGAACATCTCGCTGCTGCTGGACGGAAGCGAGGACCGCCCGCGGCTCCGGCTGCTGTTCAGGGACGACGACAGCCCGCGGATCCATCGCGGCCGGCTGCGCGACACGCTGGGACCGGACGCCGTGGGCCCGGCGGACTTCGCCGATCCGCGGATCTTCGTGGACGACGACCGGCCGGTCCTCGACCTGTTCACCACCATCACCGTCCATCTGTGCGCCGGGGCCTTCGCGTTCGCCCTGGCCCGGCACGGCCGCGCCCCGCTGGCCCGGCTGCTCGACCTCGTACGCCACCGGCTGGACGAGGCGGTGCGGCGGCTCGGGGACGGGCCCGGCCGGCCCGGAGCGGCGCTGCGCGCCCACGTCCTGGACGCCCCGCGGCTGCCCGTCAAGGCGATGGTCACCGCGGGCACGCTGCTCACCAAGAACCGCTCAGGAGCGTCCGACATCAACAAGCACTACACCACCGGTCCCAACTACCTTCTGCGGAGCCGTTGATGGCACTGCCCTGCGTCACCGGCCCCGCGGACCGCGCGGACCGGGCCCGCCGCTCCGGCCCGACCGACCCGGCCGGACCGACCGGGCCGGCCGACCCGCCCGGCCGGACCCGACTCGCCTCGGCCGACGAGGCGGTGGCCCACACCCTGCTCAACTGCCTGCTCCGCGAGGTGGCCGGGCCCGAGCGGCGGACATCCGTCGTCGACGGCCGCCTGCTGCTGCGGCTGCCCTGCACCGGCGTACGGCTGCGCGTGGCGCTGCGCCGCACCTCCGTGCTGGGTGCGCACCGCTTCGCCGGGCCGGTGGCCGAGTACGCGGACGGCCGCTGGTCCGTGATCGGCTGGCGCCGGCTCGCCGAGCGCACGCACGCGGAACTCTCGGCCCGCACCGGTCTGCCCAACGACGAGTTCCTCGACCAGGTCGTCTCCAGCCACCAGGGCGTCGCCGCCGGGCTCGGCGCGGCCCGTCCGGCGGCGGACGGCGATCCGCTCGCCCGCTATCTGGCCTCCGAGCAGTCGCTGGTCTACGGCCACCGCTTCCACCCCACCCCCAAGGACCGCAGCGCCGATCCCGCCTCCTGGGCGGCCTACGCGCCCGAGGCCGGGGCCCGCTTCCCGCTGCGGCTGCTGGCCGTACGCGACCGCTTGACCGTCGAGGAGGGCGCGGAGCCCGGTGCGACCGGCCCGCTGGACCGGCTGGCCGCGGTGCCCGACGGCTACCGGCTGCTGCCCGCGCACCCCTGGCAGTACGAACTGCTGGGCCGGCATCCCGCGTTGCGTGCCGCGCTGGGCCGCGGCGATGTGCTGGACCTGGGCCCGGGCCCGGCCCTCTTCGCCGCCACCGCCTCGGTGCGCACGGTCTACGACGGTGAGAGCTTCCTCAAATTCAGTCTGAACGTCCGCATCACCAACTGCCTGCGCAAGAACGCCCACTACGAGCTGTCCGGCGCGGTCGCCCTCACCCGGCTGCTCGCTCCCGCCTTCGCCGACCTGGCGGCCCGCTTCCCGGGCAGCGGCATGCTCCGCGAGCCCGCGTTCCGCAGCCTGGCGGTGCCGGGGCCGGACGGGGCGGCGGACCTCTCGCTGCTGGAGGGCTTCGGTGTGATCGTCCGGGAGGGGCTCAGGGAACGGCTGCGGCCCGGCGCCACCGCGTTGCTGGCCGCCGCCGTCGCGGACGAGTACCCGACGGGCCCCGGGCACATCTCCCGGCTGCTCGGCGGGGCGGAGCGCGCGGCCGCGCTGCGCTGGTGGCGGGCGTATCTGCGGCTGCTCGTCCCACCGGTGCTGGCGGCGTACTTCGACCACGGGATCGTGCTCGAACCGCATCTGCAGAACGTGCTGGTGTGCGTCGACGCCCACGGCGATCCGGTCCAGGTCCTCTTCCGCGACCTGGAAGGCACCAAACTGCTGCCGGAGCACCACGACGGCGCCCTGGCCGCGCTGCCCGCCCGGGTCGCGGGCCCGCTGACGTACGACGCCGACCGGGGCTGGGACCGGCTCGTCTACTGCCTGCTGGTCAACCATGTCGCCGAGATGCTCTCGGCGCTCGCCGATCTGCACCCGTCGGCCGAGCGGGCCCTGTGGTCCGAAGTGCGGCGCGTGATCGAGGACTTCGCCGCCGGGCACGGAGCCGCACCCCGGCTGGCCGCCCTGCTGGCCGGGGAACCGCTGCCGGCCAAGGCCAATCTGCTCACCCGCTGGGGCCGGGCCGCCGACCGGGAGGCGGGTTACGTCCGGCTGCCCTCACCCCTGGCGGGGGACCTCACCCGGGGTGCCGTCGGCCGCCCTGACGCCGCCGGGACCGCGCGGTGACCGCCCCCACCGCGTCCGTACGCGATCTCGCCCGGTCCCTGCCGACCGGAGAACTGCCCGCCTATGTCTACGATCTGGGCGCCCTGCGGGAGCACGCCGCCGCCGTCCGGTCGGCGCTGCCCGGGGGCGTCGAGCTGTACTACGCGGCGAAGGCCAATCCGGAGCCGGAGATCCTGACCGCCCTCGCACCCTTCGTCGACGGCTACGAAGTCTCGTCGGGGGGTGAACTCGCCCATGTGGCAGAGGTGTTGCCGGGCAGTGCGCTGGCCTTCGGCGGCCCGGGCAAGACTCCGGCGGAGGTCGCGGCGGCCCTGGCGCGGGGGGTGCGCCGCTTCCATGTCGAGAGCGAGTACGAACTGCGCATGCTGGCGGAGCTGGCCGCTCACCCGCCGCCCGCTCCCGGCGGGGGCCCGACCACCGGTGCCGGCCGCCGCGTCGGGGTACTGCTCCGCTTCAACCTGCCGGTGGCGGACGGGCTGCTGGAGTCGGGCTCGCTGGCCATGGGAGGGCGCCCGGCGCCGTTCGGCATCGATCCGTCCCGCGCCGACGCCGCGGTGCGGCTGCTCACGGACGGCGGCTGCCCGCAGTTGGAGCTGCTCGGTGTGCACGCCCATCTGGCCAGCGGGCTGGCGGCGCCCGAACTGCTCGCGGTGGCGGCGTCGGTGGTGGGCTGGGCGGCCGAACTGGCCGCCCGGCACCGCGTCGAGCTGCGGGAGGTGAACATCGGTGGCGGGATGCTCGTCGACTACGCCCGTCCCGACTCGCGTTTCGACTGGGCGGCCTACGGCGCCGGACTCGCCCGGCTCACCGCCGCCCGCCGCGGACCGCTGCTCCGCGTGGAGCCCGGCCGCTCCCTGACCGCGTACTGCGGCTGGTACGTCACCGATGTCCTCAACGTGAAGCACAGCCACGGCGAGGAGTTCGCGGTCCTGCGCGGCGGAACGCACCATCTGCGCACCCCGGCGGCCAAGGGCCACGACCAGCCCTGCGCGATCCTCCCGGTGGACGGCTGGCCCCACCCGTGGCCGCGGCCGGCCGGCGGCCCCGGTCCGGTCACGCTGACCGGCCAGTTGTGCACCCCCAAGGACGTCCTCGCCCGCGGGGTGCCGGCCCCGGGCCTGCGGGCCGGGGACCGGGTGGCCTTCGCGCTGGCCGGCGCCTACGCCTGGAACATCTCCCACCACGACTTCCTGATGCACCCCCGGCCGACGGTTCACTTCCTCGGATCCTGAGCATCTACCGTAGAAGGAGTGTTCACAAAGGCGCCCATCGTTCACGTACGTAAACCGAAGGAGATCTCCCGTGCACCCTGCCGCGCTCGCCGGTGACCGTATCCGCTCGGTCCGGCTGTCGTCCGTGCTGCTGCCGCTGGCCGTCCCGATCAGCGACGCCAAGGTGCTGACCGGGGTGCAGCGTCCGATGACCGCGATAGCGCTGCTCTTCGCCGAGATCACCACCCGGGACGGCCACGAGGGCATCGGGTTCAGCTACGCGAAGCGCGCCGGGGGCCCCGGGCAGTACGCCCACGCCCGGGAGGTCGCGCCCGTGCTGGTGGGAGAGGACCCCAGCGACATCGGCCGGCTGTGGGACAAGCTGGTCTGGGCCGGCGCCTCGGTCGGCCGCAGCGGGCTCGCCACCCAGGCCGTCGCCGCGCTCGACATCGCCCTGTGGGACCTCAAGGCCCGGCGCGCCGGGCTGCCGCTGGCCAAACTCCTGGGCGCCCACCGGGACTCCGTGCGCTGCTACAACACCTCGGGCGGCTTTCTGCACACTCCCGTCGAGGAAGTGCTGGACAACGCGGACGCGTTGCTGGAGCGGGGTCTGGGCGGCATCAAGATCAAGGTCGGCCAGCCGGACGGCGCCGCCGACCTCAAGCGGGTCGAGGCGGTACGCGCCCGCGTCGGCGACGGCGTACCCCTGATGGTCGACGCCAATCAGCAGTGGGACCGGCCCACCGCCCTGCGGATGGGCCGCGCCCTGGAGGGCTTCGGGCTCACCTGGATCGAGGAGCCGCTCGACGCCTACGACATCGAGGGGCACGCCGCGCTCGCCGCCGCCCTCGACACCCCGATCGCCACCGGCGAGATGCTGGCCGGGGCGGCCGAGCACGCCGCCCTCATCGAGGGCCGCGGCTGCGACATCCTCCAGCCCGACGCCCCACGCGTCGGGGGCATCACCCAGTTCCTGAAGGTCGCCGCCCTGGCCGACCACCGGCACCTGCGACTCGCCCCGCACTTCGCGATGGAGATCCATCTGCACCTGGCGGCGGCGTACCCGCGGGAGCCGTGGGTCGAGCATTTCGAGTGGCTGGAGCCGCTGTTCGACGAGCGCCAGGAGATCCGCGACGGCCGGATGCACCTGTCGGCCCGGCCCGGCCTCGGCATCACGCTCAGCGCGCAGGCCAGGGCCTGGACCAAGGAGTCCTGCGTGGTCGGGCAGCCGGACTGACCTGCTGAAAACCGGGCCGGGCGGTGGGTCGGGCGCGGTCAGACCGGGACGGTGAGGCGCACGCCGAGGATGGGGATGTCCACCTCGCCGCGGGCGTCGGTGTGCCAGCGCCAGTGGGCGCCGTCGGCCTCGCCGCACACCAGACCTGTCCAGCCGGCCCCGCCGGGCCCGCACAGCGCGGCCAGTTCGGCGGCCTCGCTTTCGGTGGGCGTGCCCGTCATGACCACCAGGCCCCTGACGGGGCGCCGGGACGCGGCCCCGAGGATGGTGCCGCGAGCCGCGGCGGCGCGCGGGGTGACCGTACGCTCCTCGACACGGGTCACCTGCCGGAGGCCCGCGGGCAGCGCCACCGGCGGGGCGCCGTCACCGGTCCGCAGCACGGTCACCGGGGTGTCGGGCCTGCTGCGGGCGGTCTCGGCCAGCAGATTGCGGATCACGTCGCCGGCCACCGCGCGGTCCCCCGTCACGCTGAGGACGCCGTCCAGCCGGCTGAGGTCGACGAAGACGGGCGCGCCGTCGGTGTCGGCCCCGGCGCGCACCAGACAGGCCGTCGGGTCCGGGCCGCCGGCGCCCCACTGCCCGTCACCGGGGGCCGACGGGCGGCGCCAGCGGGTGTCGTCGACGCTCTGCCAGGGCCGGTCCATGGTCTCGGTGGCCGCCAGCCAGACGGTCGTCCCCTCGGGGTCGACGCGCAGCGCGTGCACCGGCTTGTCCGGACGGTCCCCCGCGGCGGCGAACTCGCCCAGCGCGCCGTAGGCACGCCGCACCGACTCGGCGTCGGCGGCGAACCTCCGGCCCACCGCGCGCCGGGCCTCGGTCCTGCGCCGGCGCGCGGCCGGCTCCCCCAGCCGGGCGAAGAGCCGCCCGACCGAGCCGAGCGCCGTGCGCACCCGCTGCCTGGCCACGATGGCGGCCGTCACCAGGGCCAGCGCGATCGCGCCGATCAGCGCGAGGGCGGCGGGCAGCGGGATCGACAGCAGGGTCGTCCTGGTCGTCGTCGTGGTGGTCGTGGCGCCGGTCGTGGCGGCGGTGCCGCTCTTCGTCCCCGCCGTCCCGTCCTGCGCGTTCGGGGCGGCGCCGGAGTCCTTGGCGAGTTGGACGTCGGGGCCGGCGGCGTCGGCGGGCAGCCGCAGGATCCAGCCGGGGTGGAGCTGGTCCGCCGGGGCGGTGAGCGCGCCGCCGTCCGGCTGGGCCAGTCCCTTGTTGAGGTCGAAGATCTCGCCGGCCCGCGACGGGTCGCCCAGGGTGGCCGTGGCGACGGACCGCAGGGTGGCGAGTGCCTGCCCGGACCGCGCCGGGTCCTGGACCACGAACACCTTCACCACCGCGCCGCTGTCGTCCGCCGTCGCGGGGGCCGCCAGTCCGGCCGCCGCCCACACGGCCAGCAGCAGGACGGCGACCGCCCGCAGCAGGCCGCGTCCCGGCCGTACGGCCCGCCCCGGTCCGCCCTTCCGGTGCGCCGTGACGTGTCTCGGCGGGCTGACCGCGGTGGCGACGACGCCGTTGCTCATCTTCTCCCCAGGTGCTCATGACACTGCTTCACCTCCTACACGGGGCCGCCCGGGAAAGAGTTCGAAAATTCGGCTGAACGGTTGGGCGGGTGCCGTCCGTGTAGGAGGCGAACACGGAACAGATCAGCGGCGGGGGACCAGTTCATGGCACGGCAGCACTCAAGTCCCGCGGACTTCGCCCTGGTCGGGCTGGACAAGGACCCGACGCCGGGTGATCCGGACCTGATCCAGGGCGTCGCCCAGCGGTACCGCGACATCGGGGACGCGGCGGAGAAGGCGTTGAACGTCATCAAGAAGGACGGCGCCATCTCGCAGGGCCGGGGCTCGGCGATGGACAAGCTCAAGGACAAGATCGGCGACGATCTGCCCGACAAGCTGACCAAGACGATGAACTCCTACCACGACGCCGCCCGGGCCTACACCGACTACATCCCCAGGCTCCAGGAAGCCCAGGACACCTTCGACCGCGCGGTCGACCAGGCCCAGGCCGCCGCCCCGCAGGCCGATCAGCAGCCCAGGACGCTGGCGGCCGACGCGACCGACCAGGACAAGGCGGCGGCGCGGCAGACGCAGGACGCGATCTCGCAGGGGCAGCAGCAGCTCAGTGCGGCCAAAAGCCTGGCGGAGCAGGCCAAGGCCATGCGCGAGACGGCGCAGCGCTCCTGCGCGGACGTGCTGGACAAGGCGGCCGGCGAGGCGATCCCGGAGCGGAACATCTTCCAGAAGATCTCCGACTTCTTCAAGGACTTCCCGTTCGTCCAGATCCTGCTCGGCCTGCTGATCGCGGTCGTGTCGGTGTTCTTCCCGGTGGCCGGACTGCTGCTCGGCGGCGCGTTGTTCGCCATCACCCAGATATCGGCGATAGCGAGCGGCAATTTCAAACTGGGCGACTTCCTGGTCGGGTTGATCGGCCTGGTCCCCGGCGGATCGGTGCTGAAGCTGGGCGGCGCGGTGACGAAGGCGGGGGTCGGCGGGATCGCCAAACTCGCCCCCGGCGCGGCCAAGTCGGTGAGCGGCACGATCACCGGTATCAAGACCTCGATCAACAGCAGCAGGACGATCGGACCGCTGGTGAACAGCACCGGCGGGAAGATCGGCGGCGAGATCGTCAAGGGCTTCGGCGACAAGGCCACCGACGAGGCGACGACCGAGGCCCTCAACGGCGACCAGTTGGACGCCGGCCTCATCTTCGGCGCGGGAGCGGCGGGCGCGGTGGGCGGCGGGATCGCGGCCAAGAAGAAGCTCGGCGACCAGAGCGGACAGAGCGGACAGGGCGGCGGGCCGGGGAGCGGGGGAGGGAGCGGCGCGGGCGGCGGGATCCCGCTCAAGTCCGCCGGCGGCGGCACCTCCCGGGGCCTGCCGGGCGAGGGCGGTCCGACGCCCTCGACCAGCGGCGCGCCGGGTGTCCCGGCCGCCGCCGCGCCGCCGCCCCAGCTGCGCACCGACAACAACCCGCTGTTCCGGGACGACACCCGGACCCCGGTGGGTGAAGGCGGCATCTTCCAGACCGGCTTCGCGCCCAGGAATCCGGCCAACACCGATCTGGCGGGTTTCGTGGCCGCCAACACCCCCTCCGCCTTCGTGTCGACGACCAGGAACGAGAACCTCAACTTCCTCGGCGGGGCGGGGCCCAACGGCGCGCTGGTCTTCCGCTTCCACCTCGCGCCTCCCGGCGGCATCGACGTCAACGCCACGCTGGGCCCGCACTTCAACCAGGGCCAGCAGGAGATCGCCTTCCCGGGCGGCATCGCGGCGTCGGACATCGTCGGGGCCAGGCTGGTCACGTCCGGCGGGCCTCCCTTCGCACCGGTGACGGTGGGGCCGTTCGTCCGCAATCCCAACTTCGTCCCCCGTCCCGGCTTCGACCCGGCGCACCTCCCGCTGCCGCCGAGCCCGCCGCCGATCCCGCCGCCCGGCAGCGGCTTCCCGCCGGCCGGCCCGCCGCCGCACGTCCCGGTGGCCGGTCCTTCGCAGGGCCCGGTGGTCCACCACTCCCCCGCGCCCCCGCGGCTGCCGCGCACCCGGCCGCTGCCGCCCCCGCGGCCGGCACCGGGCGGCGCGCCACCGCCGCCGCCCGGCGGCGGGGCAATGCCCCCGCCGCGTCCGGCGCCCACCGGGGCCCTCCCCCCGCTTCCCCCGCCGCCTCCCGCGTAGCGGCCCATACCCTCACGGAAGAGCGACATGATCGAAGAAGCCCACCCGGCCGAGCAGCACACCGGCCGCGCACAGCCAGGACCCGTCGGGAACACACCGGCCAGGGCCCGGCAGCCGGCCGGGAGCTGGCTCTACTCGATCGATCCCGGCTACGACCCCGACGGCACCGTACCGCCGCACGCGGTGATCGGTGCCTGGCCGGTCGGCCCGGACGGCGAGCCCGGGGAGTTCGTCACCAACCCCGGGTACCGCCCCTCGCAGCTGAGCCTGCTCTTCACCGACCAGGCCGGGTCGGGCCCGGCCGGAGACGGCGGACCGGCCGGGGAGGCGGGGCTGCCCACCGACCCGGTGGACGCCGCCATGCGGCGCGCCGCGACCGGCCAGGGCACCGAGGCGGCGGTGCTGGACGCGCTGGCCGGCACCACCGTGTACCTGCCGACGAACGCGGCCGGCGAACTGACCGCGTACGAGGACGAGGACGGCCCCTACGTCACCGTCCTGACCGACCCCCGGCAGGCGCCGCCGGCCGCGCCCAGGCTGCTGCCGGTGGAATCCGCCGAGCTGCTCGGCCTGCTGCCGGACGAGACCGCGCTGTGGATCAACCCGGAGAGCGAGGTGTCCATGGGGGTGTCGAGCGCGCAGCTCCGCGCCGCCCTCGCCACCCGGGCGGCGCCGGCGGGCCGCGCGGCGGCTGCCGCCGAGCGCGATCCGCGGCCCGATGCCCCCAGCACCGGCCTGCCCGGCTTGCCCGGCATTCCCCGCAAGGGGCGGGTCAGCGGCGGCGGTTGACCCTTCCGCGCACCCAACAGACTTCCACCCCACGCGGGGTGGACGGCCCGACAGTGGCATCCCGATCATCAGCAAGGAGCACCACCATGCCCGACTACAAGGTCAACTCGGACGAGACCGCCTCCACTTCGCAGGCGCTGCTCAATGACTTCTCGCAGCTCCAGGACAAGCTCTCCGAGGTCAAGAGCAAGATCTCCAGCCTGCTGTCCAACGGCTACAGCACGCCGGCCGCCCAGCAGAAGTTCTCGCCGTTCTTCGACGAGTTCGCCAAGGGCTTCGACCAGGTCAACCAGGGGCTCCAGGGCATCGGCCAGTACGTGAAGTCCGTCGGTGACGCCTTCTCGCAGACCGACGACCAGCTCGGCGCCAACCTCGGCTGACCCCGGCCGACCCTGACTGACCCTGACTGACCCTGCCCGGCCATCCCCGTTCCCCAGCAGCAGGAGAGAGACGATCCCCGTGCGATTGAACGTCAGCGTTCGTGACCCGCAGGACGAGGGGGTGTCCACCGCAGTCGTCGTCGACACCGAACCCTCCGCCCGTGCGGGCCGGTTCGCGGCGGAGCTGGCACGCGCCGTCGGCCACCCGGGCAGCGGCCCGGACCGGGCGCCGGAGCCGGCCCTGTTCGTCGGCGCCGAGGCCGTGGACCCGCTTGCGACTCTCCGGGCGGCCGGGATACGGGACGGCATGGACCTCGGGCTCGGCGCTCCCGTTCCCACGGAGCCCGAGCCCGAGGGCCGTACCGAGATCCGGGTGGTGTCGGGGGCGGGCGCCGGGACCGTCTACCGCCTGATGCCCGGTGACTACGACATCGGCGGCGCGCCGGCCTGCCGTATCCGGCTGGCGCCGGGCGCTCCCCCGGTCGCGGCCCGGGTCCGGGTCGCGGTCGACGGCTCCGCCGAACTGCTCGGCGCCGAGATGGCGCTGATGGACGGCAAGGCGGCCCGGAGCGGGGCGGGATGGCGGGAGGGCAGCCAACTCGCCGTCGGTGACATCCTGTTGGAGCTGACGTCCCGTCAGTCCGCCAAGGCGCCGCTGACGGCCGCCCAGGACGGGCTCGGCCTGGAGTTCAACCGGCCGCCGCGCTTCCTGCCGCCGTCGGCCGGCGCCCGCTTCCGGCTGCCGACCCCGCCGGTCAAGCCGGACAAGCGGCCGATTCCGCTGCTGCCGATCCTGCTGCTGCCGGCCGGCAGCGCGGCGATCGCCATCTTCGTCACCAAGACGTGGACCTTCGTCTTCATCGCGCTGCTCTCACCGGTCGCCGCGCTGGTCACCCAGTTCGGCGGCCGCAAGCAGGCGATGGTCAAGTACCTGGAGCAGAAGGCGGAGCACGAGAAGGTGCTCGCACGCCTGCACGCCGACATCGACGCCGCGATCCTGGAGGAGCAGCACAATCTGCGGCTCGCCCTGCCCGATCCCGCGTCCCTGCTCCAGATGGCCACCCAGCCGTCCGAGCGGCTGTGGGAACGGCGCTGGCAGGACCCCGACTTCCTGTCGGTGCGGGTCGGCACCGCGGACCTGCCGTCGTCGCTGAGCGTCGAGGACCCCACCCAGGACGAGCACCGGCGGACCACCGTGCCGCGCCTCAACCAGGTCCCGGTGTCGGTGGCGATGCGCCGGGCCGGGGTCGCGGGGATCGCCGGTCCGGGCGCGGCCCGGCTGGCCGGCTGGATGGCGGCCCAGGCCGCCTCCCTGCACAGCCCGGCCGATCTGCGGATCGTCGTGCTGGCCGGACCCGAGGGCGAGAAGGACTGGTCCTGGACCCGCTGGCTGCCGCACGCCCAGGCGCAGGGCGAGGACGCGTACTCCCTGGTGGGCAGCACCACCGACTCGCTGGCCCGGCGGATCGGCGAACTCGGCCAGCTCGTCCAGTCCCGGATCGCCGCCGGACCCGAGCTGGTCAGGGGCGGGGTGAGCGGCTACCCGGACGTGCTGGTGGTGCTGGAGCAGGCGCGCAGGGCGCGGTCGCTGCCCGGTGTGATCGCACTGCTGCGCGACGGCCCGTCCGTGGGCGTCCATACGATCTGCATCGACCGCGAGGAGCGGCTGCTGCCCGAGGAGTGCGGCGCGGTCGTCGTCATCGAGACCGGCGCCCCCGGTTCCTGCCGGGTGCGCACCGGCTCGGCCGCCGCCCTGCCGGACGTACGCACCGACTCGCCCGAGCCGGGCTGGTACGAGGCGCTGGCCCGCTCGCTGGCGCCGCTGCGCGGGGTCGGTGACAGCGACGAGAGCGCGCTGCCCGGCTCCGTACGGCTGCTCGACCTGCTGGGTCTGGAGCCGCCGAGCGCGAAGGCCGTGGTGGCCGGCTGGTCGCTCGGCGGCCGCAGCACCAGGGCGATCCTGGGCACCGGCTACGACGGGGACTTCTCGGTGGACCTGGTGCGGGACGGCCCGCACGCGCTGATCGCCGGCACCACCGGCTCGGGCAAGTCCGAGCTGCTCCAGACACTGGTCGCCACCCTGGCGGTGGTCAACCGCCCGGACGAGATGACCTTCGTGCTCGTGGACTACAAGGGCGGCAGCGCCTTCGCCGAGTGCGCCGACCTGCCGCACACCGTCGGTCTGGTCACCGACCTCGACACCCACCTCGTGGAGCGGGCGCTGGTCTCGCTGGGAGCCGAACTGCGGCGCCGCGAGACGCAGTTGGCCGAGGTCGGCGCCAAGGACGTGGTGGACTACCTCGACAAGCGGCAGCGCGGCGGGAATGTGATGCCGCCGCTGCCCCGACTGCTGCTGGTCATCGACGAGTTCGCCTCCATGGTCCGCGAACTGCCGGACTTCATCGCGGGTCTGGTCAACATCGCCCAGCGCGGCAGGTCGCTGGGCATCCACCTGGTGCTGGCCACCCAGCGCCCCGGCGGCGCGGTCACCCCGGACATCCGCGCCAACACCAATCTGCGGATCGCGCTGCGCACCACCGACACCACCGAGAGCCGCGACATCATCGACGCGCCCGACTCCGGTGACATCTCCCCCGCCAACCCGGGCCGCGCCTACGCCCGGCTCGGGCCCTCGGCGCTGCTGCCGTTCCAGGCCGGCCGGGTGGGCGGGCGCCGCCCCGGCGGGCAGAGCGCGGCGGAGACCGAGGTGCCGGTCCGCGCGGCGGCGGTGGCCTGGCGGGATCTGGGCGGCCCGCTGATCGGCGGCCCGGCCCGTGCCTCCGGTCCGGCCGGCACCGAGGCCGTCACCGACCTGGCGGTGCTGACCGCGGCCGTCGCGCGGGCGGCGCGGCTCGCCGAGGTGCCCCGGCAGCCGAGTCCCTGGCTGCCGGCCCTGCCCGACCTGCTGGAGTGGACCGTCCCGGCGGCGCCGCTGCCCGCCGAGCGGCGCCCGGGCGCCCTGCCGGCCGTCGCCTACGGGCTGGTGGACCTGCCCGCCCGGCAGGCCCGCGCCCCGCTCACCTTCGACCTGGACCGGGCCGGTCATCTGCACATCGTCGGTTCGCCCCGCAGCGGCCGCTCGCAGACGCTGCGCACCCTGGCCGCGGCCCTGGCCCAGGCACACGGCGCCGACGACGTCCACCTGTACGGCATCGACTGCGGCAACGGCGCGCTCAACGCCCTGACCGCGCTGCCGCACTGCGGCGCGGTCGTCGACCGCAACCAGGTCGAGCGGCTGGGACGCCTGCTCGACCGGCTCAACACCGAACTCACCACCCGCCAGGGCGTGCTGGGCGCCCGCGGCACCGCGGACCTCACCGAGCTGCGCACCACCCAGCCGCCCGAGCGGCGGCTGCCGCACATCGTGCTGATGGTGGACCGCTTCGAGGTCTTCGAGCGCGAGTTCACCGCCTACGACAACGGCAGCCTGATGGAGCGGCTGGTCAGACTGCTGCGGGACGGCGCGGGCGCGGGCATCCATGTCGTGCTGGCCGGCGACCGGGTGCTGGGCAGCAGCCGGTTCTCCGGCACCACCGAGGACAAGATCGTGCTGCGCCTCAACGACCGCCAGGACTACTCCTCCGTCGGCATCCCCACCAGGTCCGCGCCCGCCGCCCAGGCCCCGGGCCGGGGCATCCGCACCCAGGACCTGACCGAGACCCAGATCGCGGTGCTCGGCGCCGATCTGGCCGGCACCGCGCAGGCGCGGGTGCTCATCGACCTCGGCAAGGTGCTGGCGGAGCGGGAGGCGGGCATCACCGCCACCCGCCGGCCGCTGTCGCTGGACGTACTGCCGGACCGGATCTCCTACGCCGAGGCCGCCGCCCTGCACGGGCCGACCGGGATGATGCGGCCGATGGTCGCCATCGGCGGCGACGTACTGGCCTCGCTGGGGCCGGATCTCGCGGATGTCCCCACCTTCGTCGTCGCCGGGCCGCCGCGCACCGGTCGCAGCACAGTGCTGCTCACCGCGGCCCTGTCGCTGCTGGCCCGCGGCACCGGGGTCATCGTGCTGGCGCCGCGCCGCTCGCCGCTGCGCGAGCTGGCCGGCCGGCCCGGGATCTCGGCGGTCATCACCGACGCGGAGGTGCCGGTGGCCGACTTCCGCAAGGTGCTGGGCAATGTGTCCGAGGCGAACGCGGTGATCCTGGTGGACGACGCGGAGCTGTTCATGGGCTCCGAGATCGAGTCGGACCTGGCGCTGCTGGCGCGCGGCGGGGCCGGCAACGGCTGGGGGCTGATGGCGGCGGGCAACGCGGAGTCGCTGTCGCTGAGCCTGGGCGGCTGGATGGGCCAGGTGAAGCGGAACCGGACCGGCATGCTGCTGTCGCCGCAGACCCTCAGCGACGGCGATGTGATCGGGGTGCGGCTGAGCCGCGGTCTCGTCGGGCAGGCCCCGCAGCCGGGCCGCGGGCTGCTGCACCTCGGCGACGGCGCGCTGGTCGCGGTGCAGGTCCCGCTGTCCTCGGTGGACGGCTGAGCGCGCGCCGGGGGCGGTCCGGAGACGGACCAGGGGGACGGCCGGGCGCACCGCGCCCGGCCGTCCCCGTCCGTTCACGCCGGCACGAAGCGGAAGGTGCCGGTGATCGCGTCGAAGAGGTCGTAGACCTCCTCCTTCAGCGGCAGGTTGGGGCTGGCCAGGGTGACCACCAGGAAGTCCTCGGTGGTCCCGGGGACCGGCATCATCGTGTGCATCGTCAGCAGCTTCACGTCGATGTCGCCGGTCAGCCGGGTGACCTCGGTGCCGGTGACCCGCGCCACCGTCCCCACCGCCGGCACCTTCGCCGAGGTGATCACCCGGTCCTTGGGCGCCGCGCCGCCGGCCGTGGAGACGCCGAGCTGCGCGGAGAGCACCGGCAGGGTGAGCTCGGAGCCCTTGGGCGTGGTGACGGCGAAGACCATGCCGTAGGCCATGAACAGTCCCTCGTCGTAGAGGGTCGCCGTACCCGTGGCGAGCAGCGCGCCCTGCCGGCGGGCCGCCCTGCTGACCTCACGGCCCTGCCGGAACATGTCGTTGATCCGGGCCTTCTGCCGGGGGTCGTCGGTGGTGGCGAGCACCGTCGCCCGGGTTCTGGCCAGTTCCTCCCCGCTCAGGTCGGTCTGGTCCCACAGATCGGGGACGTCGAGGACGAATCGCTGTGCGCTGCTCACTGGCCGGCCTGCCCGTCGCTGAGGTTCTGTACGGCGTCCTGGTCCGTCTTGGCGAAGGCGTCCAGGATGCTGCCGATGGCGTCCTTGACGCCCTGCACCTGCTTCCGCAGCTGCTGCTTGCCGTCGTTCCACTTGTTCTCGAAGTTCTGCGCGGAGCCGTGGGACAGTTCCGGGCCGAACGCCGCGTCGAAGTCGAAGGTGTGGTGCCCGATGTCGATGAAGTCGTGCACGAAGCCCAGCATGTTCTGTGCTTCGAGCAGTTCGTCCCCGGGTATGTTGACGTCCTGAGCCATCCCGATCCCTGGTGCGTGTGTGCCGGTGTGCGCCGGGGTGATTCCCCGCAGCAGGAACACGCGCCGCGGTGGGTGCTTCGTTCAACGCGGAGGACGGCACACAAGCGGCACGGATCCGGCACAGCCCCCTGCCTACGGTCTTCCTCAGAGACGGCTCACCCCTGAGGGAACCAGGACCATGAAGACACGCGCGGCGGCCCCGTACGCCCCGGCAGCCCGATCCGAACTCCTGCACTCGATGGTCGCGGAGCACCGCAAGGCCCTGACCGCCTACGCGGAGCGGCTGCTCGGTGACCACCACCTCGCCGAGGACATCGCGCAGGAGGCCCTGATCCGCGCCTGGCCGCACACCGACCGGCTCTACAGCACCGAGGGGTCGATACGCGGCTGGCTGCTCAAGGTGACCCGCAATCTCGTCATCGACCGGTTGCGCAGTCCTTCGGCGCGCTACGAGACGATCGACGCCGGGAACCACGAGATGAGCCAGCGGGACCACACCGACGCCGTGCTGGCCTCGGTGGAGTCCACCCGGCTGCTGCGGCTGCTGTCCCACGAGCACCGCGAGGTGCTGGTGCACACCTATCTGTGCGGCCGCACCGTGCAGGAGACCGCCGGGATCCTCGGGGTGCCCGCCGGGACGGTCAAGTCCCGTCAGCACTACGCCCTGTCGAAGCTGCGCTCGCGCGGCGTGGCCGGCCCGGCGGGTGCGGCCCGGCCCGCCGCCGGGCCGGGCGGAACGGATCCGGCCGATCCCGCGCGGCCGTGAACCTTCGGGCGCCGCGCTCCGTGTACATCGTGTGAGTCCCTCTCCCCGCCGCAGCGGCACGCGCCCCCGCCCGACCGCCCCGCGCGCCGCCGTGCTGGCCGCGGTCCTCGTGCTGGCCGGTGTCGCCGCCGCCGGCTGCACCAGGACCGTCACGGTCACCAGCACGCCCGCCGCCGCCCCGGCTTCCGCCCCGGCGGCGACCACCCCGCCGCCCGCGCCGCCCGCCACGACCGAGCCCGCCACCGCCGCGGCCGGCAACACCGGATTGCAGGTCATCGACAGCAGCGCGGCACAGAACGGCCTGAACGGCACCGGCGGTACGGTCACCGGCGCCGCCGTCCAGCAGGCGCCGCCGGTCTGGGTGCAGCTGTCGGCGGTCCAGTCGCCCCGGTTGGGGGCCCACCTGATCGACATCAACGAGTCGACGCTGTACCGCTTCGACAAGGACACCGCGCAGCCGTCGGCCTCCAACTGCGTCGACGCCTGCGCGACGCAGTGGCCGCCGGTGACGGTCGAGGAAGGCGGCAACGTCTATCTGGCCGGGGTCGACCCGAAGGCGGTCGGCGCGATCAGCCGGCCGGACGGGCGGATCCAGCTGACCGTGGGCGGCTGGCCGGTCTACCGCTTCGCGCAGGACACCCAGCCGGGCGACACCAAGGGCCAGGGCGTCGGGGGCACCTGGTTCGCGGTCGGCCCGACCGGCGAGAAGGCGCGGCCGTAGCCGTCATGTCCCCTGTCGCGGCAGGCTGTTCAGCGGGCCGGGGCGTCCTCTCGCGAGCGCTCCAGGCGCTCCAGCCGTTCGCGCACGCCCGCCGCGTCGGGATGGTCGAGCCGGTCGTACAGCTCCAGGGCCTGCCGCCACACCTGCTCGGCGCGCCGCGGGTCGGACCGGGCGTGGTGGCTGTCCCCGGCGTGCACCAGGGTGTCGGCCTCCAGGCTGCGGTCCCCGGTGCGGCGGTAGAGGTCGATCGCGTGGCCGTAGCCGGTCAGCGCCTCCTCGTAGCGGCGCAGATGGTGGCGGGCGTAGCCGAGGGAGTCCCAGGCGGCGGCCTCGCCGCACTGGTCGCCGATCTCCTGGTGCATCGTCACGGCCTGCTCGCAGTGCAGCAGGGTGGACTCGTACTCGCCCATCAGCAGATGCGTCCAGCCGATCTCGTTGAGGATCGCGGCCTGTCCGGTGGCGTAGCCGATGGGGGTGTAGCAGTCCGCCGCCCGGCGGTAGTGGTCGAGCGCGCGCCGGTGGTCCTTCATGACGTTGGCCAGGAAGGCGGAGTAGCGGTGGGTGCGGCCCATGCCGATGGGGTCGGCCAGCCGGTCGAACAGGTCCAGCGCCCGGGACAGACAGCGCCGCGCCTCGTCGTGGGCGCCGAGGCGGCAGGCGGCGAAGCCCAGCGCGCGCAGGGCGTTCGCCTGGCCGGGCAGGTCGCCGGTGCGGCGGGCGGCGTCCAGGGCAGTGGTCTGGATGTGGTGCTGCTCCTGCCAGCGGCCGTGCCGGTCGAGGAAGATCTCCAGGGTGGCCGCCAGCTGCCAGCAGGACGCGTCGCCCTCGGCGGTGTGCCGCGCCGCCTGCTCCACCATGGCCAGCAGCACCTGCCGCTCGCGCTGGAACCAGTCGGCGGCCTCGAAGGGCCCGCCGAAGGTCTGCGGGAAGACCCCCGGCGGCGGGTCCGGCAGCGTCACCCGCTCCCGGTAGGTGGCGAGCAGCGCGTCGGCGGTGTGCGCGCTGCGCAGATAGTGCTCGACCATCCGGCGGCGGGTCGCGGCCCGGGTCCGCTCGTCGTCCTGTCCCTCGCAGAGCTCGGCGGCGTAGGCGCGCAGCAGCTCATGGCAGGTGAAGCGGCCGGGGGTGTGCTCGGTGAGCAGATGGTGCTCGACGAGTTCGGCGAGCTGGCGGCGTACCTCCCGCAGCGGCGCTCCGGCCAGGCTGGCCGCGGCCGGCGCGGCGATGTCCGGGGCGGCGTGCAGGCTGAGCAGCCGGAACAGCCGGGCGGCGGCGGGGCTGAGGGCCTGGTAGGACCAGGAGAAGATACTGCGGGCGTCCGTGCGGGTGTCATGGGTGGCGAAGGCGTCCAGGCCCCCCTGGCTCTCCCGGAGTTCCGCCGCTATGGAGGCCAGCGGGAAGGTCGGGTGCAGTACGGCGCGGGCACTGGCGATGGCGAGGGCGAGCGGAAGGCGGCCGCACAGGTCCACGATGGCCTCGGCGGCGGCGCGTTCGGCTGTCACCCGCTGCTCGCCCAGCCTGCGGATGAGGAGTTCGACGCCCTCGGCGCGGCTGAGCAGGCCCAGCGGGATGAAGCGGGCGTTGTCGGCGACGATCAGGCCGTCGAGCCGGTGCCGGCTGGTGATGATGGCCAGGCAGCCGCCGGCGGCGGGCAGCAGCGGGCGCACCTGCTCGGAGTCGCGGGCGTTGTCCAGCAGGATCAGGAAGCGGCGGCCGGCGAACAGGCTGCGGTAGAGCGACGCCAGGGCGTCGGGGCTGTCCGGCATCCGGCCCGGCTTCACCCCCAGCGCGTCGATCACGTCGCGCATGGCCTCAAGGGAGCTGAGCGGTGGCATCGCCGGGTGGAAGCCGCGCAGATTCACGTACAGCTGCCCGTCGGGGAAGCGGTCCTCGACCATGTGCGCCCAGCGCACGGCCAGTGTGGTCTTGCCGACGCCCGCCATGCCGCTGATCGCCCCGATCACCACCGGAGCGTGCGCGCCCTGATCGTCCGGCTCCAGCAGCGCCCGGGACCGGGCGAGTTCGTCCTGCCGTCCGACGAAGGAGGCGATGTCGGCCGGTAGTTGGGCCGGGCGGACGGCGGTCCTCGTACTGTCCGGGCCCGCCGGCGGCGGGGAGTCGCCGGTCGCGGCGTACGAACCGGCGCTCTGCCGCAGGACCTGCTCGTGGGCGGCGCGCAGTTCGGGACTGGGGTCCATGCCGAGTTCCTCGGCCAGATCGGCCCGGACGGACCCGAACAGCTCCAGCGCTTCGGCCTGCCGGCCGGAGGCGGCGAGCGCGGTGATGATCCTGGCCTGCAGGGCCTCGTCCAGCCGGTGGCGCCCGGCCGCCACCCGGCGCAGCGCGGCCAGTACCTCCTCGGCGAGCCCGGACACCTCCCAGGGCGTCGCGTCGGCGGCTTCCTTGGCGGTGGCGACGTACTCGTTCTCCACCGCCACGAAGACGGGATGGTCCCGCAGACGCGGCATGCCGCCGACAGTGACCGGGCCCTGCCACAGACGCAGCGCCTCGACGAGCAGGCGTACGCCCTCCTCCGCCGCGCCCGCGGCGACCGCCCGCTGGGCCGAAGCCCGCAGCTCGCGGAAGCGGGCGAGGTCGAGCGAGGCGGAGTCGGCGGCGAGCCGGTAGCCGCCGCTGGTACGGATCAGGTGGGCGCCCTCGGACCGGGGCGGCAGTCCGGGTTCCAGCAGTCGGCGCAGCCCGCCGATGTGGCGGTGCACCACGTTGACGGCGCTGTCCGGCGGGTCCTCGTCCCAGAGCAGGTCGACAGCCTCGTGCACGGCGACCGGCTCCGGGGCGCGTACCGCCAGCAGGGCCAGCAGGGCCTGCTGCTTCGGGGGCCCCGGCGTCAGCTCGCTGTCGCCCCGCCACACCCTGACCGGCCCGAGAACCGTGTACCGCACTGCCGTCAACATCGCTCGAAGATCCCCGCCGCTGTCCTTCTCGTCGCGCCCCGTCCGGGCCTGCCCGGGGCGGGTCGGAACCGACGGTGGGCGAGGCAGGGAGGTGCCCCGGGTGCCCGACCCGCGAGGGATGAGGCACCGGCCCGGTGCGCCGCCCGCCGAACGGCTCCCTTGTTCAGAAGTCGAACGATACACCGGTGCCGGCCCGGCACGGCGGCGTCAGGGGGCGGCCGGCCGCCGGTCCGGGCGGGGTCGAGGACAGCCGTCCGGGTCGGGCGGGCGCCCGCTGACACCGCCGTCCCCGGCGGTCATATCCATCCCCGCCGCGCCGCCGTGAGGGCGGCCTGGAAGCGGGTGGTGGCGCCCAGCGTCGTCATCAGGCGCTGGATGCGGCGCTGGGTGGTGCGGGGGCTCCAGCCCTGGGTGCGGGCGATGGCCGCGTCCGTCAGACCCGAGGTGAGCAGCGTGAGCAGCACACGGGTCGCCGGATCGGGCGGCGGGCCGCCGGCGCCGGGCGCGGCTCCGCTGCCGGGGGCCGCCCGCCCCTCGTCGAGGGCGGGCGCCGATACGCCGAGGGCCACCGCCCGGTCCCACTCGGCCTCGAAGAGTGCTTCCAGCGCCGCGAGCATCGGGGAGCGGTGGACGAGATACGCCGCCGCGTGGCCGCCGGCCGCCAGGCTGAAGGGGATGAGCGCGGCCCGGTCGTCGCTGATGATCAGCTTGAGCGGCAACTCGCCCCGCACGCGGGCCTGTTCACCGGCCCGCACGCTGGGCATGATGTCGCCGGCCAGCCGGCCGGGCCAGGAGACCGCGGCCCGCGAGTAGATCACCCGGTGGGTGACCCCGGTGCGCTGCCGCAGCATCTGCTGCTGGAGGTTGCTGCCGGGCCGGTCGACGTAGGGGGGCAGGTCGAAGGCGCGGACCTCGCGGCGGGCATCGGCGGTCAGCCGGTGCGCGGCCTCGCTGATGTCCTCGCGGTGGGTCAGCAGTTCCACGGCGATGTCCGGATGGCTGATCCGGCCGGCCTCGCGATGCGTCTCGGCGAGCCGCTGCACCAGGGAGCGCGCCGCGTCCAGCTGGTGCTCGCGCTCCTGGATCAGCGCGGTGACCGCGACCTCGGGCGGGTGCGCGGTGAAGCGGGGCGGCCGGCCGCCGGTCCGGGTGGCCAGACCCATGGCGACCAGCGTCGCGAGCACTCGGGCGGTCGAGGCGGTGGAGCCGCCGCACAGGCCGGCCAGCTCCGAGGCGGTGCCGCGCGGGTGGCCGATCAGCGCGATGTAGACGCGTTCTGTTTCATCGCCGAGACCCAGGACGTTAAGTTCCATTTCTTCTCCGCGCTCGGGTGGCGACCGGCCGCCACCTGGCAGAATCCGGCCACCGGGAACATCTTGCACATGATCCACCGCGCTTGGCATCTTCCACCGCACGGGGCGCTGTTCCGCGGTGGCCGCCAGGTGGCTGCTCGCCATGGGACCTCGCCCGAGCTGTGCGCTCCCCCTCGCCGGAAGGTGTCCCATGCACCGGTCTGTCCCGCCCCCCGGCCGATTCGGCCGCGCCTCGGTCGCGCTGGCGGCCGTCACCGCGGCCGTCACCGCCTCCGTCGCCGTACCGGCCGCCGCTTCGGCGCCGCCACCGGCCTCCTCGCGGGCCGCCTCCTCCCCTCCCGCCCTATCCCCCCTGGCGAAGGCCGCTTCGCCGAAACCGCCGCCGAAGCAGCGCCAGGGCGTCGTTTCCGGCCAGGTCCTGGTCACCCTCACCGCCAGCACATCGGTGACCGGCGCGGAAACAGCCGGCAGCCGGGTGGCCGCACGCGTCCCGGACACCAGCAGCGCCGGGCTGGACGCGCGGCTGCGCTCGGCCGGCGCCGTCTCGCTGCGCCCGCTGCTCCCCGGGCTGTCCCCGGACTCGGTCAACGGCCTCGTGAGCGCGGCCCGTTCGGCGCTCGGCGCGGACACCTCCGATCTGGCCCGCACCTACGTCCTGCAGACCAAGGACAAGGACTCCGCGGCGGTCGCCCGCGCGCTGCGGGGCACGCCGGGGGTGGCCGCCGCCGAACCCGACCGCTATGTGAACACCATGAACAGCGGCGCCCAGCCGCTGCCTTCGGCCGTCGGCGCCACCCGCGCTCCGGCGGCCACGCCCCCGGCCGGCCGGACGGACGCCTCCGGGGTCCCCGCCAACTACGCGCTGTCCGACTCCGCCCAGGCGTTCCTCAATGCCGGGGGCGTCGACGCGGTGGGCGCCTTCTCGCTCCTCCAGGGCCGCTACGGCCAGCAGCCGGGCGCGGGCGAGACCGTGACCAATGTGTCCATCGGCGACCTCACCGACCAGTCGATGGCCGACGCCGGTGACCCGTATGTGCGGAGCAACGGCCCGACCACGGTGGTCAGCGAGGGCCAGCGCTATCTGGACCTGCCGTCGATGCCGCTGATCCCGACCTATGTGGCCGAGGACGCCGGCGGCCTGGACGGCGCCGCCTCCACCGAGAACCAGGACGCCTCCCTCGGCGAGGTCATGCTGGACTTCGGCGTGATGGCGCCGCTCCCCCACGACCGGCAGCGCCCTGCGGACACCGGCAGCGGCTACACCGACCTGCTGGGCATCGCACCGGGCGCCCACTACCGTCTGGTCGTCCCGGAGCAGCCGACCACCGACCGGATCGCCGGCGCGCTGCTGGCGGCGGCCCGGCAGTCGCCCCGCCCCGACGTGATCACCGCGAGCCTGGGCTTCGGCACCGACGCCCAGGGCTTCCCCGGCCGCTATCTGGAGGACGACCCGGTCATACGGTCGGTCGTCGCCTCCATCGTGCGGCAGGACGGCATCGTGGTGTCGATCTCGTCCAACGATGGGACCCGGCTCTACACCCCCGCCTCGGTAGGCCCCGACGGCGGCAGCACCCCCACCGACACGGCAGGGAAGGCGGCCGCCGCCACCACGATCGACGACGACGCGGCGTCCACCACGCCCACCGAGGTGCCCGACTCCGGGGCGATCGCGGCGGGCGGCACCACCCTGGACGACACCCTCGCGCAGGGCGCCGGCGGTCCGGCCACCACCGCCGAGACCCGGATCAGCGGCTTCGGCACCTTCTCCTCGGGCTTCGGCAGCCGGGTGGACCTGTCGGCGCCGAGCGACAACATCGTCGCCTTCTCGCACACGGCCGGCGGCGCCGCGCAGGAGGTCGACGCCTCGCTGAACGGCGGCACTTCGGCCTCCGCGCCGGAGATCGCCGCGGCCGCCGCGGTGGTGCTCCAGGCCGGACGGCTCGGCGGGCACGCACTGACCCCGGCGCGGGTCCGGCAGCTGCTGGAGCAGACCGGCCGGGCCGTGCCGACCCCGCCGCAGATCGACCGGACCCTGCACGTGGGGCCGCAGATCGACGTGACCGCGGCGGCCGAGAAGGCGCTGGGCCGCCGCACACCCGGCGGCCCCTCGCTCGTACGGCTGTCGGTCGCCCACCGGGTGATCGCCGGCGGCCTCGGCGGCTCCTTCACCGAGACCACCGACCCGGACCGGATCGACCTCGGCGACATGGCCTCCGGCGGCGACGGCGAGGGCCTGGTCGGCCCGGTCACCTTCGCCGGTGACGTCACCGGCCTGGACGGCGCCGGAGCCGCGTACACCCTGACCGTCGGCCGGACCGTCTTCCGGTCCGGCTCCCCCGCGATACGGGTGACGCCCCGGCAGCTGCTCGCGGCGGCCGGACTCCCGGTGGTCGCCACCGCCGACCGTGCGCTCACGGTGACCTACGCGGTCGTCAGCGGCGGCCGGACGGTCGCGACCGCCCGCCGTACGCTCACGGTCGGCCCGAGCGACGGCGCCTACGCCGAGGCCGCCGCGCCGAAGGCGCCGGCCGTGGTGAGCGCGGGACACGCGGTGACGGTCTCCTACGACCTGAGCGGGGTCGCCGCTACGGCCGATCCGCAGCTGGTCGTGTCCGGCGTCGGCCACTGGAACCCCGCGCTCGGCCCGGTCTTCAGCGCCGCCTGGCACCAGTCGCTCACCGCGGCGAGCGGCACGATCACCCTTCCGGCCGCCGCGTTCGACGGCGGCGGCGGGATCTACGGCATCGGCATCGCCCAGTCGGGCTTCGGCGGCAACCCGCAGTACATCTCCTGGAGCGAGTTCGCCCCGGTCCGGGTGAGCGGCGGCACGGCCGACCAGCGGGCCGCGGCGCCGCTGATCACCGGCGGCGACGGTGTCCCGGGGCACACGGCCGAAGTCACCCGCGCCGCACCGGAGTTCACGCTGCGCTATGACGCCGGTGAGGTGCGGGGCGCCCGCTCCGCCGAGGTGGAGTTCTCCGCCCCGGCGCCCACCGTGAACGGCTCCCTGAACACCTTCACCGACGCCAACGGCAGCGGCCTCGACGACGACGGCGTGAACACCCCGTCCACCACGCACCGCACCCTGCCCGCGGTCTCCGGCTCGATCCGTCTGGACGCGCTCGGACTCGGGCTGTCCGGCTCCGAGGTGTACGACGTACGGGTGCTGGCCCTGGACCGCGACCACCATGTCATCGGCCAGGCCTCGGCGCTGTCCACCCTGTCGGTGGACGACGGGCCGGCGCCCGGGGGCAGCACGGTGCTGAGCTTCGCCACCGCCGGCAGCCATTCCGTCGCGGCCCTGCGCACCGCCGCCGGGGGCACCGAGATACGCCGCTACGACCCGGCGACCGGCGTGTACGGCGCGGTGATCGCCTCGGACGGCGGCGCCGGTTCGGACTACGAGGTGCTGGGCGCGAGCGCCGACCGCGCGCTGGTCGTCCACCAGGCGGCGCCGGGCGGTGACGTGGGCGTGGAGACCTGGAACACCGCCACCGGCAAACTCGTCGGAAGCGGCCGACTGCCCGCCGACAGCTATACGTTCGTCGTCGGCCGGGTGGACGCCGCGCACGACAGGGGCGCGCTGCTGCTGCGTTCGGCCGCCGACGGCGGCGATCTGGTGCTGCCGGTCGACCTGGCCTCGGGGGTCGCGGGCGCGCCGATCCCCGCCGACCCGGACGGCGTCCCGGCGGGGACGTACAGCCTGCTGGACTTCGACACCTCGACCGGCGCGGTCTATCTGGCCAAGGGCGCGCCCGCGTTCCTGTGCCTGGGCGGTGTCACGGTGGCGCGGGTCGACCTGGTGGCCCGTACGGTGACCGGGGCCGGCTCCACCTCCGGGTGCAGTCACGGCTTCGCCTCGGACGGCGCGGGCACCCTCTACAACCTGTCGGCCACCTCGATCAGCACCAAGATCGTGCCCGGCAGTGTGCTGACCGGCCTCGACGAGACCTCCGGCACACAGGGCGAGCCGGTGAGCCTGCGCCAGCAGGTCCCGGTCGCGCTGGCCGTGGACGGCGTCCACCGGCTGGCGCTGGTCTCCTACTCCTCCCCCGCCGGCACCGCCTACTTCGGCTCCCAGCAGGGGCTGGTGCTCGACAACAACGCGACCGGCCAGCTTCTGCTGGTCGATCTCGCCTCGGGTACGGTGCTGCGCACCCTGACCGGCTTCAGCATGGACTCCCATGGCGGTCCCCTCGTCCACGGAGGGGAGATGAACTCCCTCCAGCTCGATCCGAAGACCCGCACGGGATGGACCTACGCGGCGTACGACGGGCAGATCCAGCAGTTCTCGTACTGACCCGGTGAACCCATGAGGGGGCCCGCCGGTCCGGCCTGTGAGGCCGGGCCGGCGGGCCCCTGTCGTCATCCCGTCACCGGTGTCAGTGGCCTCCCCTGCCGAAGGGGCGGGTGACGCGCACGCTCGCGGTGCTGACGCGTCCCGATCCGGCGCCCAGCGCGGAGACGACCGCGCTCCCGTAGGGCTCGCCCGCCGGGATCGCGACCGAGAAGCGCACGGTGCCCTTGCTGTCGGCGACCGCGGTGCCCAGCGCCGCCGAGTCCAGCGAGAAGGTCACCGCCTCACCGGCACGGTAGCCCGAGGCGCGGACCGGGAAGGTCTCGCCCGGGGCGGGCTTGCTGTCGGCGACGTCCAGCTTGCCCGGGTGGGACAGGCCGCGGTATTCGGCGCAGACATCGCCCTGTACGCCGACCGGGGGCGCCGGGGTGGCCGTCCCGGTGACGCCGTCGTCCTCGCGGACGGTGAGGGTGCCGAAGTCGTGGCTGCCCAGCACCGCGTCGGTCGAGTCGGAGACCGCGATCTTGTAGGCGGCGCTGGCCACCGTGCCGGCCACCGTGTCACCGGTCACCGGGACCGTGACCGCGCGGCAGGTCGAACCGGGGGCGAAGGTGACCTGCTGCATGGCCAGCCCCGCCTTGCCGGTGGCCGACCCGAGCACCGTGAGGTAGGCGGTGACCTTGGACGGACTCGGCTGCGAGAGGTAGACGGCCACGTTGTCGGTGCCGGCCGCGGCGCCCTCCTCCACCGAGGTGGAGGCGACGTTGACCGTCGGCCGCTGCCGGACCTTGGCGGTGCCCATGTCCTTGCTGTCGAAGCCGAGGTCGGACAGATAGGCGCCCGCGCTCGCGGTACCGTCGGCGCCGATGGCCGGGGTGAAGGTGACCGCGGACAGGCGGCTGAGATTCAGCCCGGCCTTCTTGAGCGTGGCGGTCGGGACGTGGATCTGCTGGAGCACGATCTTGCCCAGGTTCGTGGAGGTGCTGGACGGCATCCGCGTCACGCCCCACTTGTTGAGGTCGGACGCCAGGCCGCTCCAGGTGTGGCCGGAGGTGTCGGTCACGCTCAGCTTCATGTCGGTCCCGGTGACCACGCTCTCGTCCGGCGACATGTCCACGGTCATCTCGTCGTAGCGCGAGACGTTCCGCTCGTCGGGCGGGATCGCGACGGTGAGCCGGCCGGCGGTACCGGTCCAGGTCAGGTGCGTCATCGGGTTGAGCGGCACGTTCGGCGCGTAGTTGGCGGGTGTCCAGTAGGGCACCTGCTGGTTGGTGAGCGTGCTGCCCGGATTCGTGCAGAAGGGCAGCGCCTCGGGCACGGTGCGCCCGTACTTGTTCGCGCAGACCACCGCGGTGACGGACCCGGTGGTGGTGACCTGCGGCGAGGCGGTCTTGAAGGTGGTGATGTCCGCGCGCCGGGACGAGGGCTGCTGGGCCACCGTGCGGACGTCGGCGTAGCCGGCCACCGACGGCGGCTCCTGGCCGGAGCCGTCGAACATGCCCTGGAAGCGGCTCCCGCCGCCGAGGGTCGACTCGAAGAAGCCGGCCACGTACGCGGAGCCGACCTGGTACTCCTGGGCCGCGGTGAGCCGGATGTTCTTGCCGGAGGCCAGGGCGGTGGCGCTGGTGCCGCACACCGGGTCGTTGGTGTTCGACCAGTCGTCCGAGGCGCCCGGGTAGGGCGGCGTCCAGGAGGAGTTGTAGAAGTCGTGGTCGGTGCCCATGACCCAGATGTCGGAGCGCTGGACGTCGTCCGAGAAGGTGTCGTCGCGCGAGTCGGCGTAGAAGTGCTGCCCCTGCTGGTCCGACACGTCGCCGTCGCAGTACGGCAGCAGCGTGGTGGTCACGACGTCCGGCAGCGTGGCGCGGGTGAAGTCGATCGGGGCCAGGGCGAAGACCGACTTGAGGTTCCAGGGGTGCTTCAGGGCCTCGTTGAGGGTGCCGGCGGTGACGACGCCCTCGCCGCCGCGCGAGTGGCCCATCAGTCCGATGCTGCTGAAGTCCATGCTGCCGACGAGGCTGCGGGCGGTGATCGTGCCCGTCGGGTAGGTGGACAGACCGGCCGCCAGCGCCTGGTTCAGCGTCAGGTCCTGACCGGTCGCGGCGTCCGGATAGCTCACCGGGTGGCCGCTGTTGGCCGCCTTGAGCATGGTCAGGGTGTCCAGCACCAGCTGGCCGCGCGAGATGGCGCCGTCGTCCGGTGAGAGCTGGTTGTCGTTGGCGTTGATCGCGTTGGCCGAGATCGACACCACCGTGTAGCCGTCGGCGGCCAGTGCCTCGCCGGCGCCGTCGTATCCGGCGTAGCTGAGGATCGGCGCGGTGCCGGCCGGGCAGGGCCAGCCGCTCGCGCCCTTGAGGGTGGTGGTGTTGTAGCAGGAGCTGTGCCGGCCGTGCAGGAAGACGACCAGCGGGTGGTCGCCCTTGCCGCTCGGCAGGTAGATGCGTCCTTCGAGTTCGCCGCGGATGCCGCCGATGTCGGCCAGCGCGATGGACTGGGCGCCGAAGTTGTAGTCGGCGACGCTGTAGCGGCCGGTGCCGATGGTCGTCGGGTCGGCGCCGGTCGAGGCCGGGGCGGAGGGGGTCTTCGGGCCGGCGTTCTGCTGGGTCTTCAGCTGGGCCTTGAGCTGGGCGCTCTCGGGCGGCAGCGTGGTCGAGCCGGTGGCGGTGTCGTCGCCCCCGGTGGACCACTGCCAGCTCACCGAGGTGGCGGTGGCGGCCGAGGGGTCGGCGGTGGTCACCGTGAGCGTGCGCCCGTCGGCCGATTCGGCGGCCGGGCCGAGGCTGGCGCCGTCGGCGAGCAGCACCGGCATGTCGTCCTTGACGGGCAGCGCGGCGTCCAGCGTCAGCGACACCACATAGCCGCCGGCCGCCTTGGCCACCGTCCAGCCGGCTCCCGAATCGACCACGGCGGTGTCCGGCGCGGTGGTCGAGGCGGCGGCCGGGAGGGCGGACAGGGCCGTCGTCGTCCCGAGGGCGAGCAGGCCCGCGGCCAGCGCCACCAGCGGACGCCGCAACGCCGGTATGTGTACGGGTATCCGTCTGTTCATGATCGTCCGCTTCCAGGCTCGTGCCGCGCGGGTGCGGCGTCCGGGTCGTCGTCGGGGTAGGGGTAGAACGCGGTGCCCAGCTTGGGCAGCCAGCCCACGGTGGCCACCGGGGTGGTGCCGTCCCCGGGGTGCTGCGGCAGGAGCCCGGCGTTGATCACCGGTTCCCAGGCCACGGTCAGAAAGCTCATCGCAGCGCCTCCTCGGCGATCAGCGGGTCGTTGGACAGCTCGGGCGGCGTGGGCCGCTCGACGACCAGGGCGTGCGGCGCGACCTTGGCGGTGGACAGCACCGGGTCCGGCGGGGCGGCGTTGTGGTAGTCCGGGAAGTGCGCCTGGTAGTCGATGGCGGCCTGGACGATCTCCGGCTCGCTGAACCGCGGTCCCCAGAACTGCGCGGCGATCGGCAGGCCCACCGTGCTGTCGTAGCCGACGGGGAAGGAGACCATCGGCCAGGCCAGCGCGTTGGGCAGCTGGTAGTAGGCGCGGTAGACGGGGAAACCCGAGCCGGTGCGCAGCCCGATCTGCGCGCCCAGCGACAGGACGAGCATGAAGTCCACGCCCGCCGCGTCCAGCGCGGCCTGGTAGTTGGCCTGCAACTGACGGCGGCGCTTCTCGCCCTCGACCCGCACGGACGCGGGCACGGCTCCGGCGAAGCGGGTCGCGGAGTCGAAGGAGGACACCGTGTCGTTGGGCCCCTTGCGGCCGTACTGGGCCAGCAGCGCCGCGGCCTGGTCGGCCGGGCGGGTGGCGGCGAAGTCCTTGACCGCGTCCCAGTAGCGGATCTCGTACCGGTTGGGGCTCAGCACCGCCGAGGACGGTGAGACCGGGGAGCCGTCGACGGTGGCCAGCACATCGGCGCTGGAGAAGTACGGGTCGTTGGCCGGCACGGTGACGTCCAGGCCCGGGAACTCCTTCACCTGCGCGCCGAGCGAGGTGAGTTGCTGCTTGAGCCGGGCGAACGCGGTCTGGTGGTCCTGGTCGTACAGCGACTGGGGGGAGGTGCCGGCCTGGACGCCCTTGCCGGTGCGCATCCAGTCGGACTGCGGTATCCCGATGGTGATCCCGGACAGCGGCTTGCGGCCGCCGCGGGCGGTGAGCGGCATGGCGGGGAACGGGTCGGGGGCGGCAAGCGTCAGCGGGTCGTTGGCCGGGTCCGGGCCAAGGATCACCGACAGGATCAAGGACGCGTCGCGCACCGAGCGGGCGATCGGCCCCAGCACGTCGTACCCGGGCGACAGCGGCATGAGCCCGGCGACCGAACTGGTGCCGAGGGACGGCTTGATGCCGCTCGCGCCGTTGGCGGCCGACGGCATCATGATGGAGCCGCCGGTCTCCTCGCCGATGGCCGCCGCCGCGAGCCGCGCGATGGGGGCGACACCCGAGCCCTGGCTCGAACCGCCGGGTACATAGGCCTTGTTCCACGCGTTGCCGGCGAAGGTGCCGGTGATCGAGCCGGAGAAGGCCGAGGCGATGGTGTGCCCGAGGATCACCGCGCCCGCCTCGCGCAGCCGGTGCACCACCGTGGCGTCGCGCAGCGCCGCGTTGCCGTCGAAGGCGTGGCTGCCGTCCTTGGCCTCGAAGCCCTGCACGGCCACCGAGTCCTTCACGCCGAACGGGATGCCGAGCAGCGGGGGAAGGGTCTCGCGGGTGTGCCGGGCGCGGGCGAACTTCGTGTCGGCGGCGGCGGCCTGGGCCAGTGCGCCGGCCCGGTCGATCCGCACGAAGGCGTTGTAACCGCCGTTGTCGCCGTAGGTCTCGAAGGGTCCGTTGAAGCGGTCGATACGGTCCAGGTAAGCGGTGGTGACCTGCACGGCCGTCACCACGCGGGCGCGCAGCAGGGCGGCGAGTTCGACCACTTCGTAGTCGACCAGCCGCGACCGGCGCTTGATGGCCGGGACCGACGGGAGACATCGCTCGAACGCCGAGGCGGCCGAGGCGCCGGAGTCCGCGCTGGCCGGGACCGCGGCGCCGACCGACACGGCGGCGGCCCCCGTCACGGCGGCGGCGCCGCCGAGCACGGCCCGGCGGCTGAACCCCTGCCGGGTCTCGGGCACCGCGGGCGCGCCGGCCCGGGCGGGGGTGGTGGGATTCTTGGGATTCGCGAGGTTGGGGGTGACACGCTCTGCTGGCATCTGCCGCTTTCCTGTCCTCGTTGGCGCATAGCAAGAGAAAGGGTGAACGTGGGGGGAATATCCACTCGCCAGGAACTTTAGAACCCCGCGAATACACAGGGGAAGCCCGCTGGAAGGACTTCTCGGCGGGTCGGCCGATATCCACATCCGTGTTTCAGCGGCGTTCCGGAGGGATGAAATTCGGGTGATCGCCAATGCGCCATCAATCCGGGCCAATCGACCGCTTCCGCGCCCGCCACACCCTCTGAGCTGCAAGGAAAGAGGTGTTTGAAACAAAAACTAAACACGGACAGCCTCGCCGACAGGTAACCATGGCGCGTTCATGACATATACACGAGTACGCGTCGGTCCGGCTTGTCGGGCCGGGAGAATTTTCCTGAGCTTACCCATTTAATGCACCGGCCACCCCTGCCGCCCGGCCGCCCGCCTCGGAACTCCGGATTCTCGCGCGCGGAATAGCGCGGTACGGGAAATCGCGTGCCGTCGGGTGAGCGCGGCGACAAGATTTACGCCCGGAAGGGCCGACCGGCCGACATACCGACGGTGTCAGGCGTGGAGGTCGGTGATCGGCAGATGGAACCCGACCCGCGCGCAGCAGGTCCGCCAGCGCTCCTGCGCGGCCTCGAAGGACAGCGCGTCGTCGCCGAGCGCGAAGACGGCCCCCCGCGGGTGGCCGGCCAGCCTGCGGCGGAGCGCCCGCACCACGGCGCGGTCGGTCACCCGGGCGGTGTCGGAGCCGATCGCCACGAAGGCGGTGCGGTGGCCGCAGTACACCTGCCCGTAGTCGACTCCCAGCAGCCGCTCGACCGGGACGCCGCTCGCGTGCGAGAGCCGGAAGAGCAGCCAGTCGGGTTCGTCGGTGCGCGGTATCGAGGCGAGCACCCGCTCGATGTCGGTCCTGCGGCCGCGGCGCCGGAGCCGGCGCCCCAGGCCGACGCCGGCCGTCGCCACGGCGCCGCTCGAGATCCCCAGGCCGGGGGCGCTCCTCAGCAGCCAATGCCAGATCTGCGACCAGGTCGAGGACCAGGTGCGGTGGACTGTCACGGTGACCTCGACAGGTATCGCCGCGTCGAGGACCTCGTCCGTGTTCAACCGGTAGACCACCGCGGAGATCCTGATGTGCCCGGTGCCCGGCCGATCCGCCCTCACCACGAACGACCAGACCGCCGAGCTCCCGGTTCCCACCACCGGCTGCCGTTCACGGGAGATCTCCTCGCACCCGAGCCCCGTACAGGACGCGGTCACACCGAGGTCGCCGCCGGTGGGGATGTTCTGGTCCGAGGCCACCTCGCCGGCGCGGACCCGGACCCGCGGCGCGTCCCGGTCGGAGGAGAGCGGCGGCTTCCTGCCGAGGTCGGTCACCGTGACCAGGAAGTCGGCTTCCGCTCCGGCGTCGAGGCGGCGCAGATCGGTGTGGACCAGGAGGCCCTTGTCGAGCGACCGCTGGTCCTGACGGATCGCCAGCGCGTAGGCCGCCTGGCCCACCAGGGCCGCGGGTGAGGTGGTCCCCCCGGGCGAAGGATCCCCGCTGCTGCCGGACGGACCGACCGACTCGCAGGCGGCTGCCATTCCTATGAGCAGGACCGACAGCCACAGCGCCGCGACCCCCCGGCCAAGGCGCATCCGCAGCCGCTCTCCCCATGCCCCGCGCGGTGCAGAACCCCCGTACCGGCTTTCGAGCGCGCTCAGCCTACCGGGTGACTTCCCGTCAGCAATCGCCGCCGGCTCTACCCGTCCGGGTGAAGTACCGGCTCCGGACCCTTCCTTGTGTCCGGAAGGCACGAAGGGGTTCCCGGGGCAGCGATTCGAAGCCCCTTCTCTCCCCACAGGAAGACCCTTCATGACGACACGCAGAACACTGGCGGCGGTCGGCCGGTGGAAGTCGGCCACGCTGCTGCTGGCGCTCGGCACGGCAGTGGCCGGGGCCGCGCTCGCAGGACCGGGGACGGGCGTCAGCCAGGCGTCCAGCCACCGGGAAGCGCCGCTCATCGCGGCCGACCCGCAGGTCGACAACACCGACCTGTACGCCTTCTCCAGCCCGGACAAGTCCGACACCGTGACCCTGGTCGCGAACTGGTACCCGTTCCAGGAGCCCAACGGCGGGCCGAACTTCTACCCGTTCGCCACCGACGCGCACTACGACATCAACATCGACAGCCAGGGCACCGGAAAGCCGGACCTGACCTACCGGTGGACGTTCCGCAACGAGGACCGGCGCGGCGACAGGACGTTCCTGTACAACAACGGGGTCGTCAAGAACCTCACCGACAAGACGCTGCTGTTCCGCCAGCACTACACGCTCCAGGAACTCCGGGCGGGCCGCAAGCCCGTCACCCTGGTCAAGGACGCCATCGCCGCACCGTCGAACGTCGGCAAGGCGTCCATGCCCGACTACACCCGGCTGCGCGGCGAGGCGACGAGGCTGCTGCCCGGCGGGAGCGGCCGGACCGTGGCGACCCAGGCAGCCGACCCGTTCTTCCTGGACCTGCGGGTCTTCGACCTGCTCTACGGCGGCAACCTGTCGGAGACCGGTCACAACACCCTCAACGGCTACAACGTCAACACCCTGGCCATCCAGGTGCCCAAGTCGAAACTCGCCTACAAGGGGAACGCCAACCGCAACCCGGTGATCGGCGTGTGGAGTTCGACCGAGCGTCGCACGATGAAGCTCAGCCCCGGCAAGCAGACCGCCACCGGCCCGTACGTGCAGGTGTCCCGGCTGGGGAACCCGCTGGTCAATGAGGCAGTCGTGCCGGCCGGCCTGAAGAACGCCTTCAACGCGCTGCCGCCGTCGCAGGACCACAAGCAGCCCAAGGTGGTCGCCAAGGTACTCGACCCCGAGCTGCCCAAGCTCATCAAGGCGATCTACGGCATCCCGGCGCCCAAGACCCCCCGCCGCGACCTCCAGGAGATCTTCCTGACGGGCATCGCGAAGGCGGCTGGCGGCCCGCTGGCGGTGGACCTCAACTCGCAGCTGCTCAACAAGGACATCAACCGGAAGCGGTTCGTCCCGGCCGAGGAACTGCGGCTGAACATGTCCACCCCGGTGACCGCCAAACCGGACCGCCTCGGCGTCCTCAACGGCGACTTCCAGGGATTCCCCAACGGGCGCCGACTCGGTGACGACGTCGTGGACATCGCCATCCAGGCCCTCGAAGGCGCCACGCCCGGCCACCTCGTCCAGGCGCTCGCCGCCGGTGACGGCGTCAACGGACCCGGCAGGCCGTTCGCGGGCACCTTCCCGTACATCGCGCTGCCGTTCACCAACGCCGTGAACCAGGCCGGCTGACCACCGGCCGGAAGACGTCCCGGTGCGGGCCCGAATCCATCGGTCCGCACCGGGGCCCACTCCCCCGCCGCCACCCCGCCAGGACAACACCGTTGCGACATTTCGAAGCTAGGAAACGACGCCGATGCGCCGCCTCGCACTGATCGCCACCGCCGCCGCGCTGTGCGGCGCACTGATCGGCTACGCCGTCCTGGAACGCACCGGGGAAACGGCTCCCTCCCTCGCGCCGGTCGCCGCCCCGGCTCCGGACCCCGGCGCGGCAGCCGCGCCCCTCGGCAACGACGCCGTGGTCGGCAAGCTGCAAGCGAGGCTGCGCCGGTCACCGTCGGACGCGAGCTCATGGGCCCAGTTGGGCTCCGCCTACGTGGAGCAGGCCCGGCTCCACGTCGACCCGACGCTCTACCCCAAGTCCGAGCAGGCGCTGCGGCGCTCCCTGGCCCTTCAGCCGGCGGCCAACACCGCCGCGCAGACCGGCATGGCGGGTCTGGCCAACGCCCGGCACCGGTTCGCCGAGGCCCGGAGCTGGGCGCGGCGGGCGGTCGCCGCCGATCCGTACGCCTGGGCCGCCTACGGGGCTCTCAATGACGCCCTGACCCAACTGGGCGACGACCGGGGCGCGCAGGACGCCGTCCAGCACATGCTCGACCTGCACCCCTCCACCGCGTCCTTCACCCGCGCCTCCTACACCCTGGAACTCCACGGCCGGACCGGCGAGGCGGCCAAGGCGCTGCGGTACGCGCTCCAGGACGCGAGCAGTCCGGCCGACGAGGCGTTCTGCCAGCACTACCTGGGTGAACTCGCCTTCAACACCGGCGCCACCGCGCAGGCCCTGGCCCACTACCGCGCGGCGCTGGCCCTCGATCCGACCTACACCGCGTCCGTGGCCGGCGCCGCCCGCGCGGAGGCGGCCCTCGGCCGTACGGACGAGGCGGTCGCCGACTACCGCACGGCCATCGCCCGGGTGCCCCAGCCGCAGTACGTGCTGGAGTTCGGCGAGCTGCTCCAGTCCCTCGGCCGGCGGAAGGAGGCCCGCGCCCAGTACGCCGTGCTCGAAGCCGAGCAGCGGCTCTTCGCCGCCAACGGCGTCGTCGACGACCTCAACCTCGGTCAGTACCAGGCCGACCACGGCGATCCGAAGCTCGCCGTCACCCTGCTGACCGCCGAATGGAACCGGCGCCACAGCGTCCTGGTCGCCGACGCGCTGAGCTGGGCCCTGCACCGGGCCGGCCGCGACACCGAGGCGCTGCCGCTGGCCCGCGAGGCCAACCGGCTGGGCTGGCGTGACGCCCTGCTGCGCTACCACCGGGGCGTCATCGAGCAGTCCCTCGGCGACCGGACGACCGCCCGCACCGATCTGGCGGGGGCGCTGTCCGCCAACCCCGTCTTCTCCCCCGTGTTCGCCCCCGACGCGCGCGCCCGCCTGGCCGCCCTGCGAGGACAGTGATGACCCCGCCCGCCCCGTCCGCGATGTCGGGCCGCGCCCGCGTTCGCGCCGCCCTGCTGCTCATCGCCGTCCCCGCCCTGTTGATGCTGGCGGCGCCCGCCGCCGGCGCCCACCCGCTCGGCAATTTCACCGTCAACCGCTACGACGGCCTGACGGTCCGTCACGACCGCGTCGACGACCTGGCCGTGGTGGACACCGCGGAGATCCCCACGCTCCAGGCCGGACCGGCCATGGACACCGACCACGACGGCCGCCTGAGCCCCGCCGAAGCCGCCGCCCACGCGCGTACGGCATGCGCCGTGCTGGCCGGTGGCATCAGCGCCACCGCGTCGCCCGACCGCACCGGGACCGCCCGGCCGCGCGCCGTGCGCTTCCGTCCGGTCACCAGCGCCTTCCGGCTGGTGCCCGGGCAGGCGGGCCTGGACACCGGGCGGCTCGAATGCCGGCTGACCGCCGCGGCCGACCTCGGCGAGGACGGAACACTGCGGCTGACCAGCGGGGTGGACCAGACCCGGATCGGCTGGCACGAGATCACCGCGCGCGGCGACGGCGTACGGATCGGGTCGTCCGACGTGCCGGCCGTCTCGGTGTCCGACGCGCTGCGCCGATATCCCGCCGACCTGCTGTCCAGTCCCCTGGACGTCCGCACCGCCCGGCTCACGCTGGGCGCGGGCCCCGGCTCCGCCACCGCCACCGCACCGTCCGCCGGATGGCCCGCCGACTGGTACGCCGCGCTCGACCGGCACCTGGGCGCCCTCACCGACCGGCACCGGCTCACCTTTCCGGTGGGCCTGCTGGCCGTCCTGATGGCCATCGTGCTGGGAGCCGGTCACGCGGCCCTGCCCGGCCACGGCAAGACGATCATGGCCGCGTATCTGGCCGGCCGCCGAGGCCGGCCACGCGACGCGGTCACCGTCGCCACCACGGTGACCCTCACCCACACCGCCTCCGTGCTGGTGCTCGGCATCGCGCTCAGCGTGTCCTCCGCGCTCGTCGGCGAGGACGTACTGGCGTGGCTCGGCACCGCGAGCGGCCTGGTGATCGCCGCCGCCGGAGTGTGGCTGCTGCCGAACGCCCTGCGCGGGCTGCGTACGGTCGCGGCGGGCGTGGCAGCGAGCCCGGCCGGGCACCACCACGGGCACGGACATGATCACCACCACCCGCCGGTAAGGACGGGGTCCGGGGTACGGCCGCAACCCGCCGCAGCGGCGAAAGACGGGAGCGCGGTGGCCGTGGGCATCGCCCTGGCCGAGCCCGAGCACCGTCACGGGCAAGAGCACGAGCACGAGCACAGCCACCAGCACGGCCACGACCACCGGCACGGGCTGTTCGACCGGCACCATCACCACCACGGCACCGGGGACAGCGGCCGGCGCAAGAGCGGTCTGATCGGCATCGGGGTGGCGGGCGGCCTGGTCCCCAGTCCCTCGGCCCTGGTCGTTCTGCTCGGGTCGATCGCCCTGGGACGTACCGCTTTCGGCGTGACGCTCGTCGTCTGCTACGGCCTGGGCATGGCCGCCACCCTCGCGGCCGCCGGTCTGCTGCTCCTGACCTTGCGGGACCGCGTCCCCGCCCTGAACGGCGGCCGGGTGAACCGGCTGACCGCGTGGGGCGCCCGGTTCGTCCCGTTGGGCACCGCCGTGCTCATCCTGGCCGTCGGGCTGGGAACAGCCGTGCGGGCCCTGCCCCGGTAGCCGGCATCCACCCCCAGAGGAGACATCCCCATGCACCCGGTCGTCCGCCCCCGCCGCGCCCTCGCACTCGCCGCCACCGCACTGGCCCTCGCCGCCTGCGCCGCCTCCGGCCCCCGCACCGGCGCCCTCGACACCACGGCGGACCGCGGCATGTCCCACTGCCGAGGCCACCAGAGCGTCCTGCCCGACCACGACTACACAGCGGGGAAGGGCGGCCAGACCCTCGCTGTCCTCAAGATGCTGAAGTACTACACCGCGAAGGGCGCGCTCCCCTTCTGCGACGGCAGGCCTCCCACCCGCCAGGACACGGCCTGGGCCCGCCTCTACGCGGACCTCACCCGCCCCCGGCTCTGACGGAGCGTCAGCCGCGTACGCTGCGCGATCGTACGCGTACGGTGAGTGGACAGTACGCGTCACCAATGGCCAGCATGAATCGTTTGACGATCATACGGGCGGGGCGGGTACGTGGGAGGTGGCCGGAGATGGCCGACGGAACGTTCGGGGCGAGTGGTACGGGTACGGGAGGAACCGGCAGCAGCGAGCCGGAGTCGTCGGACAGTCTGCGGACGTTCGGCGCGGTCGTCCAGGCCTTGCGGGAGCACGCGGGCCTGAGCCGCGAGGAGTTCGCGGCACAGGTGGGCTACTCGAAGCACACGGTGGCCTCGATCGAGGTGGGCCGCCGCATGCCGGACGACGACTTCGTGGAGCGCGCGGAGGTGGTCCTGGGCAACACGGGCGCGTTGCGCAAGGCGTCGAAGCACATCGCGCGGCAGCCGGGGCTGGCGGTGTGGTTCCGGCGTTGGGCACGGCTGGAGTTGACGGCGATCACGCTGTGCACGTACGAATGCCGGGTCGTCCCGGGGTTGTTGCAGACAGAGGGGTACACGCGGACGCTGTTCGAGCAGCGTCTCCCACCGTTGAGCGACGAGGACATCGAGGCCCAGTTGGCGGCTCGCTTCGAGCGGCAACGACTGCTGACGGAGCGCCCGCACACCGCTTTCAGCTTCGTGCTGGACGAGCACCTGTTCATGCGTCCGACGGGCGGGGCAGATGTCAGGCGCGGGCTCATCGACCACATCCTGGAGGTCACCGAGCGACGGAACACCGAGGTGCAACTGCTGCCGCTGGCAAGGGGGGTCCATCCCGGGCTGAACGGACCTATCCAGTTGCTGGAGACCCCGGAGAACCGCTGGTTCGGCTACTCCGAGGGGCAGGAGAGCGGCCAGTTCGTATCCGACACCAAGACGATCAGCGTGCTCCAGCAGCGGTATGCGAAACTGCGCTCGCAGGCCCTCACCCCCGAGGACTCCATGAGCCTGTTGCGTCGACTGCGAGGAGAGCTATGAACACCAGCGAACTGGCTTGGTTCAAAAGCAGCTACAGCAGCGGCAGTTCCGGCGACTGCGTCGAGGTCGCCCTCTCCTGGCGCAAGTCCAGCCACAGCAGCGGCGATTCCGGCGACTGCGTCGAGGTGGCGGCCTGCCCCGACACCGTTCATGTCCGGGACTCCAAGGACAAGGAAGGCCCGCAGCTCGCCTTCTCCCCCGACGCCTGGGCCGGCTTCCTCGCCTACGCGCGCCAGCTCTGACCCACCCACCCCCGCGCCCCGCCCCGGACCCCCGTCCGTGGCGGGGCGCGGTCGTGCGTCCGCTCCGGACGCCCCTGCGGCGAATGAGAGGCGAACGGTCGGCGAACAGAGCCGGGAGCCGGTCACCGCTCGCGTCGAGCGCTCGTACGGTGTCGTGAATCGCCGCAGGGGGCGGACAAGAACAGCGGAACAAGAGGTGAGTCCGATCAGCCCGGACAGCATCGTGGCCATCGTCACCTCACTGATCGCGCTGGGGATCACGCCGTTCGTCAACTTCGTGTTCTGGCTGCGGGGCCGGGGCGGGCGGCGGATCGGCTACCGCGTCCAGCTCGACACACCCGTGGGCGGTGACAACGGCCAGGCGGAGCAGCAGAACGTCCGGCTCGGCCTGTTCGGGGACCTGTCCGAGCTGTCGCACGACGCGACCGTCGTCCTGCTCCGGATCGAGAACGACGGACGGGAGACCGTCGCCGAGAGCGACTACACCAGCCCCGATCCGTCCCACGGCCTGACCGTGGTCTTCACCGATCGCGTCGTGCGGGGCGTCTCGGTCACGCAGCTCAGCGACGAGCACCTGATCGACCACTTCACCCGGCCGGGCGCCGTCGCGCACCACGGCAACCAGATCCACCTTCCGCGTGTCCCGCTCGACCGGGGCCAGCACTACAAGCTGTTCGTCCTGCTCACCGGCGGGCCGGCGGCCTCGCCGGTACGGATCACCGGTGGATTGCGGGAGGGGCGGGTGTACGCCAACCGGGCCAGGCCGGTGGACGACACCTCGCCCGCGATCAGCGGCACCGCGTACGGGATCATCGGGACGTTCTGCGCCGCGCTCCTGGTGCTCGGCGGGCTCGTCGTCCATCTCGACGCCCGGCACACGGATCCGATGGGCTGCGCCACCGGGGGTCTCACCGTCGCCGGCTCCACCGCCTTCCAGCCCGCCGCGACCGACCTCGCCGCGCGGTACGAAAAGGAGTGCCCGGGCTCGCGCATCACCGTGGACGCGAACGGCAGCGACGTGGACATCGCCGCGCTGATCGGCCAGGGCGACCGCGCGAAGGACTCCTCGCCGCCGGTGATCGTGTTCTCCGACGGGCCCGCGCAGAACGTGTCCCCGCGTCTGTCCGGGCAGAAGGTCGCCGTGACCGCGTTCGCCATGGTGGTGAACAGCCGGCTGCCGGTGGAGGACCTCTCGCTCGCCGCGCTCCGCAGCGCCTACGCGAACGATGCCCCGGTCCTGGCCTGGCGCGGGCTGGGGGTCGATTCCGGGCTGCCGATCCGGCTGATCAGCCGCAAGGACGGGTCCGGCACCCGGAAGCTCTTCGAGCGGCTGATCCTCGGCCGGCACACCGAGCCCGGCCGTACCTCCGGGGACTGCGTCAGCCTGCTCTACCCGACCGACGTCCGGCCCATCCGCTGCGAACTCGACCGGACGCAGGACGTACTGGACAAGGTCGGCACGACCCCCGGCGGCCTCGGCTACGCGGAATTGCAGGCCGCCCAGCACGCCAAGGGGGTACGCGTCCTGAAGATCGGCGGCGAAGCACCGTCGCCGCAGGCGATCAACGACGGCACGTATCCGTTCGCCGAGATCGAGTACGCCTACACCTACGACCGCCCGGCGGGCGGCTCCCTCGCCGAGAGCTTCCTGAACTTCGCCGTCAACGGGGACGGCAAGGCGGTGCTGGAGTACGACAACCATCTGCCGTGCCAGTCGCCGGCCGGCTACAAGCGGTGCGGCGGCACCTGAGCCGGCCGGTGGCCCCGCCCGGAGACGGATCCGCCCCGGTCACCACCGCGATGCGGCGGGCCGGGGCAGATCCGTTCCTGGGAGGTGGCGCGAGCGCCGGTGTCAGTGCATGACCACCGGGACCTGGGTCTCCTCCTCGGCGCCGTCCGCGCTCGATCCGACCAGGGTCGAACCGGGACGGCCGACGTTGATGGCCGTCAGGGCGATCAGCGCGGCGAGGGCTTCGATGCCGACCGCCCACCAGATGGCGTGGGTGTAGCCGTGCACCAGTGCCTGCGACTGGAGCAGCTTCGGGCCGCCCGCGCCCGCCACGTGGGCCGCGACGTACGCGGTGGTGGCGGAGGCCGCGATGGTGTTCAGCAGCGCCGTACCGATCGCGCCGCCCACCTGCTGCGAGGCGTTGACCATCGCCGAGGCGACGCCCGCGTCACGCGGCTGGATGCCGTGCGTGGCCAGCGACATGGCCGGCATGAAGGCCGTGCCCATACCGAGGCCCAGCAGCACCAGACCCGGCAGGATCACGCCCGGGTAGGAGGAACCGACCTGGAGCCGGGTCAGCAGCAGCATGGCGACGGCCGCGACGGCGAAGCCGGGGCCCATCAGCAGCCGCGGCCGGACCCGGGTGACCAGCCTGGTGCCGATCTGGGTGGAGCCCACCACGAAGGCGGCGACCATGGGGAGGAACGCGAAGCCGGTCTTGATCGCGGAGTACCCCTGCACGACCTGGAGGTAGTAGGTCAGGAAGAGGAAGACGCCGAACAGGCCGATGATGGCCAGACCGAGCGAGGCGTAGACACCGCCGCGGTTGCGTTCGGTGACCACCCGCAGCGGCAGCAGCGGGGCCTTGACCTTGGACTCGACCCAGGCGAACGCGCTCAGCAGGACCGCCGAGGCGACGAACAGGCCGATGGTCGAGGTGGCGGACCAGCCGCTGGTCTCGGCGCGGGTGAAGCCGTACACCAGCGAGACCAGGCCGAGGGTGGACAGGACGACACCGGGGACGTCCAGCGGGGAGCGGTTGCGGCCGCCGGACGGCTCGCGGATCACGAAGTACGCGCCGAGGGCGGCGATGATCGCGAAGGGGATGTTGGCGAAGAAGGTCCAGCGCCAGTTGAGGTATTCGGTCAGGACACCGCCGAGCAGCAGCCCGACCGCACCACCGCCGCCGGCGATCGCGCCGAAGATGCCGAAGGCCTTCGCCCGCTCCTTGGCGTCGGTGAAGGTCACCGCGAGCAGGGAAAGGGCGGCCGGCGCGAGCAGCGCGCCGAAGGCGCCCTGGAGCGCGCGGGAGCCGAGCAGCATCGCCTCGTTGGTGGCGGCGCCGCCGAGCGCGGACGCGAGGGCGAAGCCGGTCAGTCCGACGACAAAGGTGCGCTTGCGGCCCCAGAGGTCGGCGATACGACCGCCGAACAGGAGCAGACCGCCGAAGGCGAGCGCGTAGGCCGTGATGACCCACTGCCGGTTGGCATCGGAAATACCGAGGGAGCGCTGGGCGCTCGGCAGCGCGATATTCACGATCGTGGAGTCGAGCACGACCATCAACTGGGCCAGCGAAATGAACACCAGCGCCTTCCAGCGCCGGGGGTCGGGAAGCCGATTTTCGACCGTTTGTGGCATGGGTGTATCCACCTAAGGGTGTGGAAAGGAGTTAGCGCGCAGGCGTCATCGACACTGCGGGGCACAGGAGGTGGACTCCGGAACCGGATCGAGAACCGGAGTCAGCGTCGGTAAGTCAGTAGGTGGTCACAGGATCGGGTGTGCGGATCGGGTGCGGGGAAATCAGGAACCCAGATTCTCCAGCGTCGTGGAGGCACCGGGAAGTTCGGAAGGGGCGGCCGATCGCAGGCCGTCGAGGAACAGCTGGAGATGCCGGTGGGCGACTCCGTCGGTGTCCAGGCACCCCATCCCCGGCAGCGGCCGGGTGAGCTGGGACAGCGCCACCACCAGATCGCCGACGGTGACATCGGTGCGCAGTTGGCCGGCCCGCCGTGCCTTCTCCATCAGCCCTTCGACGGCGCTTTCCAGGCGCTCACCATGGGCTTTGACGATCGGATCGTGCTGGTCGACCCCGCCGACGAGCATCCCGCACAGGGCTCCGACCCGCTCGTCGACCGCCGCGTGCGCGAAGCGGCGCAGCGCGGTGAACGGATCGGGCTCCAGGGCGGCGAACGCCTCCGCGTGATCCGCGGTGCGGATCATGACGGACAGCAGCACCTCGTGGATCAGCGCGCTCCGGTCGGCGAAGTTCCGGTAGAGCGTGGCATTGCCCACTCCCGCCCGACGGGCGATCTCATCGAGCGGCGCTTCCGGACCGAATTCCACGAATATCTCGCGGGCCGCGGTCACGATCAGCTCCCGGTTGCGCAGAGCGTCCGCCCGTGTACGGGGACCGCGGCGCGTGGGATTCTCGGCAACGGTGGTCACGACAGACTCTCCTTCCAGCAGCGGGGACCTTGCGGTTCACATGGTGTTCATAATCGGGGATCGACTCCCCGGTTTTCGGCCACGTGAGTGCAAACGGGGAACCAGTCACCGGTTATTTCATCTCCTCGATGTGACCTGGGGCACATCGAGGAGATACCGGGGAATGCCGGCCGGGATCAGAGCCAGTCCTTGCGTTTGAAGACGACGTACAGCCCCGTCGACAGGGCGACGATGGCGCCGCTGGAGGTGGCGAATCCCCACTCGCGCGAGAAGCCGGGATAGGGGATGTTCTGGCCGTAGAAGCCGGTGATCGCGGTGGGCACGGCGATGATCGCGGCCCAGCTGGTGACCTTCTTCATGATCAGGTTCGCCCGGTTGGACTGGGCCGACATGTTCGTCTCCATCGCCGAGGCCAGCATGTCCCGTACGGATTCGGTCCGCGCGCTGGCGGCCACCGCGTGGTCGTAGACGTCCTGGAAGTAGGGCGCGAGCGGCTCGGTGATCACATGCAGCCCCGGCCGCATGGCGGTGTTCACCACCTCGCGCATCGGGAGGATCACCCGCCGCAGCCGGACCAGGGCCCTGCGCAGCACGTACAGCCGGCGGTGGGCGGTCCTGATCTGCTGCGGCTCGTCCTCGAAGAGCAGGTCCTCCAGCTCGTCCACCAGATCGTCCAGCTGCTGCACGGCGGCGTAGTGGCTGTCCACCACGTGGTCCAGCAGGCCGTACAGCAGGAAGCCCACCCCCTGTCCGGCCAGCTCCGCGCTCCCGTCCCAGCGGGCGACGACCTCCTCGATGGGGAAGGAGTCGTCGTTGCGGACGGTGATCAGCGCCTGGCGGGTGAGGAAGACGGCGACTTCGCAGACGGACACCCGTGAGCCGTCCTGGGCCAGGTCGACGGCGTAGGCGTTGAGGTAGGCGTGGTCCGGGAACTGGTCGAGTTTCGGCCGCTCACCGCGGTGCGACGCGCTGTCCATGGCGAGCTCGTGGAAGCCGAACTCCCGGGCCACCGTGCTGAAGTCGTCCGGCGCCGGATGGGGCAGATCCAGCCACACCACGGACGACGGGTCGGCGAGGTGGTCGGAGATGTCGTCGGTGGGGAAGTCCTCCAGGACCAGGGTGCCGCTGCGGTACAACCGATTGCGCGCCATGTCCAGAGCGTAACCAGCGGGGGCTGTCCGGCCGGTGACCGTCGGCGCCGACACTCATGGGGCCCGGACGGCGTGCGCGATGACAGGCCGCGACGACCTCGGTCTAAACTTCCTCCGCAACGGCTTGTACGACGACGTACGAAGACAAGCCGACTCATGCCCAATCCCGAAGGGTATTCGGCACCTTGATACGTATGGAGTCAGTTACCAAGCGGTACCCTGACGGCACCAAGGCGGTCGACCGCCTGTCGCTGGAGATACCGGACGGCTCGATCACCGTCCTGGTCGGACCGTCAGGCTGTGGGAAGACCACGACGCTGCGGATGATCAACCGGATGGTCGAACTGAGCGAGGGCAGGATCCTGCTCGACGGCGCGGACATCCGCGACCAGCCGGTCAACGCGCTGCGCCGGTCGATGGGTTATGTCATCCAGAACGCGGGGCTGTTCCAGCACCGCACCATCCTGGACAACATCGCCACCGTGCCCCGCATGCTCGGCTGGGACCGGAGCCGGGCGCGCAAGCGGGCGACGGATCTGATGGAGCGGGTCGGTCTGGACGCCTCGCTGGCGTCCCGCTACCCCTACCAGCTCTCCGGCGGGCAGCAGCAGCGGGTCGGCGTGGCCAGGGCGCTCGCGGCCGATCCGCCGGTGCTGCTGATGGACGAGCCGTTCTCGGCGGTGGACCCGATCGTCCGCAAGGGCCTTCAGACGGAGCTGCTGCGGATCCAGGCCGAGTTGGGCAAGACCATCGTCTTCGTGACGCACGACATCGACGAGGCGATCAGGATCGGGGACATGATCGCGGTCATGCGGACCGGTGGCGAGCTGGTCCAGTTCGCGCCGCCGGACGAACTGCTGTCCGCTCCGGCGGACGCCTTCATCGAGGACTTCCTGGGCAACGACCGGGGCATCCGGCGGCTGTCGTTCTTCACCTCGGCCGGACTGGAGCTGACCACCGCGCCGATCGTCGCGATCGACGCCACCGCCAAGCAGGTCGCCGAGCGGACCACCCCGGACATCCCCTATCTGCTGGTCACCGACACCGACGGCAAGCCGCTCGGCTGGGCGGAACCGAAGGCGCTGACGGCGGGCGGCGGGAGCGTCGACCGCGGCGCGCTGCTGTCCCACGGGCGGCCGTTCGAGTTCGGCAAGGAGTCGCTGCGCGACGCGCTGGACTGCGCGGTGCTCTCCCCCACCGGCTGGGCGGTCGCCGTGGACGCCGCCGGGCGGGTGGTGGGTGTCACCTCGCAGGAGTCGATCGCCGACGCCATCCGCAGCGCGCACGCCGAGCGCGGCGCGCAGACGGCGGCAAACGACGCGAAGACCGCGGGTCCGGCCGGCAGCGGCGCCGCCGCGAGCGCGCCCGGAACCGGCCGCACCGCCCGGGCCGCCCGATGAGCGGCTTCTTCGACATTCCGAGCGATCTCCAGCACTCCTACTTCGGCCTGATCGGCGTCCACCTCAAGGAGGCGCTGCTGCCGGTGCTCGGCGGACTCGTGGTGGCCCTTCCGCTCGGCCAGCTGTGCGTCCGCTTCAAGTGGCTGTATCCGCCGGTGCTGTGGGTGACGACGGTGCTCTACGCGATCCCGTCGCTGGCGTTCTTCGTGGTGCTCATCGACTACACCGGCGCCACCGAGACGACCGTGATGATCCCGCTGGCCGTCTACAGCCTCGTGCTGCTGGTCCCGGCCATCGTGGACGGTGTCCGCTCGGTGCCCGAGGAGACGCTGGCCGCGGCGACCGCGATGGGCTTCGGGCCGGTCCAGCGCTATCTGCAGGTGCAGTTGCCCATCGCGGTACCGGCGATCATCGCGGGGCTGCGGGTCGCGGTGGTGTCCAGCATCAGCCTGGTCAGCGTCGGCGCGCTGATCGGCAACCAGGGCGCGCTGGGCAATCTGCTCGCCGACGCGCAGCTCTACCACCGGACGAATCTCGCGGTGAACTCGGTGGTCACCACCGCGGTGCTCGCCATCGTCCTCGACGGACTGCTGGTGCTGCTGCGCATCGCGCTCACCCCGTGGATGCCGCGCGGCACCCGGGCCAAGGGGCGGGGCCGGTCGGCCGAAGCCCGACCCGAACCCGTGGCAGTCGCCCTGGAGGACGCCGCCCGATGAACGTTCTGCACTTCATCAACGCCTTCTTCAGCGACGGCTCGCACTGGCACGGCTACGACGGCATCCCGCGGCGTCTGCTGGAGCATGTGGAGTACAGCCTGATGGCGCTCGGCATGGCGATGGCCATCGCGCTGCCGATCGGCCTGTACACCGGCCACACCGGGCGGGGCGGCAACACGCTGTCCTTCATCGCCGCCGCGGCCCGCGCGCTGCCCAGCTACGGCCTGCTGGTCCTGACCGCGGTCGTGATCGGGATCGGGCTGGCGCCGGCCATGATCCCGCTGGTCGCCCTGGCCGTACCGCCGATCCTGGTGACGACGTACGAGGCCGTGCGGACGGTCGATCCCGCGCCGGTCGACGCCGCCCGGGGCATGGGCATGCATCCGGCGAAGGTCCTCTTCCAGGTCGAACTGCCGGTCGCGCTCCCCCTGATCCTCAGCGGTCTGCGGTCGGCGGCCATCCAGGTCGTCTCGACGGCGTCCATCGCGGCGTACGTGGGCCTCGGCGGTCTCGGCCGCTTCGTGCTGGACGGCCTCTACCAGCGCAACTACGAGAAGGTGGTGGGCGGCGCCACCCTGATCGCGGGTCTGGCGCTGCTGACCATCGGCGTCTTCTGGCTGATCGGACGGCTCGCGGTGTCGCCCGGGGTGCGCCGGGGCTAGCCCCGGCCGGACGGACGCGCCGGCCGGTCCCCTCCGGGGGGCCGGCCGGCGCGGAGGTGTCAGCCGGCCGTCCGGCTCAGTGCCACTTCCAGCACCACCAGCAGCGCGTCGCGGACCGAGCCGCGCCGGCGGGCGTCGAAGGCGATCACCGGGACCTGGTCGGCCACGTCGAGCGCCCAGCGGACATCGTCCAGCGGGTGCTCGATCCTGCCGTCGAAGGCGTTGACCGCGACGGCGAACGGGATCTGCTTGTGCTCGAAGTAGTCCACCGCGGCGTGGCAGTCGTCCAGCCGCCGGGTGTCGACGATGACGAGCCCGCCGAGCGCTCCCTCGACCAGGTCGTCCCACATGAAGCCGAACCGCTCCTGGCCGGGCGTGCCGAACAGGTAGAGCTTCAGGGCCGAGTCGATGGTGATGCAGCCGAAGTCCATGGCGACCGTGGTGGTCGTCTTGTGCGGGGTGTGGCTGAGGTCGTCCACGCCGGCGGCGACCTCGGTGATGGAGGCCTCGGTGGTGAGCGGGGTGATCTCGGAGATCGACCGGACGGTGGTGGTCTTGCCGACGCCGAACCCGCCGGCGATCACCATCTTGACCGGCAGCGGCGGCCGGGTCACGGTCTGCTGGGCGACTCGGCCGGCCGTCGGTTCAATCGGTGTCACGGAGTGTCCCCCGGGAGTCGGGGATGGCGCGGAGACCATCGATAACCCTTCGCAGTACTGAGGCGTCCTGTGCGGTGCCGCTGGTGGGCAGGTAGACCGCGAGCTCCCCGCTGGACTGGAGGTCCTCGGCGAGGACGCGGACCACGTTGAGATGCAGCCGCAGCCTGGCCGCGGCCTCCGCGAGCGACTGCGGCACCCGGCACAGGGCGACGATGTCGTGCCGTTCGAAGGACAGCAGGTCGAGCGCCTCGATTCCCGCCGCTGTCGTGACCACCTGGGTCTCGACCGGCATCGGCGGTCCGGACCTGGCGCCCGCCACCCGTCCCGCGGTGACCAGGAACGGCCGTACGGCGGGAGCCCGTCCGGCCGAGGCGGCGGGAGCCCCCGGGAAGGGGTCCTCGCCTGGTGGCGTGTCACCGCCCGTCATGGGGATCCCTTCCTCGGCCTCGCCTCCCGACAGGTCATCTGGCCGAAGCGGAGCCGACGCTGTTCTTGAGTTCGAGCACGAGCTGCGGGCTGAGCGCGGCGCCCGCCCGGTTGGCGAAGACGGTCATCTCGTAGGCGATGTTGCCGAGCTTGGCCTCCTTGGAGGTCACCACCCCGAGCACCGCGCCGCTGCCGATCGCGGAGACCAGGACATGGCCGTGCTCCAGATCGATGATCACCTTGTTCAGGCCGCCCAGGCCGTAGTTCCCGGCGGCGCCGGCCGCCAGGCTGGTGATGCCGGAGACGATCGCCGCGAGCCGCTCGGAGTCGGCCGGGTTGCGCAGCTGCGAGACGGCGATCAGCAGTCCGTCGGAGGAGACGGCGATGGCGTCGACGACTCCCGCGGTCTCGGTGGCGAACCGATTCAGCAGCCAGGTGAAGTCGGCTGCGGCGGCTCGCAGATCGGTGGGCACGCTCTGCCCGGCCGAGGCGTCACCTGTCGGCGTTGTCACTGTTCCACTCCTTCCGGGGACCCTGCTTCGTTGATCGTTTTACCATCTGCTGCGGCGGCTTCGCGATTGGCCCGCTCCACCGCGGCTTCGAACTCGTCGATCTCGGAACGCACTTCCTCCGCGTCGACCGGGCGGGACGCCTGCCGCGCCGCGTGCCGTTCGGCGTCGGTGACCGTCGTCTTGAGGGTGGCCCCGCGCACCCGGCGCCGCAGCGGGCTCGCCCCGCCGTCACCGCCGGGCGACATGAGCGGAGCGGGTCCGCCGGCGGCCGGGGCGGGTGGCGCCGGCCGCTCGGCGGCCGGAGCGGGCTCGGGCGTCTGCGGCCGGGCGACGCGCCGGGGCAGCGACGGCACGTCGTCCGCCCGGCGCTGCGCCCCGGGCTGGCCGCCCATGACGGCGGTGCCGGCGGCGGTGGGGCTGGGCTCGGGCCGGGTCCGCGGCGCGGCGGGCGGCAGCGCGCCGCGCGGTTCGGGCAGCGGCACCTTGGCCACCGGGGGCCGTCCGTAGCCGGGCCGGGCGCCGCTGTCCCGTACGGTGTCCTGCTGCCGGTCGTGCTGCCCGTCGGAGGCGGTGAACGGGCTCATCAGGAGCATCAGCGCGGCCGGGATCGTCACCCGGCTGGTGACACCGCCCCCCGGGGTCCGGGTCAGCGTGACGCCGATGCCCCAGCGGCGGGCCAGGCTGCCGACCACGAACAGGCCGAGCACCCTGGTGGGCGCCAGGTCGAGCCGCTCGCGGCGGATCAGCCGGGCGTTCTCCTCGGCCAGGCGTTCCGCGCTCAGGCCCAGGCCGTGGTCGGAGATCTCGATCCGGGCGCCGTCGGAGCCGTTGCGCACCGTCACCTCGACGGGGCTGTGCGCCGGGGAGAACGCCACCGCGTTCTCCAGCAGTTCGGCGAACATCAGCGTCAGGTCCGCGATGATGTCGGGGGCGACCGTGACATTGGTCTCAGCGACCAGTGAGACCCGCTGATAGCCCTCGATCTGCCCCAGCGCCGCGCGGACGACGTTGGTGAGCGCGGTCGGGCTGGCGTCCAGACCGGCCTCCCGGATGCCGGCCAGCAGCATCAGGCTGTCGGCGTTGCGCTGGAGGCGTACCGCGAGGTGGTCGATCCGGTAGAGCCGGTCGAGCAGCGCGGGGTCGGTCTCGCCGCGTTCCAGCGCGTCGATGAGCGCGAGCTGACGGGCCGTCAGGTTGCTGATCCGGCGGCCTACGTTGCCGAACATCTCGGCGACGTTGCGGCGGCTGAGCACCTGGCGTTCGAGCAGCCGGGCAGCGGTGCCCTGGACCCGGTTGAACGCTTCAGCGAGATCACCGAGTTCGTCGCGTGCCGTGACCGGCACCTCGCGCAGCCGCAGCGGGCCGGAGTAGGCCGCGTCGTCGTCGGCCACCCGGGCGAGTTCCTCGTCGGCGACCTCGGCGACCTGGGTCGCGGCCCCGGTCAGCGCCCGCACCGGGCGGATCACCGAGCGGCGCACCGCCACCGAGAAGGCCAGCCACAGCACGAAGGCGAGCAGGGCGCCGCCGAGCAGCCAGGCCGCCCGCCACCACGCGTCGTTCGACGCCCGGTCGGCCCGGGCGGCGATCTGGTCGATCAGATTGGCGGTGATGCTCAGCCGGGACTGCGCCTGCCGCTGGTAGGTCGGGTACTCCCGCAGCGCCGCGACGAAGGCCGACCGCACCTGGGCGGGGGACTTGGCCACCAGCGCGCTGGGGTCGATCTGCAGCCCCGCGTACTGCAGCGAGATGTCGTTCCAGGCCGGGTTCTGCTCGATCCCGGCCAGCTGGGTGACCTGGGACTGGCTGGCGAACCGGCCGAACCTGCTCGCCTGGTAGCTGTACTGCTGGGCGTAGCCGACCGCGCCGACGAACTCGATGAGCGCGTTGGTGTCACCGGTCTGGGCGGAGAAGACGCTGGTCTCCAGCGAGCTGTGCGCGGACTCCGCCCGCAGCAGCGAGTCCAGCAGGCTGCCGGTGACGGTGGCGGCCAGATTCGAGCGCTGGTCGAGGCCGAGGCCGTCGATCAGTTCGTCCACGATCGCGGTGTACGCCGGGTCTATGTTGTCGGCCGGCAGATAGCTCTGCTCGATGGTCGACCGCAGGCTGTCCAGGCCGTTGATCTCCTTGAGCGCCTGCGCCTCGGCGTCCGGCAGGCCGGTGCCGAAGGCCGAGCGGACCTTCTCGACCTGGGCGTCGACGGAGTTCCTGGCCGCGAGGTAGGCCGAGAGCGACGGGCGCTTGCCGCCGACCGCCGACTCGTAGCGCACCGACAGCAGGACCGCCTGCTGGTGCTCGGTCTCCACCCGGTCGATCAGTTCGGCGATCTGCCGGCTGTCGCGGACCAGCCTGGCCGCCGAGGCCGCGTCCTTGGCCTGCCCGGTGAGCCCGCTGATCACGTAGGCCAGCAGCAGGAGCACCACGACCAGCGGCACACCGACCAGGACGTTGAGCTTGCGGCGGAAGGGCCACTTGTCGGCGAAACTCCCGACACCGCCCCGGGTAGGAGCATCGGGAGCCGGCCGCACCGGAGCGACCACCTCGTCCACGGACACCAAGCCTCCTGCGTGACGTCACCGACAACCGGACACAGCCGAGGTGCTCATTGACCGCTTCTGCCTGCTCCCGGCCCGAAATGGCCGGATCCGCTGGACAGTTGTCCGAGCCCCGTGACCAACGTCGGGGAGACTACCTCGTCTTTGCCGCTGTCATCTGACCGGATCATCAAGACTCTGTTACATAACGTGCCGGGTCGCCCTCCCCGGGCCGACTTCGGCCTACGGTTCGACGGTGTCGCGGATCGTGACCAGGCCGCTCTTGACGGAGATCGAACCGGCTGGATTGGATCGCTGGGTAACACCCTTCACGCGTCATGTTCAATACCCGACACCATCCGAACCGTCCGAAACCTCCGAACCCGGAAGCGGAAACCGTGACTTCTCCCGTGATGAGCACCTGGTCCAGCCCGAGACGCAACCGCCTGGCCGGGGTGGCGCTGGCAGCCGTCGCAGCAGCGGCATCGCTGACGAGCTGTTCCTCGTCCTCGTCCTCCTCCGACAGCCCCAAGGACCCGCTGGCCGGGTCCAAGCCCAGCGGCGACACCGTGGTCGTCGGCTCCAACAACTTCGCCGAGAGCATCCTGCTCGGGGACATCTACGGCGAGGCGCTCAAGGCCAAGGGGATCAAGGTCACCTACAAGCCGAACATCGGCAGCCGCGAGACCACCTACGGCCTGCTCAAGAACGGCACGCTGACCGTGCTGCCGGAGTACAACGGCGCCCTGCTGGCCTACCTCGACGCGAAGGCCGCCCCGACCACCCAGGCCGCCACCGACGCCGCGGTCACCGCGAAGCTGGACCCGAAGCTGACCCTGCTGCAGCCGGCTCCCGCGCAGGACAAGGACTCCATCACGGTCAACGCGGCGACCGCCGCGAAGTACCACCTGACCACGGACTCCACCATCGCCGACCTGGCCCCGGCCGGGAAGGACATCACCATCGGCGCCTCGCCGGAGTTCCAGACCCGCCAGCAGGGCCTGGTGGGCCTGAAGTCCGTCTACGGTCTGACGCCCAAGGCGTTCAAGGCCCTCGACGCGGGCGGTCCGCTGACCGAGGCGGCGCTGAAGAACGGCAACATCCAGGCCGGCGACATCTTCACCACGGACACCACCATCACCAAGGAGAAGTTCGTCGTCCTCCAGGACCCGAAGAACCTGTTCGGGTTCGAGAACGTGATCCCGCTGGTCTACAAGTCGGGGCTGTCGCAGGCCGGTGTCGACGCGCTCAACGCGTTGTCCGCCAAGCTCGACACCGCGGCGCTGCTGGACATGGACGCCCAGGTGCAGGGCGAGAGCAAGGACCCGCTGACCGTCGCCAAGGCCTGGCTGACGTCGGTCGGCCTGGCCTGAGCGTCGGCCCCCGGCCGGATCAGTGTGATGGGAACGGCGTCCGAGATCCCGCGGCACCCCACGAAGGCACCCTCGGCGGAGGGGGCCTTCGTGGTGCTGGACGGCGCCGCGCTCGACGCCGACGCGGTGGCCCGGCTCGCCGACCGGCTGGCCGAGCCCACCGTGCCGGCCGAGGCGGCGGCCCGGGCGGAGCGCTCCTGGCACACCGCGCGCCGGCTGGCGGCGGCGGGACGGATGTACGGACGCGACACCGGCGTCGGCGCCAACCGCATGGTCTTCCTCAGCCATGAGGACCAGGCCGGCCAGGACCTGCGGCTGCTGCGCAGCCACGCGGGCGGCGTCGGCGCCCTGCTGCCGGTCCGCCAGATCCGCGCCATGCTGGCGGTGCGGGCCAATCAGGTGCTGGCCGGCGGCTCCGGCCTCCAGCCCGCCGTCGCGCAGGCCCTGGTGGAGGCGCTGCGGCTCGGCGTCCACCCGGCGGTCAACGAGTACGGCGCGGTCGGCACCGGAGACCTGACCGCGCTGGCCCAGGCCGGTCTCACCGTCATAGGGGAGCGGCCCTGGCTGTCCGACGACGCGGCCCCGCGCCCCGCGACGGGCCCGGCCCCGCAGGAGACGGACGCGACCTTCGCCGTACCCGCGCCCGTCGTGCTCGCGCACGGCGACGCGCTCGCCCTGATGAGCAGCAACGCCCTCATCCTCGGCCAGGCGGCGCTGGTCTGCCACGACGTGGACGTCCTGCTGCGCGCCTCGCACGCGGTGGCGGCCCTGTCGCTGGCCGCAGTGTCCGGGTCCCTGGAGGCGTACGCGGCGCCGGTGCACGCGCTGCGGCCGTATCCCGGCGTGGTGCACGCGGCGGCCGAGGTGCGCCGGCTCCTCGGCGCTCCGGAGCGCCCGCGCGCCACCGGGCGCCGGATACAGGACCCGTTCGGCTTCCGTGCCTTCCCGCAGGCGCACGGCCCGGCGCTGGAGGCGGCCGCCGCGCTGCGCCGGATGGTCGCCGTCGAGATCAACTGCCCGTCGGAGAATCCGCTGATCAGCGACGACGGTCCGGACGGCGCCCCAGCCGCTTATCACCACGGCGGTTTCTACGCCGCTCCGCTGGGCCTGGCGCTGGACCAGCTGTGCCTGGCGCTGCTCCAGACCGGCCAGCTCTCGGCGGCGCGGCTGTCCGCCTTCGCGGACCCGGAGGTCACCGGGCTCCGCCCCTTCCTGGCGCAGGGCCCGGCGGGCAGCTCCGGCATGATGATCCTGGAGTACAGCGCCAACTCCGCGCTCGCCGAGGTCCGGTCCTGCGCGATGCCGGCCTCCACCGGCCACACCGTGCTGTCCCGCGGCATGGAGGAGGCCGCCAGCTTCGCCTCCCAGGGCGTGCGCCAGGCCCTGCGCGCGGTGGACGCCTACCGGCTGGTCCTGGCCTGCGAACTCGTCGCGGCGGTGGGCGCGTTGCGCCAGCACCCGGTCCCTCCCCCGGCCGCCCCGGTCTTCGCAGTCCTCGACGCGGGCCTGTCCCCGCTGGCCGAGGACCGCCCCCTGACCGCGGACGTGGCCGCGGCGGCGGATCTGCTGCCGGCGCTGGCGGCGCTGTGAACCCCGGCCCCGGGCGGTACGGGGCGGCCCGGTCGTCCCCCTGGGGCTGATCGCGCGGCTCCCGGCGGCGCAGGTGATGATGGGCGCGGGAGGGGAAGCAGCCCGCCTCCGTACAGGGACGACAGAGAAGGTACGACCATGGCGCAGTTCCAGGTGATCGCCCATCACCGCGTGGCCGGGGACCGGGATCCGGACGAAGTCCTCGGTCTCTACGCGCGGCTCGCCGCGGCCACCCGCGAGGAGCCGGGGAACGTGTCCTTCGACGTCTACCGCCGGCTGGAGGACGACCGCGCCTTCGTCATCCTGGAGCGCTACGCGTCGCGGGACGCGGCCGCGGCGCACGAGCGGACCCCGCACTTCCAGGAACTGCTGCTCGGACAGGTGGTGCCGCTCCTGGAAAAGCGCTGGCGGGAGTCGTACGACGTCACCGACTAGCGGACGCGGCGGCGCGGAGCCCGCCCGCCTCAGTCGCCGGGCGCCAGCGCCACTTCGGCCCAGACGGTCTTGCCGCCGGGTGTGCGGCGGGTGCCCCACCGCAGGCACGACCGCGCGACCAGGAGCAGACCGCGGCCGCTCTCGTCCTCGCCGGTGGCGCGGCGCGGCCGGGGCTGGGCGGGCTCGCTGTCGGAGACCTCGCAGACCAGTACCTCGTGCCGGATCAGCCGCAGGTGGATGGGAGCGGCGCCGTGCAGGACGGCGTTGGTGACGAGTTCGCCGACGATCAGCTCGGTGGTCGCGGTGAGTTCCGGCAGCCCCCACACCGCCAGCTGGCGGGCGGCCAGCGAACGCGCGCCGGCGACGCCGGCCGGGTCGTCCGGCAGTTCCCAGGAGGCGACGTCGGCGGCGTCCAGAAAATGCGGCCGGGCCATGAGCAGGGTGGCGTCGTCGGACAGCGTGCCGGTCTCGATGGCGTCGAACACGCCGGAGCACAGATCCTCGAGTGCGGCCTCCGGAGGTGTGAGGGCGGCGGCCAGCCGCTCGATCCCGTAATCGATGTCGTGGTCGCGGGTCTCGACGAGTCCGTCGGTGTACAGGGCGATCGAGCATCCCGGCGGCAGGTCGAACTCCGCGGACTCGAAGAGCAGCAGCCCCAGGCCGAGCGGGGCGCCCGCGGGGACGTACGGGACGCTCGCTCCGGAGCCGGGCCGCAGGAGCAGCAGCGGGGGGTGGCCGGCCCTGGCCACGGTGAGACGCCGGGTGATGGGGTCGTGGACGGCGTAGAGGCAGGTGGCTCCCATGGCGACCGGCAGGCCGCCGGAGTCGGAGTCCTCCTCGTCCAGGTGCGCCACCGTGCGGTCCAGGGCCGCCAGGAGTTCGTCGGGCGGCAGGTCCATGTCCGCCAGGGTGCGGACGGCGGTGCGCAGCCTGCCCATGCTCGCCGCGGCGTTGATGCCGTGCCCGACCACGTCGCCGACGACCAGGGCGGTCCGGGCGCCGCTGAGCTTGATCACGTCGTACCAGTCGCCGCCCACGCCGTCGGCGACGTCCGCGGGCAGATAGCGGGACGCGACCTGCAGGGTGCTCCCGCCGTCCAGCCCGTGCGGGAGCAGATTGCGCTGGAGGGCCAGCGCGGCGGTGCGCTCGCGGGCGTAGCGGCGGGCGTTGTCCAGGCTGAGCGCGGCCCGGACGACGAGTTCCTCCGCCAGCAGCAGGTCGTCCTCCTCGAAGGGGGCCGGGTTCCGGCTGCGCACGAAGACCGCGCAGCCGAGGATCTCGCCGCGCGCCCGGATCGGCGTGATCATCAGGGAGTGCATGCCGGTCTCGCGGATGACCCGGGCCCGCTCCGGGTCCTCGTCCACCCAGCCGCCGGGGGCGACGTCCATGACGGGTTGCAGGATGGACCTGCCCGTCCTGACCACCTGCACGAAGGGCGAGGACGGCGCCACGTAGATCGCCTCGCCCCGCCCCCACAGCGCCACCGGTCCCTGTTCGACGGTCGCGACGCCGCCGCGCCGGAAGACGGCGGTGAGGCCCGGCCGGTCGTCGAGCCGGGCCAGCGGCTCCTCGCCGAGCGGTACGGACTCCGCCAGGTCGACGGTGACGAAGTCGGCCAGCAGCGGGACGGCGTAGTCGGCCAGTTCCTGCGCGGTGCGCATCACGTCCAGGGTGGTGCCGATCCGGGTACTGGCCTCGCTGAGCAGGTCCAGGCGGGCCCGGGCCCGGCGGTTCGCCGTGACGTCCGCCCGCAGTCCGATGACCCCCAGCGGGGCGCCGTCCGCGCCGTCGAGGCGGTAGAAGGAGATGGAGTAGGTGTGCTTGCGGTGCGGGCTGTCCCCCGGGGTCCGGCGGGAGAACTCGTAGCCGAGGGCCGGGACGCCGCTGTCGAGGACCTGCCGTATCACCGCTTCGAAGGGCGGGGTGTCCAGGACGCCGGGCAGCACGTCCTCGATCCGGCGGCGCAGCCAGCGTTCGCGGGGGATCCGGTTCTCCTCGACCGTGGCGTCGTTGACCCAGATGTAGCGCAGCCGCGGGTCCCAGATGATGACCACGAGCGGGGAACGGACCAGCAGCGACTGCGACGCCGCCGCGTTCCACACCGACCGGCCGACCTGGTCCCGGTCGGCCGCAGCCACGATCCAGCCTGCTCCGAGGGCGCCGGCGCTCTCCTCCTGCCCATCCTCGCCGTCGTCCGCGGCCAGCGGGGAGACCCGTAGGTGGAGGCCGAGCACATGGCCGTCGCGGTGACGGACCCTCACCCGGCCCGACCAGCCGCCCTCGGCGCGGGCCCGCTCGGCGGCGGTGAGCGCCGCGCTCATGTCGTCGTCCGGGGCTTCCAGCAGGGCCGCCGCCGGCCGGCCCACCATCTCCGCCGCCGAGTAGCCGAGCAGCCGCCGCGCGTCGCCGGTCCAGCCCGCCACCGTCCCGTCGGCGTCGAGCACCGCCACCGCCGCGCCGACCGGCTCGAAGGCTCCGGGGCGGTGGCCGAGCAGGACGTCCTCCGGCTCGTTCACCGGGGCACCGTCGATGAACGGGCCGATGGCGGCCGCGATTTCCGCGACGCCCGGGACGCCCGTCCGGGGACCGTGTCCGCCCTGTCCGCACCACGCGCGCTCATCCCGTTCACCCTCCTCCGTCCCGGACCGGCGGCAGAGGGCCAACCTCTCACGCGCGACCGGCATCCGCCCGCCGACACAGCGTCAGGACCGCGTGACGGGAGTCCTTCGGCGGCCTCCCCGCCGGGCGCGGGCTCCCCGCGCGGCGGATGGTGGCCAGCGGGCGGCGGGGCGGGCTAAGGTGATCCGCGCTGTTCGACGGAGCGGATCACCAGGGGGCCTCACACCGTATGAACGACTCTCCCGAGGTCTCGGGCACCGTACTGCCGGGGTACCCGGAGCCGTTGTGGATCCAGGCTGTCAACGTGATCCGCGGTGAGATCGACCGGGGAGTGCTCCGGCCGGGCGGCCGGCTGCCCCCCGAGCGTGAGCTGTGCCAGCAGTTGGGCATCAGCCGGGTGACGCTGCGCAAGGCGCTGGGCAGCCTGGTCGAGGCGGGTGTGCTGAGCCCTTCGCACGGGCGCGGCTGGTACGTCGCCCAGGTCGCGCAGAAGAAGGAGTGGCCCAACAGCCTGGAGTCGTTCAGCGAGACGGCGGCCAGGATGGGACTGGAGCCGCACTCCAAGGTGCTGCGGGCCGAGGCGACGCCGGCCACCATCGACGAGGCCGAGCAGCTGGGCATCGCCCCGGGGACCGCGCTGTTCCGGCTGGAGCGGGTGCGGTTGCTGGAGGGCGTGCCGATAGCGCTCGACCTGACCCGGCTGCGGGCGGCCCTCGTACCGGAGATCGAGCGGATCGACTTCCGCAGCCGGTCGCTGTACTCCTTGCTCGCCGCGGCCGGGGTCGAACCGGTCCGGGCGGACAGCACCATCGAGGCCACCAAGGCCGACGAGCGGGCGGCCGAGCACCTCGATCTGGCGCTCGGCGACCCGGTGCTCGTCATGCGGCAGCTCGCTCTGAGCGCGCAGCAGGAACCGCTCTTCGTCTCGACGATCCGCTACGCGGGCGACCGCTACCGGCTGCGTACGTCCTTCTCGCGGTCGCACGACTGAGCCGGGCCGCCCGGCTCAGAGCAGCAGCACCCCCTTGACGAAGTCGGGGCCGCCCTCCTCCATGGTGCGGAAGGCCTCGTCCACGCCGTCCAGCCCGAAGCGGTGGGTGATCAGCGGGGCGTAGCTGAAGCGCCGCTCGGCGATCAGGCCGAGGGCGTCGCGCATGGCGGCGAGCAGGCGGGTGCGGTCCGGGCAGAAGCCGTTGACGACGGTGACGGCCTTGTACCAGAGGTCCATGTCCATCATCGCGTCGCCGGTGTGGTGGTAGCCGACGACGCACAGGGTGCCGAACGGGCGCACCAGGCTGCCGGCCGTCTTGAGGCCGCCGGTCGTCCCGGTCGCCTCCAGCACGATGGCCAGCCGGGCCTCACCGGCCCGGGTGGTCTCGGCGCGGTATTCCTCGGGCAGCTCGTCGGGGGCGAACACCAGGTCGGCGCCGAGCGCCAGGGCCCGCTGCCGGCGGGCCGGGTCGGGGTCGACACCGACGAGCAGGCCGGGCGCGTGCCGCTTGGCGAGCTGGACCAGGCCGAGCCCCATGAAGCCGAGGCCCACCACGGCCACCCGGTCGCCCGCCCGGATGCCGGTACGGGACAGGGCCTCCTCCAGGTCGGCGACCGGCTCGCCAATGGCGTGCGCGGGCTCTATCCCGGCCGGCACCGGCAGGATCGCGCCCGCGTCCATCACCGCGAGGGTCGCGAAGCCGTCGCCCCCCAGACCGGTCACCAGGTCGCCCGGCTGCCAGCGCCCCGCGTCGCGCCCGGTCGCGGCCACCCGGCCGACCATCTCGTGGCCCAGCCGCAGCGGGGGCGCGGCCGGGTCGTGGGTGAGCCAGGGGCCGATGTCCGAGGTGCACACCCCGCACGCCAGCACCTCCACCAGTACCTGCCCGTCGCCGGGGACCGGGTCGGGCGCGGTCACGACTTCGGAGGTCCGGGGGCCGACAAGCTGACTGATCTTCATACGGGTCTCCTGTCTGAGTGGTGCCGGTCAGTGTAGTCATCTGGTTCTAAGTGGTAAGCAGTGGTGCGACAAGAAAAAGACAGCGTGATGGCTGGAACAGCTCGTCCACAATGTCCCTTTTTGCAGGAGAAGTACCTGATAGAAGGGCGAATTTCCGCCGCGTTATCTACCGCTCCACCTCTAGACAGGATCGCCGTTCGTATTAAGATGTCGGCAAGTGGTATGCATTTGGCACACCATCAGATCGACCCTGGGGAGGTGCGGAGAGCCATGGACAACGCGTTGGAAACGGCCGGTGAGAAGCTCTCGGCGGTGGTCGTCGGAGCGGGTTCGCAGGGCCGGGTGCACGGTCTCGGCTATCTGGCCGCTCCCGGAGTGGAGCTGACGGGGCTCGCGGACCTGGACCTGGCGTCCGCCGAGAGCCTGGCCGGGGAGCTGAACGTGCCCGCGGTCCACCAGGACTACCGCGAACTGCTCGCGGCGTCCCGGCCGGACATCGTCAGCGTCTGCACCCCGCCCGCGTTCCACCCCGAGGTGGTGAAGGCGGCCGTGGCCGCCGGCGCCCGCGCGATCCACTGCGAGAAGCCGATAGCGCTCAGCTACGGCGAGGCCCTGGAGATGGCGGCCACCGCCGCCGACGCCGGGGTCCAGCTCACCTTCAACCTGCAGCGCCGCTTCGACCCCGTGCAGCGCCAGGCCAGGGAGTGGATAGCCCAGGGCGAGATCGGCGATGTGGTGACCATCGAGGGCTACTGCCCCAATCTTTTCGACTGGGGCACCCACATCCTCGACCTCATCCTCTTCCACCGGCTGGACGCCGCTCCCGCGTGGGTCCTGGGCCAGATCGACGCGTCCGTCGACCGCTATGTCTACGGCGTGTTCACCGAAACCGCCTCACTGACCCAGTTCGGCTGGGCGGACGGGGTGCGGGCGGTCGTCTCCACCGGACGCGAACCGCACACCTCCGTGCTCAACCTGGAGAACGACCTCGGACTGATCGTCCAGGGCACCCGGGGACGGGCCGATCTGCGCGGCGCCCGCGGCCTGCTGCGGCGCTTCGGCAAGGAGGACCTGGTGCGGGTGTCGCCGTTCGACACCGACACCCGCCGCTGGGACCGCGGTGTGGACCCGGCGATCACGGCCGGCACCGCCGAGGCGATCCGCGACCTCGTCGACTCGCTGCGGACCGGCCGGCGGCCGGCCCTGCACGCGGAGCACGGACTGCGCGGCGCCGAACTCGTCTTCGCCACCTATGAGAGCAGCCGGTCCCGGCGGCGGGTGCCGCTGCCCCTGGACCGGCTGGACAACGCCCTGATCAGCGGGCGAGCGGAGGGCTTCTGGAGCCCTACCGGTGAACAGCGCTCCACCTACTGAATCGAGCCGCCGCATGCGGATATCCCAGCCCCGCCATGTCCCCGATGCCCCACCCCTCTCCACCCGCACCACCGCCGGCAGGTCCACCGCGCTCGCCGTGATCAGCGGCGACGACATCTACGAGGACCTGTTCACCGCCGCCTCGGTGCTGCAGACCGCGCTGACCGACGAGGGCTTCGCGACCCGCACCAGCCTGGGCACCGCTCCGCTGGACGGCGCGGCCGACGCGGATGTGATCGTCCTCTACACCGCGCTGGGCCGGTTCACCGCCGAGCAGCGCGAGGGGCTGGCGCGGGCGGTCCACGGCGGCTGCGGCCTGGTCGCCCTGCACTCCACCACGGTGCTGGCCTCACCGCCCGACCAGCTGGACGAGGCCGACCGGCTGCTCGCCGAGCTGATCGGCAGCCGCTATGTGTCGCACGGACCGCTGCCGCACGAAAGCCGCTTCGGGGTCCGTCTGGACCCCGGCCACGAGGTGACGGCGGGCATCGCGCCCTTCGAGGTGACCCACGAGCACTACCGGCTCGCGACGGCGGCCGACGTGCGCGTCATCGCCTGGCGTGAGACCGACGCCGGCGCCGAACCGCTGGTGCATGTGCGCCAGTACGGGGACGGCCGGGTCTGCTACATCCAGTTGGGCCACGACCTGCGGATCTGGGGGGAGCCCGCCGTGCGCCTGCTGGTGCGGCGCGCGGCCCGCTGGGCCTGTCGACCCGATCGCGAAGGGGACTGACCCGTGCGCACACTCCTCCGGAAGATCGCCTTCTACCTGCTCACCGCATGGGCGGCGATCAGCCTCAACTTCCTCATCCCGAGGATCATGCCGGGCAACCCCGCCGACAACCTGATCAACCAGTTCCACGGGAAGCTCAGCCCGTCGGCGGTGCACGCGCTGCGGGTGCTGTTCGGCCAGTCGAACCAGAACCTCTGGCAGCAGTACGTCAGTTACTGGCACAGCGTGTTCACCGGCAACTTCGGCATCTCCTACGCGTACTACCCGTCGAAGGTCAGCACCGTCCTCGGGCAGAGCATGTACTGGACGCTGATCCTGGTCACCATCTGCACCGTGCTGGGCTTCGTGATCGGCACCTCGCTGGGCATGCTGGCCGGCTGGAAGCGCGGCTCCTGGCTGGACTCCTCGCTGGTGCCGATCACCACCTTCCTGTCGTCCATCCCGTACTTCTGGTTCGCGATCATCATCGTCTACGTCTTCGCGATCACCCTGAAGTGGTTCCCGCTGTCCGGCGGTTACGCCGTCGACCAGACCATCGGGCTGAACAGCGGCTTCATCGGCAGCGCGATCAACTACGCGATCCTGCCGGCCGCCACCATCACCGTCGCCTCCATCGGCGGCTGGCTGATCGGCATGCGCAACATGATGGTCACCACGCTCAGCGAGGACTACGTCCGGCTCGCCGAGGCCAAGGGCCTTTCCAAGCGCCGGGTGATGTACACCTACGCCGCCCGCAACGCGATGCTGCCCTCCCTGTCGGGCTTCGCGATGTCGCTGGGATTCGTGGTCGGCGGCTCCATCGTCACCGAGGTGGTCTTCAACTACCCCGGCATCGGCTCGGTCCTGTTCAAGGCCGCCCAGGCCGCCGACTACCCGCTGATGTCGGCGATCTTCCTGCTCATCACCGTTCTGGTGCTCATCGCCAACCTGATCGCGGACATCGCGTACGTGTTCCTCGACCCGAGGACAAGGGAGAGCTGATCCATGGCCCTGCAACCCGCCGCCCTCGCCGAGCCGGACACCGTCCCGGAGACCTCCGAGGGGCCCGCCCGCCTCTGGCTGCGCCTGCTGCGCTCGCCGCTGACCCTCACCGGTCTGGTGATCACGCTCATCTTCATCGTGCTGGCCGTCATCGCCCCCTGGATCTCGCCCTACGACCCCTCGACCGTCAGCGACACCGCGCTTGCCGCGCCGTCCGGCGCGCACTGGCTGGGCACCACGCAGAACGGGCAGGACATCCTGTCGCAGATGCTCTACGGAGCCCGGGCCTCGATGCTGGTCGGCATCGGCGCGGCCGTACTGACCACCGCGCTGTCGGTCCTGGTCGGCGTGACGGCCGGCTACCTCGGCGGGATCGGCGACGAGCTGCTGTCACTGCTGGCCAACGTCTTCCTGGTACTGCCCAGCCTGCCGCTGACCATCATCCTGGCCGCGTACCTGCCGCACAGCGGCTCCCTGGGCATCATCCTCGTCATCACCGTCACCGGCTGGGCGTGGGGCGCCCGGGTGCTGCGGGCGCAGACGCTGTCGCTGCGCAAGCGGGACTTCGTCGAAGCGGCGCGGGCCACCGGCGAGACGACCTGGCGGATCATCCTCAAGGACATCCTGCCCAACCAGGTCGCGGTGATCGCCGCCTCCTTCCTCGGCACCGTCATCTTCGCCATCCTCACCCAGGCCAGCCTGGCCTTCCTCGGCCTGGCCGACGTCACCCAGTGGTCGTGGGGGACGATCCTGTACTGGGCGCAGACCGGCAGCGCCCTGCTGACCGGGGCCTGGTGGTGGTTCGTGCCGGCCGGTCTGGCGATCGCCGTGCTGGGCACCGCGCTGTCGCTGGTCAACTTCGGCATCGACGAGTTCATCAACCCCCGGCTGCGGCAGGCCGGCATCGGCACCAAGAAGGCCCAGCGCGGCCAGATCTCCGCGCGCCGCCGCAAGCGGGCGCCGAAGAAGCGCGGCCCGGTGGTCGAGCGCCCGGCGAGCGCGCCCTTCACCCAGGGCAGCACCGACGTGATCCTGGACGTGCGCAACCTCAAGGTGGACTACGTCGGCGCCGGCGGGAGCACCCCGGCGGTCAGCGACGTGTCCTTCACCCTGCGGCGCGGTGAGGTGCTCGGTATCGCCGGCGAGTCCGGCTCGGGCAAGTCCACCCTGGCGTACGCCATCACCCGGCTGCACAAGCCGCCGGCCGAGATCTCCCAGGGCCAGGTGCTCTACACCCGGCCGGACGGCAGCGTCGTGGACGTGCTCTCCCTGGACGAGCACGAACTGCGCGCCTTCCGCTGGGAGGAGCTGTCCATCGTCTTCCAGTCGGCGATGCACGCGCTCAACCCGATCCTGCGGATCGGCGCCCAGATCGAGGACGTCATCGTCGCGCACCGGCCGGAGATGAACGGCCAGCAGCGGGCCGCCCGGGTGATCGAACTCCTCGGCATCGTCGGCATCCCGTCCGACCGGGCCAACTCCTACCCGCACGAGCTGTCCGGCGGTATGCGGCAGCGCGCGATGATCGCGGTCGGCCTGGCCCTGGACCCCGAGATCATCGTGATGGACGAGCCGACCACCGCGCTCGACGTGGTCATCCAGCGCCAGATCATCGAGAAGATCATGGAGCTGAAGGACCGGCTGGGCTTCTCGGTGGTCTTCATCACCCACGACCTGTCGCTGCTGATCGAGCTGTCGGACACCATCGCGGTGATGTACGGCGGCAAGATCGTGGAGCAGGGGTCGGCCGACGACTTCTACCGCAGGCCGCAGCACCCCTACAGCCGGGGCCTGCTGGCGTCGTTCCCCACCCTGGGCGGACCCAAGCGGGAACTGACCGGCATCGTCGGCTCGCCGCCCGACCTGCGCAAGCTGCCCAGCGGCTGCTCCTTCCGGCCGCGCTGCCCGCTCGCCTTCGACGCGTGCGCGACCAAGGTGCCGCCCCTGTTCCAGATCCAGGGTCCCGGCGGCGGCCTGTCGCAGGCGGCCTGCCTGCTGCACGAGAAGGCCGGCGTGGCGGCCGGCGGCGGCGCGGACGGCGGCGCCGACAACAGCACCGACGAACTGGCGACAGGTGAGACCCGATGAGCGACGAGACGACGGGCGGTACGGCGGCCGGGGACGAACCGGTACTCCAGGCCGTGCACGTGACCAAGCACTTCGCGGTACGCGGCGGTCTGCCCCGGCGCGGCGCCACCAAGAAGGTGGTGCACGCGGTGGAGGACGTCTCGCTCGACCTGTACGCGGGCCGGATCACCGCGCTGGTCGGCGAGTCCGGCTCCGGCAAGTCGACGCTGGCCCGGCTGCTCGCCCAGCTCTATCCGCTCACCGGCGGTGAGATACGGCTGCACGGCAAACCGGTGCAGGCGCTGCGCGGCAAGGCGTTCCGCGAGCATGTCCGCACCGTCCAGCTGATCCTCCAGGACCCCTTCTCGTCCTTCAACCCGGTGGCGTCCATCGCAGGCACCCTGCGGCGGGCGGTCGCCCTGCACCACCCGGGCAAGAGCGCCAAGGAGCGGGCCGCGGTGATCGACGACCTGCTGACGCAGATCAATCTCGTGCCGCCGCGGCAGTTCACCGAGAAGTTCCCGCACGAGCTGTCCGGCGGGCAGTTGCAGCGGCTGTCCATCGCCCGCGCGCTGGCCGCCGACCCCGAGGTGTTCCTCGCCGACGAGCCGGTCTCCAGCCTGGACGTCTCCATCCGGCTGGGCATCCTCAACCTGCTGCGCCACCTCACCGAGGACCGCAACGCGGCCATGCTCTACGTCACCCACGACATCGCCTCCGCCCGGTACTTCGCGGCCGACACCGCGGTGATGTACGCCGGGCAGGTGGTGGAGAAGGGTCCGTCGGAGGCGGTGACCCAGCAGGCCGCCCACCCGTACACCCAGCTGCTGATCGCCTCCGCGCCCGACCCGTCCCGGGCCGGCGCCGACCGGGTGCGGGACATCGGGCAGCCGCCCAGCCTCATCGACCCGCCGAGCGGCTGCCGCTTCCATCCGCGCTGCCCGTTCGCCATGGAGCGGTGCGCCACCGACGCACCGGAACCGTTCGAGATCTCCCCCGGCCACACCGCCCGGTGCTGGCTCTACGCCGACGACCCGGAGGCCCGCGCCAAGCGGGCGGACAACGCCGAGGCCGTCGCGGGCCTGACCGCCCCCGCGTCCTGATCCCGGCCTCCCGGAAGCCTTCCGGCGGCCCCCGACCCCCTCCTTCTCGCCCCCGCTGTCCTTACTTCCAAGGAGCAGACGCACGTGACAACTTCGAAGTCGCCGATCGCGTCAGGCATGACCAGACGCGGCGTCCTGGCAAGCGCCCTCGCGGGCGCCGGCACCCTCGCCCTGTACGGCTGCGGCCCGTCCTCGGGCGGCTCGGCCGGCGGCGCGGCGACCCTCACGGTCGCCGGTCAGTCGGACAACCTGGCCAAGAGCTTCAACCCCTTCCTCCCGAACACCGCGCAGGGTCTGACCTACGCCTCACCGGGGCAGGGCAACTTCATCTACGAGCCCCTGGTCCAGATCAACACCGTGAACATCGGTCACGACCTGCCCTGGCTGGCCAGGGCCTGGCGCTGGAGCAACGGCAACAAGACGTTGACCCTGGACCTGCAGACCGGGGTGAAGTGGACCGACGGCACGCCGTTCTCGGCCAGTGACGTGGTCTTCACCTACAACCTGCTGAAGAAGAACCCGGCCCTGAACCTGCTGGGCATCGACTTCAGCACCGTCAGCGCGCCCACCCCCGCCCAGGTGGTCTTCAGCTTCGCCGCGCCCTCCGAGCAGTTCTTCACCAACATCGTCTCCTCCGCGATCGTGTCCGAGCACCTCTGGTCCAAGGTCAAGGACCCGATCAAGTACACCGACTCCGACCCGGTCGGCACCGGTCCGTTCAAGCTCGACCAGTTCTCCGCGCAGAGTTTCCTGCTGGTCCGCAACGAGGACTACTGGCAGCCGAAGGCGCAGATCAAGGCGATCCGCTTCGTCGCCTACAAGGACAACGAGAGCATGACCAACGCGCTCGTCCAGGGCCAGGCGGACTGGGGCGGCACCTACATAGCCAACGCCGACAAGACATATCTGAGCCGCAGCAAGAACAACAACTACTGGGCTCCGCTGGCCGGCACCGACGGCCTGATCCCCAACCTGGAGCGCTGGCCGCTCAGCGACATCGCGGTGCGCCGGGCGATCAGCTACGGGGTGAACCGCAAGCAGGTCGGCGCGGCGACCGACTCCCCGGAGGCCACCAGCGTCACCGGCCTGCCGATGCCGGCGTACACCTCGTCGATCGCCCCGGCGTACCAGGGTGTCAACTTCACCCAGGACGTGGCGAAGGCGAAGCAGACCCTGGAGGACGCCGGCTACTCCAAGGGCGGCGACGGCTACTACCAGAAGGGCGGAAAGCGGGTCCAGTTCTCGATCAGCTTCCCGTCGGCGTACACCGACATCGCCTCGCGCGTGCAGGTGCTGGTGTCCCAGCTCAAGGACATCGGCATCAAGCTCACCATCAACACCACGACCGTCAACGACATCAACACGCTGACGGCCAAGGGCGACTTCGACTCGACGATGGGCTACCCGGTCAACTCCGCGCCGCGCGCCTTCTCGTACTACAACGACACGATCAACCCCAACCTGTACTACCCGATCGGCAAGGCCACGCCGACCTACCAGAACATCGAGCGGTTCCAGAACGCCGAGGCCGCCCAGCTGTTCACGGAGTACCCGAAGGCGACCACGGACGCCCAGCGGCAGCAGATCCTCAACCAGATCGAGAAGATCTTCGTCGACAACCTGCCGTGGATCCCGATGTTCTACTGGGGCAGCTACGGCAACTGGAGCACCGCGAAGGCCACCGGTTTCCCCACGCCGCAGAACCCCTACTTCACCCCGGTGCCCAACCCCGTCGTCGCCCTGCGGCTGAAGCCGGTCTGAGCACCCCGGCGCTGAGCGCCCCCCGATCCAGCCCCTGCTGCACGCCATCCTGCGAGGAGAGCCATGCCATACCTCTCGACGCCGAGAGCCATGGTCGTCGTGAACGGCGACGACATCCACCACGATCTGCTCAGCGCTGCCGGAGTCTTCCAGCACCTGGGCGTCGAGGCCGGGTTCGCCACCCGTAAGGCGATGGGCACCAGCCGCTTCGTCGATCCACGGCCGGAGACGGCCGAGGCGGACGTCTACCTCTTCTACACCGCGGGCGGGCACTTCGCGACGGACCAGCAGCAGGCGCTGGCCGACGCGGTACGGGCCGGCAAGGGGCTGGTCGGGGTGCACGGCGCCAACATCCTCGGCTGGCAGGGCGACGGGCTCGACCCGGCCGACCGCCCGCTGTTCGAACTGCTCGGCAACCGCTACCTCTCGCACGGCCCCGGCCACCACGAGGGGCGGCACACCATCGAGATCGTCGCCGACCACCCGATCACCAGCGGGGTGAGCGACTTCGAACTCTTCGACGAGTACTACGAGTTCGAGCTGGCCGACCAGGACGTGACGGTCCTGGCCCAGCGGCACCGGGCCGACGGCGCGGTCATCCCGGTGCTGTACGCCCGGGAGTTCGGCGCGGGCCGCGTGGTCTATCTGGCCCTCGGCCACGACATGCGGTCCTGGGGCGAGCCGCCGGTGCGCACCCTGGTCCGCCAGGCTCTGCTGTGGGCGGCCGGCCGTGACTGATCCCAGGAGCGCCGGCCCTTCGGGGCCGGCCGGAGGAGGAGACATGACAGCCGGTATCGGCGTCATGATGTACACCGTGCTCGACCAGGCGCGGGCCGATCTGGAGGGCACGCTGGCCCGGCTGGCCGCCATGGGCTATCTGGGCATCGAGACCTACGGGCTGGTGGAGCACTTCGGGCCGGCCCGTGTCAGGGACGCGATCGCCGCCGCCGGGCTCACCCTGACCAGCGCGCACACCCCGTTCCCGGCCGGGCCGGACGCCGAGGCGCTGCTCGACGCGAACGAGGAGCTGGGCGCCGGGATCCTGGTGTGGAGCATGGAGCGCGAGGAGTTCGACTCGCCGGACGCGGTCCGGCGCGGGGTCGAGCGGGTCAACGAGGCCGCCGAGCGGGCGGCCGGCCGGGGCATGCGGATCGCCTACCACAACCACTACGCCGAGTTCTCGCGGCGCTTCGACGGGCAGCAGGCCTACGACCTGCTGCTGGAACTGCTCGACGACCGGGTGCTGGTCGAACTCGACGCCTACTGGGCCCAGATGGGCGGCGCCGACCCGGCCGAGGTGCTGGCGCGGCTCGGTGACCGGGTGCGCCTGGTGCACGTCAAGGACGGCCCCGCGGTCAGCTACGAGCACGACGTGATGGTGCCGATCGGGGAGGGCGGGATCGACTGGGCCCGCACCCTGAGCACGCCGTCCGGCCTGCGCTGGCACGTGGTGGAGCTGGAGCGGCTGCACATCGACACCTTCGAGGCGCTGCGGCGCTCGTACGACCACCTGGTCGGCCGCGGGCTGTCCCGCGGCGCGCACGTCCCGGCACCGATCGAGGAGCGGACATGAGGGTGCTGTTTCTCGGCGGTGCCGGGATGATCGGTTCGGCGGCGGCCGCCGAGGCCGCGGCCAGGGGCGCGGATGTCACCGTGGTGACGCGCTCCGAGCCCGGCAGGCCGCTGGCCGAGGGCGTACGGCCGCTGCGCGCCGATGTCCGCGACCCGGCGGCGCTCAAGGCGGCGCTCGGCGCCGAGGAGTTCGACGCGGTCGTCAACTGGGTCGGCTTCACCCCCGACGACCTGCGCGGCCATCCGGAGCTGTTCTCCGGCCGGGCCGGGCAGTACGTCTTCATCAGTACCTGCTCGGTCTTCGCCCGGCCGGTGGCGCAGTTGCCCGTCACCGAGTCCAGTCCGCGCCGCCAGCCCGTCTTCGGCTATCCGCGCGACAAGATCGCCTGCGAGCTGCTGCTGGAGGACGCCTACCGCTCCGGCGACTTCCCGCTGACGATCGTGCGGCCGGCCCATGTGTACGACCGGACGGTGATCCCGGTGCTCGCCGGGTGGACCGCGATCGAGCGGATGCGCGCCGGGCGGCCGGTGGTGGTGCACGGCGACGGCACCTCGCTGTGGTCCCTGACGCACTCGCGGGACTTCGCGCGCGCCTTCGTCCCGCTGCTCGGTCTGAACCACGCGCTGGGCGAGAGCGTCAACGTGCTCAGCGACGACATCCTCACCTGGGACCAGATCCATCTGGCACTGGCCGCCGCGGCCGGGGTGCGCGCTCCCCTGCTGCGGCACCGCTCCAGCGAGTCGATCGCGGAGCACGTACCCGGCTGGAACGAGGTGCTGGAGCACGACTTCCGGCACTCGATGCTGTTCGACACCGCCAAACTGCGCAGGCTGGTACCGGGTTTCGCGCCCGAGGTGTCCTTCGCCGAGGGGGCCCGCGAGGCGCTGGCCCACTACGACGCCCATCCGGAGCTCCAGTCGGTCGACCACGATCTGTCCCGCGCGTTCGACGCGCTGCTGGCGGGCTGATGCGGGCCGGCCGGGACGGCGGACAGCGCCATGCCATGTGGTCTTTATAAGCGTACCTATGCAATACCACTACAACACCACTTTGCTATCATGAGAGTCCGGACCGGGCATCGCCCGGCACCGGCCGCAGCAGGACGAGAGAAGAGGAACGCGTGATCGGCGTCGGTCTCATAGGCTCGGGCTTCATCGGCGACACCTACGCGGACGCGCTCCAGGACGTACGGAACGCGACGCTGGTCGCCGCCTGTTCACGCGACCTCGGGCGCGCCGGGGCACTGGCCGCCAAGTGGGCCCCGGACGCCCGCGCCTACGACGACATGGCGGCGCTGTGCGCCGACCCGGCCGTCGACCTGGTGGTCGTCGCGGTCCCCAACGAGGCGCATCTGGAGGCGGTCCGCGTCGTCGCGGCGGCCGGCAAGGGCGTGGTGTGCACCAAGCCGCTGGCCCGTACCGGCGCCGAGGCGGAGCAGATCCTGCGCGTGGTCCGGGAGGCCGGCGTCTGGCACGGCTACGCCGAGAGCTCGGTGTTCTCGCCCAACATCGCCAAGGCGCACGAGATGGTCAGCGCCGGGGCGATCGGCGACCTGCTCACCATGCGGGCGCGCGAGGCCCACTCCGGGCCGCACGCCCCGCACTTCTGGGACGCGGAGACGGCCGGCGGCGGCGCGCTGCTCGACATGGGCTGCCACACCGTGGAGTCCGCCCGCCACTTCTTCGGCAAGGACAACCCGATCGCCGAGGTCTTCGCCTGGGGCGCCACCCTCGCCCACGGCGACCGGACCACCGGCGAGGACACCGCGATCGCCCTGCTGAGGTTCGCCGGCGGCCAGCTCGCCACCGTCGAGTCGTCCTGGATCGAGAAGGGCGGCATGCAACTGCGCCACGAACTCGTGGGCAGCGCCGGCCGCCTGGTCACCGACACCTCCGCGACACCGGTCTGGGGCTTCATCGAGCACCCGGCCGGCTATCTGGTGGAGAAGGCCGACGCCGAGACCGGCTGGGTGTACCCGGTGCCGGAAGAGGCCCGCGCCTACGGGTTCAGCCAGCAGATGCGGCACTTCGTGGACTGCTTCGCCCGCGGTGAGACCCCGCGCGAGACCTTCGAGGACGGCGTGGTCGTCAACCACGTACTGGACGCCTGCTACGCCTCGATGCGCTCCCGTACCTGGGAAAGGGTCCAGGTCCCGGCATGAGCACGGATCACATCAGCGCCGGCCGCCCCGGCGTCGCCCCCTCGCCGCCCGGCCTGACCGGCGCCTATCCGGAACCGCTGTGGATGCAGGCCAAGGCCGCGCTGGAGACCCGGATCGCCCTCGGCGAGGTGAAGCCGGGCTCCCGGCTGCCGCCCGAGCGGGAGCTGTGCCAGCTGCTCGGCATCTCCCGGGTCACCTTGCGCAAGGCGCTGACCACGCTGGTGGACGAGGGGGTGCTGCGCGCCGCGCAGGGCCGCGGCTGGTACGTCGCGGCCCCCGAGCGCAAGGAGTGGCCCAACACGCTGGAGTCGTTCTCCGAGACGGCCCGGCGGATGGGTCTGGTGGCCACCTCGCGGATCCTGCGCCGCGAGTCCGGCCCGGCCACCTTCGACGAGGCCGAGGCGTTCCAGATCGCGCCGGGCACCGGCCTCTACCGGCTGGAGCGGGTCCGCATGCTCGACGGGGTCCCGATCGCCGTGGACCGCAACCTCGTCCCGGCCGACATCGCCGTCGGCTTCGACGCGGTCGACTTCACCACCCGTTCGCTGTACGACACCATGTCCGACCTCGGCCTCGAACTCGCCCAGGCCGAGACCACCATCGAGGCGCGCCCCGCCGACGCGGCGCTCGCCGGCCACCTCGCCATCGCGGCCGGCACCCCCGTCCTCGAAATGCGGCAGATCGTCCGCGACCGCAGCCAGCGACCGCTGCTCTCCTCGGCGATCCGCTACGCGGGCGACCGCTACCGCCTGCGCACGTCCTTCATGCGGAGCGCGGGCGCATGAGTCCGTACCCCCGCGCGTCCCCGCACCCCTTCGCAGAAGCGGAGCCCCGATGACCACAGCAATCCGCGACTCCGGCCACGGCGGCGCCTACGGCTCGCCGGCCCTGGCCGCCGCCCTCGCCTCGCCGCGTCCCGACGAGATCACCGCGTGCAAGGCCCTCCTGAAGCGGGAAGGCCTGCTCGGTCCCGACACCCATGTCTCCTACTTCGGCCTGGCCGAGCAGGACAAGCGCGAACTCCTGGCCGGCGCGGTCGCGCCGCGCCGCTTCCGCGTCATGCTGATCGACCTGCGCACCGGCCTTTCGCACGACGCGGTGGTCTGCCCCGGCGAGGACCGCCTCGTCTCGGCGCGCGCGCTGGATGTCGCCACCGACGGCCATGTCCCGGTGGTGCTCGCCGAGTTCCCGCTGGTCGAGGAGATCGTGCACCGCGACGAGCGCTGGCTGGCGGCCATGCGCAAGCGCGGGCTGACCGACCTCAGCCAGCTGCGTGTCAACCCGCTGTCGGCCGGTGTGCCCGGCGAGGGCGAGTCCGGCCGGCGCTTGCAGCGCTGCTTCACCTTCGTGCAGAAGACCCCGGACGACCTCGGCTGGGCGCACCCGGTGGACGGCGTGACCGTCATGGTGGACGTGGTGACCCGCGAAGTCCTCGACGTCATCGACTACGCGGACCTGCCGGTGCCCGACGAGGACGGCAACTTCCACGACCCCGCCTGGGTCGGCCCGACCCGGCAGGGCCTCAAGCCCATCGAGATCACCCAGCCGGAGGGGCCCAGCTTCACCATCGACGAGGACGGCGTCATCAGCTGGCTCGGCTGGTCGCTGCAGGTCGGCTTCGACCAGCGCGAAGGCCTGGTGCTGCACAACGTCGGCATCGAGGACGCCGGCCGGCGGCGCCCGGTGCTCTACCGCGCCTCCATCGCCGAGATGATGGTCCCCTACGGCGATCCCAGCCCGCAGCGCTGGTTCCAGAACTTCTTCGACTGCGGTGAATACCTGCTCGGCGGCTTCGCCAACTCCCTGGAACTGGGCTGCGACTGCCTCGGCGACATCACCTACCTCGACGCGGTGCTCGCCGACAGCGCGGGCGACGTGCGCGTCATACCGCAGGCGATCTGCATCCACGAGGAGGACACCGGCATCCTCTGGAAGCACTACGACAACTGGAACGGCTCCTCGCAGTCGCGCCGCAACCGGCGGCTGGTCGTCTCCTTCTTCGTCACCGTCGGCAACTACGACTACGGCTTCTACTGGTACTTCTCGCTCGACGGCGCCATCGAGCTGGAGGTCAAGGCGACCGGGGTCGTCTTCACCTCGGCCTATCCCGGGCCCGGCTACGAGTTCGCCTCCGAACTCGCGCCCGGCCTCGGCGCCCCCTACCACCAGCACCTGTTCAGCGCCCGGCTGGACATGGCGGTCGACGGCACCGGCAACGCGGTGGACGAGGTGGAGTCCGCGGCCGTACCGCGCGGACCGCGCAACCCCACCGGCACCGGATTCACCCAGACCGCCACCCGGCTGCGTACCGAGTCCGGCGCCCAGCGGTTGGCCGACAACACCCGCAACCGGTCCTGGCTGGTCGTCAACCCCTCGGTCAGCAACCGCCTGGGCAATCCGGTGGGCTACATGCTCCACCCGGAGGGCAAGCCGGTGCTGCTGGCCGACCAGGACTCCGACATCCACCGCCGGGCCACGTACGCCACCCGCCACCTGTGGGTCACCCCCTACCACCCGGACGAGAACTACCCGGCGGGCGACCTGGTCAACATGCACAACGGCGGCGCCGGACTGCCCGAGTGGACCGCCGCCGACCGCGGGGTGGACGACACCGACATCGTGCTGTGGCACACCTTCGGGCTCACCCACTTCCCGCGGCCCGAGGACTGGCCGGTGATGCCGGTCGACTCGGCGGGCTTCGCCCTCAAGCCCTACGGCTTCTTCGACCGCAATCCGACGCTGGACATCCCGCCCTCCACCGGTGACCACTGCCATCCCGCCGGACATCACGACGGGGACCACGGCGGGCATCACGACGGGGACCACAGCGGAGACCACAGCGGGGACCGGCACCACCACGACCACGGAAAGGCCGGCGCATGACGACCGGACACCCGCTGGGCATCCAGCTCTACAGCGTGCGCGACGACATAGCGCCCGCGGCCCTCGGCGGCACACTCGCCCGGCTGGCGGCCCTCGGCTTCACCCACGCCGAGCCGTACGACATCCTCACCGACCCCGACGGTCTCGGCGCCGCGCTGCGCGGCGCCGGCCTGCGGGCGAGCACCGCCCACGCGTCGGTGGTCCGGCACGAGGTGACCGCGGTCCTGGACGCCGCCGAGTCGCTCGGCGTCGAAACCGTGATCACGCCCTATGTCGACCCGGCGAGCATCACCGACCGGTCCGGCGTGGAGCGGCTGGCCGAGACACTCAACAGCGCCGCGGGACCGGCCGCCGAACGCGGCATCCGGATCGGCTACCACAACCACGACTTCGAGTTCGCGCAGACCGTCGAGGGCGTCCCGGCCTACGAGCTGCTGGTGGACCTGCTCGATCCGGCGGTCGTCCTGGAACTCGACGTCTACTGGGCGGGAGTCGGCGGCGCCGACGTGTTCGAGCTGCTCCCCCGGCTCGGCGAGCGGGTACGGCTGCTGCACGTCGTGCACGAGCGGGAGCCGGGCAACGACCGCCCGGTGCTCGGCGTCGACACCGCCGGCCGGATGGCCGAGGTGCTCGCGCTGACCGCCGCCACCGTGGAACTGCCGGTGGTCGAGGTCGTGGCCCACCACAGCGACGTATGGCCGCTCGTGGAACGCAACGCCGCCTACTTCCTGAAGCGGGTGAACGCGTGAGCGCCCCCACCCGGGTCGCGGTCGTGGGCGCCGGCGACATCTCCGACCAGTACCTCAAGGCCCTCACCGCCTACCCCGACCTGGCCGTCACCGCGGTCGCCGACCTCGTCCCCGAGCGAGCCCGCGCGCAGGCCGAGGCCTACGGCATCCGGGGCTGGGGGACCACCGCCGAGGTGCTGGCGCGCGAGGACGTCGACCTGGTGGTCAATCTGACCGTGCCCGCCGCGCACGCCGAGGTCGCACTGGCCGCGATCGAGGCCGGCAAGCACGTCTGGGGCGAGAAGCCGCTCGCGCTGGACCGCTCCAGCGCCCGCGCGGTCCTCGACGCGGCCGACGCCGCCGGAGTCGTGGTCGGCAACGCCCCCGACACCGTGCTCGGCCCGGGGATCCAGACCGCCCACCGGCTGCTGGCCGACGGCGCGGTCGGCCGGCCCAGGACCGTGCTGACCCTCATGCAGGGTCCGGGACCCGATGTGTGGCACCCGCGACCGCAGTTCCTGTTCGCCAAGGGGGCAGGGCCGCTGTTCGACATCGGCCCCTACTACCTGACCACCCTGGTGCAGATGCTGGGCCCGGTCACCGAGGTGACCGCCCGCGGCCAGATCCCGCGGGCCCGGCGGACCATCGGCTCCGGACCGGACGCCGGCACCGACTTCCCGGTCGACGTGCCCACCCACGTCAGCGTGGTGACGCAGTTCGCCTCCGGGGTCGTCGGCACCTCCGTCTACAGCTTCGACTCCGCGGTGCGCCGGCAGCTGTTCGAGGTCAGCGGCGCCGACGGCGTGCTGGAGGTGCCGGTGAGCGGATTCGACGGCCCCACCCGGCTGCTGACCGGCACCGCGCCGGACACACCGTGGCGCACGGTGCCCGCCGAGGGCACGCCGAGCGGGCGCGGGGTCGGCGTGCTGGAGCTGGCCCGCGCCATCCGGTCCGGCCGACAGCCGCGAGCCAGTGGCGAGTTGGCCTATCACGTCCTCGACATCATGCTCAGTGTCGAGGAGTCCATCGACCTCGGAGCGACGGTACGGGTGGAGAGCAGCGCGCCGTCCGTCCCCCCGATCCCGCCGCAGTGGGATCCGACCGCACGGACCTACGACGGAACGGAGCAGACATGAGCGAGGGCTACCTGTCCTACGCGGCGGCCCGCAGCACGCAGGCCGAGCAACTGGAGGCCGCGATCGGCCGGCTGAGCGGATCGGTGGGGTCGCTGGCCGCGGCCGGCCGGCTCAGCGGGCCCGGTCCGGTCTTCGTCGGCATCGGCGCGAGCCTGGCCGCGGCCTGCGCCCCGGTGTGGTCGCTGCGCAGCCGGGGGGTCCACTCCTGGCGGCTCGGCGCGGGCGACCACCCGCTGCCGTACCCGGCCAGCCGCCATCCGGTCTTCGGTGTCTCGCAGAGCGGCCGGAGCGCCGAGACGCTGGCCGTGCTGGAGTCCGTGGAGCCGGCGCTGCGGCACGCGGTGGTCAACATGGTCCCCTCGCCGATCGCGGCGTCGGTCACCGGACTGCTGGACCTCGGCAGCATCCCGGACAGCTACGCCTCGACCATCGGCTACACCGCGACCGTGGCCGCCCTCGGCATGCTCGCCGACGCCTGGGACGGCGGCACGGTGGACGGCGGATGGGCCGGCCTCGGCGCCGCCTTCGCCACCGCGGAGAAGGAACTGACCGAGCAGGTGCGGGCGTTGGCGCCGCTGTTCGCCACCGCCGGCTCGGCCGACTTCGTCGGCGCCGGGCCCGCGGTGGGCTCCGCCGAGGCGGGCGCGCTGCTCTTCCGTGAGGTCGCCCGGATCCCGTCGACCGGCATGAGCACCCGCCAGTACCTGCACGGGGCGATGGAGTCGGCCGGCGGCGGCGTGCATGTCATCTTCGGCGACGCCCGCGAGCACGCGGTGGCCGGCACGCTGTCCGCGGCCGGGCACCCGGTGATCCTGGTGACCGGCGAACCGGTCGAGGGGGGCCCGCTGCTGCACCCGGTGCGGGTGCCCCGGATGCCGGCCGCGCAGCGCGCCGTCATCGAGATCCTGGTGGCGCAGATCCTGGTGGAAGCGGTCGCCGAGGTCCGCGGGGTCGATGTCGAGGAGTTCGTGTTCCACAACTCCGACATCAAGGTCGGCGCCGAACGGCCCGCCGTATGAGGGTTCTCGTGGGTGCCGACGTCGGCGGCACCAAGCTCGCGGTCCGGGTGGAGACGCCCGAGGGCGCCGTCCGGGCCGATGTCGAGGTCCCGGCGGCCGGCTGGGAGGCCGCTCCGGTGGACCGGGCGGCGCGCTGGCTGCTGGACCACCTGGGCCGGGCCGTGCCGTCCGGGGACGAGATCGCCGCGGTCGGCGTCGGGGCGCAGGGCTGTGACACGCAGGAGCACTGCGCCCATCTGGCGGCGGCGCTGGAGTCGCTGGGCGTGCCCGCCACCGTGGTCAACGACGCCGCGCTGCTGGTGCCGGCGGCCGGCCTGGACCACGGGATCGGCGTCATCGCCGGCACCGGCTCCATCGCGGTCGGCGCGGACCCGGCCGGCACGGTGCTGTTCGCCGGCGGCTGGGGCTGGGTGCTCGGCGACGAGGGCAGCGCGCCGGCCATCGTCCGCGAGGCGGCGAAGGCGGCCCTGGGCGCGTACGACGCCGGCCGCGAGGACGACGGGCTGCTGTCCGCGCTGCTCGCCCACTACGGCGACCCGGACCCGCAGACCCTGGCCCGTAGCGTCAACGACGAGCCCACCACGGCGAACTGGGGCCCGGCGGCCCCGGCCGTCTTCCGGGCCGCGGCGGCCGGCTCGTCCCTGGCCCTCGGGGTCGTGGACGAGGCCGCGGTCCAGCTGACCGCCCTGGTCGGCCGCCTACGCGGCCGCGGCGCCCGGGGCCGCACCGTCGTGGCGGCCGGCGGCGTCCTGGTCGGGCAGCCCCTGCTCGCCGACCGCCTCCGCGCCCACCTCGCGACAGCGCACCCCGACCTCACCCTCCGCCTCCTGGACGTCGCCCCGGTCACCGGAGCGGTGGCCCTGGCCCGCGCCCGCCACGCGAGGCCGTGACAGCGGCCGTCACCCCTGGCGGGACAATCCGACGCCGGCGGGCCGGTGCCGCACGGCGCCGCGACCGGGCCGGACCGGAGCTACGCCTTCGGCAGCCGGCCCGCGGCCACCGCGCCCAGGTCCCGGGCCGTACCGCACAACTCCGCGACCGGGCCGGCGCCCGACACCGTCAGCTTCACCCTCTCCTGGACACTCTCTCCCTGAAGATCGGTGAAGGTGCGCTGCACGATCAGGGCGTCGCACGTACCCGGTTCGTCCGGCTCGGCAGCCACCAGGGCCTGCTTGCCGGACAGCTGGACCGGGCGGCCGCCCTCCGCCTCCAATGGGGGGTCGTTGCGGTCGAAGACCAGCCCGACCGCGCGGTCGCCGGAAGGGCTGTTCCACTCGCAGCCGAAATGGCCGAAGTCCGCTTCGGGGCGGGCGGCGCCGAGGCCGGGGGTCCGGCGCAGCGCGGTGGCGGGGAGCAGCTCGCAGGCGTCGGCGGTGGCCAGCGAACCGGCCACCGGGGCGGAGGCCCGCGGTGGGACCGGGCCGCGGCGCAGCACGGTGACCGCGTGGGCGGTGGCGGTGTCGGCCATCGCGCAGAGGTCCGGCAGGGCGGAGCCGGTCTGCCGCGCCATGATCTGGACGTGCTTGCCGTCGGCGAGCCGCACGGTCCGGTCGCACTCGCCGTCGCCCAGCGGCTCCGCGGCCACCGTCATGTCGCCGGTCTTCCGGGTACGCACCTGGGATCCGATCTCCACCCGGGCGTCGAGCAGGGTGACCGCGACATCGGCCGAGTCGGCGCCCCCGTCGTCCACCAGCAGATCGCAGCGGTCGAAGTTCCCGTAGTCGGTGACCAGCCGGACGGGACCGAAACGTCGCAGCGACGCGGCGTCGAGCAGCGCGCAGGGATCGGCCCGGCGGTCGTCGCCGATGCCGCTGCGGGCAGCAGCGCCCTTCGGCGCGGCGGAGCCCGCCTCGCGGTCCGGCCCGGGGTTGATGGCAGGGCCGGGGCCCCACAGCAGCCAGGCCAGCGTTCCGAGCACGAAGACGGCCACCACCCCGGCGGCGCTCCACCGCTGACGACGGGTGACGTACCACCTCCACAGCGGAAGCGTGCTCGTGCCGACGGGATCGCCGGCCGGCTCGCTTCCCGGCGGGCTCCGCACAGCCTGGGACAGCGGCGCGATCTCCTCCAGCAGCTGCCGGGTCCGGGCGGCGGTGGGACGGTCGCGGGGGTTCTTCCGCAGCAGCGCCGTCAGCGGCCGGGTGAGCGGCCCGGCCCGGCGCGGCGTCCGGGTCTGCCCCGCCAGGGCGCGGGCGATGTACGCCATCGGGCTGGTGGCCTCGCCGTACGGCGATCCTCCTTCGACAGCCGCGAACAGCGAGGCCCCGAGCGAGAACAGGTCGGACTCGACGCTCGCGGTGTGCCCTTTCGCCACCTCGGGGGCCATATAGCGCGGCTTGCCCCGCACACCCCCGGTGGTGCTGCCGTCCAGCGTCTCGCCCCACAGCGCGTGGGAGATGCCGAAGTCGGCGAGTTTGGCGACCTCTTCCCGCGTTTCCCCCGTCGCCGCCATTTCCCCCCGTTCCCCGGTGACGAGGATGTTCTCCGGCGTGACGTCGCGGTGCACGATGCCCTTGGCGTGCGCCGCCGCGAGCGCGTCGGCGATCTGCCGGCCGATCGCCGCCACCCGGACGGGAGGTAACAGGCCCTCTTCGGCCATGACCCCGGCCAGACTGCGGGAGGGCACGTACTCCATGGCGATCCACCAGCCGAGGCCGTCGTGGAAGTAGTCGTAGACGGAGACGATGTTCGGATGGTCGAGGGCGGCGGCGTTGGCCGCCTCCCTCCGCAGCCGGACCACCGCGCGCTCGTCGTCCACCTTCGCGCATTTGAGGGCGACCGTCCGGTCGAGGCGGCGGTCCTGCGCCTGCCACACCACGCCCATGCCGCCCGCGCCGATGCGCTCCCGCAGAACGTACCGTTCCGCGATCACATCGCCGACTTGTGCCACATCCCGCATGAATCCGCTCCATTGCCCGCATTGCGCTCGGCCCAACGGCAAGGAACGTACTTCAGCGGCGCCCCCGGCGGCAGGAGAATCACCACTCCGGCACGCACCCGCCCCACAAGCCGCAGACACCCCGGCCGGGAGCCGCCGGGCTAACGCTCCCCCAGACCGTTCTCGACGGCGGGGGCGACGCGGCTGAACCACGACTCCGCCTCGTCGGCGGCCAGGATCCGGTCGAGGACGAGGGCGGGCGGCATGTCGTGGAAGACCCGGCCGGTGGCCATGCCGTAGTCACCCCCGGGCGGGTGCAGGACGAGCACGCGGGTGCCGTCCAGCGGCTCGATGTCGGCGGGCTTCCCCTCCGGGCGGACATAGCCGCCGTGCCCGTCGAAGAGGCGGAAGCGCCGGACGGCGGGATTCCCTGCGGGCAGGCGCGGGTGGGCGTCGGTCGCCGCGTCGACCCACGACCGGTCGGGGCGCTTTCCCGCGACCAGGCCCCGGCCGGGGTCGCCGATGAGCCGGTCCGCGAGCAGGATGTGCAGCTGGAAATTGTCCCCGACACCGCTCATCGTCAGCGCGTACCCGGTGCGCGCGGCGGGGTCGAGGACGATCAGCGGCTCGTCGTCCAGGACGGCGGCGAGGTCGGCGACCCAGGCGGCGAGCCGTGACCGGCCGGCGAGCGGGGCGGCGTCCCGGCGCAGATCGTCCTTGACGCCGGCGGGCACCGCCGCGCGGAACTCGCGGCGTCCCAGCACGGTGATCATCGCCTTGAGCCAGTCGTCCAGGTCGAACCAGGACCGGGCGATCCGGCTCCGGTCCGCCTCGTCCGGGTGCCCCTGCCGTCCGGCCGGCCGGGCCAGGACCGCCAGCAGCTCCTCCTCACTGGCGCTCACCGGCTCCGGCAGCGGCCGCCCGGGCGCCGCCTCGGCCCACAGGCGCGCCGCGGAGTCGTTGAGCCGCATCGCCTCCGCCGCGCGCCCGGGGAGCACCTCGGCCAGGGCCAGCGGAGACCCGCCCCACTCGACCAGCGCGCCGACCAGGACCGCAGTCGTGGCGAGGTCACCGGACAGGGCCGGCAGCAACGGCGCGAGCGCCTCGACCGCCGCGGTCAGGGCCGCCGGCCCTCCGGCCCGCGCGGACTCCGCCAGCCGCGACATCGCCTGCCGGTAGGCGCGATCCGAGCCGGACTCCATCTGCACGACGAGCTCGTCAACGAGCCGGGTGATCTCCGAGGGCATCCGATCACGCTACCAGCGCCGATCGTCGTCGGGCCCCCGTGTCTCCAGCAGCCGGCCGTCGGACAGCCGCAGCCAGCGGTTCACCTTGATCTCCGCCAGGAACCGCACGTCGTGGCTGACCACGACGAAGGCGCCCTCATAGGCGTTGAGGGCGCTCTCCAGCCCGCCGACGCCGACCAGGTCGAGGTTGTTGGTCGGTTCGTCCAGCAGCAGGAGCTGGGGCGCCGGCTCGGCGCACAGGACGCAGGCCAGGGTGGCACGCAGCCGCTCGCCGCCGGACAGCACGCCGACCGGCAGCTGGGTACGCGAGCCCCGGAACAGGAAGCGGGCCAGCAGATTCATCCGCTCGGCCGGCGGCGTCCCGGGCGCGAACGCGGCCAGATTCTCCGCGACCGTACGGTCGGGGTCCAGCAGGTCCAGGCGCTGCGACAGGTAGGCGACCCGGCCCTCGGCCCGCTTGGTCCCGCCGCCCTCGGGCTCCAGCTCGCCGTTGACCAGGCGCAGCAAGGTGGACTTGCCCGCCCCGTTGGGCCCGGTCAGGGCGATGCGCTCGGGCCCCCGGATCACCAGGTCGGCGCCCTCGCCCGCGAAGACGGGCCGCCCGCCCCGGCGGACCCGCATGCGCTCGCCGAGGAAGACGGTCCGGCCGGCCGGGACCCGGGTGCCGGGCAGTTCCAGTACGAGCCGCTGCTCCTCGCGCACGGCCCGCCCGGCCTCGTCCAGCCGCGCCCTGGCCTCGCCGACCCGCGCGGCGTGCGTCTCGTTCGCCTTCCCGGCCGATTCCTGGGCGCCGCGTTTCATCGTGCCGGCGAAGATCTTCGGCAGCCCGGCGTCCTTGAGGTTCCGCGCGGCGGTGCTCGCCCGGCGGGCGGCCCGTTCGCGGGCCTGCTGCATTTCCCGCTGCTCCCGCCTGACGTCCTGCTCGGCGGTGCGGACGTTCTTCTCGGCGACTTCCCGGGCGGCGCGCACGGCTTCCTCGTACGCGCCGAAGTTCCCGCCGTAGGAACGGATCCCGCCCCGGTCGAGTTCGGCGATGCGGTCCATCCGGTCGAGCAGTTCCCGGTCGTGGCTGACCAGCAGCAGGCAGCCGGTCCACTCCTCGATCGCGCCGTAGAGCCTGCGGCGCGCGTCGAGGTCGAGGTTGTTGGTCGGTTCGTCCAGCAGCAGGACGTCGGGCCGCTTCAGCAGTTCCGCGGCCAGGCCGAGGGAGACGACCTGGCCGCCGCTGAGGGTGTCCAGGCGTCGGGTGAGGAGGAGGTCCGCCAGCCCGAGCCGGTCCAGCTGGGCACGGGTGCGCTCCTCGATGTCCCAGTCGTCGCCGATGACGGCGAAGTGCTCCTCGCCGGTGTCCCCGGACTCGATGGCGTCCAGCGCGCGGATCACCGGGGCGATCCCCAGCACCTCGGCCACGGTCAGCCCGCCCGCCAGCGGCAGGCTCTGCGGGAGGTAGCCGGTCGGTCCCTGGACGGACACGCTTCCGGCGCCGGGACGGTACTCGCCGGCGATCAGCTTGAGCAGGGTGCTCTTGCCCGCGCCGTTCGGCGCGACGAGGCCGGTGCGGCCGCCGCCCACGGTGAAGGACAGGTCCTGGAAGACCGGGGTGTCGTCGGGCCAGGAGAAGGAGAGGTTCGAGCAGACGATGAACGCGTCGGACATGCGGAAGCCCTCGGGGGAGAGGCGGGCGTGCCGGAGCCGCCCGCGGGGGGTCAAGGGGATGGAGGTACGACGAGACGGCCACGGCGGCGGCGCTGGCGCGCGCCTGCCGGTGGCCGGTCATCTTCCGGTGTCACCCGGAGATGTCGTCGTCACCCGCCATGTCCGGCTCTCCCTTGTCCCTGGTCTCCGGTGTCCCTGATCACTCGCGACCTGTCCCAGCGTAGAGACCTACCGCGCGCCGCGCGAGTCGATACCCGGCTGGCCGAAGGTGTCCGGTACGGGCAGGGTGGCCCAGCGGGTGACCGGCCAGGCGACGACGACGGCGCGGCCGACGACGTTGCCGACGGGGACGAAGCCGTGGTTCTTGTCCTGCTGGTGGTAGCGGGAGTCGAGCGAGTCCTGGCGGTGGTCGCCCATCACCCAGATCTTGCCCGGCGGGACGGTGACCTTGAACTGACCGCCCTGGTCGTCGAGGCTGCACGCGGTGTTCCCGGCGAAGACATAGGGCTCGGCCAGCGGCTTGCCGTTGACCTTCAGCGGTCCGGTGCCCTGGCACTCGACGGTGTCACCGGCGACCCCGATGACCCGTTTGATCAGGTCCCGCTCACTGGCGGACGGCAGCACCCCGACGAAGCTGAGCGCCCGCTGCACCGGGTTGGGGTGCGCGATCGGCTCGTCGCCCAGCCAGTTGTCCGGGTCGTGGAAGACGACGACGTCGCCGCGCTCGGGCTTGGACCCGAACCACGGGGTCAGCTTGTCGACCAGGACGCGGTCCCCGGGTTGCAGGGTGTTCTGCATCGACTCCGAGGGGATGGAGAAGGCCTGCACCAGGAACGTCTTGACGAGCAGCGCCAGCACCAGCGCGATCACGACGAGCAGCGGCACTTCCTTCCACAGCGAACGCCCCCGCGCCGGCTCGCGGTCCGGCGGGCCGGGTGTCTCCTCGTGGTCGGTCAACGCCACTCCGTCCGTTCCGACGCCGTCTGCTCCCGCGGCGTCCGTTCCCACCCCTGAATCACTCACACGCGTTCCTTCGCTCGCATCATCATCCGCTCCGCACCGGCTCCGGACCGGCTCCGGCGCCGCCTCCGGCAGCGCTTCGCCGTCGTCGGCTCTCGGGGCCGCGCCGGCCCCGATCCTCTACAACGAACGGGAGTTCCGGCCGCCGGACCGCTGCCCCGCCGGCCGCGCCGTGCCTGGTCAGCGCCGTCGGGGCGGCCCTCGGCGGGGCGCATTCCTGTGAGCTTTGGGGCAGCGAAAATATGATCATTTCCGCTGCCCTTCATGCCTTCTTCGCCGGGACGCCGGACGCCGTGCGTAGGTTCGCGGCACCCCCCAAATCCTCCCGAAGGACTCGATCCATGTCTGAACTGTCCCGCAGAGGCTTCCTCGGCGCGGCCACCGCGATCACCGGCGCGGCGGCGATCGGCGCGGCCGCTCCGGCCGCCGAGGCCGAGTCGGCCCACAAGTCCAAGCCCCAGCAGAAACTGCACGGCGACATCCGCGACATCAAGCGGGTCGTCATCCTGATGCAGGAGAACCGCAGCTTCGACCACTACTACGGCTCGCTGCGCGGCGTGCGCGGCTTCGGCGACCGCTCCACCACCACCCTGCCCGGCGGTCTGTCGGTCTTCGAGCAGCCCACCACGACGCCGGGGCAGCCGATCACCGGGACGCAGTTCCCGTGGCGGCTGAGCGACGCGCCCGTCTCGGCCTACCCGGCGGGCCACCAGCCGCCCAGCTCGGAGGTCGGCGCGCAGAACTACGGCGGCACCGACCACAGCTGGGAGAGCCAGCACACCGCGTGGTACGGCGGCCTGATGAACGCCTGGTACGTCAGCAAGGGCGGCCCCACGACGCTGGGTTACCTGGACCGGCGCGACCTGCCGTTCCACTACGCGCTGGCCGACGCCTACACCATCGGCGACGCCTACCACTGCTCGGTGCTCAGCGCGACGGGCCCGAACCGCACCTACCACTGGGGCGGCACGATCGACGCGGCGCAGAAGCACGGCACCTTCACCGCGTACAGCGGCGGCGACGAGCTCGGCCGCGATCTGGCGTGGGAGTCCTACGCCGAGACGCTGCAGAAGGCCGGGATCAGCTGGAAGGTCTACCAGGGCAGCGACAACTACGGCGACAACGGCGTCGAGTACTTCAAGAACTTCGCCCAGTACGACCCCGGGCAGGGCGGCACGGCGGCGCCGGGCAACGTGCTGTACGACAACGGTGTCGCGATCGTGCCGGAGCCCAACGACCCGGAGACCGGCAACGCGGACAACCTCGCGCTGGCGGTCCGCAAGGACGTGCTCGCCGGCACCCTGCCGCGGGTCTCCTGGCTGGTCACCAACCAGCGGTTCTCCGAGCACCCGGACGGCGCGCCGACCGACGGCGCCTACTACGTGCACGAGGTGCTCAAGGCGCTCAACGCCGACCCGGACGTCTTCAACTCGACGCTGGTGATCATCAACTTCGACGAGAACGACGGCCAGTTCGACCATGTGCCGCCGCCGGTGCCCGCCCCCGGCGAGGCCGACGAGTTCGTGCCCGGCACCGACCTGTCGAAGTACGGCCTCACCGCGCCGGCCCCGGTCGGGCTGGGCTTCCGGGTGCCGCTGCTGCTGGTCTCGCCCTGGACCCGCGGCGGCTGGGTGACCTCGGAGGTCTCCGACCACACCTCGGTCATCCAGTTCATGGAGAAGTGGAGCGGCGCGCTGGGCAAGCCGGCCATCTGCCCCAACATCAGCGCCTGGCGCCGCCGGGTCTGCGGCGACCTCACCAGTGCCTTCGACTTCACCTCGCCGGTCTTCGGCCTGCCCAAGCTGCCCGACCTCGCCCCCATCGGCGAGCCGGTCGGCTACAACCCGCCGGTCACCACCAACACGATGCCGCAGCAGGAACCGGGCACGAAGCGGGCGCGGGCGCTGCCGTACCAGCCGAACGCGAACCTCGTCGGCTTCACGACCGGCGGCACCGGAGAGATCACCGCGAAGCTGGCGTTCAGCAACAACGGTCCGCATGTGCGCCGGGCGAGCCACTTCTCGGTCTACAACAACCTCGCGGACTCCCCCGCGCTGACCGACTACCCCGCGAAGTTCCCGGGCCAGTACACGGTCGACGCCTCCGGCTCGTACTCGACCAGGACCGTCGCCGGGACCGCCCCGGTCGGCGCGACGGCGGGCGACACGGCGTACGACATCACCGTCGTCGGACCGAACCGCTTCCTGCGGCACTTCACCGGTGACCTCGACGCCTCCGGCGAGTCCGCGCAGGTGGAGGCGGACTACTCGGTGGAGGGCCACGGCTCGCACCCCAAGCTGTCGCTGAAGCTGACCAACACCGGCCGGCACGCGGTGACCTTCACGGTCGCGTCGAACCACTACCTCAAGGACCGCACGGTCACCTACCACGTCCCCGCGCACGGCCACGCGACCCACACCGTGGACCCGCGGGCCAAGAGCGACGGCTGGTACGACCTGTCCGTGACGCTGAGCGGCGACTCGTCCTGGTCGCGCCGCTACGTCGGCCACCTGGAGGACGGTACGGCCAGCGTCACCGGCTGACCGACGCTGCCCGGAACCACGTACCCCGGAACCGCGACCGGCGCCCCCGCCTCGGGATGGATGAGGCGGGGGCGCCGGTCGTGGTGGTGCGGGCCGGTCAGTCGGCGCTACCGGCGCCGTTGCCCACCTGGTTGGCGTAGACGACGGGCTGGGCGGCGTGCTGCTGGTTGAACATGCCGAGGTTGCCCTGGCCGTCGCCGTCCCAGTAGAAGACGCCGAGGCCGCGGCCGCCGGGGAGCGAGGCCACGAGGGAGTCGAGGTCGCGCTGGTACGACAGCTGGCCGGCCGGGGTGACCGGGTAACCGGGCAGCGTGTCGGGGTAGTTGGCGTCGGCGACGTTGTACGTGCCGTAGCCGCCCTGCGGGGCCTGCGGGAACTGGTCCTCGGCGATCAGGACGTCCTTGTGGAAGCGGCCGACCAGATCGGTGAGGTTGGCCTTCATGGCCCCCATCGGGCCGTGGTACCAGGGGTAGTAGGACTCACCGATGACGTCGAACGGCACGCCGGCCCGCACCATGTGGTTCATCCAGTCGACGGTGGTGGCGTTGTCGCCGCCGCGGTCGACATGGAGCTGGATGAGCAGCTGGTGGTGGGCCGGATTGCCCGCCTGGGCGCCCTGCGCGCCCGCCTTGATGAGGGTGGTCAGCGAGGTCCAGTCGGCCTTGCCGGTCTTCGGGTCGAAGAGCAGCCTGCCGGAGGTCTGCACGTCCTGGACGGTGACCGCCCCGGCGTGGCCGAGTTCCAGCGGTTCGGCCAGCCTGACTCCGGTGCCGTCGGGGCCGGGGGTGCCGACCGCGGCGACCTTCGCCGTCTCGGTGAGCTGGTCGGGCACGAGATTGGCGCCGGCGTCGACGAACAGGGTGTCGCCGACGCGGATGCCGCTGGTGGCGGCCAGTTTGAGCGTGGTGGTGCCGGCCGGGGTCGCGGTGGCGACGGTGAACGGTCCGGCGTGGTCACGGGTGAGCGGAGCGGCGAAGGTGAGGGTGGCGCCGGTCGTACCGGTCCCCACGGACGCGACCGTGGCCGTCTCCTGGCCGGCCGAGGAGTCGACGGCCACCTTCTGACCGGGGGTGAAACCGGTCGTGCTGCCGACCCGGAGGGTGCTGGTCCCCTTGGGTGTGACGGTGGCGACCACGGCTCCCTGCGGCTGGGCGGTGGGCAGTGGGGCGGTCAGCGTGATGCCGGTGCCCAGGTCCGCGGCGCCCGCCCCGGTCTGATGAGCCCGCTTCGCGGGTCCGTCGAGGGTGATCCCGGTGCCGGCGGCCCCGGCGGTGCCGAGCGCCGCCACCGTGGCGGATTCCTGGTTCGGCCCGGCGCCCAGGGTGACGGTGTCTCCGACGGCCCAGCCGGTCACCGACGCCACCTTGACGACGGTGTCACCGGCCCCGACCGGCGCGGCCAGGGTGGTGCTGCGGGTGGCGGTGCCCACCGCGGCGACGACCGCCGGACGCGCCTGCGCGCCGGCGCCGACCGTCACGGTCTGGCCGGCGGCGAAGCTGCCGGCGCCGGCCACCTTGAGGTTGACGGCTCCGGCGGGGGCCGGGGCGGTCAGGGTGCTGCCGCCCGCCACCGCGGTGGTGGAGCCGCCGACCACCGAGGTCGCCGCCCAGACGGTGCCCTGGGTGATCTCGTTGCCGATCGCCACCTGGTCGACGGGCGTGCCGTTGGCGGCGAACGCCTCGACCACCGACCGCGTGTAGTCGTGGATCGACGTGGTGAGCTGCGGCAGGTTCTCCCCCGCCCACGCGGTCGGCACGTTCTGGTGCTGCGGGTCGGCCCAGGTGTCGGAGTAGTGGAAGTCGAGCAGGAGCTTCATGCCCGCCGCCTTGACCTGCTTGGCCATGATCAGGTCGTTGGCCAGCGTGGGGTTGCTGGCCGGCGAGCCGGTCGGGTTCATCCACAGCCGCAGGCGGACGTAGTTGAGGCCGCCGGTCTTGAAGATGCTGAGGATCGGCGCGCTCGCGCCGTTCAGCGTGTAGGTCGCGTTGTCCGAGATGAGGGTGGACAGGTCGGCGCCCAGTTCCAGGTCGGGTGAGGGGCGCCCGTCGGTGGAGAAGACGCGGAACTCCTGGACGCAGACGCTCTGTTCCCTCGGCACCTGGTAGTGGAGCGTGACATAGCGGGCTTCGACGGTCGCCGCCGGCTTTCCGGCGCTGCCGGCGAACAGGTACAGCGGTCCTTGCCCGATGGTGTTGCCGCCGGCGGTCCGGTTCGGGAAGGGCTGGTCACCGGGCGCGCCGAGGCCGGTCGTCACGGTGTAGGAGGACCCGTCGCCGGCCTGCTGGCCGGAGAAGGTCAGACCGGTGCCGGTGATGTCGGTCGGCTTGCCCAGGTCGACGGTCACGGTCTGCGGGCCGAGCGCCGCCGGGCACCAGGAGTCGGTGCCGTCACCGTCGACCGTGTTGTTCACCGAGGAGCCGGGGGCCGAGCCCGAACCCGCCTCCGCCCTGGCACCGATGGCCACGTCGAGACCGGCGGGCATCGGAGCCTGCGTCGCCGACTGCGGCGCCGCGGCCAGGGGTGCGGCGGTCGGCTGCGGGGCGGTGGGGACGCGGCCGGGCAGTGCGGTGCCCGCCCGGTCGCCCGGCGAGGTGTTGGCGGGGAGCGAGACGGAAGCGCCGTGGTAGAGCGTCGCCTTGGAGCCGATCCGGTAGCCGTAGGCACCGGGCTGCGCGGCCCCGTCGGCGGTGAACAGCCCGAGGCCGCCCGTGGTGTCCGGCGCGGAGTAGAAGACGCCCAGTCCGGCGCCGCCGCGCAGCGAGGCGAGCAGCGAGACCAGGTCGCGTTCGTAACTGGCCTGCCCGCTGGGCGAGATGAGGTAGCCGGGCAGGGTGTCCGGGTACGGGACAGCGGTCGAGTACGTTCCGTAGCCGGTGACGTCGGTGCACGGGAACTGGCTCTCGGAGACCACGAGCCGCTGGTCGAAACGGTCGGCCAGATCGTCCAGGTTGGCCTTGAGCGCCGTGAACGCGCCCTGCTGCCAGGGCAGATAGGCCAGACCGATGACGTCGAAGGGTATGCGGGCCGCGGCGATGTGGTGCAGGAAGTCGACCGTGGTCGTGTTGTCGGCGCCGCTGTCCAGCGAGAGCTCGATCAGCGGGTCGCTTCCCCGGGGGCTGCCGTCCCGGACGCCCTGCACACCGGCTGCCACCAGCGCGGTGAGCTGCGACCAGTCCGCGCTGCCGGAGCCGCCGACGGTGAGGCGGCCGGTGGGCCAGAGCATGCCCTGGGTGATGTCGTCACCGATGGACACCTCCGAGACCGGGGTGCCGTTGTGGGCGAAGGCGGCGACCACCAAGCCGGTGTAGGACCGGACGGTACGTGCCAGCGCGCTCGGTGACTCACCGGCCCAGGCGGCGGGTGTGGGCTGCGAGACCGAGGAGGTCGGGGTGTCGGCGTACTCCAGGTCGAGCGAGATCTTCATCCCGGCCGCCTTGAGCCGCTTGGCCACCGTGAGGCCGTTGGCCAGGCCGGCGCAGGTCGTACCGCAGTCGGTGGGATCGACGAGCAGCTGGACGCGGCCGTAGTTCATGCCGCCGCTCTTGAGGATGTCCGCGACGGGAGCGGCGGTGCCGCCCGCCGACCACGAACCCGTGTCGTCGGCGGCCAGGTTCGTCAGGTCGCCGCCCAACTGCAGGCCGGGCGCGGCGACGGCCGAGCCGGAGAAGACGCGGAACTCCTGCACGCAGAGGTTCTCTTCGCGGGGGGCCTGGAAGTGCAGGGTGACATAGCGGGCCTTGACGGTGGCCGCGGTGTCGGCGGCGCTGCCCGAGGCGCCCGCGAACAGATACAGCGGGCCCTGCACGATGCCGTCGCTGTCGCCCGGGCCCTGGTGCGGAAAGGGCTTGTCGCCGGGCGCGTGGAGACCGGTGGTCACGGAGTAGTGCGAGCCGTCGCTGCCCTCGGAGCCGGAGAAGGTCACGCCGGTGCCGGTGATGTCGGTGGCGCGGCCCAGGTCGACGGTGAGGGTGTGGGCCCCCACCGTGCTGGGGCACCAGCGGCTGGTGCCGTCGCCGTCGGCGGCGTTGCCGAGCGCGGACCCGGGCGCCGAGCCGGAGTTGGCGTCGAGGTGCTTCCCGATGGCCGCGTTCAGGCCGTCGGGCAGCGGCGGGAGGATGCCGCCGTCCGCCGGCGCGGCGCCCGCGGCGGTGGCGGTCAGTGCGGTGGTGGCGAGGACGACGCCGGTCACGAACGCGCGTCCCAGGACGGTGAGGCGCGACGAGCGGCGGTGCCGGGTGGGTCTGCTGGGTGTGCTGGACATCCGATCCCCTGGGTGAGAGCCGAATGATCATGACGGGCTGTCACGGCGCGCGTCGGCTGACGCGTACCGTCCGGGCGGGTCATGATCGCCGACCGGCGCGGCGGCTCGTGGGCCGAGCCGTGCGCCGGCAGTGCGGACCTGGGGCCGAACCGACGAGCGGCCGCACTGCCGCAGTGAAGTGATCCGCGGTCCCGCAGCGCGGCAGTGGACAGAATCAAACTATTTCCACCAGGTCCGCCCAGAGCTAACCGCTGCCGCCCGGACAAGTCAAGGGACCTGACAACCCTGGCCGTTGAAACTTCGACAACGCGATTCGGTGCCGTGTGCTGGCCCAACGGCCCGGGCGGCGCCGAGCGGCGCGACGAACGCGGCGACCGGCCTCGCCCACCGGCACACCCGTACCCCGTTCGCGCGTGAAGGGTTCGGCACAGCCCTGCACAACATCGAACAACGACGCCGTCGGCGGTCGGCCGGCCGCGGGAGCCGGGATCCCGAAACCGGCCCCGGAAAGGAAACCGAGCGGACGGAACGTTTCTGCCCTTTGTTCCGGTATGGGGTCGGACGGCACTGGGTAGCACAGTGGTTGCCGACAGCAACACAGAGTGATGGAGATCGCTATGGGTGAATTCGCTCCCTGGGACTTCCCCGCCCCTTGCGACGGGGTGGAGATGACCGCGATGGAAGAGAGCCGGCTCGACCGGTTCGAGGCAGCGCTCACGGACAGCGGCGAGAGCTGATCCGTACCGTCCGGGCCCGGGTGGCCGCACCTGTGTGCGTCCACCCGGCGTCCGGGCGCGACGTGCGGTGATCGCTACGAGTGAAAGGGGCGACCCGGCTCCACCGGCCGGGCACAGGCGGATGACGACACCGAGACACGCACCGGTACCGGTACCGGCGGCGCGGACCACACGGACGGCGCGGACACCGCGGGCGCCGCAGGCGGGAGAGCGGGAGCTGGATCTGAGCAGCGCCTGGGCCCGCGGGCACAACGCCGTGGCGGAGGCCCAGCTGACACCCCGGCTGACCGACCTGGGCGACGCCTGGCGCTGCCATCTGCACCGCGGCGACGGCACCGGCGCGCGGGGCGCCGGCGGCTCGGGCCGGGGCACCTTCCAGGTCGCCCTGGTCGGGGCGCTCTACGAGGCGCTGGAGCACCACCACAGCCATGCCGCCGGCCTGAGTTCCGCGGAGCTGGTGCTGCGCCGCCCGCACGAGCTGGCGGCCGGCGAGCTGGCCGACGACCCGGCCGTCGCGCTGCTCCGGCACGGCCCCGACACCCCGATGGCCTGCCGCAGGCACACCGCGGTCTCCGGCCCGGGCGCCCTGGACGTCCCGCTGTTCCTCACCTGCCCCAGCTATCTGGACATCCAGGCGGCGGAGCTGCGCGAGCGGGCCGGGGACGGCTTCGAATACACCTCCGTCTCGCGCTACAGCACCAACAGCGGGTGCGCCATCGGGGCCACCCACACCGAGGCCCTGGTGCACGCGCTGGCGGAGGTCGTCGAGCGCGACGCCTTCTCCCTGCTGCTCGCCACCACCTTCCTCACCGCCACGCCGCCACCCCTGCGGCAGGTGGACCCCGCCACCCTGCCCGCCGACCTCGCCCGCCTCCACTCGCACGCCGAGCAGCGGCTGGCCCGCCCGGTCCACCTCATCGACATGACGACCGACCTGGGCGTCCCCGCCTACTGCGCGCACGTCACCTCGGCCGGCGGACGCCCGGCCCAGGGCCAGGGCGCCTCCCTGTCCTCCGAGTACGCCGCCCACAGCGCCCTGAGCGAGCTCCTGCAGCTCTGCGCGCTCCGCGCCGCCGACCACCGCATCCCGCCGGACTACCGGACGCTGCGCCACCGGCCCCGGCTGCTCGCCGCCGGCCAGGCGGACTTCGACCCCCACCTGCGCACCGCGACCACCATCCCCTTCACCGGGACCGACGCGCCCCTCACCCCCCAGGAGCACGCGGAGCGGCTCACCGCCCGGCTCGGCGCTCGCGGATACACCCCTTACGCCCGCACCCTGCGCCGGGCGAGCAACGGCGTGAGCACGGTCAGCGTGTTCGTCCCCGGTCTGGAGCGGTTCTTCGCCGTCACCCAGGGCGCCGCCGTCATCCCCGGTCCCCGCGCCCTGAGCCGCGCCCGCGCCCACTCGCACGAGGGCCAGGGGTAGCCCGCCGCCCACCCCGTCCGGATTCCCTCCGGCGGGTGCCGGCCTCCAAGGTGTGATGTTGTGGAGGCTGACCCGCGGCGCGCGTGCGCGGGGGCGCGCAGGCAGGGAGGAGGCGGTGTGAGCACCCAGCACGGGGAGGACTCCTTCGATCTGGACCGGGCCGTGCAGGACGCCCTGGAGCGGCTGACCCTGGTGGCCAACGCCTCCGAGGCGCTGTCCAGCACCCTTGAGCTGGACACGGGCCTGCGCCGGCTGGCCCGGGTGCTCGTACCGGCGCTGGCCGACTGGTGCGCCGTCGATCTGCTGGAGGACGACGGACGGCTGCGCCGGGTGCTGCTGGAGCACCGTGAGCCCGAGGCGCTGTCTCCCGGTTTCCTCGAAGCCCTGCTGCCACCGGCCGACGCCTTCTCCCCCGCTCCCCTGGCCCGGGCGCTACGGGGGGCGGGGCCGCTGCGGCTGACCGAATTCCCGCCGCCCGAGCAGGCGGCGGACGCCCTGCACCGCGCCGAGCTGCGGACCTTTCAGCGGTTCGGCGCGCACAGCGCCATCCTGATTCCGCTGCGGGCACGCCGCCGGGTGCTGGGGGTGCTGACCCTGGTGCGCACCGGACCGGAGGGGCTGCCCCAGCGCGGCCGGCTGAGCCTGCTGGAGGACCTGTCGCACCGGATCGCCATCACCGTGGACAATGTGCGGCTGCACAGCCAGATAGCGCACACCGCCGAGCACCTCCAGCGGTCCCTGCTGCCCGACCTGCCGCACGGCGGCCCGGTGGAGATCGCCGCGCGCTACTCCCCCGCCCGGGCGAGCGCCGAGGTCGGCGGCGACTGGTACGACGCCTTCCCGCTCCCCGACGGCGCCCTCACCCTGATCATCGGCGATGTCACGGGCCACGATCTGCGAGCCGCGGTGGCCATGAGCCAGATGCGCAACATGCTGCGCGGCATCGCCTGCGACCGCAAGGAGCCACCCGGCAAGATCCTGGCCCGGCTCGACGTGGCGAACGAGATCCTCTACCCCGGGCAGACCCTGACCTGCCTGTACGGTCTGCTCACCAAACCCGAGTCCGATGGTCCCTGGCAGCTGGAGTACGCCGCGGCCGGGCATGTGGCCCCGCTGCTGGTCACCCGCGAGGGCGACACCCGCTTCCTGGGCGGCGGCCGCAGCCTGCTGCTCGGAGTCGCCCCGGAGACGATCCGTCCGGACGCCATCGAGTCGCTGCCGCCCGAGTCCACCTTGCTGTTCTACACCGACGGACTGATCGAACGCCGCAGCGAGGGCCTGGACGACAGCATGACCCGGCTGCGCCAGCACGCCGCCGCGCTGGCACGGGAACCGCTGGACTCCTTCTGCGACGGGCTGATGGCCGGCCTGGGCGAGACCAGCACCGACGACATCGCCCTGATCGCGGTCCGCGTCCCGCCCGAGCTGTCCACCCCGTACACCGCCACCCCCGAATAGGCGCCAGGCCCTCCGCGCGGGCGACATGACGAAGGCGACCGGGCCGGGGACGCTGTCCCCGGCCCGGGTGGTGAGCCGGTGCGCTAGTCGGTGATCAGGGCGAACTGCTCCCAGGGGCCGATGGCGGTGCGGTTGGCGATCAGTGCCGCGGCGCCGGCGTTCTCAGCGGTGACGTACATATTGTTGGCCTGCGCCTTCAGGCTGACCGTTCCATTGGAGTTGTGGATCAGCTGGAAGGTCTGCGCGGCGCCGATCGCCGTCGCGTCGGCGATCAGCGGCGACGAACCCGCCGTGACATAGCGGCTGTTGGCGTGGGCGCGCAGGGCAATGCCGCCGTTTCCGGCGTCCAGCAGGTCGAACTGCTCCCACACGCCGATCGCGGTGCGGTTGGCGATCAGGGCGGCGGCGCCGCCGTTCTCCGCGGTGACGTAGTCGTTGTTGACGCCCGCGCGCAGGCTGACCACCTGGCCGGTGCCGGGACTGGTGGGCGGGGTGCCGCCGCCGGACACGACGGGCTGGGTGGGGCGGGTGGCGGTCAGCGCGATCTGGCCCTTGAGCATCTTGCCGCCGTCGCCGGTCAGCCGCAGGTAGTAGTCCGACGAGCAGGCGGTGCCGTCGTCGTCCAGGGCCAGGAAGCCGGAGTTGGTGGGTGTCATGGCCTGGGTCTCGGCGGTCTTGGCGATCTGGTTGCCCTCGTTGAACTCGTCGAACATCGAGATGTAGATGCCCTGCGCGCCCACCCGGACCATGTTGTAGAACTGCCGCCACATGAAGTCGCCGTGCGCCCGCTGGCGGGCCGAGACGTCACCGGGCAGCACGCACGGCTGGTAGTCGATGCCGTGGGCGTCGCACTCGGCCTGGTCGCCCAGGTTGACGTTCTGGTAGTAGTTGTCGGAGTCGCCGGCGTTGCCGATCGCGCCGACCATCCAGGGCGAGATCATGTTGAACGCGTGGTAGACGTCGCTGTAGCCGGTACGCGTCCCCTGGCCGCCCGTGCGCCACTCCTTGGGGATGCCGCCGATCACGTAACAGCCCTGCGCCTTGAACCAGTTGATGACGTCCAGGCAGGCCGCGGCGGTGAAGGGGTGGTTGTCGTCGTTGAAGCCGAAGCCCCAGATGCTCACCACCGGCTTGCCGTTCTGCGTCGCGTACTGCGGCGAGGCGGTGTGCGCCTTCATCTTGTTCGTCCAGTCCGTCTTGATCTCGGACTGCATGTTCGTCCAGCCGGACACGTCGTACATGACGTAGAACTTCACCCCGTGCGACTCCGCCGAGCCGCGCACCTTGACCGCCATCGCGTCGCGCGTCGGGCCCTCGCCGCCGACCGGGTTGAAGCGCTGCAGCGCCGCGGTGTCGACGCCGTACTGCCGCATCCAGCCGAAGTGGGTGTCGACGGTCTGCTGGTCGTAGGAGGAGAACAGCGTGGCGGGCTGGCCGTTGCCGAGGTTCGCGTACGCCGTCTGGTAGGTGTGGGTGTACTCGCGCATGTCCGGCCAGCACTTGATGCCGGTGTTGGACGGGGAGGGCGCCTGTCCCATGTCCTGCGTCCAGTGCCACCAGCCGTTGATGGGGGCGCCGTCGCCCTTGGCGGCGAACCAGCCCTGGTACCCGACGGTGATCTTGCCGACCACGTCTCCCGGCGCGCTGCCGGCGGCCGCCGCGGGGGCGGTGGCCGCGCGGGCCACGCCGAACGCTCCCAGCGCCGCGGCGGCCGTACCACCGGCGGCGGCGCTCAGGACCTTGCGGCGGGACCAGGTCGACCTGCGATGCGACACAGACATGAAGTGCTCCAAAACAGCGGACACGGCTCTGAAAGCCGGCCGCGTGGGTGAACTGTGTGGGGGGTGGTCCGGACATACCGGCGAAACCCGGTGCCCGCGACAGGTCCGCCATTGGCCTGCGCGGCCGTTCGCGACCTGCGCGATGTGCCGTCGCTGCCGATCTCGGACCACGAGGTCAGTGCGCGGGCACCCGGGGACGGCACGTACCACCTGTTCATGATGATGAACGAGTGGCTCCGGTTCCCGCTGATTCAAGTGCCGCCCGACGCGAACCGTCAAGTCTCGGGGCCGAGATGCGCGGATGGTCCGGAGTTACGCCGAACCGTCCCGCCGCAGGGCCTGTGCGGTGGCCAGTCGGCGGGCCACGGCCTCGGTGAGGCGGGCGGCGTTCGCGACGCAGGTGTAGTCGACGTTGTCCGGGGTGTCGCTGGGGAGGTGGTAGTTGGGGATGAGCTTGCGGTCGTCCACCGACACCACGGTGACCGTGGGGAAGCCGTGGCGGTGCGGGACACTGCCGTCCGTGCTGTTGCGGGAGCGCAGGCCGCGGCGCAGCGGGACGCCGGCGCGGTGGGCGCAGTCGGCGACCAGGTCCTTGAACCGCCCGCCGTAGTCGTGCATCCGCACCGGGCCCTCGCCCTCCAGCATCACCAGCGTGCCGGAGCCGACGGTGTCGAGGGTCAGGAACCAGGTGCGGTCCTTGGCCAGCCGGCCGAAGTGGCGGCGGGCATAGGCGAGGACGCCCTGCTGGAGGGCCTCCTCCGCTCCGGCGGAGACAAAGGTGACCCGCAGGCCCGGGACCGGGTCGGCGCGCAGTGCCTCGGCCACGGCGACCGCCGCCGCGACACCGCTGAGGTTGTCGTTGGCTCCGGGGACGGCCGGCCGGGAGGCGATGTCGCCCAGCGCGGCGGCGGACAGGGCCGAGAGCGCGACGCCCAGCCGGCGGAGCGGATCGGCGTCGCGGGCGCTGCCCAGGGCGACGAGGGCGGGCCCGGCGATGACCGGCCACCACAGCGGCGGGTTGCTGTCCAGCCGCTCGGCGACGCCGGGATGGCGGGTCACCAGCCAGCGTTCGAGGTGCTGCTGGAACACCACGCCGGAGGGCGCGGCGTCGTGGTGGACGAGGACGACCAGGGTGTGGTCGGCCTCGGGGTCACCGGTCTCGGCAATGACGTTCTGTGTCGTACGCGCCCGCACCAGCGCCCGGCGGGCCAGCAGCCGCCCGCCGGTGATGTCGTCGACGATCCCCCAGACGGCCGCCGCCCCGGCCAGCACACCCACCGCCCGCCGCCCGGCGGCGGCCTCCCGGCGGCTCGTGCGCTTCCCCCGCCCGGCGAGCAGCCCCGCGACCGCGGCGCCGGCGCTGAGCAGGCCGATCGGCACCGCGTACGACGGGAAGGCGCTCTCCCGCTCCACCCGGGTGCGGCATCCGGCGGCCTCGAAACGGCGGCGGATCAGCTCGGCGGCCTCCCGCTCGCCCTCGGAGGTGGGCAGCCGGGAGAGCGGGGCGAGCGAGCGGACGGTCTGTTCGAGGCCGTCGGTGCCAGGGGCGGGCGCGGGCCCGGTCTTCGGCGCATCCATGGCGGTCAGCGTAGGCGCTCGCGAGGGACGCCCATAGGGGACGTACGGGTCGACAACACCCTCTTGGCACCGGGAAGTTCCTGGGGTCATCATCAGGTATGGATGCCAGGGGGGTCCTGCGGCGACTGCTGGGCACGCTCGGACTGCTGATCCTGGCGGCGGCCGTCCTCGCGCTGGCCTTCTTCCTGCGCGCGCAGGGTCTGGACCGCTCGACGCAGTGGGTCGGGGTCGGCGGCGGCCTGCTCGCGGTGGCCGCCGTCGTCCAGAAACCGGCGCTGGGGCTGGCGGACTGGCTGCGGCACGGCGGCAGCCGCCAGCCGATGGAGCTGGAAGCCGTCGTCGAGGCGCTCGCGAAGGGCCTGGCGCGGCAGTGGAGCCTGGAGGACGAGCGGCACCGGGCCAGTCATCCGCGCGCGCTGCCGGTCCGCTGGTCGGTGTCCGGCGAGGCGGAGCTGGCCATGGCCGGGGTGGGCTGGGACGACCTCGGGGCCCGCGGCCGTACGGTCCGGGCGCCGTCGCTGGCCGGTGAGTACGACACCATCTACGACACCTTCACCCAGCGGCTGCCCCGCCAGCGGCTGATCGTGCTGGGCCGGGGCGGTGGCGGCAAGAGCTCGCTGGCCCGGCGGCTGGCCCGCGACATGCTCCAGATGCGCGCCGGGCAGGGGCGGGTGCCGGTGCTGCTGTCCCTCGCGTCCTGGGACCCCGAGGAGGACCTGGCCCGCTGGGTCGCCCGGCAGCTGGTCCGCTCCCACCCGAAACTGGAACGGCTGTCGCTCCCCCCGCTCGGCGGCGGCCCGCCGGTCCAGCTGTCCACGGCGCTGGTCCGGTCCGACCGCCTGCTGCTCGTCCTCGACGGCTTCGACGAGATACCGGAGCCGTCCAGGGAGGCCGCGCTGGAGAAGATCGCCGAACTGGGCGACGAGGTCCCGGTGGTGATGACGAGCCGCACCGACGAGTACCGGCAGGCCGTCCAGGCCTACGGCGGCGGGCTGCCGCGGGCGGCGGTGGTCGAGCTGTCCCCAGTGGACGGGCCCGCCATCAAGAGCTATCTGACCGCGACCACGGCCGTACTGCCGCCGGGCCGCTGGGACACCGTCTTCGACCTGCTGGACCGGGCAGGCGGCAGCGCGGTGACCCAGACGCTCCAGATCCCGCTGATGATCTGGCTGGCCTGCGTCGTCTACCGCCATCCGCGCTCGACACCGGGCGAACTCGCCGACCCGGCCGCCTTCGCGGACTCCGGCGCGATCGAGCGCCATCTGCTGGACAACCTGGTGACCGCGGCCTATCCCCGTTCCGGGCCGCGCGACGCCTACCGGGTCCGGCGGGCCCAGAGCCGGCTGATCTTCCTGGCCGGGTGGCTGAAGGACCGCGGCACCACCGATCTGGCCTGGTGGCAGCTGCCCACCGCCGCCCGGGGGACGCTGCCCCGGCTGGCCACCGGCTTCCCGGTGGGGCTGGCGGCCGGGGTCCCCGCCGCGGTCATCCTCGGCACCATGACCGGATTCCGGACCGGGGCCGCCGCGGGCGCGGCCCTCACCGTCCTGGCCACCGTCCGCGCCTTCTCCCCTGCCGTGGTCCACTTCGGGCGGCGGCTGCCCGGCCCGATCATCGGACGGGTCGTCGCCCTCGCCACCGGGCTCGGCGCCGGCCTGCCCCTCGTCCTGCGCGGGCAGCTGGCGGCCGGTGTGGCGCAGGGCACGTCCGTGGGGATGCTGGCCGGCCTGGCCGCGGGCTTCGTCGTGCACGAGGGGCGGTCGTCGCCGACCCGGGCGACGGTCCGGGTGCAGGGCCATCTGCTGCGCATCCTGCACCGCATGGTCGTCGGCCTGCTGATCGGCCTGGTCTTCGGCGGCGCCCTCGGTGTGTCGCTCGGCCTGACGGCCGACCCCGCGACCGGGCTGACCTTCGCGCTGCTGGCGGTGGCCATGGGGCTGGCCATGGGCGTGGTGGACAGCCTGCACGTCTGGATCGACAACGAGGCCGACATCTCGCGGGCCGTGAGCCCCAAGACGGTGCTGCGCGACGACCGCGCCGCGGCGCTGCTGCGCGCCCTGGCGGCGGGGCCGCTGGTGGCCGCGGGGGCCGGTCTGACCGCGGCCTTCGCCTACGGCCCCGCCACCGGCCTCGGCCTCGGCTGCGCGATGGCCTTCGCCTTCATCACCACCGACCGCATGATCGGTGTGTCCGGCACCGCCTGGGGCGCCTTCGTCCTGGTCAGAAGCTGGCTCGCGCTGAGCGGCCGTCTCCCCTGGCGGCTGATGGCCTTCCTCGACGACGCCCACGAGCGCGGCATCCTGCGCCAGTCCGGCCCGCTCCACCAGTTCCGCCACGCCAGTCTCCAGCAGCGCCTGGCGGCCCGGCGCCCGTGACGCCGCCGGCCCCGGTGGGGCGGAGCGGAGGAGATCCGCCCCGCCCCACCGGGACGTCGGGACGGTCAGCCGGTGAAGGCGGTGGTGCCGATCGGCGTGCCGAGGCCGGTCGGGCCGTCGTAGCCGGCCTTGCCGGTGCACAGGTAGGAGCCGGAGCAGCTCCCGTTGGAGCCGGTGGTCACGTCGTTGAGGGCGGTCTTGTGGGCGTAGGGGAAGGAGGCCGGGTACGAGCCGGCGGACGGCGTGCCGGCCACCGCGTAGACGCCGGCGATGAGCGGGGACGCGACGCTCGTGCCGCCGAAGGTGTACCAGCCGGCCGTGACCCCGTAGGAGTCGTAGACCGCGACGCCGGTGGCCGGGTCGGCGACCGCCGAGACGTCGGAGATGGTCCGCCTGGCGCAGCCGGTGTCGGTCTGCCAGGTGGGCTTGGCGTCGTAGGCCGAGCAGCCCGAGCCGGTGCCCTCGGTGCTGGAGGTGGACCAGACCGACTCGGTCCAGCCGCGGGCGTTGGTCGACTTGCTGAGGGCGGTGCCGCCGACCGAGGTCACGTACTTCGAGGCCGCCGGGTACTCGGCGCCGTAGCCGGCGTCACCCGCGCTGACGGTGATCGCGACGCCCGGGTGGTTGAAGTACGACGAGTCGTAGCTGGTGTCGGAGGAGGACTCCGAGCCGCCGTAGCTGTTGGAGACGAACTTCGCGCCGAGGGTGACGGCCTCGTTCACCGACTTGCCGAGGTTGGCCATGGTCGGCGAGGTGGCCTCGACCAGCAGGATGTTGCACTTGGGGCAGATGGCGCTGGCCATGTCCAGGTCGAGGGAGATCTCCTCGGCCCAGCCGCTGTCGGCGGTCGGCAGGGAGGTGGTCGAGCCGGTCTGGCTCACCTTCTTGAAGCAGCCGTTGGCGACGGTGCAGGCCGTCAGGCCGTAGTACGTGCGGTACTTGGCCAGGTCGGCCGCGGCGTTGGGGTCGTCGTACGCGTCGACGATCGCGATCGTCTCACCGGCGCCGTTGGCGGCCGAGGCGGCGGTCAGGCCGTAGGCGGCGCGCAGATCGGTGGGGCCGTAACCGGTCGGCGTGGCGGCGTTGGCCGAGGCGGGCGTCACGGTGGCGGTCCTGGCGGCGTGCACGGTGCCGCTGGTGACACGGAGGGCCTTACAGGCCATGTCGCCGGCCCTGGCGGGAATCGCGCAGGCCCGCTGGGTGTGGACGGGCTGCGCCGCCCCGGCCGGCTGCTGGGCCTGGGCGGTCGGCGCGATGACGAGAGCGGTCGCGGCGAGTCCGGCGACGGCTATCAGGGGTAGACCGGCACGACGTATCGCCGGGGTGAGGGAGATGCGCAACGTACTGCCTCCTGTGGTGGGTTACCGGGGGGCGTGCGGATGCGGAAGTGCCGCTGGTGCCGGGTGAGGCTCCAGTGAAACCGACAAGACCCTAGTGATGACGCGAGCACGTCAACAACGCGTTTGGGTGATTCTGTACGCCAGCTTTGCCTTGCGGCTTCTCGCGTTGGGCAAGTCGTTGTCAAGAAATGACCCCGCCGGCCGCATGGAATCCACCGCGCCTTCGGCGGGCGCGGCCAACGGCCGTGGCCCGGCGCCCGGTTCGCCCGGCACTGGGGGAAACCGGGCGGTTCCCGGATTGGCGGTAGCTACGAATCAGGGGCATGTCAACCGCCCGGACAGCGTCCGCCACGAAGGATCGGACGTTCTTGCGTCAGGCCCCAGGGATAGGTCGCCCGTTCACCTTCCGCTCACCGGACTCCCGCCTACTTGGCCAAGTTGTACAGGCAACTATTTCTTGTGCAGCCAACCCAAGCCGTACAGCCACCCCACAAGGCGTACCGGCGGGCCTGCATTCCTCCCGTCGTCCTTCAGGAGAACATCCGTGACACTCCATCGCGCCCGCGCGGCCACCCTCGCCGCGGGCATCGCCGCCGCCACGCTCTGTCTGTCCGCCTGCGGCTCCGCCTCCAGCTCGTCGCCCAGCAACGCCGCCGCCACCGGCTCCGCCGGTACGACCGTGAACAAGAGCACCGCGGCCTCCGCCGCCGACTTCGGCGGCATGGACGCCCTGGTCGCGGCCGCCAAGAAGGAGGGCACGCTCAACGCGATCGCGCTGCCCCCGGACTGGGCCAACTACGGCAGCATCATCAAGGGCTTCGAGAAGAAGTACGGCATCAAGGTCGCCGACGAGAACCCCGACGGCGCCAGCCAGGACGAGGTGAACGCGATCACCTCCCGCAAGGGCCAGGGCCGCGCCCCCGACGTCGTCGACCTGGGCAACTCCTTCGCGCTCAGCGCGGCGTCGCAGGGCATCCTCGCGCCGTACAAGGTGGCCACCTGGGCCGACATCCCGGACAACCAGAAGGACGCCACCGGGCTGCGCTACGACGACTACGGCGGCTACGTCTCCATCGGCTGCGACGCCAAGCGCGTCAAGGAGTGCCCGACGACCTTCGCCGACCTGCTCAAGCCCGAGTACAAGGGCCAGGTGGCCATGAACGGCGACCCGACCAAGTCGGGCTCCGCCTTCGGCGGGGTGTACGCCGCCGCGCTGGCCAACGGCGGTTCGCTGGACAACATCCAGCCCGGCCTGGACTTCTTCGGCAAGCTGAAGAAGAGCGGCAACTTCAACCCGGTGCAGTCCACCCCGGCGACCGTCGAAAAGGGCGAGACCCCGATCAGCATCGACTGGGACTACCTCAACGCCGGCTACGCCAGCGAGTTCCAGACCAAGGGCCTGGACTGGAAGGTCAGCATCCCGGCCGACGGCCAGTACGCGCAGTACTACAGCCAGGCCATCAACAAGTGGGCGCCGCACCCGGCCGCCGCCCGCCTGTGGGAGGAGTACCTCTACAGCGCCGAGGGCCAGAACCTGTTCCTGCAGGGCTTCTCGCGTCCCGTCGAGATGGCCGCCATGCAGACGGCCGGAACGCTGGACTCCGCGGCTGCCGCCAAGCTCCCGCCGGTGACCGGTACCGCGACGTTCCCGACCCCCGCCCAGCTGGTAGCGGCCCAGAAGGCCGTCGCCGGAGGCTGGTCCAAGGCTGTCGGCGGCTGATCCCCGAGATGACCACGGCTTCCGCCGCGATGCCGTCCCCCGCCGCCGGCTCCTCGTTCGAGGAGACCGGCGGCACGGGGGCCGCTCCGCTGTCCGCCCCGAGCACGTCCGCCTCCCGCCCGCGGCCCCGCGCCACCGGATGGCTCGCCGTACTCCCGCTCCTGGTCTTCGTCGCCGTCGTCTTCGGACTGCCGACGTACGCCATCGCGGTGGGCGCGTTCAACACGGGTTCCACCGACCCGGCCGGCGCGCACTGGACCACGGCCAACATGACCCAGTCGGTCCAGGGTTCGTACGCCACCGCGCTGCTGGGCAGTGTCAAGCTGTCCGCGCTCACCGCCCTGCTCAGCGTGGTGTTCGGCCTGCCGCTGGCGCAGGCCGTCATCACCTCCCGCTTCCGCGCGCTGCGCGAGGCGGTGCTGGCCGCTTCCGGGGTGCTCGCCAACTTCGGCGGCGTACCCCTTGCCTTCGCCTTCGTGGCCACCCTGGGCAACGCCGGCGAGCTGACCGAGCGGCTCGACCTGACGAAGCACGGCTGGAGCCTCTACAACTTCAACGGGCTGACCATCGTCTACCTGTACTTCCTGGTGCCGCTGATGGTGCTCACCATCACCCCGGCGCTGGAGGGACTGCGCACCCAGTGGCGGGAGGCCGCCCACAACGGCGGCGCGACCGCCTGGCAGTACTGGTTCCATGTCGCTCGCCCCATCCTGACCCCCTCGCTGATGGGCAGCTTCGTGCTGCTGTTCGGCAGCGCCTTCGCGGCGTACGCCACCGCCGCCGCGATGGTCGGCAGCTCCGTACCGCTGATCACCCTGCAGATCGCCAACACGCTGTCCGGCAACGTACTGGTCGGACAGGGCAACGTGGCCCTGGCACTCAGCCTGGACATGATCATCATCGCCTGCGTGGTGATGGCCGCCTACATACCCCTGCAGCGAAGGACCGCACGATGGCTGCACTGACCGCCGCCCCGGCGCCCCAGACGTCCCCGACCGCACCGGCCGCGCGGAAGCGGCGGCCCCGGCCGCGGGTGTGGCGCGGCCTGGTCGGGCTGCTGGCCGCGGTGTACTTCCTGGGACCGATGTTCTTCTCGGTGCTCTTCACTCTCGATGTGCCGGGCCAGGGCTTCACCCTCGACTCCTACAGCGGCATCTTCGGCACGGCCGGCTTCTGGCCGGGCATCCGGCTGACCATGGAGATGGCCGGCGCCACCATCGCCGGAGTGCTGCTCCTGCTGGTCCCGGCGCTGCTCGCGGTCCGGCTGACCGCTCCCCGGCTGCGGGTGGTGGTGGAGATCGTCTGCTCGCTGCCGCTGGTCGTGCCCGCGGTGGCGCTGACCGCCGGGATCAGCCAGGTGCTCAGCTGGGGGCCCGAGCACTTCGCCGACACCCCGCTGTTCCAGACCTTCAACACGATCCAGAACCCGAGTTTCCCGCTGGTGCTGGTGCTCGCCTATGTGCTGATGGCGCTACCGCTGGCCTACCGCACGCTGGACGCCGGACTGCGGGCCGTCGACGTGCCCACCCTCGTGGAGGCCGCCCGCAACTGCGGTGCCGGCTGGCCGCGGGCCGTCGTCCAGGTGGTGCTGCCCAATATGCGCGGGGCGCTGCTGAACACCGCGTTCCTCACCCTGGCCCTGGTGCTGGGCGAATACACCGTGTCCTCCATCCTCGGCTACACGCCGTTCGCCGTCTGGATCGTCTCCATCGGCGACAGCGAGGCGCAGACCTCGGTGGCCGTCTCGGTGATCAGCCTGGTGCTCACCTGGGGGCTGCTGCTGGTGCTCGCCGCCGTCGGCCGTGGGCCTTCCTTCCGCTCGTCCCGCTCGAACCGCCGCCGCGGTCCCGCCGCGGCGGCTCCGGCCGCTCAGGAGATCTCGTGACCGCCACCGCGACAGAACCCGCCACCGCCCGCGAGGCGGGCGGGGCCACCATCGAATTCCGCGGGCTGCGGCGCTCCTTCGGCGCCGCTGTCGCGCTGGACGGACTCGACCTGACCGCCCACCCGGGCGAGCTGCTGGCGCTGCTGGGACCGTCGGGCTGCGGCAAGACCACCGCGCTGCGCATGCTGGCCGGCTTCGAGCACCCGGACTCGGGCCAGGTGCTGGTCGACGGCAAGGACGTCACCAGGATTCCGGCGCACCGCCGTGACGCGGGCATGGTCTTCCAGTCCTACAGCCTCTTCCCGCACCTCACCGCGCTGGACAACGTGTCCTTCGGGCCGCGGATGCGCGGCGTGGGGCAGGCGGAGCGGCGGGCCCGGGCCGCGGAACTGCTGGAGCTGGTCGGTCTGCCGCAGCTGGCCGACCGCTTCCCGCACCAGATGTCCGGCGGCCAGCAGCAGCGCATCGCGCTCGCCCGGGCGCTGGCGCTGCGGCCCCGGGTGCTGCTGCTGGACGAACCGCTGTCCGCGCTGGACGCGAAGGTACGGCTCAATCTCCGCGAGGAGATCCGCCGCCTCCAGCAGGAACTCGGCATCACCACGCTGTTCGTGACCCACGACCAGGAGGAGGCGCTGTCCATGGCCGACCGGGTGGCCGTGCTGCGCTCCGGCCGCCTGGAGCAGTGCGCCGCGCCGGAGGAGCTGTACGCGCGGCCGGCCACCGCCTTCGTCGCGGAGTTCGTGGGCACGATGAGTCGCATCCCGGCCACGCGGGCCGGGCAGGACGAGGTGGAGGTGCTCGGCCGCCGCCTGCCGGTGGACGGGGCGGTGCCCGCCGACGGCGAGCTCGACGTCCTGGTCCGCCCCGAGGCGCTGCGTATCGTCATCGACGGCGAGGGCGCCTCCCGGGTGGTCAACGCCGCTTTCCTCGGTGCGATCACCCGCCTCACCGTGCGGCTGGGCGACGGCACCGAGGTAAAGATCGATGTCCCGGGCCACGCCGCGTCGGGCTTCCCGGTCGGCTCGTCCGCCACCGTCTCGTTCCCCGAGCACCCGGTGCTGGTCGACCGCCGCGCCGCCTGACCCGTCCGCGCCCGCGCCGCCCGGCTCCGGCCGGGCGGCGCGGTCCGCTCCGCGCGCGCCCGACCGGGCCGCGCATCCGTCTCATCCCCCGTCGAGGATCCTCCCCATGCACCACACCAGCAGCCGTACCCGTCCCGCCGCCGTGCTGTTCGACATGGACGGCACGCTTGTCGATACCGAGGGGCTGTGGTGGTACGCCGCGGTGGAGGTCGCCGCGGGGCTGGGGCGATCGCTCACCGACGCCGATCTGCCCGATGTGCTCGGCCGGCCGATCGGCCACACCGCCGAGTATCTGCGGCGCACCACGGGCTCGGACCGCGACCCGCGGGATCTGGCGGCGGACCTGGAGCGGGCGTTCGGGGACCGGGTGGCGGCCGAGGTGCGGCCCCGCCCCGGCGTCCTGCGGCTGCTCGCCGAGCTGGTGGCGGCCGAGGTGCCGATCGCGCTGGTGTCCGCCTCGCCGCGCCGGATCGTCGACCTGGTGCTCCGGGCGCTCGGCACGCACTGGTTCACGGTGACGGTGGCGGCCGAGGACACCGCGGTGACCAAGCCGGCGCCCGACCCCTACGCGGCGGCCGCAGCGGGGCTGCGCGCCCGGCCGGACAGCTGCGTCGCGGTGGAGGACAGCCCCGTCGGGATCGCCTCCGCGCGTGCGGCGGGCTGCGCCGTGCTGGCGATCCCCTCGGCCGTGCCGATCGCCCCCTCCCCCGGCGTCACCGTGGTGGCCAGCCTGGAGGACGTCGATCTGGCCGTGCTGAGCGCGCTGGTGGAAACGGCCCGGCTCTGACCGCTCCCGGCCCGCGTCCCGCACCGGGCGGGACGCGTCCGCACCCCGTACACCGCCGGGCCGACCGATCCCACGGCTTCACCAGCCCGACAGCTCATCCGAAAGACACCGCGGAGGCCGCAGATGCCCTACCTGTTGCTCGCCCTGGCCATCATCTCCGAGGTGTGCGCCACGACCTGCCTCAAGCTCACCGACGGCTTCAGCCGCCTGCTGCCGACCATCGGCGTGGCGGGGGCGTACATCCTGTCGTTCGCCCTGCTGGGGCGGGCGCTGAAGGACATCCCGGTGTCCTTCGCCTACGCCGTCTGGTCGGGGGCCGGCACCGCGGCGGTGGCCGCCATCGGGGCGGTGGCCTTCGGCGAGTCGCTCGGCAAGCCGCAGTGGGTGGGGATCGCCCTGATCATCCTGGGCGTGGTGGTCCTCAACCTGCACCGGGCCCCCTGACCGGGGCGGCCTCCCGGTTCACAACCGCGCGGCCTCGGCGGTTATCAGCTCGACGACCTCGTCCACGCGGTCGCGGTGCGTGCGGTGGACGACGACGCAGACACGGATGGTCTGCCGGCCGTCGACCGCGGTGCTGGACAGCAGCACCCGCGGGTTGGCGTTGATACGCGCCAGCAGTTCGCGGGTGGCCAGGTCTGCCTCGGCCGCGGCCTCCGCGCCGCCGTCGCGCGGGCGGACCCGGAAGGCCACCGTGCTCAGGTCGGGGCGCCAGGGGACTTCCAGCGCCGGGACGGCGGCCAGCTTGCCGTGGACCTCCTCGGCGAGGTCCAGCTTCTCGTCGAGGGCTTCCCGGAAGGCGGCCACTCCGTGCAGGTGGAGCGGCAGCCAGGCGCGCAGGCCGCGGACCTCGTGGGTGAGTTCCGGCCCCATGTGGGCGTAGTTGGGCAGTCCGCCGGCCGAACCGACGTCCTGGAGGTAGTCCCCGGTGCCTTCGTGCGCGGCGTACAGCTTGGCGGGATCACGGACGACCAGTGCTCCGGTGCCGAAGGGCAGGAACAGCGTCTTGTGCGGGTCGAGCGTGACGGAGTCGGCGCGTTCGGTTCCGGCGAGCTGCTCGCGACCGCGCTCGGTGAGCCGGAAGAAGCCGCCGTAGGCCGCGTCGACATGGAACCAGAGGTGCTCGCGTTCGGCGAGGTCCGCCAGCGCGGGCAGCGGGTCGACAGTGCCGGTGTCGGTGGTGCCGGCCGATCCGACCAGCAGGAAGGGGCGCAGGCCGGCCTGCCGGTCGGCCCGGATCATCGCCGCCGCTGCCTCGACGTCCATCCGCAGATCCTCGGTGCAGGCCACCGTGCGGATGTTGCGCTGCCTTATCCCGGCGAGCCGGGCCGCCTTGGCCACCGAGTGGTGGGCGTAGGCGGTGACATAGACGGTGCCGGCTTCGAGGTCCTCCCCGAGGTGGTCGTGGCGGGCCGCTATCAGCGCGGAGAAGGTGGCCATCGAGCCGCCGGTGGTCAGCAGGCCGCCGCTGCCCTCGGGGAGCCCGCACACATCCTGGGCGATCCAGCGCAGCACGCTCTCCTCCAGGGCGGTCAGCGCCGGGGCGCCCATGGCGAGGCTGCCGTAGCGGTTGATACCGCGGGCGTAGAACTCGGCGAGCGCGGAGGTGTAGAGCCCGCCGCCGGGAACGTAGGCCAGATAGCCGGGGCCCGCCGTCTCGAGGGCGCAGTCGGCGGCGGCGTCGAGGCGGTCGAGCAGGGCCTTGAGGTCCCCCGGCCCTTCCGGCGGCGGCGCCAGGAAGGCGGCCACCAGGTCGGCGGTCACCGCGGCGTCGGTGGTGTTGCCGGTGGGACGGTCCGGCAGCCGTTCGACGAAGTCCACGACCCGGTCGAGGACCAGACCGCCCATCTCGGACATGGCGGAGCGGTCGGGCTCCAGGGGGAAGTCGTTCACAATTCACATAATTACATATCGGTCATCCGGGACAGCGGCGGCCTCGGTCACCTCCTCCCGCCCGCCGCGGTCACCTCCCCACCCGCCGCGGGTCCGATTCAGCTGGGCTGGCTGCTGTCCTTCAGCGTGCCCCAGCCGTGCCAGCGGTCGACCTCGATCCGCGCGCTGATCCGGCGGCGGTCGCGCTGTGCGTACGGCCTGCCGCGGTAGTGCAGGGACAGCCGGTCGCTGTCGACGAGATCGACGTCCTCGCGGATCTCGGTGACGCGGCCGATGATGCTGATGTGGGTGTACCAGTCCGCCTCGTCGAGCACGGTGAGCGTCACCCGGGGGTCGTCGCGCAGGTGCTCCAGCCGCTTGCGGCGCTCGTCCATGGTGAGCAGCACCCGTCCGTCCTCCTCCCAGAGGTCCGCCCGCCGTGGCCCACCGGTCGGACGACCCGGCCGCGTCGGAGCACGTCGGACGGGCGGCCGGCTGCGAGCATGGGCGCTGGATCGGCCACGCGGATGTGCCGAGGACTGGGAAGGCAGCGATGACGACGACTCGGACGGTGACACTTCCCTCCGGTGCGCGGGTGCCCGCGCTGGGACAGGGCACCTGGCACATGGCGGAGGACCCGGCACGGCGCTCCGAGGAGATCACCGCGCTGCGGCGGGGCCTGGACCTGGGGCTGACCTTGATCGACACCGCCGAGGTCTACGGAAGCGGCGCCACCGAGGAACTGGTCGGTGAGGCGATCCGCGGCCGGCGCGACGAGGTGTTCCTGGTGAGCAAGGTCTCGCCCCGGCACGCCGACCGGCGGGGCGCCGTCAAGGCCTGCCGGGCGAGTCTGCGCCGGCTGGGCACCGACCGGATCGATCTCTACCTGCTGCACTGGCGCGGCAGTATCCCGCTCCCCGAGACCGTCCAGGCGCTGGAATCCCTGGTGGCCGAGGGCAGTATCGGCTCATGGGGGGTGAGCAACCTGGATGTCGCCGACCTGGCCGAACTGCCCGAAGGCGCCCGCCCGCAGACCGATCAGGTGCTCTACAACCTCGCCCGGCGCGGCCGCGAGTACGACCTGATTCCCCGGTGCAGGGAGCTCTCCGTCCCGATCATGGCCTACTCCCCCGTGGAGCAGGGGCGGTTGCTGGCCCACCCCGCGCTGCGGGCGGTGGCATCCGCCCACGGGAGGTCACCCGCCCAGGTGGCGCTCGCCTGGGTGCTGCGCACGGACGATGTGATCGCGATCCCCAAGGCGTCCACCCCGGCCCATGTCGAGGACAACGGCGCCGCGCTCGACCTGCGCCTGACGGACGACGATCTCCGCGCGCTGGACGAGGCCTTCCCGCCGCCGGGCCGCAAACACCACCTCGACTCGCTGTGACCGCCGGCGCGTGACCGGCCGACGCGCGGCCGGGCCGGCCTCACGCCTGGCCGCGGACGTCGTCCGACGGCGGCAGGCGGATGGCCATCAAGGCGATGTCGTCCCGGTTGCGGTGCCGGTCGTCCGCCCGGGTGAGGGCGTCGCACAGGCGGTCCAGCGGTGCGCCGGACAGGGCGGCGGCCCGCTCGGCCAGGTCGTCGAGGCCCTCGGTCAGCGTGCGGCGGGGGTCCTCGACGAGCCCGTCGGTGTAGAGCAGCAGCGTGCTGCCGGGCTCCAGGACCCGCTCGTGCTCGGGCTGCGGCGCGGCAGGGTCGACGCCGATCATCATCCCGTGCGGCTCCTCGGTGTCCAGATAGACCGCCTCCCCGCGCGGGGTGAGCACCAGTGGCGGCGGGTGCCCCGCGTTGGTCCAGCGCAGCACCCAGCGGGCGTCGTCGCGGGGACGGAGGGTGGCCACCACGAGCGAGGCCATCGTCGCGGAGCCGGTACGGTGCAGCGCCCGGTCCAGGCCCTGGACGACCCGGGAGGGGGCGCCCTGCTGGTCGAGGGCCAGCACGTACAGCATGCTGCTGATCTTGTGCATGGTGAGGGCGGAGCCGGTGTCGTGGCCCATGACGTCGCCGACGACGACGCAGCGGACGCCCTCGGCGAGAGCCACCGCCTGGTACCAGTCGCCGCCGACGTGCGGTGTGGTCAGGGCCGGGTGGTAGCGGGCCTGGACCTGGAGCGGCTCGATGTCGGGCAGTTCGGGCAGCAGCCGGCGCTGCAGTTCCTCGGCGGCCCGCTGGAGGCGGTCGTGGTGCCGGGCGTTCTCGATGGCCCCGCCGGCCACGCTCGCCAGCGCCACCAGCATGCTCTCGTCGGCGGCGCTGAAGGGGTGCCCGTCCCGGCGGTCGGTCAGGTAGAGGTTGCCGTAGACGGTGCCGCGGATGTGGATGGGGGCGCCGAGCAGGCTGCGCATGACGGGGTGCCCGGGAGGGAAGCCCACGGCGCGCGGGTCGGCGGCCAGGTCGGGCACCCGGATCGGTCCGGGCTCGCGCACCAGCTCACCGAGCAGGCCCTCGCCGTGCGGCAGATGACCCACCGTCGGGGCGACGCCCGGGTCGACGCCGGTGGTGATCAGGTCGGAGAACTCCCCGTGCTCGTCCAGCACCCCCAGCGCGCCGTGGCGGGCGTCCACCGCTCGCGCGGCGGCCTCCACGATCTTCGTCAGCACCGACATCAGATCCAGGTCCGCGCCGATCCCCAGCACGTCCTCCACCAGGCGGGCGAGCCGGTTCTCGTCGCCGCGCGACTGCTCCAGCCGGCGCCCCATCTCCTCGACCAGTGCCTGATGCGGCTGCTTGCCTGCGGACATGCTCCCGTTCTCTCACCCGGGCGCCGACGGCGCGAGGGCCGCGGGCGCCGCCCCGGGGGCCGGACGGCGGACGGCGGCGCCCACCCGGGGGCTGAAACGCGGCCGGCCGCCCTCCGCCGCACGGGTGACCCTCCGTCCGGGCGGGCACCGCCGTTCGGGTGACGTCCGCCATGGCCGGCGGCAAGCGGTCGCCGGGCTCCGCGCAAGCCGCTGACATGGGCGTTCTTCACGGCACTCTTGGCGATTTCCTGACCAAGGGTTCACATGGGGTCCATGAACGGACCATGTGCGCGGTGGGGCGGCGGCTGGAACATGCCCTGCGGCAACTCGAAAAGCGCAGGCCGGCAGGTCCGTAGGGGGAGCGGCCGGCCGCGCATCCATGGATAGGTGACAGATGTTCAGTGCAAGAGCCACAGCGCGCTCCGGCCGGGGAGGCACCGTGCGCGCGGCCTCGCTGGTCGCGGCGGCGGCGCTCGTCGCGCTCGGCGGTTCGATCGCTCCGGCGTCGGCCGCGGGCCACGCCAAGGACAACAGCTCCAAGACCACCACGCCGATCAAGCACGTAGTGGTGCTGTTCGACGAGAACGAGTCCTTCGACCACTACTTCGCGACCTACCCCAAGGCCGCGAACACCGACGGCACGCCGTTCGTCGCGTCCTCCAAGACGCCGAAGGTGAACAACCTGGCCAACGCGAACCTGCTGAAGAAGAACCCGAACCAGTACGCGCCCACCCGGCTGGGTCCGGCGCAGGCGATGACCTGCTCGCAGAACCACTCGTACGGCCCGGAGCAGCTGGCGTACGACAACGGCAAGTCCGACAAGTTCGTGCAGAACACCGAGCAGGACACCTGCTCCGGTGGCCTGTACGCCGCGCCGGGCATGGTCATGGACTACTACGACGGCAACACCACCACGGCGCTGTGGAACTACGCGCAGCACTACACGCTGAACGACAACTCCTTCAGCTCCACCTACGGGCCCTCCACTCCCGGCGCGCTGAACCTGGTCTCCGGTCAGACGCACGGTGTGGAGTCGGTCGACGCCGCCACCGGCACGGAGAACCCGAAGCAGACGGCGACCCCGTCGTCGTTCGTGGCCTCGCCGAACGCCAAGGGCGTGGGCACGCTGTCGGGTGACACCGACCCGGCCTTCGACGACTGCTCGAACAACAACCACGCCTCCACCAGCCCGCTGGCCAAGATGACCGGCCAGAACATCGGCGACCTGCTGAACCAGAAGAACGTCAGCTGGGGCTGGTTCCAGGGCGGCTTCCGCCCGAGCACGCCGTGGGACGGCACCTCGACGTCGTTCGCCAAGTGCGCGACCACCCACACCAACGTGGGCGGACAGGCCGTCAACGACTACAGCGCGCACCACTCGCCGTTCGAGTACTACAAGTCCACCTCCAACCCGCACCACCTCGCCCCGGCGTCGGTGGACGAGATCGGGCACAACGGGCGGGCGAACCACAACTACGACCTGACGGACTTCGACGCGGCCCTGGCCGCGCAGAAGCTGCCGGCGGTCAGCTTCCTGAAGGCCGCCGCGTACGAGGACGGCCACCCGGGCAACTCCGACCCGCTGGACGAGCAGAACTTCCTGGTCAACACGATCAACGAGATCCAGAAGTCGCCGGAGTGGAAGTCCACCGCGATCGTCATCTCCTACGACGACTCCGACGGCTGGTACGACCATGTCGCCCCGCCGGTGCTGAACGGCTCCAAGGACTCCACGCTCGGCTCCAACGGCAAGGCCGTGGACAGCAAGGCGTGCCAGACCGGTCCCGCGGCCAAGGGCGGCTACGCCGACCGCTGCGGCCCCGGCCCGCGTCAGCCGCTGCTGGTCATCTCGCCCTACGCGAAGACCAACAGCGTCGACCACACGCTGACCGAGCAGGCCTCGATCACGTCCTTCATCGAGGGCAACTGGAAGACCGGGACGATCGGTGACGGCTCGTTCGACAAGCGGGGCGGGACGCTGCTGAACGCCTTCAGCTTCAAGAAGCCGAACGACGTCGAGGTCATCCTCGACAAGCACGGCGCCGTCTCCAAGATCACCTCGATCCCGAAGAAGTTCCCCAAGCCCGTCGTCAAGCCCATCACCGGGCCGGCCGGCGGCGGCGTGGACACCGCCAAGCTCGCCGCCAGCAGCGGCAGCAGCGACTCGCCGATGCTGCCCGTCACCGCGGGCATCGCGGCCGTGGTGGCCCTCGGCGGCGCCGCCGTGGTCCGGCGCCGCTACCGCGCCAACCGCGGCGCCGCGTAAGCACCAACACGGCAGGTACGTCCCCCGGGCGTATCGCGTGAAGGCCCCGCGCTCCCCCCGGAGCGCGGGGCTTCCCCATGCCCGGGCGCGGAGTGCCGCGTGGCCGGGGGGCTACCGGGCCAGGTCCGCGACGCCCGCCAGCAGCCGGTCGACGTCGTCGGCGCTGTTGTACGGGGAGACGCCGGCCCGTATCGCGCCGGCCGCGCCGAGTCCGATGTGCCGGGCCGCCTCGATCGCGTAGAAGCTGCCGGCCGGGGCGTTGACGCCCAGCCCGGCCAGGTGCTCGTACACCTCCTGCGGCGAGCGGCCGGCCACCGAGAACAGCGCGGTGGGCGTGCGGCGCTTCGGTGAGCCGTGCGGTGTCACGCCGTCGATCGCCGCCAGCCCGTCGAGCAGCCGGGCGAAGAGGTCGTCCTCGTATGCCTCCACCTGCCGCATCGAGTCCACCAGCCGGTCGCGCCGGGAAGCGGCGGACGAGCCGCCCAGCGCCGCTATGAAGTCGACCGCGGCGGTGGTGCCGGCCAGCATCTCGTAGGGCAGGGTGCCGAGTTCGAAGCGCTCCGGCACCGTGTCGGTGGACGGCAGCAGCTTGTCCGGGTGCACGGCCTCCAGCAGTTCGGGGGCCGCCGCCAGCACTCCGTGGTGCGGGCCGAAGAACTTGTACGGTGAGCAGGCGTAGAAGTCGGCGCCCAGCTCGGCCGCGGAGACCGCGGCGTGCGGTGTCAGATGGACCCCGTCCACGTACACCAGCGCGCCCGCGGCGTGCGCGGCCTCGGCGATCGCCGGGATGTCCGGGCGGGTGCCGAGCAGATTGGACGCGGCCGTCACGGCCACCAGGCGGGTACGCGGTGACAGCACGGCCGTCACCCGGTCCACCGGTAGATCACCGGTGGCCGGGTCGAAGTCGGCCCACCGCACGGTCGCGCCGGCCGCCTCGGCGGCGGTGACCCAGGGCCGGATGTTGGCGTCGTGGTCCAGCCGGGTGACCACCACCTCGTCGCCCTCGCCCCACCGCTTGGCCAGTGCCCGGGCCATGTCGTACGTCGCCTGGGTCATCGAGCGGGCGAACACCACGCCCTCGGGCCGGCAGTCCAGCAGATCGGCGACGGCCGCCCGGGCCCCGGTCACCACGGATTCCGCCCGCCGCTCGGCGGCCGTGACGGCGCCGCGGTTGGAGATGCCGCCGCACAGGGTGTCGGCGACCGCCCGCGCGACCGGCAGCGGGACCTGCGAACCGCCGGGGCCGTCGAAGTGCGCCACTCCCTCCGCGAGAGCCGGGAACGCGCTGCGGACCTGTGCGATGTCAAGGGGCATGTGCTCATCCTGCCCGGCCCCGGTCCGGCGTCAAGGCCCCGGCGGCGGGCCGGGCCGAAACCGCTCCGCTGCGGGGTCAGCGGTTGCCTTGTAGGGTGGAAAGAACCCTTTTGTCCGAGGCGCCGCAGACCTTCTTCCTTCACCGCGAGCCCGGAAAGGACATTCAGATGGCGGAGACAGGCTTCTCGTCGTTCAACGTCACCGTTGACAAGACGAACACGTTGCTGCATCAGATCGAGATGGCCAACGAATGGCCGAAGGAGTGCCGCAACCAGTCGTACAGCGCGCTGCGTGCCACCCTCCATGCCCTGCGTGACCGGCTCACCGTCGAGGAGACGGCGCATCTCGCCGCGCAGCTGCCCATGCTGGTGCGCGGCATCTACTACGACAGCTGGGATCCGAGCCGGGTGCCGGTGAAGATGGGCAAGGAGGACTTCCTCGCCCGGGTGCGCGAGGAGTTCCCGCACAAGGTCGACGGCGGGATGGAGGAGCTGACCCGGACCGTCTTCCAGGCGCTCAAGGCCCATGTCTCCGAGGGCGAATGGCACAACGTCGGGTCCGTTCTCCCCAGGGACCTCGAAAAACTGCTGCCGTGAATCGACCCGGAGGGCGCGGCCGACGCGGACGCGGAACGGCGAGGAGCTGAGATGATCACGCAGGAGACCCTCAACCGGCTCAGGCACTTCGAGGAGCCCCGCTTCCCGGTGCTGTCGGCCTATGCCCGGGTCGATCTGGACCCGCCCGCGCAGAAGGAGTTCCCCGCCCGGGTCGGCGACCTGCTGGACCGGATCCGGCCGGCGGCCGACGACGCCTCGCTCGAACACGACGTACGGATGTCGCTGCGCGAGGACATGGCACGCATCGCGGAGGCGGCGGCGGTCGACCACCACAAGCCCGGCGCGTACGCCTACTTCGCCTGCGGCGCCCGGGACCTCTTCGAGGAGGTCGCGCTGCCGCACCCGGTGCGCGACCGGATCACGCTGGACACGACTCCCTGGACCCGTCCGCTGGGAGCGTCGCTGGACGAGTACCGCCGCACCTGCGCCGTCCTGGTCGACAAGAGCCGGGCCAGGGTCTGGGAGTTCTACCTGGACGAGATGCGCGAGATCGAGACCTTCCGCGATCCGCTGCTGCGCGACGCCAGTTACGCGACCGGCCGCGGCGCCGACCGCCTCCGCAACAAGAACGACGAGATCAGCAAGCACCACTACCGGCGGGTCGCGGAGCTGCTGGCGGATCTCTTCCGCCGCGGCGAGTTCGAGCTGCTGGCCGTCGGGGGCCACGCGTACGAGGCGCCCGCCTTCCTGGAGTTCCTCTCCCCCGACCTGCGGGCCCGGCTCGTCGGCACCTTCAGCGCCGACATGGACACCGCCACCCCCGCCGACGTGCGCGCGAGCGCCGGTGAACTCGTGGACGCCCACCAGCGCGAGGAGGAGCGGCGGCTGGTGGACGCGTGCCTGGAGCGGGCGGCGGCCGGGCGGCCGGCCGCGATCGGCCTGCGCGACTCCTTGTGGGCGGGATCGGTCGCGGCGGCGCGGGATCTGCTGGTGCAGGAGGGCGATGTGGTGCCGGGTGTGGTCTGCGAGGAGGACGGCTGGCTGGGTCTGTCGGCCGAGGCCTGCCCGCTGTGCGGCGAAGGCGTGCGGCGGACTCCCGACGTCGTCGACGAACTGGTGGCCGCGGTGATCGACGAGGGCGGCAGCGTCCAGCACGTGCGGGCGGACACACCACTGCGCGAACACGTCGCGGCGGCGACGCTGCGCTTCCCGCTGCCGGCCCCGGCCGGCGGCTGACGCCCGGCCGGCGTCCCCGTCGTACGGCTCCCGGTCGTACGGCTCCCCGTCACACGGCTAGGGCCGCGTCCGAGGCCGGGGGCGGACCAGGCCCGCGTCGTAGGCGATGATCACGGCGTGGACCCGGTCCCGGGCGCCGATCTTGTCCAGCACGCGGCCCACGTGGCCTTTGACGGTGGACTCGGACAGGACGAGCCGTTCGGCGATCTCACGGTTGGTCAGGCCGCCGGCCACCTCGACCAGCACCTCGCGTTCGCGGTCGGTCAGCCGCCGCAAGGGGGCCAGCGCGCCCGCGTCGTCGGCGCCGGCGGGCAGGTGGTGGGCGAAGGTGTCGAGAAGCCTGCGGGTCAGCGCGGGAGCCACCACCGCGTCCCCGGCGGCCACCGCCCTGATCCCGGCCAGTAGTTCGTCGGGCAGCGCGTCCTTGAGCAGGAAGCCGCTGGCTCCGGCGCGCAGCGCGGTGTGGGCGTATTCGTCGACGTCGAACGTGGTCAGGACCAGGACGCGGGACCGGTTGCCCGCCGCCAGGATGCGGCGGGTGGCCTCGATGCCGTCCATCCCCGGCATGCGCACGTCCATCAGCACCACATCGGGACGGAGACGCGCGGCCAGCCGTACCGCTTCCGCGCCGTGCGCCGCCTCCCCGACGACGGAGGTCTGCGGACTGCTGTCCAGCAGCATCCGGAAGCCCATCCGCTGCAAGGGCTGGTCGTCGGCGATGAGGACGGTCGTCATGGGCGCTCTTCCCGCGGTGTCAGCGGGAGGGTGGCCGCCACCGTCCAGCCGCCTCCGGGGCGTGGGCCGGCGGTGGCGGTGCCGCCGGACAGCACGGCGCGTTCGCGGATGCCGATCAGGCCCAGACCGTCGCGGTCGGGCTCGGTCGGCGCGCGGCGCTCGCCGGGCCCGCTGTCCTGCACCCTGAGGTGCACCCGGTCGGGGGTGACCTGCAAGGTCACCCGCAGGGAGGTGGTGGGGCCGGCGTATTTGAGCGCGTTGGTCAGGGACTCCTGCACGATGCGGTAGACCGCGAGCTGGACGCCCGGCGTCGGCGCGGCGATGTCGCCCGTGGTGCGGAACGCCACTTCGGGCCCCGCCGCGCGGGTGCGGTCCAGCAGGGCGGACAGGTCGGCGGTGCCGGGCTGCGGGGCCAGCTCGGCCGAGGTCGGACGGGTGGCGGCCGGCTCCGGGCCGGACGGCTGGTCGCGCAGGGCGGCCAGCGTGCGGCGCAGTTCGCCCAGCGCCTGCCGCCCGGTGCCGGCGATGATCCGCAACGCCTCACCGCTGCGCTCCGGGGCGGTGCCGGCCAGTGCGGCGCCGCCGTCGGCGAGGCCGATGATGACGGCCAGGGTGTGGCCGACGATGTCGTGCATCTCGCGGGAGACCCGGCCGCGTTCGGCGCTGATGGCGAGCTGGACCCGCTGCTCACGTTCGGTCTCCAGCCGTGCCGCCCGGTCCGCGACGGCCGCCAGGTGGGCCTGCCGGATCCGCACCGCCAGGCCGAGCGCGACGGCCGCGGTCGCGGTGCCGCAGACGAAGAACAGGCTGAGCAGGGGCTGGCTGATCACCTCGACCCGCAGCACGAGGACCGTGGCGGCCGCGACGGTGGCGGCCGCCGCCCACGGCAGGCGGGGCCGGGTGGCGTAGCGGGCCAGCGCGTAGAGCGCGACCAGCACGCTCAGGTCGCTGTGCAGCAGCACGCCCAGCGACCACTGCACGGCGCAGACCGCGATCACGACCGAGAAGACGGCCCCGGGGGCCCGGCGCCGCCACAGCAGCGGCAGCGCGAGGCCGGCGATGATCGCCAGGACGGCCGGCAGCGGAAGGCCGTGCAGCCGCTGGAACGGGTTGGCCGGGTCCTGGACGAAGGCGTCGGCCAGGCCGAGCAGCGCCACCACGGCGGCGATGAGCGAGTCCAGCCGCCGGGGACGCGCCCGGTCGGCGCCGCGCATCCGCTGGGTGAAGCCCAGCCAGCGCTGGGCCAGCGGATGCGCCGGCAGCGGGTCGAGCGGGAGCGCGGGGCTGCTCATCACGGTGCTTGTACCTGTCTGGGTCGTACGTGGCCGGCCGGTGTCGGTCCGACTCCGCCGATCGGGATCGCGCGTATCCGGGCCGGGCCCTTCGGATCATGCCTTCTCGGGGCGTATCCGCCCGGGAGGGACGGAAACCGCATGTTCCGACTGTAGGCCAGGCGGCCGGTCGCCGACGGCTCAGACGTCGCTGCGGCGCAGCCGGTAGGCGGCCGCGGCCAGCAGGAGCGCCGCCCATCCGGCGAAGACCGCCAGGCCCGCGCCGGGGCTGAGGGTGTCGGACCCGTGGGTGAGGGCGAAGACCGCGCCGCCCGCGTTACCGGGTACGTACGGCCCCACCGAGTCGCTGATCGAGTTCGGCAGCAGCTTGACCAGCTCGCCCAGCAGCAGCACCCCGAGGACGTAGGCGCCGATGCCGCCGGCCACCGAGCGCAGCAGCATGCCGAGCGCCGCGGCCATCACGCCGGCCAGCGCCAGATAGAGGCCCGCTCCGAACAGGCAGCGCACGACTCCGGGATCGGACAGGCCGAGCGCGATCTTCGATCCGGACAGCGCGGTGCCGCCGATCAGGAACGCCGCGAAGGCCGCCGCGGTCAGCGGCACCAGCACGACGAGGAAGTAGACCCCGGCCTTCGCCCACAGCACCGGCAGCCGGCGCGGCACGGCGGCCAGCGTGGAGCGGATCATCCCGGTGGAGCACTCACCCGCGGTGATCAGCACGCCCAGCACGCCGATGGCGAGCTGGGTGAAGTTCAAGCCGCCCAGCGCGAGGCCCACCGCGTCGTGGGCGTCGCCGCCCGGGCCCCTGATGGTGCCGTTCGGGGTGTAGCTGGCGGACGCGATCCAGCCGAAGGCGACGAGCGCCAGCAGGGAGACGCCCAGCGTGATCCAGGTGGACCGCAGCGACCACAGCTTGGACCACTCGGCCCGGACCACCCGGGGGCCGGTGACCCGGTAGACCGGCCGCTCGGCGGCGGCCGTCTCGGCGGGAGGGGTGCGCACGGTGGTGCTCATGCCGCGCTCCTGTCCCCGGCCGGGTCGAGCCGCTCGGCGGCGCTGGTGCTGTGGTACTCCACCGAGTCGCGGGTCAGATTCATGAAGGCCTCCTCCAGGGAGACCGACCGCGCGGTGAGTTCGTAGACGGCGATGCCGTTCTCGGCGGCGACGACGCCGATCGCGCGGGCGGTCAGTCCGGTGACGTGCAGGGTCTCCGTCCCGGCGGCGCCGGTGATGTCCACTCCGGGGCCGAGCAGCAGGCCGCGCAGCCGCGCGGGGTCGGAGCTGGCGACCACCACGCTGTTGCCGCCGGCGTCCTGGACGAAGCGGTCCACGGTGGTGTCGGCCAGCAGCCGGCCGCGGCCGACGATGACGAGGTTCTGCGCGGTCAGCGCCATCTCGCTCATCAGGTGCGAGGACACGAAAACGGTCCGCCCCTCGGCGGCGAGCCCGGTGAGCAGATTGCGGATCCACAGCACACCCTCGGGGTCGAGCCCGTTGACCGGCTCGTCCAGCAGGATGGTCCGCGGGTCGCCCAGCAGGGCCGCCGCGATACCGAGGCGCTGGCCCATGCCGAGCGAGAAGGCGCCGGCCCGCTTCCCGGCGACCTCGCTCAGTCCGGCGACGCCGATCACCTCCTCGACGCGGCGGAGCGGGATGCCGTGGGTGAGGGCCAGGGCCTTCAGATGCCCGAAGGCGGAACGCCCGGGGTGGATCGACTTCGCCTCCAGCAGCGCGCCGACCTCCTGGAGCGGGGACCGGTGCTCGGCGTAGTGCCTGCCGTTGACCTTCACCGTGCCGCTGGTGGGCTCGTCCAGGCCGACGACGGTGCGCATGGTGGTGGATTTCCCGGCCCCGTTGGGACCCAGGAATCCGGTGACGATGCCGGGCCGGACGGTGATGTCCAGGTCGTCGACGGCGGTCTTGTCACCGTAGCGCTTGACCAGATGGCTGATCTCGATCATGGGGGTGTCCTCGGTCCTCGGATGTCCTGGGCGGCTCACGGGTGTTCCCGCGGTGTCCGTCGGGGCGGGCTTCCGGACTGCTTCCGGTGCGCGGGGCCGCCGGACCGATCTCCGGAGCCCCTGTGACGACCGTACGGGCGCCGGAGGCCAGGGGCGTCGTACCAGGGAGCGGACTCGGCGCTCGGTGGGCAGTACCGCGGTACTGCCCACCGACCTCCTCAGGGAGGAGCGGGCGACAGTGACGGCCGGAAACAGCCGCCCCGCGCCGTCCCGGGGTTCACCCGTATGCGTCAGGGCGGGCCTTCGGCCGGGTCGCCGGGCAGACTGGGCCGGGTGGTGGACAAGCGAAGTGCGGGCATCCTTCCCTTCCGCGCGGCCGGCGGCGCCGACGGCGGGCTCCAGGTGCTGCTCGGGCACCTGGGCGGACCCTTCTGGGCCCGGCGCGACGCCGGCGCGTGGGGCGTGATCAAGGGCGAGTACGCGGCGGACGAGCCGGCCCTCGACGCGGCCCGGCGGGAGTTCCGGGAGGAGCTGGGCATGCCGGTGCCCGACGGGGAGCTGATTCCGCTCGGCGAGGCGCGGCAGAGCGGTGGCAAGATCGTGACGGTGTGGGCGCTGGACGGCGATCTCGATCCCGCGCTGGCCGTTCCCGGCACCTTTTCGATGGAGTGGCCGAAGGGGTCGGGCCGGATCCAGGAGTTCCCGGAGATCGACCGGGCCGCCTGGCTCGATCTGCCGCAGGCCCGCGAGAAGATCCTGGCCGGCCAGCGGGTCTTCCTCGACCGGCTGGCCGAGTGGCGGGAGGCTCCCCCGAGATGAATCCTCCCGGCGCGCCGTCGTACGGACGGCTGCCCGCCGCCTCCCCGGCGGAGCGGGCCGTGCGCGGCCCGCTCCCCCGCGCGGGCCGCTCCAACCGCCCGGCCGGCGGCGGGCGTTGGCCTCTCCGCACCCCCTCCGGGCCCCGCCCGGGCGCCTGTCGGCGTACGTCCGGCGTTGACTGCGTCACGTTCGGCGGTAGGCGGCGGTCCCCTGCGCGGACGGCGCCCCGGCCACCATCCGCCCAGCTCAGCGCCCCTTCCGGGGCCGTCCCGCGCGGCTGCCGGCGGCGGGCCGGGCCTCCGCGGCTCGGCGGCCGGTCCGCGGCCAGCCCTTAATATTGGCCGGTTGTCTTGTTTTGGTACCGAGTGCGGCGCCCGCCAGGGCACCTCACCGTTCCCCTGAGCACGGCATCGGCCGTGGACCGGGGACGAGGGACGAGGAGCGCATGAACGTAGCGGCGCGGAGCGACACACTGCGAGTCGAGGACGAGCGGGCCACCGGGACCGGGCCGGCAGCGGGCACCGGGCTGCCCGGCGGGACCGGGGAGGCCGGGGAGGCCGGGGAGGCCGAGTACCCCGTCGCACGGCCGGCCCATTTCGCCGGGCGCGGCGCCACCGCGCCGCGGACCCTGCTGGATGTGCTGGACGCCACCGTCCTGGCCCATCCGCACGAACCGGCGCTGGACGACGGCCGCACCGCGCTCAGCTACCGGGCGCTCGCCGCCGAGGTGGCGGCGCTGGCCCGCCGGCTGGCGGCGGCCGGGATCGGGATCGGCGACCGGGTGGGCGTGCGGGTGCCGTCGGGCAGCAACGACCTCTACGTCAGCATCCTCGCCGTGCTCGCGGTGGGCGCCGCCTACGTACCGGTGGACGCCGAGGACCCGGACGAGCGCGCCGACCTCGTCTTCGGCGAAGCCGGCGTCGGCGCGGTGCTGGGGGCCGGCCGCGGCCTGACGGTGACGGACAGCAGGCCCGCCCGGACCCGGCAGCCGCGCCCGTCCCCCGAGGACGACGCCTGGATCATCTTCACGTCGGGTTCCACCGGCCGGCCCAAGGGCGTCGCCGTCACCCACCGGAACGCGGCGGCCTTCGTCGACGCCGAGGCGGCGCTCTTCCTCCAGGAGGAGCCGATCGGCCCCGGTGACCGGGTGCTGGCCGGCCTGTCGGTCGCCTTCGACGCCTCCTGCGAGGAGATGTGGCTCGCCTGGCGGAACGGCGCGTGCCTGGTGCCCGTCCCGCGCTCCCAGGTGCGCGAGGGCGGCGACCTGGGCCTCTGGCTCGCGGAGCAGGAGATCACCGTGGTCTCCACCGTGCCCACGCTCGCCGCGCTGTGGCCCGCCGAGGCGCTCAACGAGGTGCGGCTGCTGATCTTCGGCGGCGAGGCGTGCCCGCCCGAGCTGGTCGAGCGGCTGGTCATGGAAGGGCGGGAGGTGTGGAACACCTACGGGCCCACCGAGGCGACCGTGGTGGCCTGCGCCTCGCTGCTGACCGGTGGCGGGCCGGTCCGTATCGGCCTGCCGCTGGACGGCTGGGAGCTGGCCGTGGTGGACGAGTCCGGAGCCCCCGTCCCGATGGGCGGCAGCGGCCAGCTCATCATCGGCGGCGTCGGCCTGGCCCGCTATCTGGACCCGGACAAGGACGCCGAGAAGTACGCCCCGCTGGACGCGCTCGGCTGGGAGCGCGCCTACCGCAGCGGCGACCTCGTGCAGGCCGAGCCCGAAGGCCTGATCTTCCTCGGCCGCGCGGACGAGCAGATCAAGCTCGGCGGCCGGCGGATCGAACTGGGCGAGGTGGACGCCGCGCTCCAGGCGCTGCCCGGTGTGGCCGGCGCCGCCGCCGCGGTCAGGACGGCCAAGCGGGGCAATCAGCTGCTGGTCGGCTATGTGGTGGCCACCGAGGGCTGGGACCGGGCGCAGGCCGTCGAGCAGCTGCGGGCGCACCTGCCCGGCGCCCTCGTCCCCTTGCTGGCCGCGGTCGAGACGCTGCCCACCCGTACCTCCGGCAAGGTGGACCGGGCCGCGCTGCCCTGGCCGCTGCCGCTGGTCGAAGCGGAAGCCGACGCACTCACCGCCGAGCCGCTCACCGGCACCGAGGCGTGGCTGGCCGAGCAGTGGAGCGAGATCATCGGCGCGCCGGTCACCGACGCCCGGGACGACTTCTTCGCGGTCGGCGGCAGCAGTCTCGGCGCCGCCCAGCTCACCACGCTGCTGCGCGCCCGCCACCCGTCGGTCTCCGTGCTGGACATCTACCAGCACCCGACGGTCCGCAAGCTCGCGCGGCTGCTGGACGGCTCGGTGCGCGACGACCGCGAGGCACGTACGGTCGCGCCGGTCCCGACGCGCGCCAAGCTCGTCCAACTGCTCCTGCTGGTGCCGCTGTTCACCCTGGCCGGGCTGCGCTGGACGGTCGGACTGCTGGCGCTGGGCGATGTCCTCGGGTGGTTCGGCGGCTACGCCTGGGCGCCGACCGCCTCCTGGTGGCTGGTCGGAGCCGGCGGCCTGCTGCTCTTCAGCCCGCCGGGCCGGCTGGCCATCGCGGCCGCCGGCGCCCGGCTGCTGCTGCGCGGTCTGCGGCCGGGCAGCTATCCGCGCGGCGGAAGCGTGCATCTGCGGCTGTGGACGGCCGAGCGGATCGCGGAGTTCGCCGGGGCGACCACGCTGTCCGGGGCCTGGCTCATCCGCTACGGCCGCGCGCTCGGCGCCCGGATCGGACCGGACGTCGACCTGCACTCGCTGCCGCCGGTCACCGGGATGCTCAAGCTGGGCCGGGGCTGCGCGGTGGAGGCCGAGGTGGATCTGTCCGGCTACTGGCTGGACGGCGACCGGCTGGAGATCGGGTCGGTGAAGATCGGCTCCGGCGCGGTCGTCGGCACTCGCAGCACCCTGCTGCCCGGCGCCAGGGTCGGCAAGCGGGCACAGGTCGCGGCCGGCTCCAGCGTCACCGGGCAGGTGCCGACCGGGCAGAGCTGGGCCGGCGCGCCCGCGGTCAAGCTGGGCCGGGCGGAGCGGCGCTGGCCCAAACAGCGTCCTGCCCGCCGGGCCGGATGGGCGGCGGCGTACGGGGCGAGCGGTCTGGGACTGAGCCTGCTCCCGGTGGCCGCCGGGCTGGCGGCGCTGCTGGTCGTGGGCAGCGTCGTCCCGGCCGACGGCGGCCTGGGCGCGGCCCTGCGCGGGGCGCTGATCGCCCTGGTGCCCGCCACCCTGGCGTTCGGGCTGGCCTACGCCGCGCTGCTGGTGGCCGGTGTACGGCTGCTGAGCCTGGGCCTGCGCCCCGGCTGGCATCCGCTGCACAGCAGGGTCGGCTGGCAGTCGTGGACGGTGAGCCAGCTGATGGACGCGGCGCGCCAGACCCTTTTCCCGCTGTACGCAGGTCTGATCACGCCCCTGTGGCTGCGGGCGCTGGGCATGAAGGTGGGCAGCCGGGCCGAGGTGTCCACCGTGCTGGCGCTCCCCAGCCTGACCACCATCGGCGACGGGGCCTTCCTGGCCGACGACGCCCTGGTGGCGCCGTACCAGCTGGGCGGCGGCTGGCTGCGGATCGGCGCCGCCGAGATCGGCGAGCGGGCGTTCCTCGGCAACTCCGGGATGACCGCGCCGGGACGGGCGGTCCCGGACCGGGGCCTGGTCGGAGTGCTGTCGGCCACGCCGAAGAAGGCCAAGGAGGGCCGCTCCTACCTGGGGATGCCGCCGGTCCGGCTGCCGCGCTCGGCCGACGACGGCGACCAGAGCCGTACGTACGAACCGCCGGCCCGGCTCGTCTGGGCGCGTGGGCTGGTCGAGGTGTGCCGGGTGGTGCCGGTGCTGGCCTCGGCCGCGCTGGCCGCGCTGACCCTGGCCGCGCTGGTGCGGCTGACCGCGGCCGTCCCGCTGGGCTGGGCGGCGCTGCTGTCCGGTGTGGTGCTGCTGGGCGCGGGGGTGGCCGCCGCCGCGGTGTCCATCGCCGCCAAGTGGCTGCTGGTCGGGCGGTTCCGCGCGGTGGAGCGGCCGTTGTGGAGCGGCTTCGTGTGGCGCAACGAGCTGGCCGACACCTTCGTGGAGGTGCTGGCGGTGCCCTGGCTGGTCGGTTCGGTGCCGGGCACCCCGGTGATGAACCTCTGGCTGCGCGGTCTGGGCGCGGGCGTCGGCCGGGGTGTGTGGTGCGAGAGCTACTGGCTGCCCGAGGCCGACCTGGTCACCCTCGGGGACGGGGTGAGCGTCAACCGCGGCTGTGTGCTGCAGACCCACCTGTTCCACGACCGGATCATGCGGATGGATACGGTGTCCCTGCGCGAGGGCTCGACCCTCGGCCCCGGCGGGATCGTGCTGCCGGGCAGCGAGATCGGGGCCCGCAGCACGCTGGGGCCGGCCTCGCTGGTGATGCGCGGGGAGTCCATCCCGCCGGACACCCGGTGGCTGGGCAATCCGGCGGAGGCCTGGCTCGGACAGCCATGAGGCACCGGTGAGGCACCGATGACGCACGGACGGGGCAGGGACGGGGCACGGATGAGGCACGGCTCGGCGGGCCACGGTCCGCCGGCCGGCCGTGAGGGAGCGCAGCACCATTGAGCCACAAGCAGGCGGCGCCGGCCGCGGACCCGTACTTCCCGGCCAGTGGGGACGTCCGCTACGGCGTCCACCGCTACGAACTGGCCCTGGACTACCGGCCCGTGTCCAACCGGCTCAAGGGCACCGCGCGGCTCAGCGCGGTGGCCGGCGGGGAGGCGCTGCGGGAGTTCTCGCTCGATCTGGCGGCGGGTTTCCGGCTCGGCGGGGTGACGGTGGACGGCCGCGACGCCCACTACACCCATCGGGCCGGCAAGCTGCGGATCCGCCCGGGCAAGGCGCTGGAGCCGGGCGCGGCCTTCACCGTGGAGGTGCGCTACACCGGCACTCCCAAGCCGGTGGGCAGCCAGTGGGGCGGGCTGGGCTGGGAGGAGCTGACCGACGGCGCGCTGGTGGCCAGCCAGCCGGTCGGCGCGCCGTCCTGGTATCCCTGCAACGACCGGCCCGCCGACAAGGCGTCGTACCAGATCGCGGTCACCGCCCCGTCGCCGTACACCGTGGTCGTCGGCGGGCGGCTGCTCACCAGGACCACCCGGGCGAGCAGCACCACCTGGGTGTACGAACAGCCGGCGCCGACCTCCAGCTATCTGGTGACGGTCTCGATCGGCCGCTACGAGATCGTGCCGCTCACCGGCCGCGCCTCCCGGTTCGACCCACGCAGACCCGTGCCGCAGACGGCGTACGTGCCCGCCCGGTTGCTGCCGGAGTTCGGCACGGACTTCGGCCGGCAGCCGCGGATGATGGAGTTCTTCGAGGACGTGTTCGGCGCGTATCCCTTCGAGGAGTACGCGGTGGTGGTCGCCGACGAAGAACTCGACGTGCCGGTCGAGGCCCAGGGCCTGGCCACCTTCGGGGTCAACCACCTGGGCGGCCAGCGGCGTTCGGAGCGGCTGGTGGCCCATGAGCTGGCCCATCAGTGGTTCGGCAACAGCGTGTCGGTCGCGGACTGGCGGCACATCTGGCTCAACGAGGGCTTCGCCAAGTACGCGGAGTGGCTGTGGTCGGAGCACATCGGCGGCCCGACGGCCGCCGCGCTCGCCGCGGCCGCGCACAGCAGGCTGGCCCGGCAGCCGCAGGACCTGCGGCTGGACGACCCGGGAAGACGGCTCATGTTCGACGACCGGCTCTACGAGCGCGGCGGCCTGGCCGTCCACGCCCTGCGCCGCACCCTGGGCGAGGGCGCCTTCTTCCGGATGCTCAGGGGCTGGACGGTGATACACCGCCACGGCGTGGTCACCACCGCCGATCTGGCCGCCCACGCCCAGCGGTACACCACCCGCCCGGTCGACGGCGTCTTCGCCGCCTGGCTGCGCGCCCCCGCGCTGCCGCCGCTGCCGGCCGACCGCTGAGCCGGTAGCCGGCCGGCGGGGCGGTCCGCGGCTCGGCCGCCGCCGCCCCGCCGCTCACTTCTCCCCCGCCACCTCCCGTTCCATCGCGCCCGCCATCTCGCGCTCGTAGGTACGCAGCGTGTCGATGAAGGTCCTGCGCTCGGCCGGGGACAGCGGCTCGAAGGCCGTACGCCACGCGCGGGCGCCCCTGGCCAGCCAGCCCTCGACCGCTGCCTGGTTGGCCTCGGCGATGGTGACGATGGCGCGGCGCCGGTCCGCCTCGTCCTCCCGCCGCTCCACCACGCCCTGCCGGGCCAGGTCGCTGACCATCAGGCTCACCGTCGCCGGGGCGACCTCCAGCCGGGTGGCCAGCTCGTTGACGGCCAGCGGGCCGTCGAAGACCAGATAGCCCAGCAGCGACAGGTGCCGCGGCGCCAGGTTGAACGACCGGAGGCTGGCGGGCGCCGGCGCGCGCTTGGTCCGGGCCATCACCCGCGGCAGGAGCAGCAGGATGTCGCGGATGGCCTGGTCCACGGTCGGGGCGTCCCGGCCGGAGAGATCATCGGTTGACATGCCTCTCGCTTCCTCATAGCTTTACTTTCAAAGCAAAGTCTTCTTGCTCCGCCGATCTTACCCGAGCCGCCGTCACGCGGCCAGAAAGGGCGAGACCATGTCCGAACACACAGCTGAGGCGGCTCCCAGCTACAGCCCTAAGCGATGGTTCGCGCTGGCCGTCACACTGCTCGCGGTGCTGATGGACATGGTCGACTCGACCGTGATCAACGTGGCGCTGCCGTCCCTGCGCGAGCAGCTGCACGCGTCGTCGACCCAGCTGGAGTGGTCGGTGGCGGGCTACACCCTCGCCTTCGCCTCCGGGATGATCACCGGTGGCCGGCTGGGCGACCGGTTCGGCCGCCGCCGGATCTTCATGGCCGGGCTGCTGGCCTTCACCATCACCTCCGCGCTGGCCGGTCTGGCCAACGGCCCGGAGATGCTGATCGCGACCCGTGTACTGCAGGGCGCCTCGGCGTCGCTGATGGTGCCCCAGGTGCTGGCGATGGTGCAGGTCGAGTTCCCCAAGCTCGAACAGCCCAAGGCGATGGCGATGTACGGCATGACCTTCGCCCTCGGCGGTCTGGGCGGACCGCTGCTCGGCGGCGTCCTGCTGGACGCCGACCTCTTCGGCCAGGACTGGCGGCCGATCTTCTACGTCAATGTGCCCATCGGCATCGCCGGTCTGCTCGGCGCCGCGCTGCTGACCCGTGAGTCGCGCAGCGAGCGGGCCCCCTCCGCCGACCTGCCCGGCACGCTCATCGTCACCGCCGGACTGGTGGCCCTGCTCTACCCGCTGGTCGAGGGCCGCACCCTGGGCTGGCCGTGGTGGACCATCGCCCTGATGCTCGCCTGCCCCCTGGTGACGTTCCTCTTCTACCGCTACGAGCAGTCCATGGTGCGGCGCGGGGAAACGCCCCTGATCGACCCGGAGTTGTTCAAGTTCCGCGGCGCGGTCGGCGGTCTGCTGGTCGCGGTGATCTTCTTCGGCGGCACGGCGTACACCCTCGTGCTGACCGTGCACCTGCAGACGGGCATCGGCTACTCGCCGCTGCACACCGCGCTGTCGATGATCCCCTTCACCGTGGGCGTCGGCGCGGGATCGGGCTTCGCCCCGCAACTCATGGTGCTGGGGCGCCGCCTGGTGATGGCCGGCTCGCTGGTGATGGCGGCCGGCATGGCCGTGGTGCTCGCCACCTTGGACCGCTACGGCACCGCGCTGCACTCCTGGCAGCTCATCCCCGGTCTGGTGATCTCCGGTGTCGGCATGGCGATGGTGGCCGGCACGCTGGTGAACATCGTGCTGGCGAAAGTTCCGCGCAAGCACTCCGGACCGGCCTCTTCCCTGGTCAACACCACGATCCAGGTGGGTGTCGCGGCCGGTGTGGCGCTGATCGGCACCGTCTACTTCGGGCAGCTGGACCAGCACCGCACGCCGGTGCACTCGGCGGAGACCGCGATGTGGGTGGTCGTCGGCCTGTATGTGCTGTCGGCGGCGGCCGCGTTCGTGCTGCCCGGCGGGCGGGTGGAGGCCACCGAGGACGTCGCCGCCGGTGTCCCGGCCGGCGCCGCCGAGCAGGCCCCGGCGTCCCGGCCCTGAGCCGACCGGTCCCCGGTCCGGTGACGCTCCCCCCGAAGCGCCGCCGGGCCGGT
>NZ_JBHSBB010000008.1:0-98851 GCF_042650325.1 Streptomyces polygonati | reverse complement strand
GCCGGCGCGGGACCCACCCCTGTCCGGTCTCAGCCGGCCGGCGGCCGGTCGACGTCGTCACGACCGATGGTCCGGGTCAGGTTGAGGAGTTCGCCGTCCCGCTCCGCGAGGGTGTCGCGCACCACGCAACTCGGCTCCAGCACGACCGAGCCGTCCCGGCCGGTCACGGTGACCAGGGCGTAATAGGTGGTGGCGACGGTGCCGTCGGCGGCCCGGTCGGCGATCATCATGTCGAACCAGTGACGGGGCTGGCCGCCCCGGTAGCGCGCCTCGGCGGCCTCCGAAGCGGCCCGGATGGCCTCGCGGCCCTCCAGCACACCCCGGCCGCCGGCGAGGGTGAACACGCCGTCCTCGGCGAAGGTCTTGGCGAACCCCGCGAAGTCGCCGCCGTCCATCAGGTGCATCTGGCGGGCGTAGAAGTGCAGGATCTCCGCGTACAGGTCCGGTGACGGCGTCCGGTTCGCCGGGTCCATCGACATCTCTTTCCTGCCTTTCCTGTTCTTTCCCTGGCTGCTCCGCGCGGCGCGGGGAGGGGCCACGATCCTGACCGGGACGCCTCGAACGCGGATGGAGCGGTGCTCACACCGGAGGCGGCGGCCCGGACCGCTACGGCAGCAGCACGACCTGTCCGGCGAAGTTGAGTCCCGCGCCGAAACCGAGCAGCAGCGCGCTCTGCCCGCCGCGCGCCCGGCCCGAGTCGAGCATCGCCTCCAGGGCGAGCGGGACCGAGGCCGCCGAGGTGTTGCCGCTGACCACGACATCGCGGGCCACCTCGGTCCGGTCGGTCAGGCCGAGCCGCTCGGCCATCAGGTCGATCATCCGCAGATTCGCCTGGTGCGGAACGAAGACGCCCAGCTCCGCGGCCGGTATCCCCGCCACGGTGAGCGCGCGCCGGGCGGCCGGCGCCACCTCGTCCATCGCCCAGCGGAACACCCGCCGGCCGTCCATCCGCATCCAGGGCCGGCCGGCCGCCGCCGGGTCGGCGGCGAAGGAGTCCCAGCCGGCCGTCATCCGCAGCGCGCCCGCGAAGGCCCCGTCGGCCCGGCGGACCACCGGCCCGATACCGGGTGTGTCGCTGGGGCCGACCACCACGGCGCCGGCGCCGTCGGCGAAGAGGAAGGCGATCGTACGGTCGGCGGGGTCCACGATGTCCGTCATCCGCTCGGCCCCGATGACCAGCACATGGCGGGCGCTGCCCGCCCGTACCGCGTCCGAGGCGACCGCCAGGGCGTGGCAGAAGCCCGCGCAGGCGGCCGACAGGTCCATCGCGGCGGCCTGCCGGGCGCCGATGTCGTGCGCCACCACGGCGGCCAGCGGCGGGGTCTGCACCAGATTAGACATGCTCGCCACCAGCAGCAGGTCGACCGCCGACGGCTGCACCCCGGCATGGGCCAGCGCCTTGCCCGCCGCGGCCGAGGCCATGGCGGGCAGCGTCTCGTCGGGGGCGGCGAAGCGGCGCTCGCGGATGCCGCTGTGGCTCACGATCCACTCGTCGGTGGAATCGATGCGGCGGCACAGTTCGTCGTTCGCCACCGCCCGGCGCGGCCGGTATCCGCCGACCCCGAGGATCGCGCTGTGGCCGCCCTCAGCGACCTTGATCTGCTGCGGCATGGTCGTGTCTCCCGGACAGGTGCGGACGGCGCCGTTACGGCATTCGACCGCCCACGGTCGCGCTCCCGCCTCGAAGTCGCGTCGAGCAGGGCCGGAGCCGCCGGTGACCAGCGCTGTTCGACCGCTGCTCGAGGCCGGTCCCCGACGGTGGCCCTGCCGTCCCGCGTGTCGTTCCGGAAGGAATCCTCATGGCAGCGTTCACTTTCACCGACTTCAAGGCGATCGTCACGGCCTGCGGGGTCGACGAGGCGGAGACCGCCGCGCTCGGCGACTCCGCGCTCGACAGCAAGTTCGACGACCTCGGCTACGACTCGCTGCTGGTGTACGAGATCGTGATGCGCGTCCAGGACGACTACCCGGTGACGGTGCCCGACGAGGAGCTCAACGAACTCAACACGCCGGGCGAACTCATCACCTATGTGAACTCTCAGCTCACCGGGGCCTGAGCCGGGGATCCCTCCCGCGACCGCAGCACCTGCTCACGGGCCGCTTCGAAAGCCGCCAGCTCGGCCGGTGTCCCCTCCGTGCCGGGGGCCAGCAGCGGTACGACGACGGTGGCGCCGCCGCGGACCGCCGGATGCCGGCGGACCGGCGCCGACAGGCTGTTGTCCACGCTCGCGTCGAGCAGCACCAGGCCCGGCTCCGTCCCCTCCGTGTCGAGCAGGGCGGACAGCGCGGGCCAGTACCGCACCGTCAGGGCGAGTTGGCCGGCCCAGAACTCCGGCCGCACCGCCTCGTCGGCGCGCACCGGCCGCGCGGTGCGGCTGGAGTACAGCTCGGCCTGCGGCGGGCGCAGCCCCACCCGGCCGAGCACGGCCGCGAAACGGTCGGCGGCCGGCCGCAGGACCGGGCTGTGGAAGGCGTGCGAGCTGCGCAGCCGCATGAAGGTGAAGCCCCCTTCGGTCAGGCGCAGTTGGGTCCAGTCGAGCGGTCCGTCCGGACCGGCCAGCACCGTCTGCCGCGGTCCGTTCACCGCGGCGACGGCCACCTCGCCGGTGGCGTACGGCGCCATCGCGTCGGCCGGCGCCGAGACCGCCAGCATGCCCCCGGCGCCGTCGGTGCCCAGCGCCTTCGAGCGGGCGGCCATCAGGGCGCCTCCCTCGTCGGGCCCGAAGACCCCGGCCAGGCAGGCCGCGGCGAGTTCGCCGACGCTGTGCCCCAGATACACCTGCGGCGCCCCCTCCCACTCCGCGACCGCGCGGCCCAGCGCCTGCCCCACCGCGAACAGCAGCGGCTGCGTGAGCAGGGCGTCCCCGAGCTTCGGGTTGGGCGCCGGCCGGAGCCACACGTCCCGCAACGCGGCGCCGTCCGGGCCGTACCCGGCGAAGAAGGCGTCCATGTGCGCGGTGAACACCGCGTCGGAGCCGTAGAGTCCGGCGGCCATCCGTTCGCGCTGCGCGCCCTGTCCCGGTAACAGCAGCACCGTCCGGCGGGCCGGGCTCCGCTCCCCCGGCCGGGCGGCGCCGGGTGGCTGTTCAGCCGCCCGTCCCGACGGCGCCGGCGACGGTTCGGGCGACGATGCGGACGACGATGCGGACGACGATTCGGGCGAAAGGGTCATCGGGACTCCTGTGGCTGGTTCCGGTACGCCGCCGGTGGGAATCCCGGCCGGCGCTGGATCGGGGGTCGAGCGGCGCCGGACCGCGGCCCAGCGCAGCGCCAGCGTTCCTCAAGCAGGGTTTGAGGCCCGCCGAACACAGTCGTGGCACCCGACAGTGCCGTCGCGGTTCGTCCATGCAGGGCCCGTCAGAGAGGGCTGACCACGTGAAACGAAGCGTTGCCATCACCGGGATAGGCGTCGTCGCGCCGGGAGGAGTCGGCAAGAAGGCGTTCTGGGACCTGATGGTCTCCGGCCGAACGGCCACCCGCACCATCTCCTTCTTCGATCCTTCGAGGTTCCGGTCCCAAGTCGCCGCCGAAGTCGACTTCGACCCTAACCGCTACGGGCTGACCGCACGTGAGATCCGCCGGATGGATCGGGCCGCGCAGCTCGCCGTGGTCAGCACCCGCGAGTGCCTGCTCGACAGCGGCCTGGAGTTCGCCGAACTCGACCCGCACCGGGTCGGCGTCAGCGTGGGCAGCGCGGTGGGCGGCACCACCCGGCTGGAGGCGGAGTACCAGGTGCTCAGCGACAGCGGCCGCACGTGGGAGGTCGACGCGGGCTATCTCTCGCCGCATCTGTTCGACGCCTTCACGCCGAGCTCGCTGGCGGTGGAGGTCGCCTGGGCCGCCGGGGCCGAGGGGCCCGCGACGGTGGTCTCCACCGGCTGCACCTCCGGTCTGGACTCGGTGGGCCACGCCCGGGACCTGATCGCCGAGGGGTCAGCGGATGTGATGATCGCCGGCGGCGCCGACACCCCGATCTCCCCCATCGCGGTGGCCTGCTTCGACGCGATCAAGGCGACCACCCCGCGCAACGACGACCCGGAGCACGCCTCGCGGCCTTTCGACCGCACCCGCAACGGCTTCGTCCTCGCCGAGGGCGCCGCGATGTTCGTCCTGGAGGAGCTGGAGCACGCCAGGGCCCGCGGCGCGCATGTCTACGGTGTCATCGCCGGCTACGCGACCCGCTGCAACGCCTTCCACATGACCGGCCTCAAGCCGGAGGGCCGCGAGATGGCGGACGCGATCCGCGGCGCCCTCGACCAGGCCCGGCTGCCGGCGGAGGCGGTCGACTACGTCAACGCGCACGGCTCCGGCACCAAGCAGAACGACCGCCACGAGACCGGCGCGTTCAAGGACACCCTCGGCGACCACGCCTACCGGGTGCCGGTCAGCTCCATCAAGTCGATGGTCGGACACTCGCTCGGCGCCATCGGGTCCATCGAGATCGCCGCCTGCGCGCTCGCCATGGAGCACGGCGCCGTGCCGCCCACCGCAAATCTGCACGAGCCGGACCCGGAGTGCGACCTGGACTACGTGCCGAACGAGGCACGGGAGCGGCGGGTCGACGCCGTGCTGAGCGTGGGAAGCGGCTTCGGCGGCTTCCAGAGCGCGATGGTCCTCGCCCGGCCCGGAGCGGCCTCATGACCGGCGCGGCGGCAACCGCCAGCGCCGTCACCCCGGCGGCGGGCACCACCGCGGCGGTGATCACCGGCATCGGGGTGGCCGCCCCCAACGGGCTGGGCACCGAGGCGTGGTGGGCCGCGACGCTGCGCGGCGAAAGCGGTATCCGTCCGATCGCCGACTACGACGCGTCGGCGTACCCGACCCGGCTGGTGGGCCGGATCAGCGGTTTCGACGCCGGCGAGCACCTGCCCAGCCGGCTGCTGCCGCAGACCGACCGGGTGACCCGGCTGGCGCTGGCCGCCGCCGACTGGGCGCTGGCCGACGCGGGCGTCACCCCGGCCGAACTGCCCGAGTACGACATGAGCGTGGCCACCTCCAACTCCACCGGCGGCTTCGAGTTCACCCACCGGGAGATCCGCAAGCTGTGGACCCAGGGGCCCCAACAGGTCAGCGTGTACGAGTCGTTCGCCTGGTTCTACGCCGTCAACACCGGCCAGATCTCCATCCGGCACGGTATGCGCGGCCCGAGCAGCGTGCTCGTCGCCGAACAGGCCGGCGGGCTGGACGCGATCGGCCACGCGCGCCGTACGCTGCGCGCCTCGGGCGCCCTGGTGGTGGCCGGCGGGGTGGAGTCCTCGCTGGACCCGTGGGGCTTCGTCTCGCACCTGTCGGGCGGCCGGATCTCGCAGAGCGCGGACCCGTCGGCCGCCTACCTGCCGTTCGACGTGCGCGCGACCGGCCATGTGCCCGGCGAGGGCGGCGCGATCCTGGTGGTGGAGCCGGCCGCCGGAGCGGCCCGGCGGGCCGCGCCGCGGGTCTACGGCTCGGTCGCCGGCTACGCGGCGACCTTCGACCCGAGGCCCGGCTCGCCGCGCCCGCCGGGGCTCGAACGCGCCGTCCGCGCCGCGCTGGCGGACGCGGGGGTCTCCCCGGCGGACGTGGACGTGGTGTTCGCGGACGCGGCCGCGATACCCGCGCTGGACGCGGCCGAGGCGGCCGCGATCGAGGCCGTCTTCGGCCCCTACGGGGTACCGGTGACGGCGCCCAAGACACTGACCGGCCGGCTGTTCGGCGGCGGACCGCCGCTGGACGTCGCCGCCGCCCTGCTGGCCGTACGCGACAGCGTGCTGCCGCCGACCGCGAACATCGAGCGGCCGGTCCCGGGCCACCGGATCGACCTGGTACGCGGCGAACCCCGCCCGGCCCGGGTACGAACCGCGCTGGTCCTCGCCCGCGGCCACGGGGGCTTCAACTCCGCCCTGGTGATCACCGCACCCGAGGCCGCGCCGCCCTCGGCGGCCGGCCCGTCCCGAGAAGGAGAGGGTCAAAGGCCATGACACCCATGACGTTCGACGACCTGAAACGGATCATCACCGAGTGCGCCGGGGAGGACGAGCGGATCGCCCTGGGCGAGGACGCCCTGGACCTGCCGTTCACCACCCTGGGCTACGACTCGCTCGCGCTGCTGGAGACCGCGGCGGTCGTCACCCAGCGCTTCGGCGTCGCGCTGGCCGACGACGAGGTCGGCATCGACTCCACACCCCGCGAGTTCCTGGACCGCGTCAACGGCACCCTGGTGAGGTCCGCGTGAGCGCGGCACCGGCCACCGGGCGGGGTACGGCGCTGGTGACCGGGGCGACCCGGGGCATCGGCCTGGCGGTCACCGAGGCGCTGGCCGAGCGGGGGCACCCGGTCTTCGTGTGCGCCCGGGACGCGGTCGCCGTCGCCGAGACGGTCAAGGACTTCCAGGACCGCGGCCACGCGGTCGACGGCGCGGCCTGCGACGTGACCGACCCGGCCGGGGTACGCGACTGGGTGCGGGCGGCGGTCGACCGGTTCGGCCCCGTCGAGGTGCTGGTGAACAACGCCGGGCGCAGCGGCGGCGGGGTCACCGCGGAGGTCGCCGACGACCTGTGGTTCGACGTCATCAACACCAATCTCAACAGCGTCTTCCTGGTGACCAAGCAGGCGCTGACCACCGGCCTGATGCGCGAGCGCGACCGGGGACGCGTGATCAGCATCGCCTCCACCGGCGGCAAGCAGGGTGTGGTGTTCGGCGCCCCGTACTCGGCGTCCAAGCACGGCGTGGTCGGCTTCACCAAGGCACTCGGGCTGGAACTGGCCCGCACCGGGATCACGGTGAACGCCGTCTGCCCGGGGTACGTGGAGACGCCGATGGCCGGCGACGTCCGCCGGCACTACGCGCGCATCTGGGACACCACCGAGCAGGAGGTGCTGGAGCGCTTCGAGGCGAAGATCCCGCTCGGCCGCTACACCGAACCGCGCGAGGTGGCCGCCCTGGTCGACTACCTGGTCTCGGACGCGGCGGCGGCCATCACCGCGCAGGCGCTGAACGTCTGCGGCGGACTGGGGAACTACTGATGGAGGCAGAAGTGACCACGACCGCGGAGTCCCGCGCGGCGGATCACATCGCGGTGCTGAACGCGCCGGGCGACCGCGCGTACCGGCTGATCGCGGATGTCACCCGCTGGCCGCTGATGTTCTCGCCGTGCCTGGCTGCGACCGTGCTGGAGGGCGGCCCCGGGCGGCAGCGGATCAGGCTGTGGGCGCTGGTCGGATCCGAGGTGCGCAGCTGGACCTCGGAGCGCACCCTGGATCCCGCGGCCGGCCTGATCACCTTCCGGCAGGAGAAGCCGAGCCCGCCGATCGCCCGGATGCGGGGCCACTGGCGGTTCGAGGACACCGGCGGCGGCTGCCGGCTGGTGCTGCACCACGAGTGGGCCACCGAGGGAAACGACCCGCGGGCGGGCGCGTTCGTCGGCGAGGCGCTCGACCGCAACAGCGAGGCGGAGATCGGCGCGGTCACGTCATGGGCGGAGCGGGCCCAGGACCAGGACGAGCTGATCTTCTCCTTCAGCGACCGGGTGCTGATCGACGGCGCTCCGGCGGACGTCTACGACTTCCTGTACGCGGCCGGCCGGTGGCCGGCCCGGCTGCCGCACGTGTCGCGGCTGGACCTGGAGACGGCGCCCGCCTCGGACGCCACCGCGGGCGCCGAGGTGCAGATCATGGAGATGGACACCGCCGCCGCTGACGGCTCGACGCACACCACGCGGTCGGTGCGGCTGTGCTTCCGCGACGAGCGGATCGTCTACAAGCAGACCACCACGCCGCGCGGGCTGCTCGCCCACGGCGGCGAGTGGCGGCTGAAGTCGGTGGCGGAGGGGGTGCAGGTCACCGCGCGGCATCACATCGCCCTCGACCCGGACGTGATCAGCGAGGTCTTCGGCGCCGGCGTCGGCGTGGCCGGGGCGCGCGACCGGGTCCGGCAGCTGATCGGCGGCAACAGCCTGCGGACGCTGCGGACCGTCAAGGCGGCCGTGGAGGGCGCCGAACGGGCCGGGGCGGAGACCTGATGACGACGATGCCGACCACGCGTTCCCGGCCCATCGAGCCCGGCCGACCCGGCATGCGGGAGATAGCCGACGGCGTGTTCGCCTATGTGCAGCCAGTCGGCGGCTGGTGCGTCAACAACGCCGGGGTGCTGCTGGAGCCGGACCGGGTGACCGTCGTGGACACGGTCGCCACCGAGGCCAGGGCGCGGGCACTGCGCGACGCGGTGGCCGGACTCACCGACGCGGCGCCGAGGCTGGTGGTCAACACCCACTTCCACGGCGACCACACGTTCGGCAACGCCATCGTGGGCGGGGCGGGCGCCACCGTCGTGGCCCACGAACTGGCCCGTACGGAGATGGAGTCGGCCGGGATGGGACTGACCCGGCTGTTCCCCGCCGTCGAGTGGGGCGGAGTCGGTGTCACCCTGCCGAACGTCACCTATCGCGAGCGGCTCACCTTGCACCTCGGGGAGCGGACCGCGGAGCTGATCCACGTCGGCCCCGCGCACACCACCAATGACACGGTGGTCTGGCTCCCCGGGGAGCGGGTGCTGTTCGCCGGCGACGTACTGATGTCCGGCTGCACCCCGTTCGTCCTGATGGGTTCGGTGGCGGGCTCGCTGGAGGCGGTGGAGCGGCTGCGGGCGCTGGAGCCGCTGACCGTGGTCGGCGGGCACGGCCCGGTGTGCGGGCCGGAGGTGCTGGACGCGACCGCCGGCTATCTGCGCTGGGTCCAGCGCACCGCCGCCGAGGGGCGCGCCGCCGGTCTCAGCCCGCTGGCGACCGCCCGGGAGGGCGGTCCCGGCGTCTACCGGGACTGGCTCGACGCGGAGCGGCTGGTCGGCAATCTGCACCGCGCCTTCGCCGAACTCGACGGCGCTCCGCCGGGCTCCGCGCTGGACGTGGTGCGGATCTTCGGCGAGCTGGTGGAGTTCAACGACGGACGGCTGCCGGACTGCTACGCCTGACGGGTGCGCCTCCGAGGAGGCGCACCCGTCCCCGCCCGCGCGCGGACCGGCCCGCGCGGGCCGGCGGCCGTGACCTGGGATGCGCTCCTAGGAAGCCCACAGCCGCCGGCCCGCGTAGGCGTTCGCGGCGGGCTCGAACTGGAGCGCGACGTGGGAGGAGGCGGAGTTGACGTCCCGCCAGACCCGCTCCAGCGGGCCGGCGCTCGCCTGGCCGGTGGTGCCGGCCGTCTGGTAGAGCCGGTTGACCGCCGTCACCAGCGTCTCCACGGCGAAGGCGCAGTCGCGCAGGTTGCGGGTGGTGGTCATCGGAGTTCCGGCCGCGCCGAGGTCGGCGACCTCGGCCACCCGTTGGACCAGCAGCTGCGCGGCGTCGATCTCGCCGGAGGAGCGGGCCAGCGCGAGGGCGTACCAATTACGGCTGGGGCCGGGCGCGTTGGGCCGGGAGGCGGCGGCGCGCACCTTGGCGCCGATATGCTCGGACCAGGCGGCCAGCGCGCCGCGCGCGGCGCCGAGCACCGGTGCGGCGAAGGACAGGCCGTTGGCGGCCTCCAGCGGCACGGTGTGGCAGGCCGCGGTCGCGTCCACCGGCCGGCCGGCGAGCAGGTCGGCGCGGTCGAAGGTCCGCGCGGCCGGCACGAAGACGTCGTCCACCACGAGGTGGTTGCTGCCGGTGGCGCGCATCCCGACGCTGTTCCAGGTCTCCACCACGGAGTAGGCCGAGCGCGGCACCGCGAAGCACTTCGCCTCCGGCCGGCCGCCGCCGGTGGGGACCATGGCGCACACCAGCGCCCAGTCGGAGAAGTCGACCGCGCTGATGTACGGCCACTGCCCGGTCAGCCGCCAGCCGCCCGCTTCCGGCTGGGCCCGGCCGACCGGGGCGAGCGAGCCGACGACCAGGACGTCGGGTCCGCCGGCCCAGATCTCCCGGTAGCCCTCGGCGGGCAGGAACGCCGCCATCCGGGCCAGGTTGGCCGCCAGCGAGGCGCACCACGCCGTCGCCGCGCACACCTCGCCGATGGTGGCGACCGCGCCGGTCAGCTCCTGGAAGCCGGCCGCCTCGCCGCCGCTGTCGGTGGGCACGAAGTGGCGTGCGAAGCCGCCGCGGAGCAGTGCCTCCGCCACCTCTGGGTGCAGCCGCCGCCGGCTGTCGCCTTCGGCGGCGAATCGCTCGGCGACGGCGGCCACGTCCTTCGCCGCGGCCGCTACGCCGGTCCCGGCCGGTGCTTGCTCCAGCATCCTGGCTGCCTCCTTCGTGAGGGTCCTGGGGTGGCCTCAACGGTCGCCCGGCCCGGTGGAAGACGGCTCGAAGGACGATGGAGCAGCGCGGATGTCAGTCGGCGGCGGGCTGCGGCGGGCGCACACAGCGCTCCAGCAGGTCGTCGAGACCGGCCTTGATCTGACCCACCGTCAGACCGCGTACCCGGCGCTGGTACGCCACCAGGCTCGGGGTGAGCGGCGCCAGCAGCGCCTCGGCGAGGTAGCGGGGGTCCCCCGGTGTGCCCAGCTCGGTCAGCAGCGCCTCCAGCTGGGCGCGCTGGATCGCGTAGGGCAGGCTCTCGTAGCGGGCGGCGGGCGAGCTGGCCTCGGCGACCAGCAGCAGGTCCTGATGCTCCTCCACCACGTCGACCAGGACGTGCAGCAGGGCACGCAGCCGCTCGGCCGGGGGCGCGCCGGGACCGAGCGGCGGGGGTCCGCTGGTGAGCTGCTCCTGGAAGGCGGCGGCGTGCTCCTCCAGCATGGCGAAGACCAGGCCGGCCCGGTCGCCGAAACGGCGGTAGACCGTGCCCACGCCCACCCCGGCCCGGCGGGCCACGACGTCCAGTGCGAGGCCCGAGGGGCCCTCGGTCGCCGCGATCCTGGCCGCCGCCCGCAATATCTTCGACCGGTTGCGGGCGGCGTCGGCGCGTTCTGTCGAGACGTGATGTGGGTCCACCGGTGTGACGCCCTCCTGCTCCTGTGCGGCCGCCGGGGAACGCGGACGCGCCCGCCGGAGCTCTCCCTTGCAATACGGAAAAATCTCCGGATAGGCTAGCCGACAAGTCGAGGGTTGGCCAAAGTTACCGCGCCCCGGCATCCATGACGCCCTGGCGTGACGCCTTGTGACATCCCATCAGCACCTGATCGGCACCTCGACCGCCACCACGAGAGGAAGACGGACGCCCATGGCCGACACGGAGGAGAACGCCCCGGTGGACTGGAACCAGATGATCATCAAGGAATTCCGGGAGAACGGCGGGAAGGTCGGCGGCCAGTTCGAGGGCGCCACCCTGGCGTTACTCACCTTCACCGGGCGGAAGTCCGGCACGCCGCGCACCACCCCGGTCTGGTATATGGCCGACGGGGACCGCGTGGTCGTCTTCGGCACCAACGCCGGGGCGCCCAAGCACCCCGACTGGTACCTCAACGTGATCGCCGAGCCCGCGGTGACCGTGGAGATCGGCACCGAGACGTATCCGGCCACGGCGGTCCCGGTCGAAGGGGCCGAACGCGACCGGCTGTTCGCCGCGGCCGAGCTGCTCGCCCCGGTGTTCACCGAATACCAGGCCAAGATCGAGCGGACCATCCCCGCGGTGGCCGTGTACCGGGTCCCCAGCCGACGGTGAGGTGACGTCTCCCATGCGGTACACCCTGCTCGGAAAGACCGGCGTGCGGATATCCCAACTGGCGCTGGGCACCATGACCTTCGGTGACGAATGGGGCCTGTCCAAGGAGACCAAGGCCCGGCTGCTCGACCTGTACGCCGGGGCGAACGGCAATGTCATCGACACCGCCGACGAGTACGGCGACGGTTCCGCGGAAGCGTCGCTCGGTGAGCTGCTGGCCGGCCGGCGCGACGAGTTCGTGCTGACCACGAAGTACACCATGCAGACCCGGCCGGGCGACCCCAACAGCGCCGGGAACCACCGCAAGAACCTGGTCGAGTCCCTCAACGCCAGCCTGCGCAGGCTCGGCACCGACTATCTGGACGTGCTGTGGGTGCACGCCCGCGACACCCTGACGCCGGTGCCCGAGGTCATGCGGGCCCTCGACGACCAGGTGCGGGCCGGCAAGGTGCTCTACGTGGGCGTCTCCGACTGGCCCGCGTGGGAGGTGGCCCAGGCCAACACCCTGGCCGAGTTGCGCGGCTGGTCGCCCTTCGTCGGGCTGCAGATCCGCTACAACCTGCTGGAGCGCACCCCCGAGCGCGAGCTGATCCCGATGGCGAACGCCTTCGACCTGCCGGTCTTCGCCTGGGGTCCGCTGGCCGACGGCCGGCTGACCGGCAAGTACCTCAAGGGTGAGCCCGGCCGGCTGGACCACGTGCCCTGGGCGCAGGCCGTGGGCCCGGACGACGACATCGTCCGGGAGACCGTCAAGGTCGCCGAGCAGGCCGGCTGCACCCCCGCGCAGGCCGCCCTGGCCTGGCTGCGCTCCCGTCCCGGCACCGTCGTTCCGCTGATCGGCGCCACCCGGGAGGAGCAGCTGCGCGACAACCTGGCCAGTACCGACATCGTGCTCACCCCGGACCAGCTGTCCGGCCTGGAGCGGGCCAGCCGGATCGCCCCCGGCTTCCCGCACGACTTCCTGCGGTTCCCGGCGATGACCGGCTCCATCTACGGCGACCGCTGGCAGGACGTCGACGACCGGCGGTCCACGGTCCGCCGCACCGTCGCCGACGACATGTTCTCCGACTGAGCGGTCCGGCGCCCGCGGTCCGGTCCGGCACACAGCGGGGGACGGCCGGCAGCCGTCCCCCGCACCCCGCGTTCAGTGGCGGGCGCACTCGATGCTGCTGAGCGGTATCCACGGCACGGTCTCGTCCGGCCGGATGAAGGCGTGGTCGGTGAAGTGCCGGGCGTCGGTCACCGTGATGTCGTCCTCGCTCAGCAGGTCGCTGCCGTAGGCACTGTAGGGGCCGGAGAACTCGAGGTGCCCGTCGGCGCCCCATCCCGCCGAGGTGCTGCGGCCGATGGTGGCCTGGTCGTCGTAGTAGAAGGAGAAGTAGCGGGCGTCGACGGGGTTCCAGCCGAAGACCCAGCGCCCTTCGAAGGCGGCGCCGCTGAGCCGCATCTCGTAGTAGGCCGACTTGCCCGCCACCGGCGGCCGGCCCGGGCCCTTGCGGCCGCCGAGCACCGCGCGGGTCCTCCAGCTCAGCGTGGAGACGACCGGGGGCGTGGCGGTGAGGTCGGTGTACGCGCAGGTGTAGTCGCCGAGCAGGAAGTCCAGCGCGGACAGCGGATCGGCGGCGGGATGGGCGGTCGGCCGGTGGGCGGCGGGTCTGGCGGACGGCGACTCGGCGCCCGCCGGCTGGACGGAGCCGGCCGCGGCGCCGATGAGGGCGGCCAGGGCGAGGGTCAGGGCGGCCCGGCGGCGCCCGGCACGGAAAGCGAAGGTGGGCATGGGGTTCTCCTCGTTCGGTCGGAGCACGGGTGGCCGCACGCCGGCCCCCGGACTGCGGGGGCCGGCGTGCGGAAGTCGTCGGCTGCGGCGCGGGCCGCCGCTCAGTCGCCGGACAGGTTGACCTTGGCGACCACCTGTTCGGGCTTGACCCGGACCACGACCCCGCCCGGGATGGTGAAGCGCTCGGAGAACTCCTTCATCCGCTCCGCACCGTGGTAGCGGCCGCCGATCCGCGCGGTCCACATCCGCAGTTCGTCCTGGTCCTGGCTGAGCGTGGCGCGGCCGCGGATCATGACGAAGTTGAACGGCGGGTTCTCGTCGTCCCAGCACAGCGCGATCCGGCCGTCCCGCTGGAGCGACTTCCCCTTGATGCTGTCGATCTGGATGGTGAACACGATCTCGTCGCCGTCGAGGAGAACGCCGACCGGTACCACATGCGGGCTGCCGTCCTTGCGGACCACGGCCGCCTTGGCGGTGCGCGGCGGATCGGCCATGACGAACTCGCGCCACCAGCCCTCCGGTGCCGGGGTGTACTGGACCATCAGATGTCCTCCTCCGTGAGCGGGTGCGGTACGACAAGCCGGCGCCAGGTCAGCAGGCGCTGCCGGCGGCGGCCGTGCAGAAGCGAGGTGCCGCGCAAGGTGAGCACCCCGTCGGCCAGGACCGCGTCGCGGACCTGGCGGGTGCTCACCAGGTGGGGGTGGGAGCTGACGGCGACCTCGTGGATCACCTGGTCACCGGCCAGCCGCCAGGTGCCGGCGTATCCCATGAAGTTCTCGGCGTCCGCGGCCGACCGGGTCCTCATCATGCTGACCGACATGTAGCCGCGCGGGCTGTAGAAGAGCAGCCCGCGCGGCTCGTCGCCCAGCGGGCCGTCGGAGGTCTGTCCCGCGGCGTCGACGTCGGTGTACGCCGTCAGGTGCCACACCCCGGTCAGCGCGGCCGCGTCCAGGCTCACCTCGCGGGGCCGACGGAGACGGTGTAGCCGCTCACCGTCAGTCCGGCGCCCTGGCCGAACAGCCGGCTGGCGTCGAGGCTGCGCTCGTCGACGAAGGACTGCGGGTCCGGCTCGCCGGTGGCGGGCCGGTAGTAGGAGTTGCCGGTGGACAGCCGCACGAGTCCCCGGCCGGTCGGCCACGAGCCGTCCAGCAGGGAGAGCAGGCCCATGCCGAAGCTGAGCTGGCGCGGTTCGACCAGGACCTCCTGGCCGCCCTCGTCGAGGTTGAGGCTGTCGCGGGACAGGCGGTAGCCGATCCGGTCGACCCGCAGCGCCTCCGCACCGTCCACCAGCCAGCGCACGACGCCGGCCGAGCGGTCGTAGGCGATCTTGACGTGGTGGCGGTGATCGGGGGCGCGGTCCAGCAGCGGGACGGTGTTGGCGAAGGAGGCGTAGTCGCCGAGGGCCGCCCGCGCGAAGTTGGGCCGCCCGTAGAAGGCGTAGAGCCGCTTGTTGGTGAGGATGAAGTCGAACGCGGTCGATGTCTCCGGGTCGATGGTGTTGAGCATCGCCGAAGCGAGCCGCAGATCGTCCTCGGGGTCGGCCACCGCGTCACCGAAGGGGTGGCCGGCGGTGCCGTAGGTGCGGCCCGAGACCGTCGCCTCACAGCAGAGCACCGCGCCGGGCGGGGCGTCGAAGCCCTGCAGGCCGCTGGCGGCCTTGTGGTTGGCGTACACGATCCACTTGGCGTGGTCGCCGGAGCCGGGCAGCCCGCTGAGATTGTCCTCCTCGCGCGGGATGGTCTGCGCGAAGGCCGGCTCACCGGTGCCGGGGTGCGTCCCGCGGGAGACGATCCGCAGCCCGTCGGGACCGAAGGTGAGGACACCGTCGTCGGCGGTGTAGCCGCCGCCCTGGACGAAGGCCCACTTGTCCTGCTCACCGCCGGCGGAGAAGCCGGCGCTGAAGTCGTCCGACCAGATGACGTGGGCCGGGTCGGTGCGGCCGGCCTCGGTCGTCGGGGCGGTGTTGTCGGTACTCGGCATTGCGAAGTCCTTTCAGGCCGTCCCGGCGACGATCGCGGGGACCAGGTCGGCGAAGGAGTCGGCCACCAATGCGGCGCCCGCGCCGCCGAGTTCGGCGGCCGTCGCCACGCCGTACGACACCCCGAACACGGTCATGCCCGCCGCCCGGCCCATCTCGACGTCGGCGACGCTGTCGCCGACCACGAGGCACTCCTCCGGCCGGAGGCCGAGCTTGTCCGCGGCGTAGAGCGCCATGTCGGGGTGCGGCTTGCCGCGGGAGGTGGTGTCGTGGCCGGCGACCACGGCGAACCGGTCGGCGATGCCCGTCCGCCTGACGAGTTCCTCGCCGGCGATCTGGATCTTGGAGGTGGCGATGCCGAGCTGGCAGCCGGCCGCGGCCAGTCGCGCCAGGCCGTCCGCGACTCCGGGGTAGAGCAGGGCCGGGCCCCTGGCCCGTACGTGCTCGCCGAACGCCTGCCGGTAGGCGGCCAGCGCCCGGGCGACGTCGGGGTGTTCGACGGGAAGCCCGAAGAAGAGCGCGAAGTTGTGGTCGAGCGGTTTGCCGACGCTCGCCAGCACGGCGGAGGGGTCCGGGGTCAGTCCCCGCTCACGCAGGATGCCGCCGGTGATCTCCGCGATGGCGCCGGGGGTGTCGGCGAGCGTCCCGTCCAGGTCGAACAGCACGCCCGGGAACGCGCCGGTCATCTCAGCCCTCCGTCAAGGTGGCGCTGAGGGCGACCGCGAACTCGCCGGCCACCCGCGCCGTGCTCAGCAGCGCGGAACGGCCCGCCCTGGCGGCGCCGCCGGCCGTGCCCCTGGCCAGCGCGCGCATCAAGAAGGGGCTGACCGCGTTGCCGGTCACACCGGCCTCCTCGGCCTGCGCCATCGCGGCCTCGATGACCCGCTCGACCTCGTCACCGTCCAGCGCGTCCGCCGCCGCCACCGGAGCGGTCAGCAGCACGCTCCCGCGGGTGTTGACCTCCCAGTGCAGGCGTACCGCGCGGGCCGCGGTCCCCAGGTCGTCCACCCGGGTGACCGGTACGTCGATCTCCCGCACGACGAAGCCGGGGAGGCGGTCGGTGCCGTAGCCGAGCACGGGGACACCGGCCGTCTCCAGATACTCCGCGGTCAGCTTCGCGTCGAGCACGCTCTTGGCGCCGGCCGACACCACGGCGACCCGGCTGCGGGTGAACTGGAGCAGATCGGGGGAGATGTCGAAGGTCCGCTGGGCGCCGCGGTGCGCACCGCCGATGCCCGCCGTGGCGAAGACCTCGATGCCGGCCCGCTCGGCGATGACGATGGTGCCCGCCACCGTGGTGGCGCCCAGACCGCCGCCGGCCAGCGAGGCGCCGATGTCGCGGGCGCTGATCTTCGGGATGCCCTTGCCCGCCGAGAAACGCTCGATCAGCTCGGGCTCCAGACCGACGACCAGCCGTCCGTCGGCGATCCCGATCGTCGCGGGGACCGCCCCCGCGTCGCGGACCGCCTTCTCGATCAGCGACGCGGTCTCGGACGACGGGTCCGTGGTGATGAGGGAGGACTCCAGCGCGACCACCGGGCGACGTTCCGCGACGGCCGTGCCGACCTCCTCGCTGACGTGGAGCAACGCGTCCATGCCGGCCCCTTCCTCTCTGCAGAAGACCATCGGGTGACAGGTGAACCGGGGCCCCATGCTGTGCGGTCGGGCTCGAACCCCGGTCGAGCGGGCGTCGAGCGGCCGCTCCAGCGGGACTCATGGTGGGCGCGGGCAGCATGGGCCGGTCACATCAGCGGACTTCACAGGAGATGCCCGTGCGCGACAAACGCAGAATCGGTGTGGGTCTGGCAGCCGCGCTACTGGCCGCCGTCGCTCTCGTCCCGGGGGAACAGGGCCGTGCCGCGGCGGAGGGCGGCACCCGGGTACTGTTCCACGACGACTTCCGGTCCGGATTCGACACCGTCGGCTCATGGGCGCTGCTGCCCACCCCGGGCCCGAACGGTACGACGCTGGTGGCCGGTGACGGTGTCACCTCCACCTCGGCGGGCGGTCTGTACGTACGGCCCACCGGCACCAATCCCAGTACGGGACGGCCGGCCTTCGCGGCCAGCACCGGCCGGCAGACGGCGGGCGGCGGCGGCAGCGACGCGGACCACATCAAATGGCTGGCCTACGAGAACCGGGTGGCCACCACCGGCCTGCCGGGCTTCGACATCCCGGCCACCGGCGCGCTCAACTGCTCCGCCACCGTCAGCGCGACGGCGAGCGGCGTCGACCAGCAGCCCTTCGGCGACCGGGTCGCCGACCCGCAGTCCGATCCGCGGCTGGCCTCCGCCTCGCTGATAGCCGCCGACTTCGGCAGCAGCGCGATCGCCGACCTCGCGGTCACCAACACCGAGGTCTACGCCGTCTACGAGCGGCTGCGCACCCCCGGCAGCACCTGGGCGTCGTACTCCTACGTCATCCCGGTCGCCCGCCGCACCCCGCACCGGCGCAACACCCTGCGGATCCGCTACGACCAAGGCGGCTCCCGGGTGACCTGGTTCGTCGACGGCCGGCAGGTGCTGTCCACCGACCGGATCGGCTACCGGGCGTTCGACCGCAGGTACATGGTGCTCGACCACGGCGGCACCGAGGAGCCGCTGGCAGTGCGGGAGACCATCTGCGGCCTGGGCACCGGGGACGAGCTGGACGGCGCCGGGGCGGACGGCCGGGGGCTGGTGGAACTGGACTCGACCCCGGGCTACTACTACGACCCGCGGCTGGGCGAACCGGCTCCGCAGAGCTTCGCCGACCCCGCGAGTCTGCCCGGCAGCCGGCTCTGGGGCCAGGGGATCACGCTGAGCGTGGGCTCCGTGGATGTCCGCACCACCGGTACCAGTGGCTGACACGCCGCATCACATGAAGGAGATCCCGTGAGACGTACCCGCACGGCCGGAATCCGCGTGCTGGCGGTGCTGGCCGCCGTCGCCTTCCTGCCGGCCGCGCCGGCCGAGGCCGGCCCGCACCCTTCGGACCGGACCCTCTTCCACGACGACTTCCGCTCCGGTTTCGACACCACCACCACATGGCTGCCGCAGTCCAGCGGCGGCCTGCCGGCCGGCGACGGCATCCCGAGCACCTCGGGCGCCGGGCTGACCGTGGTGCCCACCGGCACCAATCCCGCCACCGGCCGGCCGGCCTTCGTCGCCACCTCCGCCCAGGACTCCGCGGCGGGCGGCACCGCCGACCATGTCAAGTGGCTGGCCTTCCCGCAGCACATCGCCGGCACCGGCCTGCCGGGCTTCGACGTCCCGGCCACCGGTTCGCTGACCTGCTCGATCACCATGTCCGGCCGGTCGTACGGGGTGGACCGGCAGCCTTTCGGCCCGGCCGTGACCGACCCGCACTCCGATGTACGGCTGGCCGCCGCCGACATGGTCACCGCGGACTTCGAGACCAACGCCGTCTTCGACTGGTCGGTGACCGACACCCGGATCTACGCGGTCTACGAGCGGCTGCGCACCCCCGGCAGCAGCTACGCCGCCTACTCCTACGCCGTCCCGATAGCCCGGCGCACCCCCGGCGAGCAGGACGCCTACGCGGTGCGGATCGACAAGGGCGGCACCAGGGTGACCTGGCTGCTCAACGGGAAGGCCGTGATGTCGACCGCCCGGATCGGCTACCGGGTGTTCGACCGCGCGGACATGCTGATGGACCACGGCGGCACCGAGCAGCCGGTGACGCTGCGCCAGCTCACCTGCGGAATGGGCATGTTCACGGTGCTCGACGCGACCGGGCCGGACGGACGGGCCCTGGTGAAGCTGGACTCCACCCCGGGCTTCTACTACTCCACCCTGCGCGGGCAGCCCCGGCCGCAGACCTTCGTGGACACGGCGAGCCTGGCGTCGGACCGGCTCTGGGGGCAGGGGGAGGTGCTGAAGGTCCGCAGCGTCGACGTCACCGCCCGCGGCTGACCACCGGGCCGGATCGCCGGGTGTCACCACCCGGCGGCCCGGCTACTCGGCGAGCTGGAGGAAGTCCCCGCGCTCCGGGACCTCCAGCCGGGGGTCACCGGCCAGCACCGCCTGATGCAGCCGCTGGAGCCGCGGCGAGGGCTCGACCCCCAGCTCGGCGATGAGCGTGCCGCGCAGCTCCTGGAACTGCTGCAGCGCCCGCCAGACCTGTCCCGCGCGGTAGAGGGCGAGCATGAGCTGCGCGCACAGGTTCTCGTTCAGCGGGTGGCCGGCCATCAGCATCCGCAGCTCGCCGAGCAGTTCGGCGTGCCGTCCCAGTCGCAGATCGGCCTCGATCCGCAGATCGAGTGCCCGGGTCCGGGACTCCTCCATGCCGAGGATCTCCATCTCCAGCACCCGGCCGACGGGTACGTCCGCCAGGGCCGGCCCCCGCCACAGCCGCAGTGCCCGGGCCAGCAGGTCCGACGCCGTACCCGCGTCACCGCAGGCCAGAGCCGCCGATCCCTGGTCCGCCAGCCGCTCGAACTCCCACAGGTCGCACCGCTGATGGGTCAGCGCGAACTGGTATCCGCCGAACGCGGTGGCGAGCACCTCCTTGGCGTACCGGGTTCCACCGGGCTGCGAGGTGCCGGCGATCTTGCGCCGGAGCTGCAGGATGTACGTCTGCAAGGTGGTGGCGGCGCTGCGCGGCGGCGCGTCCCCCCAGACCTCTTCGAGCAGGACCGGTACGGGTACGACGCGATTGGCCCGCAGCGCCAGCAGTGCGAGAATCTGCCGTGGTTTTCCCGCGCTGGGAACAATTGACATCCCTCGCTCCCGGACATTCAAAGATCCCAGCATTTCGATTTCCATTGCGTAACTCCCTGGTGAATTCTTCATTGGGGAATGCGTCGAATGGCATCGATCGTCAGCATCCCATCCGCGCCATTCAGGACCCAGTGAGATCGGCACAGAAAGAACATGAATAATTCATAATCTCCACAATATACGGACATCAGCCATGATATTCCGCCAAAACCTCCCGAACGGGACAGCCGCGACGATACGGAAATCTCTCCGCTTGAGTTGTTGCGATGCGGAATTCTCTCCGGTTAAGCTGTTCGGCGCAGCACTGACGGAGCGGGGGGAGCCTCATGGTGCGGCAGGTCCGGATCGACCCAGATACGATCGACCCAGACACAGCGGTCGGGAGAGCGGTCGAGACAGGGAGCCGGACCGCGTCCCTCGCAGCTCTCACTTCAGGCAGGGACAGTACGGCGGTTCTGCTCACTTTCTCTGCTCTCGCCCTCCTCGTCTGCTGCAATTCTCTGTGCCTGCTGAATGCGCCCGGCGCACACTTCGCGACCCCGAAGGTGTTCCTTTACTTCCCGGTATTCTGCGCCGCCGCCGCGCTCCAGATGGCCCGTTTACGCTCCAGGAGCGCACTCGCCCAACTGAGTGACCACCGATCTCTGCTCGCCTTGCAACTGATTCTGACCTTCGGCCCGCTGCCCTTTTTCGGCAGCGCCTGGGGAGGTGTCTGCGGATTCCTGGCGGCGGCCGCGCTGCGCACCGGCGGAATTCGGCCGCGCTGGCTCGTCCTCCTGGCCGTGGTCGGCCTCCAGGCTCTCGTCGCGGCGCTCACCCAGACCGGCGACGAACTGGTCCGCACGCTGGTCCTGGCATGCACCACCGGCTTGGCGGTGCACGGCATCGCCCGGCTGGGCGACCGGTTGCAGGACGGGCCGCCTACCCGGGACACCCAGGCCGCCCGGCTGGCGGTGGCCGAGGAGCGCAAGCGCTTCTCCCGCGACCTGCACGACCTGATCGGATACAACCTCTCCGCGATCACCCTCAAGAGCGAACTCACCCGGATGCTGGTGGGCGACGACGATGAGAGCGCCCAGGCCGAGTTGACCGACATCGTCGCCCTGTCCCGGCAGCTCCTGGCAGAGGTGCGCGGGGTCGCGCACGGCTCCCCGCAGATCCTGTTCGCCACCGAGATCGGCTCCGTCCGGGGCATCCTGGCCGCCGCGGGCGTGGCCACCACCCTCGACCTGCGCGTCACTCCCCTGCCCCCGCGGCTCAGCACGGCGCTGGGCGCGGTGCTGCGGGAAGCGGTGACCAACCTGCTCCGGCACAGTGACGCCGAGCACTGCAGGATCAGCGTGACGCAGGAAGCCGGCCGGGTGCGGCTGGAGGTGTCCAACGACGGCACCGGGCCGAGCGGCGATCTGCACGACGGCCCGCGGCGGGGACTGCGCAATCTCGCCGACCGGATGCACGCCGTGGGCGGGACGCTGAGCGTCTCGATCGATGAGGACGGCTGGTTCCGGCTGGTGGCGCAATGTCCGCTGGGGCCGTTCGGCGACGCGGTGGCGGTCCCGGGGCCGCGGCACCCGCCGATCAGTTCAGCAGGCCCGCTTCTCGCGCGACACGCACCGCGTCCAGGCGGTTCCGGGCGTGGAGCTTGGCGACGACGGCGGTGAGGTAGTTCCGTACCGTGCCGGCGGACAGGTGCAGCCGCGCGGCGATCTCGGGGACCTCGCAGCCCTCCGAGGCGAACTGGAGCACCTTCGTCTCACGCGGGGTCAGCCGCTGCTCCCCGCCCTCCCAGGCGCGCATCGCCAGCTGCGGATCGATGGCGCGGCTGCCGGACGCCACTTTGCGTACCGCCGCGGCGAGTTCGCCCGGCGAGGCGTCCTTCATCATGAATCCGCCGACCTGCGCGGTCAGCGCCCGGCGCACCATTCCCGGCTGGGTCAGGCCGGTCAGGATCAGGGAGCGGCAGGTCGGCAGCCGCTCCCGTAAGTGGGCCGCCGCGGTGAGCCCGTCGATGCCCGGCAGGTCGACGTCGATGATCGCCACATCGGGCCGGTGCTGCAGCGCGGCGTCCACGATGGCGTCCCCGCGCTCCACCTCGGCCACCACGTCGAAGCCCGGTTGCAGGCTGAGCAGCGCGGACAGGGCGCCGCGGATCAAGTGCATGTCTTCGGCAAGCATCAGACGTATGGCCATAACTCCCCCGTCGTCGACAAGGGTCCCCGCTGACCCCCTCCGACCCTACGCCGTGCTGGTTTCGGCACGATGTACGGCCGACGCAGTTCGTGGTACGAAGGCCGGCCCCGCGTCCCGGAGCCGCGCTCCGCCGATCGTCGAGTACGACTCCAGGCAGCGCGGCGAGCATGGGTGCACCGAAGGGAAACCCGTCGCCCGACAACCGGAGGGTCCGATGAGGCCAGCGCTCGCCTCGCCCCAGCCCGTCGAGCGGGACGAGTTCAAGGCGTCCATGAGCCGCTGGGCGAGCGGCGTCACCGTGGTGACGACGACGGACCCGGCCGGCCGGCACCACGGCTTCACCGCCAGCTCCTTCACGGCCGTCTCGATGGTGCCGCCGATGGTGCTGGTCTGCCTCGACCGCGACGCCGTCTGCGCTCCGGCCTTCGCGCGGTCCCCGTGGCTCGGCATCCATGTGCTGCGCCGCGGCCAGGAGCCGCTGGCCCGGCGCTTCGCGCGCAAGGACCCGGACAAGTTCGCCGGCGTCGAGCTGACGCGGGCGCCGGGGATCGGCGGTGTCCCGCTGCTGACCGGGGTGCTGGCCCGGCTGGAGTGCCAGGTCGTCTCCCGGGTCGACGGCGGCGACCACGTCATCCTCGTGGCCGAGGTCCGCCGGGCCTACGACGACGGTCAGTCGGCGGGCGACCCCCTCGTCTACTACCACCGGACCTTCCACCAGCTCGGCGGCGGCCCGGCCCGGCCGGCCCAGGGGCAGTAGCCGGACCGGGACCGCCGCGCACCGCCCAGCACAGCACCGCCCCGCACATCGCCACCGCGCCTCCAGCCGAGGGAGACCCCCAGGATGAGCACCGCAGTCAAAGTCGTCGTCGTCTACTACTCCGCGACGGGCACCACGGCCGAGCTGGCCCGGGAGATCGGCCAGGCGGCCGAGAAGGCGGGCGCCGAGGTGCGGCTCCGCAGGGCCGCCGAACTCGCCCCGGACGCGGCCGTCGACGCCAGCCCCGGCTGGCGGGCGCACATCACCGCGGAGGCCGATGTCGCCGGGGCGGTCCCGGACGACGTGGTCTGGGCCGACGCGGTGATCTTCGGCACCCCCACCCGCTTCGGCAATGTCGCCGCCCAGCTCAAGCAGTTCATCGACACCCTGGGCGGGCTGTGGGCCCGGGGACTGCTGGCCGACAAGGTGTACAGCGGCTTCGTCACCAGTGCCACCCTCCACGGCGGCCAGGAGTCCACCCTGCTGGCGCTGTACAACAGCGTGCACCACTTCGGCGGTGTGCTGGTCACCCCCGGCTACACCGACCCGTCGAAGTTCACGGACGGCAATCCGTACGGCACCTCGCATGTCGCCGGCCAGGGCGACTTCCCGGTCGACGACACCGCGCGGACCGCGGCCCGGGTCCAGGCCGAGCGGGTGGTCCGGCTGGCCGGCCTGCTGCGGGCGGCGCCCGCCGCGCCCTGACCGCGCCCTGACCGCACGCTCACCAGGTACGGGCCCGGACGGCGGCGCGTCAGTCGATCGCCTGCGGGAAGCGGAAGAAGCGCGCCGGGTCGTAGGCGTCCTTGACCCGGGACAGCCGCTCGTAGTTCTCGGCGTAGTAGGCCCGGCGCCAGTCGGCCAGCCGCGGGTCCAGGTAGTTGTGGTAGCTCTCGCCGTTGGCGTACGGGTCCGCCGCGGCGAAGACCCGGTCGGTCCATGCCTCTCCCGCGGCCTTCTCCTCCTCGTCGGGCGCGCCGCCCGGGATCGCGTCGCCGAACGCGAAGAGGAACTCGGTGTCCCGGTGGACGTACGCCGTGTCCGTACGGGCCGGCCGATTGGCCTCGCCGCCGAGCGCGAAGCCGTTCAGTACCCGGGTGTGCCCGGCCCTGCGGTCGGCGTCGAAGGCCGACAGGACGCTCGCCAGCCCCGAGTCCGGGATCCCGCGGCCGAACAGCCGGTTGCGCGACCGCTGATGGGCGCCCCGGGGCAGGGTCGCCTCCGGGTTGTGTCCGACGGTGTGCGACTCGGCCAGGGTCTTGCCGGCGCACTCGTACCACTGGGTCATCGCCTCCCGGTACGTCAGATCCCGTACGTCCCTGACGGCCGGCGGCGATCCGACCTCGGCGGCCAGCGCGTCCAGGCTCGCCTCAAGAGCTTCGCCCGATCCGGTCCAGCCGCCGATGACCATGACGAGGGGCGTGGCAGCCGGCGCCGCGTCGGGCAGGACCACCAGCAGCGAACTGCCCAGCTCGCCGCCGCTGCGCGACACCCACCGCTGCCATCCGGACAGCGCCCTGAGCGCGCCGTCCCAGGGCCAGGTCACGGTGTAGTTGACCATCCGCGACACCCGCGCCGGGCGCAGCTCGAACCGGGTCACCACGCCGAAGTTGCCGCCGCCCCCGCCCCGGACGGCCCAGTACAGGTCCGGGTGCTCGTCCTGCGAGCAGCGCACCACCCGCCCGTCCGCGAGCACCACTTCGGCCGACACCACCCGGTCGCAGGCCATTCCGTACCTCCGGGTGAGCAGCCCGAAGCCGCCACCCTGCACGAACCCGCCGAGCCCCACAGTCGGATTCATCCCTCCCGGGACGGCCAGACCGCGCGGCGCGGTCGCCGCCAGCAGGTCGACGAACTGCGTCCCGGCGCCGACCGTGATCGTCTCCGCGCCGAACTCCACCGTGTCCAGCCGGGACACGTCCACCACCAGCCCCGGGGTGGTGGACCAGCCGGCCGTGCTGTGCCCTCCGCTGCGCGGAACCGCGGGGAGCCGGTGATCGGCGGCGAACGCCAGGCTCGTCCGTACGTCCTCGGCGCTCTCGCAGCGGACGACCGCGCACGGTCGCACACGGTCGAACTCGCTCATGTACAGCTGCCGGGCCACGTCGTAGCCGGTGTCGGACGGCAGGACCAGCCGCCCGCGCAGCCCGCGGCGCAACCGGTCCCAGACCGCGGCCCCGCCGGCCACCGCCAAGCCTGACATCCGAACACTCCTTCTGCCGCGGGTTCCGGTGCGACCCGAGAGGCACCAGCGTGGGAGTCCGGGGTCGATTACGCCTGGAGACCGGGTCGAGGGCGCCCAGGGGCGCGCCCCGGCCCGGACTCGTACGCGATCCGTCGAGTCCGGGCCGGGGCGAACCGCTCAGCGTGGCTGCCGGACCCGCACCTGCGCCTCCGAGGTGGCGCCGGAACCGGCGCCCACCGCCGTCAGGGAGGTCCGGCCGGCCGCGGTGCCGGCCGGGATCGTCACCGTGAGGGAGGCGCCGCCGCGGGAGTCGGCGAGGACGCGGCCGAGCGGGACGGAGCGCAGCCGGAATTCGACGCTCTCGCCCGGCCGGTAGCCGCCGGCGCTCAGCACGGTGGTCCTTCCGGCGGCGACATCGCCCTTGACGCGCAGCCGGCCCGGGGACAGGGAGGCCGCGTATTCGGCGCAGACGTCGTGCGGCACCCCGACCTCAGGCGCCGGGACACCGCCGGTGACCCCGTCGTCCTCCCGGACGGTCAGGGTGCCGAAGCCGCTGTCGCCCATGACGGCGCCGGCCACGTCGGTCGCCGAGACCTTGAACGCCGTGGAAGCGGTGGCGCTGGGCAGAGTGTCGCCATAGGTCGGGACCGGCACCGCGACGCAGGTGCGTCCCGGGGCGAAGGTCACCTTCCGCGTCGCGGACCCGGCCTTGCCGGTGGCGGAGCCGAAGGCGCTGACGTAGGCGGTGACCGGGTGGTCCAGCGGCCGGGACAGCACCGCGGCCACCTGGGTCGTACCGGGCCCGGAGCCCTCCTCGACGTGGGCCGGCACGATGTCGACCGTCGCCTGCCGGACCGGAACCCGGCCGCCGACGGCCCGGTTCTCGGCGGACAGATCGGAGAGGTAGACGCCGCCGGACACACTGGCGTCGGCCCCCTTCGCCGCGGTGAACCGCACCTCGCGCACATCGGACAGGTCGAGCCGGCGGAGCGACGCCGCCGGGATCGTCACCTGTTGCAGGATCACCTTGCGCAGCCAGGGCGAGCTGACCCCCGGCATCCGGGTGACCGCCATCGGGTTCAGCGTGGAGACCGGGGCCGACCAGCTGCGGCCCTCGCCGTCGACGACGCTGACGGTGAGGTCGGTGCCGGTGGACACCGACTCGTCGGCGGCCATCTTCACCGACAGCTGCTGGAAGCGCCTGATGTCGCGGTCGGCGGGCGGGACGGCGACCCGCACCTGCCCGCCCGGCGAGGTCCAGGTCATGTGCAGCATGGGCGAGGAGGGGACGTCCCACGCCCACTGGGCGGGCGACCAGTGCGGTACGGCGGCCTCGTTGAGGGTGGTGGAGCAGTACGGCAGCGTCCCGGGCACGGTGACACCGCCGGCCCCGCCCATGCTGGCGCACACCCCGGCCGTGACGCCGCCGGAGGTCCGTACGGCCGGGTCGGGCCGCTCGAAGGTCTCGATGTCCCGCCGCGAGCCCGCGGGCTGGGTCGCGGTCACGCTGACGTGGGCGAACGACGCGGAGGCGGGGATCACATCCGAGCCGTCGAAGAGCGGCTGGAACCGCTGCTCGCCGCCGAGCGTGAGGCGGAAGAAGCCGGACACATAGGCGGTCTCCACCGCGACCTGCTGGGGCGCGGTGAGCCGGGTGGTGGTGGCCGACCCCGGGTCGCAGACCGGGTCGTCCGCGCCGGTGGCCAGCGAGACCCAGTCGTCGGAGGTGCCCGAGGGCCAGCCGCCGGGCGTCCAGACGGTGTTGAAGAAGTCGTGGTTGGCGCCCATCACCAGGACCGCCGAGCGCAGCACGTTGTCGTCGAAGCCGTGCCGCGAGTCGTCGACGATGTGCTGGCCCATCAGCTTCTCCACGTCGCCGTCGCAGTACGGCAGGACGGTCGCCGTCGCCACGTTCGGCAGGGAGATGCGGTCGTAGTCGACGGGTGCGAGGGGCAGCACCGCCTTGATGCCGAACTGCTGCCCGAGCGGCAGCGCGTCGTTGAGGGTCGAGGCGGCGGTTACGCCCTCACCGCCGCGCGAGTGGCCCATGATCCCGACGTCGTTCAGGTCGAGCCGTCCGACCAGGTCGGCCGGCGTCACATCGCCGGTCAGCGCCTGGGCGAGGCTGACGTCCTGGTCGGTGAAGGCGTCGTGGTAGACGACGCCGCGGCCGGCGTCGGCGGTCCGCAGCATCCGCAGGGTGTCCAGGATGAGTTCGCCGCGTGCCTGGGCGCCGTAGTCGGCCGCCCGCTGGTTGTCGTTGGCGTTGATCGCGTTGGCCGAGACGGAGACCACCGCGTAGCCGTTGCTGGCCAGGGCGCGGGCCGGGGCGTCGTAGCCGAGGAAGCTCGGTATCGGATAGCGCTGTTCGGTACTGTCCGGCGAGACCGTGCACGGCCAGCCGGCCGGATTGGCCTTGCCCGGGCCGTAGCAGGAGGAGTGCCGGCCGTGCAGGAAGATCACCACTGGCTTGGGGCCCTTGCCGTCCGGCAGGTAGATCTTGCCCTCCATCTCACCGCGGACCCCGCCGATGTTGAGCAGCGGGATCGCCTGGTCGCCGAAGTCGTAGACCGCCTCGGAGACATGGTGGGGGCCGGTGGTGGCGGGGTCGGAGGCCAGCACCGCCGGGTCGTTCGCGGGCGCGGCCGGTCGTGCGGAGGTCGGCGCCGGGCGGCCGGCGGACGGAGCCGAAGGCGTCGGTGGTCACGGTGGCGGCGTGCGCCACGGACGGGTCGGTGGTCAGCAGCGACAGGGAGGTGCCGTCGGCGGACTCGGTGGCGGGGCCGAGGTTCGCGCCGTCGACCGAGAGGGTGGGCGCGCTCGCGGTGACGGGCAGTCGCCGGTCGAGGTGGAGGGCGACCCGGAAGCCGCCGGCCACACGGGTGACGGACCACTGGGGCCCGGAGGTCGACGCAGTGGAGCCGGCCGGAGCGGCCGAGGCGTTCGCGTTGACGAAGGTGAAGGGCAGACAGGCGAGGGCCAGTGCCGCGGCGACATGTCTCGCACGCCGGGTGAGCTGGGGCAAGAGAGGTCCTTACGCTGGGCGAATGGGACACGTCCGCCGTCCGCCTCGGGCCCGGCGGGCGAAGGCGCGGGCGGCGGGGCCGACCGGATCGAAAAGTTATGCGGGCTGTGTGAAATCGATGCAGCGGCGGTGTTTCGCGGGTGTTCGGCTCAGTTCACAGTGCATGTATCGGCGGCGACGGTGCGACTGAACAGCGTCTGGGATCAGGGGAGTTGGGGGAACGCCTCGGTGCGTGGCGGACCTGGCCCGGGGCAGCCGCCGGGCTACGGAGCCAGAGCCTCCGGCTCGCCCGACTCGTCCTTGAGCGCCACTCCGGTGACGCCCGACGCGCGGGCCCGTCGCATCAGGGCGGCCAGTCCGGCGGCCGCGTCGCGGTACGAAAGTCCCAGCGGCGGGCGGATGTTGGACAGGCAGTTGCGTTCGGCGTCGGTGGTCCGGCCGGGCTCGGGAGCATAGGTCAGATAGGCGCCCAGGGAGTCGGCGGCCGACATGCCGGGGCGCTCGCCGATGAGCACGACGGCCATCGTGGCCCCCAGGGCGTGGGCGATCTCGTCGCCCAGGGCGACCCGGGCCTGCTCGGCCAGCACCACCGGGGCGATGCGCCAGCCCGCCAGCAGCGCGGTGGTCGCGCCGACCATCGCGGCGGCGTGCTCGTGGACCGCGCGGCTGGACAGGCCGTCGGCGACGACGAACACCGCGTCCCAGTCGCCGGGCGCCAGCGCGGCCCGGCCGTGCTCGTCCAACCGGCGCCCCAGGTCCGGGCGTTGCAGATACGTCAGCCGGTCGGGGGCGGCGCTGTGCACCCGCACGGTCGGCACGCCGGGGAGGGCGGCGGCCACGGTGTCGGGGTCGAACGGTGCGTGCACCGCGTCCCGCGCGGCGGCGTGCGCGGCCTGCAACCCGAGCCGGGGGGCCATCGGCAGCGCCGGACCGGCCCGGCCGAGACCGATCCGGGCCTGGGTGCGTTCGCGCAGCGTGTCCCACATCGCGGCCTGCGCCCCTGGCCCCGCCACGGTGTCCACCTCCCGAACCGCGTCCCGGCGCACCGGCGTACGGCCGCCGCGCCCGCCGTCCGGGCCCGCGATCGCCGTCAACGGGTGCCCGGTGCCGGCGACATCACGCGGCGCGCCCCGCTCGTCCAGCAGCCCGGCGCCCTCCAGCCACGCCTCGAACTCCGGTGCCGGACGCAGGCCGAGGACCTCCCGCAGATACAACGCGTCGTGGTACGAGGCCGATTGGTAGTTGAGCATGATGTCGTCGCCGCCCGGCGTGCAGATCACGAAGGACGCCCCCGCCACGCCCAGCACGGTCAGCATGGTGGCGATGTCGTCGTCATCGGCGTCCGCGTGGTTGGTGTAGCAGATGTCCAGGCCCATCGGCAGCCCGAGCAGCTTGCCGCAGAAATGGTCCTCCAGGGCCGCGCGCAGGATCTGCCGGCCGTCGTACAGATACTCCGGGCCGATGAAGCCGACCACCGTGTTGACCAGCAGCGGGTCATAGCGCCGGGCGACGGCGTACGCGCGGGCCTCCACCGTCTGCTGGTCGACGCCGTGGTGCGCGCCCGCCGACAGCGCGCTGCCCTGGCCGGTCTCGAAGTACAGCGCGTTGGCGCCGACCGTGCCCCGGCCCAGCTCGCCGACCGCCGCCTGCGCCTCGTCCAGCATCGCCAGCGTCACCCCGAAGGAGGCGTTCGCCGCCTGGGTGCCGGCGATCGACTGGAAGACCAGGTCGAGGGGGGCGCCGCGGTCCATCAGGTCGATGCTCGTGGTGACATGGCACAGCACGCACGACTGGGTGGGGACGGCGTAGCGGGCGATCACCTCGTCGAGCAACTCCAGCAGGTGGCGTACCGCCCGGGGACTGTCGGTCGCCGGGTTCACGCCGATGACGGCGTCGCCGCAGCCGAGCAGCAGGCCGTCCAGCAGGGAGGCCGCCACGCCGGGCGGGTCGTCCGTGGGGTGGTTGGGCTGAAGGCGCGTCGACAGCCGCCCGGGCAGTCCGACCGTGGACCGGAAGGCGGTGACGACCCGCACCTTGCGGGCCACCGCGACCAGGTCGGAGTTGCTCATCAGCTTGGAGACGGCGGCGGCCATCTCGGGGGTCACACCCGGGGCCAGCGCGGCCAGGGCGACGGCGTCGGCGGCCTCCGACAGCAGCCAGTCGCGGAACTCCCCCACCGACAGCCCCGCGACCGGCGCGAAGGCGACCGCGTCATGGCTGTCGATGATCAGCCGGGTGACGTCGTCCTCCTCGTAGGGGATGACCGGCTCGGCGAGGAATCGCGCCAGCGGCACCTCCGCGAGCGCCCTGCGGGCGGCGACGCGCTGCTGCGCCGACTCGGCGGCCAGCCCGGCCAGCCGGTCGCCGGAGCGCTCCGGGCCGGCCGCGGCGAGCAGCCGGGCGAGGCCGGCGAAGTGGTGGCTCCGGCCGCCGAGGGTGACGCCGTACCCACTCACGTCCTGCCACCCATCCGTGTGATGCTCCCGTTCCGCCTGTCCGACCAGGACTTTAGGAGGGGCGGGGGCCCGGCGTCCATCACGCGCCGCCGAGTTAACGCAGACGTTCGCTCCCGCGGCGCAGTTGACGCAGAGTTAACCGTCCGGCGCGTAGAGGAGTCATCTGCGGGGCCCAGCATTCCCAAGCGCGGACACGCATGCGGCAGAGCCACACCGGACCACGGAGAGGGGCCGTCCATGGCAGTGCAAGAGGGTCTGACTCCGGCGGCGGCCGACCCGCCCCTGGCGCCGCACCGGCTCGCCAGCGGCGCGCTCGGACTGCCCGGCGTCATCTTCTGCATCGTCACGGGCGCGGCACCCATGACGGCGATGCTCTTCAACGTACCCGTGGCCGTGCAGGGTTCGGGATACGGCGCCCCGGCCGCCTTCCTGCTGGCGACGGTGGCGCTGACCGTCTTCTCGGTCGGATACATCGCGATGAGCCGGCGGGTGACCTCCGCCGGCGGCTTCTACACCTTCGTGGCCCGCGGCCTGGGACGGATTCCCGGCGTCGGCTCCGGTGTGCTGATCGCGCTGTGCTACATGCTCTTCTCCGCCTCGGTGATCGGGGTGATGGGCTACTTCGCCGCCACCAGCGTCGAGTCCTGGACCGGGGCGAGGATCCCGGTCTGGGTCTACATGTTCACCGCGCTGGCCGTCATGACGCTGCTCGCCTGGTTCCACATCGAGCTGACCACCAGGATCCTGGGCGTCTCCCTGGTGCTCGAGGTGCTCGCCCTGCTGATCCTGTCGGTGGGCGTCTTCGTCCACGGCGGCGCGCACGGGCTGTCCGCCGCGCCGATGAACCCCGCCGAGGTCTTCGGCAATCGCGGCGCGGCGCATGTCTTCGGCACCGCGGCGGCCGGTGTGGCGCTCTTCGCCGCCTTCTGGTCCTGGGTCGGCTTCGAGATGGCGCCGAACTACGCCGAGGAGTCGCGCGACCCGCACCGTATCGCCAGGGCCGCGACCTACGGCTCGGTGATCGGGCTCGGCGTGCTGTACATGATCGTGTCCTACGCCTTCGTCTCCGGCTGGGGGCAGACGCAGTCCGTCCAGGCCGTGAAGGACCAGTTCGCCGGGAAGTACGACTCCGCCTTCTATCCGCTGGCGCAGACCTTCGTCGGTCACTGGCTGGTGGTGATGATGCAGGTGCTGGCCGTCGTCAGCCCCTTCGCCTGTGCGATGGCCTTCTACAACACCGGTTCCCGCTACCTCTTCTCGCTGGCCCGCGAAGGCGTCGCCCCGGCGCCGCTGGCCCGCACCTCCCGGCACCACAGCCCGGCCGCCGCCTCGATGACCGTCACCGTCCTGGTCGGGCTGATCGTGCTCGGCTTCACCCTCTACGACAGCAGCACCGAGGGCGCCCTGCTCAAACTCGGCACCTGGGCGCCGCTGATGGGGGTGCTCGGCATCCTCGGTGTGCAGGCCCTCACCTCGTTCGCGATCATCCGCTACTTCCTGACCACCGCCCGCGACGGCTTCCACTGGTTCACCACGCTGACCGCGCCCCTGATCGGCGCCGCGGCCATGACCGGCGCGTGCTATCTGCTGATCGACAACCGCGCGGTCCTCGCGGGCGACGGCAAGGTGCCCTTCATCAGATACCTGCCCGAGGCGATCCTGCTGATGTTCGCCCTGGGCCTGGCCATCGCCGTGTGGCTGCGCGCGAGGCGGCCGGAGCGCTACGCACGCCTCGGTCATTTCGAGCACGCCGATCCCGCGCCGCCGCCGACCGTTGCATAATCCGGTATGACCACGATCTCCACGCCCGACGGCCGCCTGCTGGACATGGCGGTCTCCGGTCCCGCCGGCGGCACCCCGATGATCTTCCACCACGGCACTCCCGGCGCGGTGCCCCCGGTACGGTCGATGGAGCGCGCCGCCCACCGGCGGGGGCTGCGGTTCGTCACCTTCTCCCGGCCCGGATACGGGTCGTCCACCCGGCTGCCCGGCCGCGCCGTCGTCGACGCGGCGGCGGACGTGGAGGCGCTGCTGGACCATCTCGGCGCCCCCCGCTGCCTGGTCGGCGGCTGGTCCGGGGGCGGCCCGCACGCGCTGGCCACCGCGGCCCGGCTCGCCGAGCGGGTGGCCGGGGTGCTGAGCATCGCCGGGGTGGCGCCCTTCGGGCTGCCGGAGCTGGACTTCATGGCCGGCATGGGCGAGTTGAACGTCGTCGAGTTCGGACGCGCCCTGGACGGCGAGGCGGCGCTGCGCCCCTACCTGGACAAGGAGGCGGTCGGGCTGCGCGACGCGGACGCGGCCGGCCTGATCGCCGGCATGGACACCGTGCTGCCCGAAGTCGACCGCGCGGTGCTGACCCGGGAACTCGCCGAGGACATCGCGGCGGGCTTCTCGGAGGGACTGCGGACCGGCGTGGACGGATGGCTGGACGACGACCTCGCCTTCGTCAAGCCCTGGGGCTTCTCGCTGGACGAGATCACGGTGCCCGCCTTCGTCTGGCAGGGCAGCGAGGATCTGATGGTGCCGTTCGCCCACGGCCAGTGGCTCGGGCCGAACATCCCCGGCGCGGTGGCCCATCTCGAAGCGGGCGAAGGCCATCTGTCGGTCAGTGTCGGCTCGATCGACCGCATGCTGGACGAACTGGCCGGCGTTCTGTGAGCCGTCCCGGTGCCGGGGGCGACGCCGCCTCCCCCGTCACGGGCGGTGCCCGGTGAAGGAGGAGGCGGGGTGCCGGGAGGGCGGGCCGGAGACGGAGCGGTCACAGGCCGCCGGTGAACAGCAGGCGGTTGGGTGAGTCCTGGGTGACGGTCAGCACGTCTTTGGTGGACTGCTCGGTGAGCCAGGCCGACACGGCCTCCGGGCTCGCGGCCGGGTTCGCGGCCTTGTAGAGCAGGGCGACGCCGGCGACGTGCGGGCTGGCCATCGACGTCCCGTCCAGCGCGAGGCTGCCGCCGCCGAGCTTGGCCGAGACGATGGCCGTCCCCGGGGCGAAGATCGACAGGCACGGGCCGAAGTTGCTGAAGCCGGCCTCCTGGTCGTTCCGGTCGGTCGCCCCGACGGTGACCACGTCGTCGGCGCCGGCCGGCGAGACCCGGCAGGCGTCCTTGCTGTCATTGCCCGCCGCGACCACCGGGACGACCCCGCTGTCCCACACCTTGTCGGCGGCCTGGTCGAGCGCCGGGGAGGCGTCACCGCCGAGCGAGGCGTTCAGCACGGCGGGCTGCTGGGCGTGGGCGGCGACCCAGTCGAATCCGGCGATGACCCCGGCGAGGGTGCCGTTGCCCGAGCAGTCGAGTACGCGGACGCTCACCAGCGTGGCCTGGTGGGCGACACCGTAGCCGGCCCCGCCGACCGTGCCGGCCACGTGCGTGCCGTGGCCGTTGCAGTCCTGGCCGTTCCTGCCGTCGCCGACCGCGTCGTAGCCGGTGACCGCGCGGCCGCCGAACTCGCTGTGCGCGAAGTCGATGCCGGTGTCCACGATGTAGGCCGTGGCGCCCCGGCCGTCCCCCGCGGTGGTGAACCGGTTGTCGAGCGGCAGCGTGTGCTGGTCGATCCGGTCCAGGCCCCATGAGGTGGCGACCGCCCGGTCCGCGCCGTCCCGCGTTCCCGTCCCGGTGCCGAACGCGCTGGTGGTGGCGTTCTCCTCGACCGCCTCCACGCCGGGGGAGGTACGCACCAGATTCAGCTGAGCCGCGGTCAGCGTCGCGGCGAAACCGCGGAACACCTTGCTGTACGTGAAGAGCGTCGACAGCTTCGACTGCCGGGCGAAGGAGCCCGGGTCGAGGTCCCTGTGCAGCGTGATGATGTACTGCCCGGGCACCGCCCGCCCCGAGCGGTGCAGCGAGACGGGGACTGCCGCCGTCGGTTCGGCCGAAGCCGACGGGACGACGGCCAGCGGGACGATCAGCAGGACAGCCGCGGCCAGGCCGCGTGCGAGCAGGCGCATACGAGGACTCCGTACTGGGGCGACCGCCGCCGGGGCGGGGCCGCGCGAAGGCATGGGGAGTCCTACGGTCCGGCGATCGGCCGTGCCCGCTCTCCCGACACTCCGCCCCGCCCGCTACGTCATCCCTATGGCCGCTTCCGGTACGTCGTACAGATCGGGCGGCGGCTCAGTCCCGGGTGCGGACGCGGGTGCGGGCCAGCAGCAGGGCGATGTCGTCCTCGGCGGCCCTGGCCGCCGTCTCACCGGCGCCGGCGAGCGCGCTGCGCTTCCCGGGCGGTGCCATCGTGTCGATCACATGGGAACAGAGCTGCTCCAGCGGGGTCCCGGGCAGGTTGAGGGCCGCGGACAGCCGCGCGATGCCGGCGTCGAGGTCGGCGGTACGGGTCTCGATCAGGCCGTCGGTGTAGAGCGCGATCACGCTGTTCTCCGGCAGCTCCAGCGTGAAGCGCTCGTAGGACATCGTGCCCAGGCCGATCGGCGCGCCGGGCGGCACCGGGGGGACGGCGACACGGCCGTCGGGATAGAGGACCGCGGGCGGCGGGTGGCCGGCCGAGGCCATGGTGCAGCGGCGGGTGAGCGGGTCGTAGACCGCGTAGGCGCAGGTGCAGCTCATCACCGGGGCGCCGAAGCCCTCGGCGGTCTCCTCCTGCTCGGTCATCTGGATCACCAGCCGGTCCAGCCGGGCCAGCAGTTCCTCCGGCGGCAGGTCCTGGTCGGCGAGGGTGCGCATCACCGTGCGCAGCTGTCCCATCAGCGCCGCCGCGTTGATGCCGTGCCCGACGACGTCGCCGACCACCAGGCCGACCCGGGCGTCGGGCAGCGGAAACGCGTCGAACCAGTCACCGCCGACGCCCTCGTGCGTATCGGCCGGCAGATAGCGCGAGGCCAGCTCCACCGCCCCGCCGCCGGACAGGTTGTGCGGCAGCAGATTGCGCTGCAGCGCGATCGAGGCCGCGCGCTCACGCGTGAAGCGGCGCGCGTTGTCCAGGCTCAGCGCGGCCCGCCCGACCAGTTCCTCGATCAGCAGCAGATCGTCACCGGAGAAGGACGTCGGGTTGTCCGTACGGAGGAAGACGGCTTCGCCGAGGATCGTCCCGCGCGCCTTGAGCGGGACGATGATCAGCGAATGCATCCCGGTCTCCTTGACGATCCGGGCCCGGTCGGGGTCCTGGTCGAGCCAGCTGCCGGGAGAGGTGTCCGTGACCGGCTGGAAGTGGCTCTCGCCCGAGAAGAGGACATGGGCGAAGGGGGAGGACGGGGGGACGAAGACCGCCTCGCCGACCTGCCACAGCGCCTCCGGTACGCCTTCATGGATGGAGGCCATGCCGGCCCGCCGGAACACCGGGATGCCCGACCCCGACGACGGGAGCCGCTGCAGGGGCTCCTCGCCGAGCGGGACCGTCTCCGCGAGGTCCACCGTCACGTAGTCGGCGAGCAGCGGTACGGCGGCGTCGGCCAGCTCCTGGGCGGTCCTGACCACGTCCAGGGTGGTGCCGATCCGGTTGCCCGCCTGGCCGAGGATGAGCAGGTGCTGGCGGGCCCGGGACTTGTCGATGTCGGTGGCCATGTTGACCACACCGATCGGCTTCCCGTCCGCGCCGTCGAGGCGGAAGTAGGACGCCGACAGCACCCGCTCCTCGTCCTCGCCCGGCACTTGCCAGGTGTACTCCCGCTCGATGATCGGCTCACCGCTCTCCAGCACCTGCCGCATCGCGGCCACGGTGTCCCGGCCGGCCTCGCCGGGCAGCACGTCGCCCATCAGGCGTCCCAGCCGCTGCCTGCGCAGCAGGCCGTCCTGGTGCTCGGCCGCGGTGTTCAGCCAGATGCAGCGCAGGTCGGTGTCCCAGATGGACAGCCCGATCGGCGAGCGCGCGAGCAGCGCCGATGACACCGACGCTTCGGCCGGGGTCCAGAACAGGGCGGCGGCGGGGTCACGGAGGGTCACGAACCAGTCCGTCCTGCCCTCGCCGGCCAGCGGCGACGCCTCCAGCGTCATCTCGGCGTCGGTGCCGTCCTTGCGGCGGATCCGGACCGTGCCCGACCACGCCTCCCGCGCCAGCGCGCGATTCGCCCAGGCGGCGGGCTCCGCGGCCGACGCGCCGCCGGCCAGCAGTCGGCCGGCCGACCGGCCGACCACCTCTTCGGCGCTGTAGCCCACAGCCCGCTCGGCTGCTTCCGTCCATCCGAGGACGACTCCCCCGGCGTCGATCAACGCGGTCGCCGCCCCGACCAGGCCCAGCGAATCCGCCGCGGACCGCGTGGTTCGTCCGGTGGATTCGGCCATCACCTGCGTCCCATCGATCGCCGCGGTCAGCTGCGGTCTCGCCGGATTCACCCCCGCCGTTTCCCATTCTGCGCCAGATACGGCCCGGCCGCCGGACCGGCCGGGCCACGGGGCGGCGGCCCCTGCCCGGGCGCAGCCGGGAGGCCGTCGCGCGTACCGGGACCGCCGACCGGGTGGCGAGGTCCGTCTGCCGCTGCTGCCGCCGCCGCGCGGCCGGCTGCGGCCGGTTGATCGGCGACACCGGGCTCACCGTCGGTGACGCCCGCCGCCAGCGGGGGCCGCACCGCGCGGGCCGTACGTGAAGGACCGGGAGATAGCCGGGTCGGCGGTGGAGGAGGTCACCGGCCGGGCGATCCGTGCACGCCGGGAGGGCCGGGCGGAGCAGGCCGCCGGGCCCGCCGGCGGCCTGCTCGTCCGGGCGGCGGCGTTGGGCAGCGCTCACCCGCCGGCGGGCCGGGGAGGAATCCCGCGGCGCCGCGACCAAGGCGCGCCCGGCCGGGAGGGCCGGGCCCGGTGGGCGGGGGCCGGAGCCGGTGCGCCCGCCTACTCGTCCGCCCGCCAGATCCAGTTCCGCCGCTCGTACTGGACCTCGAAACCCAGCCGCAGCATGTTGTGCAGCGACGAATTATGGGTGCCCGGCTCCTCCGCACCGGTTTCGGCGACCAGCCAGCGGCAGCCCGCCTCGTCGGCCGCCCGGGCCCGGGCGGCCAGCAGCGCGGACTGGCCGCCGCGGCCCCGGGCGTGCGGCAGCGTGGCTCCGGCGACGAACTGGCCCGCGTCCCCCTTGACGCGCAAAGTGCCGGTGCCGACCAGTTCCTCGCCGTCCCAGGCGGCGAAGGGGCGCCAGTCCGGGCCGCCGACCGAGGACACCACCATGTCGGCCAGGCCGCCGTCCGCCGGCATCCCGAAGGCCCGCAGCATCACCGACCCCCAGGTGGCGGCGTGCGCGGCGGTCACCGGTGCGGCGCGGAGCCCGTCGGCGGGGCGGCCGGGCGCGTCGGCGCGGGCCAGCGCGTCCCGTGTCGCACAGGCGAGTTTCACCCATGCGGAGCCGGCCGTCAGGCCGGTCCTGGCGCAGATCTCCGCCCAGTCCTCGGGCAGCACGGACGGCGCCAGCTGCACCACGGCCAGTGGGGTGCCCTGCTTCCGGTAGAAGCCGCACACCTCCTCCATCAGCTCCAGGGTGACGGGTTCGTCGAAGCCGAATCCGAGCGCCTTGCTCCAGAACCGGGTCGGATCGTCGCGCATGGAGAGGACGACCCCGCCGCCGAGGCGGACGGCTTCCATGCCGAGCGCGGCGCGTACGTGCTGGGGCGCGGAGGTCTCCAGGTCGTGGAGCGCCTCGGCCTCGGACTGTTCCGCCAGGGCGGGCGGGATGACTGCGTTCACTGGTCGATCCATGGGGTGACGGTGGAGTACGACATTCACTCCATCATCACGGTTCGTACCGCTGTATGGTTCAACTGGTCCGATATACGGACAACCCCGCCCGCCCCGGGGTCACCGGGTCAGCTGAGGACGGCGTCGAGCTCCAGGATGTTCTCCACCTGGGAGGTCATGACGACGGATTCCCCTCGGGCGGCGCGGACGGGTCGAGGTGGATCTCCGGCGGCCGGTCCGAGTGCTTGGTGATCGGAGGAGTTGCCCGGCGTGGATCAGCGCGTCGGCGGCCGAGCCGCGTCCAGTGCATCGGGTACGGCAGATCCTAGGAGGGTGCTGAAGATCTTGGCCGGATCAGCGAGCGGCGTCCGGTGCGGTCAGCCGCAAGGCGGACGGGTGCCCGGACAGTGCGTTTCTGTCCGGGCACCCGGCCAACGCGGCAGATGGCAGTGCCGGGCGTCGGGAGCCCGGCATAGATCTTCAGCACCCTCCTAGGACTCGCGCACCGGGATCTCGGCGGTGCGCAGCGCCGCCGACGCGCCGCGGGTGAGCGGCTCGCCGTGGCCGAAGCAGGCGGTTTCCGCGCCGAGGTCGGCGAGCTTGCGCAGTGAGGCCACGGCCCGGTCCCGTGCCACGTTGAACACGCCCAGCATCGTCCGCCCCTCGACGTTCGCCGCCGCGTCCCCGGTGAACACCACACCCGGGCCGGGCAGGTAGAGGGCGATACTGCCGTCGGTATGGCCCGGCACCCCGATCACTTGCGCCCCGCCGCCGAAGTCCAGCACGTCCCCGTCCGCCAACTCCCGGTCCACCCGGGCGGGGGGCGCGGGCGGCAGCGGCGGCATGTTCTCGTACAGCGCCCGCTCCCAGTCGGGCGACTGGTCGAAGACCGGCTCCGCCGCCGGGGATTCGCCCCGGATCAGCGGCGCCTCCAGCCGGTGCGCCATCACCGTGACCTCACCACCCCAGGCGGCGATTTCGGCCAGCGCCCCGGTGTGGTCCTGGTGGGCGTGGGTGACCACCACCCGGCGCAGCTGCTCCGGCCCCAGTCCGAGCCCCCTGATCGACTCGGCGATCGCCTCGCCGGAGCCGACCGTGCCGGTGTCGATCAGCGTGAGCGAGTCGTCGGCGTCCCGCCACAGATAGGCGTGCCCGACATCGAAACGGAGTTGGTAGAGGCTGAGGGAAAGTTCGACAGTGCGCATAACGGAGTAGTAGCCATGGGGAGGTTGAGGTATTCGGTGTTCACGCAGAGCGGACGGTTCCGTCCTCACGGGCACTGACGCGCGGCGGCCGGCGGGCCCGGCGGGGAGCCGGCAGCCGGGACCGTACGCCCGGCGAGGACCGCCGGCGGTGGTCCCGGCCCGCCGCCCGGCCGGGTGACGACGTGCCGGGAGGCGGCGCCCCGGGGTGGGCGCCGCCTCCCGGGCGGGGGTGGGTCAGTTGGTCGTGGGGTCAGACTGCCTCAGGCGCGAGGATCCGCGCGCTGGGGGTGGGGGCGTGCGTGAAGCGGTAGTTCTGGACGATGTGTCCGTCGTCGTCCAGGAGGAGGAAGTCGAAGCCGGTCGAGGCCGGACCGGTACCCAGGGCGGGCGCCTGCCGCCAGGAGTACCGGGCCGCGTTCGGGTGACCGTCCGCGTTGCCGCTGCGGCTGAGGACGAGGCCCTCGGCCTGCGCGGCGGTGTACGCCTCGGTGACCGAAGTCTCGGCCGCCAGCGTCCGGTCCGCCGCCCACAGCTGGGCGATCTCCTTGCCGCGCGCCTCCGCGTCCGGCTCGTTCCACACGGCGACGCAGCGGTCGGCGAGGGCATTGAGGCGGGCGGAGAGCACCGGCGGCTCGTTGAACTGGTGGTCGACGAGAATACGGCCCTCGTCGTCCAGGATCAGGAAGTCGAAGCCCACCGAGATGACCTCTTCCTTCCCGGCCGGCACCATCTCCCAGTGGAAGGTCACCACATTGTCGTAGCTCATGACATCGCCCGCCGAGCGGAACCGATGGTTCTGCTGCTCGACCCACTGGACGTAAGCGCGCCCGACCCGGCCCGCGATGGTGGCGTGGCCCTTCATGATGAAGTCGAGGATCTGGTGGACGCCTTCCGGGGCCCACAATTCGGCGATCTCCGAAGCGCGCACCGCCTCGTCGGGCTCATTCCAGATCGCCATGTAGCGTTCCACCAGAGCGTTGTCGTCACGCATGTCGGCTGATTCCTCTTTCCCTGAACTTTCCCAGAACCTTGCTGTACCGATTCACTTCGCGCCGGGAACCTTCGGCAGGAGCTGCACCAGTGCGATGAGGACCAGTGCGACACCGAGCAGGAAGGCAATGCTCCAGTTCAAGGCGTGCGCGTAACCGATGAGCCCGTGGGTGTCGCTGACGATGCGGTAGAAGATCACACCGATGATCGATACGCCCAGGGCGTTTCCGACCTGGACCCCGGTGGTGAGGACACCGGTGGCCGAACCGGCGTGCTTCGGGGGAATCCGGGTGAGCACGGTGGAGGCCAGCGGGGCGACCGCCAGACCCATGCCGGCGCCGTCGATCGCCAGGGCCGGGATCAGCCAGGCGATGTGTCCGCCGACACCGAAGTGGGCGACGAGCAGCAGCAGCGCCGTCAGGCCGACCAGCCGCAGGGCGCCGCCGAGGGCGATCACCTGGCGGCCGAGCCGCATGGCGAACCAGCGCGCGGTGGTGGAGGTGGCCATGTAGCCGAAGCCGAGCGGGATGAAGATCAGGCCGGCCTGGAGGGCGTCGAGGCCGCGGCCTTCCTGCACGTAGAGCGCGAACACCAGGAAGAAGGAGGCCTGGCCGATCCAGAAGACGAGCTGGGCGAGCAGGCCCGCGGTGAAGGCGCGCTCCTTGAACATGGACAGGTCGATCAGCGGGGAACCGCCCTGGGCGGCCAGCCGGCGCTCGAAGAAGGCGAACAGCGCGAACAGCGGCACCGCCGCGGCCAGCGAGATCCAGGTCCAGGCCGGCCAGCCCTGCGCCCGGCCCTCGATCAGCGGCAGGACCACCGCGACCAGGCCCAGGGTCACCAGCAGGGTGCCGACCAGGTCCAGCTTCGGGCGGCCGGGAGCGCGCGACTCGGGGACCAGCTTCGGGACGAGGAAGAGCGCGATCAGACCGATCGGCAGGTTGATCAGGAAGCAGCCGCGCCAGCCGAGGTAGAGCACATTGCCCTGGATCAGCACGCCGCCGATGAGCTGGCCGAAGACGGCGGAGATGCCCATGGCCATGCCGTAGGCGTTGAACGCGCGGGCGCGCGCCTCGCCGACGTAGGTGGTCGCCAGGATCGTGAGGACCTGCGGACCCATCAGCGCCGCGGACAGGCCCTGCACGACCCGGGCCACGACCAGGAACTCGGCGTTGGGCGCCAGGCCGCAGGCCGCCGAGGACAGGGTGAACAATGCCATCGCGAAGGCGAACATCCGCCGCCGGCCGAAGATGTCGCCCAGCCGTCCGCCGGTGATCATCCCGGCGCCGAAGGCCAGGGCGTAGCCGGCGATGACCCACTGGATCTCGGCCGAGGTGGCGTTCAGGTCGCGCTGGGTGGAGGGTACCGCGACGTTGACGATGAAGAAGTCAAGGCCTGCCATGAAAGTGCCGGTCAGTACGACCAGCAGGGTGCCGAGGTGCGGCTTGGTCGCCGGCGGCGGGGCGGGAGCCGCGGGCGCGGCCTCAGGATTCGTACTGGTGGTCATCAGTGATACTCCCTGATCGAAGGGCCGAACGCTCCCTTACGGGGAGGCCGTTGAGAGGTGTGCTGATGAGACTCTCCCGAGCCGGACCGCCGACGGTCAATTACCCATGAGGTAATGGGGACTGACCCGGCTGACCCCTTGCGACCCGCCAGCAGCATGCGACACTGTCTCCAGATCCATCCGAATATCTTTGCTCGGTGACCGCACAGACATTTCCGCCAGTCTGCCCGGAGTCCGAAAAGTTCCGGGCGCAACATAGCTCCTCGTCCGATTTCTGCAGTCGGCACGACCCACGCCGGGAACTTCACTCACTCCTGGAGATCACCGATGTTGAGCTTTCACGTACTGGGACCCATCGAGATCGGTTCACCGAGACAGACGTTACGGCCGCGGGGCCCGCAGCAGCGGACGCTGCTCGTGGTCCTGCTCGCCAACGCCCGCCGCCTGGTGCCGATCGAATCACTGATCGACGAACTGTGGGGCGACAAGCCGCCCCGCCACGTGGAGAACGCCCTTCAGGCGCACATCAGCCGGCTGCGCCAGCAACTGGCCCTGCTGGAGTCCGCCGACGGCCCGTCACGGCTGGTCACCCACCCCTCCGGCTACCGGCTGATGGTGGCCGACGAGGAGGTGGACGCGGCGGTGCTGGCGGCCGGCGTCGAGCGGATCAGAAGCCGGCCGCAGGACGACGACCCGGCCGTCACCGTCCGCGAGCTCCGCCGGATGCTGGAGTTGTGGCGCGGGCCGGTCTTCGGCGGTCCGGTGGGCGGCAGGCTGTGCCGGGCCGCCGCCACCCGCTACGAGGAGATGCGGCTGGCCGCCCTTGAGCTGCTGTTCGACAGCGAACTGCGCAACGGCGACCATGTCCGGATCATCCCGGAATTACAGGCCCTGCTCACCGAGGACTTCTACAAGGAGAGGTTCCGGCAGCAGCTGATGGTGGCGCTGTACCGCTCGGGCCGGCAGGCCGACGCGCTCGCTGTGTACCGCGAGTTGTGGCGGCGGCTGACCGACGATCTCGGGCTGGAGCCGTCACCGACCATGCGCGACTACGAGCGGGCGATCCTCGACCAGGATCCGATGCTGGACTCAGCGCTGTGAGCTCGGGGCCGGCTCCGTCTCACGTACGATCACCGCGTCCAGGCCGCGCAGTGCCTGGTCGGCCGCCTCACCGAGCGCCTCGATGTCCGGGTCGGCGCAGAAGGCCATGAAGGACTCCACGAGCCGCTGCCTGGCCGTGTCGAGCACTGTCGGAACCTGATCTGCTTCCGCGTTCACGGGGCTGTCCTCTCACAGGGTTGGAAGTTGCCGGTCACTCACAGGGCGTTGGCGGCGCGGAACACGTGCACGAACGCGTTGATGCCGGCCTCGCCGTCGAAGGCCACGTACTCGGGCAGGACCAGGCTCTGGTTCCACTTCTCCTTGTACGCCAGCTGGGTCACCGCCGGGTAGACGCCTTCTCCGTGCTCCCACAGGAAGTGCATGAACCAGGTGAACCCCGGGCTGCTGCCCGGCAGTTCCAGCTTGTCGTCGAGGCCGGTGAACGGGGTGAAGCCGAAGTGCAGCCAGCGCACCTCCTCCTGCCGGAAGACGTCGATGGCGGCCTTGTTGATTGCCTCCATGATGCCGGGCGATTTGCCGGGCCGCCGCCGGCTGAGGTCGTGCATCCAGCCGGGGCGGCTGCCGTAGACCGGTGAGTACAGGATGTAGCCCGCCATCTGTCCGTCGACGTGGCCGACGAACAGACGGCGGTGCTGCTGCATCTCGCCGCCGCACTGGCCGACCAGGTACTCCAGCGGGCGCGCGCCCTCGCCCTTGAGCGGCAGCCACAGCCGGTCGATCTCCTCGACCGACGTCCGCCACTTCTCGTAGGGCTCCTCGACGACGGTGAGGCCGTTGCGCAGCGCCCGGGAGATCTTGTTGCGCAGCTGCATGAAGCGGGTGCCGTCCAGCGTGAAGGAGTCCAGGTCGACGGCGTACGAGGCGCCCACCTGATTGACGGTGAACCCGGATTCCGCGTAGATCTGCGCGTCCCGCGCCTGCAATTGGACGGAGACCACGGTGCGGTCCTGTTCGGCGGCGAGCTTCCGGAACCCGCTGAGCAGGTCACGGTAGGAATCGTCCGGGGCGAAGGGGCCGCCCAGTTGTACCAGGAAGCGGCCGGCCGGGCGGTAGACCACCACTCCCGGGCGTCCCGGCAAGGTGAAATAGGAATTTCCCTCGCTGACCGCCAGGAAAGCGCTCGGATTGTCGGCAGCCGTGTACTCGCGGATTGCCTCCAGTACTGTTTCACCGGATGTCTTCAGATCTGTCAGTTCGGTCACTTTTACCACCCGACGCTTCTCGGTAGATGTCCAGGAACGGCCGCACGAGAGAGTCCGACGGTCTCCGTTATTACACAGGGGCCCCTGCGCCGCAAGGCCCGGAGGCCTGTTCCAGGGCCATTTACGGCTCATGTCAGTGACAAGTCAACGGGACGTCAGCTCGGATCGAAGCGTCAGGAACCTGTCAGTGGGCAGTCAGAGCGATCTGTCATCGTTCACCTCGGACAACGAAAGCCGGACGGGTTCTCGACCCGTCTCCACCACATTCTCAATGAATCTGAGGAGAACGGGACGTGGCCATGGAAAGGGCTTCAGAGATTGCTCCCTCCCCGGGCCGGGAAAAACCACTGCTGAGCTATCCCGCGTATATCGGCGGCAAGGACTACGAGGGAATCGGCTGGGTCTACACCGTCAGTTCCCAGTCCCTGCTGGAGGATGTCTTCACCAGCGTGAGCCTCAAGCGCGCCCTGGAGAAGGACCCCGACCCGCGCTCGGCGGCGGCCCAGCACCCGTACGTCGTCGGCCGCTGCGCGGTCATCGCGGACAGCGATGTGGACCTGGCGACGGAAGCAGCCGCGGGCGCCCTGCGCGGATGGGCCGCCGTACCGCTGGCGGACCGGATGCGGCTCGGCGCGATGTTCCGGGAGAAGCTGCTCGAACACTACGACACGGTGCTGGACATCCTGGTCGCCGAGGGCCACCCGGTGAAGCTGGCCCGCTGGGAACTGACCTGCCTGCTGCAGGTGTACAGCGAGGAGAGCTGCTCGTACTACGCCTCGCAGATGCACTCCGAGTTCGAGCAGGGCCCGCGCCGGCTGATCGTGCGCCGCCAGCCCGACGGTGTGGTCTGCCTGTTCCCGCCGCAGAACGCCCCGCTGCCCAACTCGGGGCTGGCCGTACTGGCGCTGATGGCCGGCAACACCCTGGTGGTGCGTTCGCCGCGCAGCATCGCGCTGAGCACCCTGTACGTCATGCGCGAGCTGGTCGCCCCACTGCTGGAGGAGCTGGGCGCCCCGCCCGGAACGCTGAACGTGATCTGCGCCCGGCCCCGCCAGATCCTCGACAGCTGGCTGGCGCACCCCGCCGTCAACGACATCATGTTCTTCGGCGGCAGCGAGGAGGGACTGCGCTTCGAGCAGGAGTGCGTGGCCCGCGGCAAGAAGCCGATCCTCGAACTGGCCGGCAACGACGGGCTGCTGGTCTGGAAGGACGCGGACATCCCGCTGGCCGTCGAGGCCATCACCGAGAGCTTCTTCGGCTCCGGCCAGATCTGCATGGTGCCCAACTATGTGATCGCCCACCCCGACATCGCCGAGGAGCTGCTGGCCGAGATCGTCCGGCAGACCGCGGAGATCCGGCCGGGATACCCGCAGAGCGAGGATGTGCTGCTCTCCCCGGTACGCCGCAGCGAGCGCTTCTTCAGGCTGCTGACCCAGGCCACCGAGCACGGCGGGCAGATCATGATCGGCGGCAAGCGGGTCGAGGTGGACGGCACCCCCTCGCAGTCCGGTGTGTTCCTGGAGGCCACCGCCGTACGCGTCGACGGACTCGACACCGCCCGCGAGTTCGACATGGTGCGCGAGGAGACCTTCTTCCCGCTGCTGCCGGTGATCGTGCCGGCCCCGACGCCCGACGACACGCTGCTCGACCAGGCCATCGACTTCCTCAACTCCAACCGCTACGGGCTGCGCAACTCGCTGTGGGCCACCGACCCCCAGGTGATCGACCGGGTGGTCGCCGAGCTGCGCAACGGCGGCATGCTCAAGGTCAACGACTCGCACATCGGCTTCCTGCCCTACCTGCCGACCCACGGCGGCACCGGCCTGACCGGCGGAGCCTTCGGCGAGGGCAACTACCCGATCCTCAAGACCTCCCACGTACAGGGCGTGAGCATCGCCACCGGGGTCTCGCCCCGCGTCGCGGAATACGAGTTCTGAGGGCCCTGTCTCCCGGACATCCACCGATCGCGCCGCTGACCCGGCGCTGAAGGGCAGTAGGCCATGCGTTCCCTGGACACCGCGCGTGACGCGTGCGAACGGCTCCACCCCGGGCTGGTCAAGAGCCTCTCCGAACTCCCGTTGCACGAGCGCGAGGCTGCCGACAGCCCGGTGATCGACCTGTTCAAGTCCCACAACGGCGCCAGCCTGCTCGTCCCGTCGGCGTACGGCGGCCTCGGCGCGGACCCGCTGGAAGCGGTCCGGGTGACCCGGGCGATCGGATCCCTGTCGCCCTCGCTGGGCGCCGCCGCGACCATGCACAACTTCACCGCGGCGATGCTGTTCGCCCTCACCGAGCGCACCGGCAAGCCCACCGAGTCGCAGATCGCGCTGCTCTCCCGGATCGCCCCCGACGGGATGCTGCTGGCGTCCGGCTGGGCCGAGGGCCGCACCGAGCAGAACATCCTCAACCCCGCGCTGGCGGCGACCCGGGTCGAGGACGGCTTCCTGGTGAACGGCGCCAAGAAGCCGTGCAGCCTGTCGCGGTCGATGAGCCTGCTCACCGCCAGTGTGACGCTGCCCTCGCCGGACGGTCCCCCCTCGCTGGCGATCCTGCTGATCCCCGCCGAGTCCCCCGGGATCGAGGTCCACCCGTTCTGGGGCAGCCCGATCCTGGCCGCCGCGCAGAGCGACGAGGTCCGGCTGACCGATGTGCACGTCCCGGACCGGCTGGTCATCCGGGCCACCCCGGAGGACCCGGGCCGGCTCGACGACCTGCAGACCGCCGCGTTCGTCTGGTTCGAGATGCTGGTCACCTCCGCGTACGTCGGCGCGGCCAGCTCCCTCGCCGAGCTCGTGCTCAGCCGCGGCCGCGGCAGCATCACCGACCGCTCCACCCTCGGGCTGCACCTGGAGTCGGCCGTCGCGCTGACCGAGGGCATGGCCCGCGCGATCCGCGACGGGCTGGTCGGGGACGACGCGGTCGCGGCCGTACTCACCAGCAGGTTCGCGGTGCAGCGGGAACTGGCCGCCGCGGCGAACCTGGCCGTCGAGCTGCTCGGCGGCATGGCCTTCATCGGCTCCTCCGAGGTCTCCTACCTCGCCTCGGCGGTGCAGCCGCTGGCGTTCCACCCGCCGTCGCGCGGCAGCACGACGCAGGCCCTCGTCGACTACTACGCCGGCGGGCCCCTGCTGCTGTCCTGAGCACGGCGCCGGCGCCGGCCGGCCGCGTCCTCGCGGCGAACCCCCCAGCGAACCCCCCACGAACCCGCACCGAATCTCCAGCGAATCCCCTGGAGAGCCCACCGCGAACAGGGAGCACTGTTCCATGACCGTATTCCTGGAAAGCCCCCCGAAGACCGACACCGAACAGGAGATCCTCGACCTCTACCGGGCGCACCTCAGCAAGGGCCGCGCCACCGTGGCCGAGCTGTTCGGCAGCCACATGGAGGTCGCCTCCTCCGGTGCCTGGCTGCAGACCAGCGACGGCAAGGAGTATCTGAACTGCGGCGGCTACGGCGTGTTCATGCTCGGCGCCCGGCACCCCACCGTGATGGAGGGCGTGCGCCGCCAGCTCGAACTGCACCCCATCTCCACCCGCATCCTGCTGGAACCCACCGTGGGGCGCGCCGCCGAGGCGCTGTCCTCCGTGGTGCCGGCCGGCCTGAACCGCATCCACTTCGCGGTCACCGGCGCCGAGGCGGTGGAGACCGGGCTGAAGCTGGCCCGCGCCAACGGCAAGCGCCGGCTGGTGTCGATGCAGCGGGGCTACCACGGCAAGACGCTGGGCGCGCTGTCCGCCACCGCGAAGGAGGTGTACCAGAAGCCCTTCCGGCCGCTGCTGCCCGATGTGACGCACGTGCCGTGGGGCGACCTGGACGCGCTGCGCGCCGAGCTGGCCCAGTACCCCGGCCAGACCGCGGTCATCATCGAGCCGGTCCAGGGCGAGGGCGGCGTGAATCTGCCGCCGGAGGGCTTCCTGACCGGTGTCGAGGCCCTGGTCCGCGAGTTCGACGACTTCCTGATCCTCGACGAGGTGCAGACCGGCATGGGCCGGCTGGGCGCGTGGTGGGGCGCCGACCTGTACGGCATCACCCCCGACGTGCTGCTCGCCGGCAAGGCGCTGGGCGGCGGCGTGGTCCCGGTCTCGGCCGCGCTGGCCAACCGCAGGACGTTCTCGCCGTTCGACAAGGACCCGTATCTGCACACCGGCACCTTCACCGGCTCCCCGCTGCTGATGGCGGCCGTCCAGGGCGCGATCACCGCGACCAGGGAGGAGCAGCTGGTACCCAAGGCCGCCGACCTCGGCCGCCGGCTGCTGGAGGGCTTCGAGGCGATCTCCCGCAAGAACATCCCCGAACTGATCGTCGAGGTCCGCGGCCAGGGCCTGATGATCGGCATCGAGTTCATCGAGGCCGGCCTGGCCGGTGAGCTGCTGATCGAGCTGTTCAACCACGGAGTGGTCGCCAACCACTCGATGAACCAGAGCGCGGTGATGCGCTTCACGCCGCCGGCCATTCTCACCGACTCCGACGTGGAGTTCCTGATGACCGCCTTCGACCTCGCCACCCGCGCGCTGGTCGACGGGCGCGTCCAGATGCCGAAGGACGGGAACTGACATGCGCCGCGTGATCATGGACGCCGAAATCCTCGCCGAGGACGCCGGCACGGTGTTCGAGAACGTCGTGCAGTTCAAGCGCTACCCGGAGCTGGCTCCGCACGTGCTGTCCACCGTCGTCACCGAGACCCGGCCGAGCGCCACCGGCGAGTCCAGCTGGGAGCTGCACTTCCGCAGCGGCCTGCTGCGCTGGTCCGAGCGGGAGCGGTTCCTGCGCGACGACCTGCGCATCGAGTTCGAGCAGACCGAGGGCGACTTCGACTCCTTCGTCGGCTTCTGGGACATCAAGCAGTCCGGCCCGGACACGATCCTGCACTTCGAGTGCGACTTCGACTTCGGCATCGAGAGCCTCGAAGGCATCCTCGACCCGATCGCCGAACGCGTGATCAAGGAAACGGTCGCCTGGGCGGTCGTCGGCCTGCACGAGCACGTCAAGCTCGGCGGCAACCTCGAACTGACCCCCGTCCCGATACCCGTCCCCTAGCAGGAGACCGTCATGGACCACGCCAATCCCGTCGAGACCAAGGTCACCTACCGGCTGCACCGCGCCGAGTACCTGGTGGGCCTCGCGGTCGTCACCGGCCTGCTCATCGCCAACATCGGCCAGGTCCGCTGGCTGCCCGCGGTCGTGCTGTTCGTCTACATCGACCTCATCGGCTACATCCCCGGCGCCATCGCCTACCGCCGCAGCCCCGACCACCACGTGGCCAAGGGCTACTACATCGCCTACAACACCATGCACAGCCTGATCACCCAGGCGGTGGTGGCCGGCATCTGGATGTGGGTGGCCGGGCCCGAATGGGCGCTGCTGGTCCTGCCGTTCCACCTGTTCATCGACCGCGGCGTGTTCGGCAACTTCCTCAAGCCGTTCTCGCTGGCCTTCGAGCCCGAGCCCAACCCGGCCTACGTCCGGCTGTCCGCCGAGCTGCTGCACACGCGGCCCGCGGCCGAGTCCACCGGGACCGTTCCGGCCGGCGCCGCCGCCGGACGATGAACGCCGCGGAGCCCGCGAGCACCGGCCGCGCGAGCGTCAAGCCCGCGAGCACCGATCCGGCGAGCACCGACCCGGCCGTACGCGACGCCGTGCTGCGGCTGACCACCGGCGTCACGGTACTCACCACCCTCCACGACGGACGGCCGCACGGCTCGACGGTGAGCGCGGTGAACCTGGTGCTGCGCAACCCGCCGATCCTGTCCGCGGGTCTGCGCGGCGGCGCGGTGCTGACCGGGCTGGCCGTCGCGGCCGGGCAGTACGCGGTCAACGTGCTCACCCACCGCCAGGCCCTGCTCGCCGACTGGTTCGCCAACCCGGACCGCCCGGCCGGCGCCGGGCAGTTCGAGCGGGTGGGCTGGGAATCCGACCCGGACACCGGACTGCCGGTACTGCGGCACACGCTGGCCACCCTGGTGTGCCGGCTGGAGGACCTGGTGGCCGTCGGGGACCACGAACTGCTGCTCGGCCGGGTGATCTCGGCCCGCAGCGGCCACGGCAGCCCGCTGGTCAGCTACGGCGGCGCGCTGTACGGCACCGAGTTCCACGATGTCGCCCGCCGCCGCGGCTGGCGGGCCCCGGCCGGGGCGTCCGGCACCGGTTTCGACTGAACCGCCGGGACGTCGCCCCGCTCCTCCCACCGTCCCGACCGACGCGCGACGCCGAGCCGCGTACGCGAAAGGAAGCCGAGAAGATGACCGAGACGATTCCGTCCGAGACCGACTGGGACCAAGCGCCAGGACTGCTGGACGGCGCGATGACGCTGGTCCTGACCCCGGAGCAGTGCGATCTGCCGTACTGGCTGACCGGCGTGGCCCAGGGCACCCTGGCTGACCGGGCCCGCTCCGGTCACACCGCCGACGAGACGACCCCGGAGTACATGCGCGAACCCGGTCCGCTGCGCGACGCGCTGGTCCTGGAGATGGCCCACCGCTCGGTCGCCGAGGACCAGGCCACCCGCGCGCTGGCGTACTACGTGGCCAACGCCCCCGCCGTCCCCGAGATGGAGTTCTACTCCACCCAGCTGATCGACGAGGCACGCCACTCCATGGTGTTCCGCAACCACCTGCTCGAACTGGGGGTGTCACAGGACGAACTGCACAGCACCGTCGAGGCGTTGTCGGTCGACTACAAGCGTGAGGTCATCGACCCCATCCTGGAGTTCGCGGTGCGCACGGTCCGCGACGAGAACGACTTCGTCGGCGGTGTCGCGGTGTTCACCATCGTCATCGAGGGCGTGCTGGCCCCCGCCGCCGAGCTGAGCGAGCGCAAGTGGAACGTGCTGGACCCCGCGGCCGGCGCCATCGCCCGCGGCGCCTCGATCGACGAGATCCGGCACCTGGCGGTGGGCAGCGCGATCGTCCGCGAGCACCTGATCAAGCACCCCGAGTACCGCCCGCGCCTGATGGACATCCTGGAGCGCGGCCGGCGCCTGTGGGACCGCATCCCGGACCGCGGCTTTGTCATCCACCGCGAGAAGCTCTTCCAGCAGGGCATGCGGGACCACAGCGAGCTGCTCGCCTCCTACGAGGTGTGGCCCGGCCGGCTGCTGCTCGACACCACGCCCGACGAGCGCTACGACACCGCGGAGCACTGGACCGACGAGATGGCGGTCGTCCGGATGAAGTACATGGGCATCGAGAACAGCGCCATGCACACCGCGAAGACCCCGGCGGGCGGCGATCATGCCCGGTGAGAGCCGGCCCGGGCGGGCCGCGGTCATCGCCGGGCTCGGCGCCTGGCTGCCGCCGACCATCGTCACCAACGACGACCTGGCCAAGCATCTGGACACCTCGGACGCGTGGATCCGGGAGCGAACGGGGATCCACGCCCGCCGCCGGGTCTCCCCCGGCATGTCCACCGGCGACATGGCCACCGAGGCCGGCCGGCTCGCGCTGAAGGCGTCCGGCAGCGCCGACGCGGACGCCGTGGTGCTGGCCACCACCACACCCGACCGGCGCTGCCCCGGCACCGCCCCGGAGGTGGCCAGCCGCCTCGGGCTCACCGGTACCGCCGCCTTCGACGTATCGGCCGTCTGCACCGGCTTCGTCTACGGGCTGGGCGTCGGCGCCGGCCTGATCGCGGCCGGCATCGCCGAACGCGTCCTGCTGATCGGCGCCGAGGCGTTCAGCACCATCCTCGATCCCGCCGACCGCGTCACCGCGGCCATCTTCGGGGACGGAGCCGGCGCGGTGGTGCTGCGCGCCGGGGACCCCGAGGAGCCCGGCGCGATCGGTCCGGTGACGCTCGGCAGCGACGGCGGGCAGAGCGACCTGATCATGATCCCGGGCGGCGGCGCACGCCAGCGCTCGGCCGGTACCGAGGCCGGACCCAAGGACCACTACTTCACCATGAACGGCCCCGACACCTACCGGCACGCCGTCGAACGCACCACGGCGACCGCCCGGCTGGCGCTCGACAAGGCGGGCTGGCTCCCCGACGACGTGGACCGCTTCGCCGCCCACCAGGCCAACGCGCGGATCGTCGGTTCGGTCGCCGACCGGCTGGGCATCCCGGCCGGCGAACGGCGGCTGAGCAACATCGACCAGGTCGGCAACACCGCCGCCGCCTCCGTACCGATCCTGCTGGCGCAGTCGGCCGCCGCGGGCACGCTGCGCGCCGGACACCGCACGCTGCTCGCCGCTTTCGGCGGCGGCCTCACCTGGGGCGCCGGCACGGTCGTCTGGCCGGAGACCACCTCGCTCGTCGCCACCGGCGCCGACAGCGACTCCGCCGCGCAGACCGCCGACGCGTCCTAGCCCGCCCCCGCGGGCCGCGGCTCACCCCGAGCCGGTCCGCCGCCCGACCCTGCCCGGCCATCGGGCCCCCACGCCGAGGAGAACACCGTGTACGACCAGATCAAGCAGCTCCTGATCGGATCGTTCCACGCCGTCGAGAGCGACTTCACCCCCCACGCCACCCTGGGCGACCTCGGCCTCGACTCGCTGGACCTGGTCGAGCTGTCGATGACGTTCGAGCAGTGGGGCGCGCGGGTCTCCGACGACGAACTCGCCGAGCTGGAGGACTTCGAAGCCGTCGTGCGACTCGTCGAGGACCGCGGCGCCAAGGTGGCCTAGCGGCCGCCGCCGGACCTGAGGCGCCCCGCCCGCGCGCACCGCGCGCCGCCGTCCCGAACCGTCCAGCCCCCCTTCCGGCACCACAGCCGAGTGAAGAACGGAGGAAGCATGCCCGACAACGGCGAGGCCGGCGTACCCGCGACGGACGCCCGGCTCATACGCACCCTCACCACCCCGAAGATCGTCTTCCTGATCGTCGCGGCCGCCGCCCCCCTGGCGGCCATGGTCTGCACCGTCCCGCTCGCGTTCGCCCTGGGCAACGGCCCGGGAGTGCCCGCGATGTTCGCCTTCGCCGGCCTCACCCTGCTCTGCTTCTCCGTCGGCTACGGGGCGATGAGCCGGCACATCGTCAACGCCGGAGGCTTCTACACCTACGTCTCCTCCGGCCTGGGCCGGCCGCCGGCCGTCGGCGCGGGGATGATCGCCGTCGTCGCCTACAACACCGCGACGGTCGGACTCGCCGGCGCCTTCGCCTACTTCGCCCAGCTGGTGGCCGCCTCGCACGGGCTCGATCTGCGCTGGGAGATCTGGGCCGCGCTCGGTCTCGTACTCGTCGGCTTCCTCGGCTACCGGGAGATAAACCTGAGCGCGCGGGTGCTGTCCGTGTTCATGGTCTGCGAGGTCCTGGTGCTGATCGCACTCGACATCGCGGTCCTGGCGCGGCACGGTTTCGGCTCGCTGCCCCGGACCTCCTTCGCCCCGAGCAACTTCACCGCGACCGGCGTCGGCGTGGCCATGATGTTCGGTTTCGTGTCCTTCATCGGCTTCGAGTCGGCGGCGCTGTACGGCGAGGAGGCCCGCGATCCCAAGCGCAGCGTGCCCCGGGCCACCTACATCTCGGTGGCGCTGATCTCCCTGTTCTACGCGATCACCAGCTGGCTCGCGGTCGGCGCAATCGGGCCGTCCAAGGTCGGTTCGGTCGCCACCTCGCAGCTCGGTGACATGTTCTTCAACCTGAGCGACGACTACCTGGACAGCGCCGCGACCACCATCATGCAGATCCTGCTGTGCACCAGTCTGCTGGCCGGCTGGCTGGCGCTGCACAACGCGGCCAACCGCTACATGTTCGTGATGGGCCGCGAACGCCTGCTGCCCCGCTGGCTGGACGCGGTGCACTCGCGCCACAACGCGGTGCACCGGGCCAGCGTGGTGCAGACGGTGTTCGCCGTCGTGGTCGTCGCCGCCTTCGCGGCGGCCGGCCTCGACCCGTACACCAGCCTGGCCACCAGCATGCTGGGACTGGGCACGCTGGGCATCATCGTCCTGCAGGCGCTGGCCTCGCTGTCGGTGCTCGGTTTCTACCGCAAGCGGTCCGACCGGCACTGGTGGCGCACCGGACTGGCGCCCCTGCTGGGGCTGGCCGGGCTCGGGACGGCGACCGTGCTCGTGGTGAGCAACTTCAAGATCATGACCGGTACCACCAACGTGGTGATCAACGCCATGCCGTGGCTGATCCTCGCCGCCGGTGTCGGCGGCCTGGGCTACGCCGCGTGGCTGCGCTCGAACCGGCCCGAGCAGTACGCGGCCATCGCGCCGGCCGTGACGGCCGAGGGCAAAGCATCGGCGTCGCCCGCCTCCGAGGCGCCCGACGCACCCGAGACACCGACCGCCTTCGCGGGCCGCACCCGCGGCTGATCCCTGCGACCACGCCCCGCCGGCGGACGCGGCGGACAGCGACGTCCGACCGTCCGACCGCACGTCCGCCCACCCGGAAACGAACCCGTAGAGGTGAACCGATGCGCACGATGCCCGAAGAGACCGAGGCGGTGGCCGAGTTGCGCGACCTGCCACGTTCCGAACGCCGTGAGGCCCTGTCCGAACTGGTCGTCGCCGAATTCAGGACCACCTTGTCGATGGCCGAGACCGAGCCCTTCAACGGCGACTCGAGTTACTTCGAACTCGGTTTCACCTCCCTGCTGATCCTGGAGATCAAGAACCGGCTCGAAGCCGTGCTCGGGCACCCCATCAGCGCCAACGTCCTGTTCAACCGCCCCACCGTGGACAGCCTGCTGGACCACCTGACCGGCGACGTCCTCATCGACCTGTTCGCTCCCCCCACCCGCTCCGCAGCCATCACCGGCATCCAAGGAAAGGAGGCGGGGCAGTGACCACCGCTCCCGCTCCCCAGCAAGGTCCGGACGACTCGCAAGAGGAGGTCATCCGGCTCCAGCGCGCGACCATCGAAGGACTGGAACGGGAGAAGTACGAGCCGATCGCCATCGTCGGCGTCGGTGTCCGCTTCCCCGGCGACAACAACAACCTGGCGCAGTTCGAGCAGTTCCTGCGGGACAGCGGGGACGGCATCCGGCCACTGCCGGAGGACCGCTTCGACCTGGAGGCGTTCGCCCCGTTCGACGAGGAGGACCGCGGCAAGATCCGCACCGCCGGATGCGGCTTCATCGACGGCCTCGACCAGTTCGACGCCCCGTTCTTCAACATCTCGCCGCTGGAGGCGCAGTACGTCGACCCCCAGCAGCGGCTGCTGCTGGAGACCGCCTGGGAGTCGCTGGAGAACGCCAACATCAACCCGGCCTCGCTGCGGCACGGCAACGGCAGCGTGTACATCGGCGCCAGCTCGATCGACTACGCGCTGGAGCTCGACTCGCTGCCCTACGAGGAGCTGGACGGGCACCTCGCCTCCGGCATCACCGGCTTCCCGATGCCGGGCCGGCTGTCGTACTTCTTCGGGATGCGCGGCCCCAGCATCACCACCGACGCGGCCTGCGCCTCCTCGCTGACCGCCCTGCACATGGCGGTCGACGGGCTGCGGCGCGGTGAGACGGACATCGCGCTGTGCGGCGCGGTCAACTCCATCCACCACCCCAAGATCCTGGTGATGTTCTCCAACGGGAACATGCTGGCGGCCGACGGCCACTGCAAGACCTTCGACGACTCGGCCGACGGCTACGCCCGGGCCGAGGGCTGCGCGATGATGGTGCTCAAGCGGCAGTCCGACGCGGAGCGCGACGGCGACACCATCCTGGCCCTGGTGCGCGGTACGGCGATCGGGCAGGACGGCGAGAGCGCCGGCCTGACCGTGCCGAACGGCACCGCCCAGGAGGCCGTCATCCGCGCCTCGCTGGCCAACGCCCGGCTGACCCCGTCCGACATCCAGTACGTCGAGGCGCACGGCACCGGCACCCCGTTGGGCGACCCCATCGAGATGGGCGCCATCACGGATGTGTTCACGGACTCGCACACCAAGGAAAACCCGATCGTCGTCGGCTCGGTGAAGACGAACGTCGGGCACATGGAGCCGGCCGCCGGCATGGCCGGGCTGCTCAAGACGCTGCTGCAGCTGCGCAGCGGCACGATCTTCCCGCACGTGGGCTTCAAGAACCCCTCCGGGCGCATCCCGTGGGACAGCATCCCGGTCAAGGTGCCCACCGAGAACCTGCCCTGGGAGGCACCGACCCGGCGCGCGGTCATCAACAGCTTCGGCTTCGCCGGCAGCATCGCGTCGGTCGTGCTGGAGCAGGCGCCGGTCCGCGTGCCGGCCCCCGCCGAGCCGGAGGCGCCGGCCGCCGACGCCACCGCCGACGCCGCTGACACCGCCGACGCCGCCACGGAGACCCCCGGGCACCTCTTCACGCTGTCCGCCAAGAGCACCAAGGCGCTGCGCGGCCAGCTGGAGCGCTACCGGCTCTTCCTGGACGAGCACCCCGAGGCCGGCCTCGCCGACCTGTGCTACACGGGCAATGTCGCCCGCACCCACTTCACCAACCAGCGGATCGCGGGCGTCGTCCACGACACCGAGGGCCTGAAGCGGCTGCTCGACGGCCACCTGTCCGACGGCGAGGACGCCACCGCGCACAGCACCGGCAGCATCCGCAAGACCGCCTTCCTCTTCAGCGGCCAGGGCTCGCAGTACGCCGGGATGGGCAAGCCGCTCTACCGCCAGTACCCCGAGTTCCGCCGCCAGGTGGACGCCTGCGACGAGCTGTTCGCCCCACTGCTCGGCCTGTCGATCCGCGCCATGATGTTCGGCGAGACCGAGGACGCCGAGGAGATCCACCAGACCCGTTACACCCAGGCCGCGCTGTTCACCCTCGAATACGCGCTGGCCAAGCTGTGGCTGTCCTGGGGTGTGCGGCCCAGCGTGATGATCGGGCACAGCATCGGCGAGGTCGTCGCCGCCACCGTCGCCGGGCTGTTCGACCTTCCGGACGCGATCGCCCTGGTCGCCGCCCGCGGCCGGCTGATGCAGTCCGTCACGGCCCCCGGTGGCATGTCCGCGGTGGACGCGCCGGCCGACGAGGTGGCGCCGCTGCTCGCGGACTACCCGGACCTGGCCATCGCGGCCAGGAACTCGCCGCGCCAGTGCGTGGTCTCCGGCGGTGTGGAGTCGCTGGCCGCGGTCACCAAGATCCTGGTCGAGCGCGGCCGGGAAGTGAAGCCGCTCCCGGTCTCGCACGCCTTCCACTCCCCGCTCATGGAAGAGGTCTTCGACGACTTCCGCGCCGCGCTCGCGCAGACCGCCTTCCACGAGCCGAACCTGACCGTGATCTCCAACCTCACCGGCAAGGTCGCGAAGTTCTCCGAGATCTCCGACCCCGAGTACTGGATCCGGCACATCGGAGAGGCGGTGGACTTCGAGGCCGGGATGGCCACCGTGGACCGCCGCGGCAAGCACGCGTTCATCGAGATCGGGCCGTCCAGGGCGCTCAGCGCGCTCGCCCGGCAGTGCGTCACCCCCGAGGACCACGTGTGGGTGAGCAGTCTGCGCCGCAACGACGACCGGGGCGCCGTGCTCAGCGAGGCGGTCGCCAAGCTGTACACCGCGGGTCTGCCGTTCTCCTGGGACGGATTCCACGCCGGCCGGCCCGGGCACCTGATCGACCTGCCGACGTACGCCTTCGACCGCAAGCGCTACTGGCTGCCGCTCAAGGGCCGGCGGCACGGCCTGGGCGGCGCCGTGGGCGCCGCGGGCTCGGCCTTCCACCCGCTGCTGGGCGCCGAGGTCTCCACCGAGGAGCAGCTGAAGGACGGGATACGGGAGTTCTCCACCCGTATCGGCTCCACCTCGCCGGCCTACCTCGCCGACCACGTCGTCATGGGCCGGGTCGTCTTCCCGGGCACCGGCTACCTGGAGACGCTGCTGGCGCTCCAGGACGCCGTCCACGGCGACACCCGCCGGCCGATCCAGGACGTCCGCATCCTGGAGCCGCTCTTCCTGGAAGAGGACGAGACCACGGAGCTGCGCACCCGGCTCACCCCGGGACCGCAGGACACCGCGACCGTCGAGATCATCAGCAGGGTGCCCGGCCGGGACAGCACCATCGAGCGCCGGCACAGCACGGCCGTCCTCGGCGCCCGCCGCGAGTCGGTCGACGCGCCCACCGAGACCGGGCAGGCGCTGCTCGACGCCGCCGGGGCCGTCCAGGAGCCGCGGGACGTACTCAGCTCCGACGAGGTCTACGCCGCCTACTCCGACGCCGGACTGGAGTACGGCCCGGAGTTCGCCCGGATGCGCTCGGTCGAGGTGCACGGCACCGACCTCGCGATCGGCGACCTGCTCGGTCGCACCGCCGACGCGCTGGAGCACATCTCCCCCGCCCTGGTCGACGCGGCCGCGCACGCCTTCGCCGCGCTGGTGGGCGACGACAGCGACAGCTACCTGCCGGTGCGCTTCGGCTGGTTCCGGCTCTTCCGCAAGCCCAGGTCGCAGTCCCTGCGGGTGGCGCTGCGGGTCGGCGTCCCCGACGCCCCCGGTGTCGACATCTCGCTGGACCTGATCGCGACCGAGGACGGCCAGCCCGTCTTCGAGCTGCGCGGACTCGGCTGCAAGCGGGTGGCGGACAGTTCCACCACAGCCCGCGACAGCTTCTTCAACGAGCCCCGCTGGCTCAAGCGCTCCCTGATCGCCCAGACGGCGCAGGAGGACCGGCACATCCTGGTCGCCCAGCGTCCCGAGGCGGACTCGGCGGACCTGGTCGAGCGGGCGACGGCGGCCGGCGCGCGGGTGTCCTTCGCCGGCACCCCGCAGGAGGCCGTCTCGGTGTTGCGCGAGCAGCGGATCACCGATGTCGCCTGGTTCTGGCAGTCCGGGGACGCCGCCGAGGAGACGACCGCCGCGAGCCTGCGCGCGGAGTCCGAGAGCAACTACCGGGACCTGCTGGACCTGGTCGCCTCGCTCGGCGAGGGAGGCTTCGGCCGCAACCAGCGGCTGTGGCTGGTCACCGAGCGCGCCCAGTGGCTGCCCGGCGACCGGGCCGGCACCGGCGAGCAGCACGCCGCGTCGAGCCTGTGGGGCTTCGGCCACACGCTGCTCAACGAGTACCCCGCCTACCGGGTCACCATGGTCGACCTGCCCGACGACGACCTCGCCCCGCTGCTCGAAGAGGTGCTGGCGCCGGGAACCGATGAGTTCCAGATCGCCTTCCGGGCCGGCCACCGCCATGTCAGGCGTCTGATGCGGACCGACGGCAAGGGCCGTCCGAACGGCCGCGGCGAGGGCGACTTCGAACTCGTGGTCAAGGAGTACGGGCAGTTCTCCGGGGTCAGGATCGCGCCGTCCGAGGCGGTCGCCCCGCAGGGCGACGAGATCCAGGTCCGGGTGCACGCGGCCGGCCTGAACTTCAAGGACGTGCTCAACGTGCTCGGGATGCTCAAGGAGTTCGGTGAGCAGCCGCTCGGCTTCGAGGCGGCCGGCACGGTCGTGGCGACCGGGCCCGACGCCGCCCACGCGGTCGGCGACGAAGTCATCATCAACTACCTGGGCTGCATGAAGAGCAGCCTCACCGTCCCGTCGGCGATGGCGGTGCGCAAGCCCACCACGATCGACTTCACCCAGGCGGCCGGCCTCGCGTCGGTGTACGTCACCGCCTACTACGCGCTGCACCACCTGGCCGGCATGAAGGCCGGCGACAAGGTCCTCATCCACGCCGCCGCCGGCGGTGTGGGGCAGGCCGCGGTCGCCCTGGCCAAGGCCGCGGGCGCCGAGATCTACGCGACCGCCAGCCCGCACAAGTGGCCGCTGCTGCGGGCCCAGGGCGTGCAGCACCTGATGAACTCCCGGACCCTGGACTTCGCCGACGAGATCGCGGCTGCCACCGGCGGTACGGGTGTGGACATCGTCCTCAACAGCCTCAACAAGGACTACATCCCGGCCGGGATGCGCTCGCTGGGCGAGGGCGGCCGGTTCGTCGAGATGGGCAAGGTCGGCGCCTGGACCCCGGAGCAGGTGCACGAGCTGCGGCCGGACGTCGTCTACCACAACTTCGACCTGAGCGAACTGCCCCAGGACGAGATGTTCCGGCTCAACACCGAGATCATGGGCATCATCGTCGACCTGGTCCAGAGCGGCGAGCTGCCGCCGATCAAGGCCACCGCCTACTCGCTGGACGAGATCGAGGAGGCGTTCAAGGTACTCGGCCGCGGCGCCAACATCGGCAAGCTGGTGCTGAACTTCGAGGAGGAGCACGCGGCCAAGCCGGCCGAGATCACCGTCGACGGCGACCACACCTATCTGATCACCGGCGGCCTCGGCGCGCTGGGACTGGTCACCGCGGAGAAGCTGGTCCACCTCGGTGCCCGGCATCTGACGCTGATCAGCCGCAGCGGGACACCCGCTCCCGACGTGGCGCACCTGTACACCCGGCTGGCCGAGCGCGCCGATGTGACCCTCCTGACCGGGGACATCTCCGACCCGGACGACCTGTGGCAGATCATGGCCACGCTGGAGCACATCCCGCACCCGGTCGGCGGCATCATCCACTCGGCCGGCACCATCGCCGACGCCCCGGTCTCCGCGCAGACCTGGGACAGCATCGACGGTGTCCTGCGCGCCAAGGTCTACGGCAGCTGGATGCTGCACGAGGCCGCGGCGGCCCTGCCCGAGCTGAAGTTCTTCGTCGGCTTCTCCTCGGCGGCCTCGGTGATCGGGGCGCCCACGCAGTCCAACTACGCGGCGGGCAACGCCTTCCTCGACCACCTGATGCGCTGGCGCGCGAGCCAGGACCTGCCGGGCCTCAGCGTGAACTGGGGACCGTGGGGCGAGGTCGGCATGTCGGCCCGGCTGGGCGACCAGCTGATCCGCCGGTGGGCCGACGAGGGCGTCAAGCTGTTCACCCCGGCCAAGGGCGTCCGCGCGCTGGCCTCGGTGCTCGGCGGGCCGCTGGCCCAGGTGGTCATCGGCGACGCGGACTGGACGAAGTTCTCCGGCGCCAGGCCGCTGGCCAACGCCTTCTACGAGCTCGTCGTCCGGCCCGAGGAGACGACGTCGCGCGGAATCGACCTGGACGCGCTGCTCATCGCCAGCCGGCGGGAGCGCACCGCGACCATCGACGAGTTCGTCCGCTCGAAGGTGGCCATGGTGCTGCACTACGAGGACGCCGAAGCGGTCGACTCGGTCACCGAGTTCGTCCGGCTCGGTCTCGACTCCCTGGTGGCGGTCGAGCTGAAGAACGCACTCGAATCCGCGCTGCGGCTGCCGCTGCCGGCCTCGGTCGCCTACGACTACCCGTCGGCGTCCCTGCTCGCCGAGTACCTGGACCTGCAACTGGTCCCGGAACCGGCGGTCTGACCTGTCCGCGCCGTGAGCCCGGCGGGTGGCCCGCGAGGCCACCCGCCGGGCGACCGGCCGCGATTCCCCTTCCGGTGCGACCGGACCGACGGACGGAAGCGACAGTCCCATGATCGAGCCCACCGACCCCATTCGTAAGGAACCCGCGACCCTGCACGCCAGGCTCGCCCTGCACGCGCGTACCCAGCCCGACCATGTCGCCGTGATCTGCGAGGACCGCGAGGTGACGTACGCGCGGCTGCACCAGGAGAGCAACCGCACCGCCCACGCCCTGCTCGCGGCCGGGCTCGGCCGCGGGGCGCGGGTGGCCTACCTCGGACGCGAGTCCGAGCACTACTACGACATCGCGCTGGCCTGTGCGAAGGCCGGCACCGTCCTGGTCCCGGTCAACTGGCGGCTGACCGCCGCCGAGGTGGACCACGCGCTGCGCGATTCGGGCGCCGAATTCGCTTTCGTGGAACCCCGGCTGGCCGGGGTGCTGGAGCGGGTACGCGACGGGCTGCCCGAGCTGAAGACCGTGGTCTCCCTGGACGAGGACGATCAACTGGGCGCCGGCCTGCTGCGCTGGAAGGCGGGCAGTCCCGACACCGATCTCGACCCGGGCACCACCACCGACGACGCCGTGTTCCAGATGTACACCAGCGGCACCACGGGACTGCCCAAGGGCGTCGTGCTCGCCCACCGCACCTACTTCACCTTCGCCGAGGCGATGGGCGCGGCCGGCCTCGACTGGATCGACTGGCTTCCCGAGGACCGGGCGCTGATCTCCTTCCCGGGTCTGCACTCGGGCGGCATCGCCTGGTTCATGTTCGGCATCGTGGCCGGATCGACCAATGTGGTCATGCGGATGTTCGTCGCCGAAGAGGCGGTCCGGCTGATCAAGCGGCACCGGATCACCAACACCTTCGCCGCCCCGGCGATGCTCGGCATGATCCTGGACGAGGCCGCCGCCAGCCCCGAGGCGTTCGCCTCGCTGCGCAAGGTGGTCTACGGCGGCGCCCCGATGCCGGCCGAGCTGATGCGGCGCTGCGTCAAGGAGTTCGGCTGCGAAGTGGTCCAGATGTACGCCTCGGCGGAGACCGGGAGCGTCGTCACCTGCCTGACCTCGGCCGAGCACCTGGCCGGCGGCCCCAAGGCCGGCTCGGCGGGCCGGGTGTGCCCCGGCAACAAGGTGCGGATCATCGATGAGCACGGCGAGGAACTGCCGACCGGCCAGATCGGACGGATCACCTTGTGGACCCCGGCCACCTTCGTCGAGTACTGGCGCAATCCCAAGGCGACCAGTGAGGCCCTGCACGACGGCTGGCTGTACATGCCGGACGCCGGCTATGTCGACGCCGACGGCTATCTGTTCATCTGCGACCGCATCAACGACATGATCATCGTCGCCGGGCAGAACATCTACCCGGTCGAGGTGGAGAACGCGCTGTACGCGCACCCGGCGGTGGCCGAGGTCGCGGTGGTCGGCATGGCCGACGAACGCTGGGGCGAGATCGCCAAGGCGGTCGTGGTGCTGCGGCCCGGTCTGGAGGCGACGCCGCGGGAGTTGTCGGTGTCGCTGCGCGGCCGGATCGCCGACTTCAAGATCCCCACCCGCTGGGAGTTCGTCAGCGCGCTGCCGCGCAATCCCACCGGCAAGGTGCTGCGGCGCGAACTGCGCGACCCGATCCGAAGCTGATTCCGACACCGATATCCCTGCGCTGATCCGACGCCGAGAAGACGCTGACGCGACGCCGATCCGCCTGCCGATCCGACGCCGATCCGAGGCGCTGAGAGGAACGACGATGCACGACCACGTGACGGCACGGGACCAGCCGGCATCCGGTCACTCCGGAGCCGCGTCCGGGCAGTGGTTCTCACCGGTCGACGCGCCCGCGGGCGCGATCCGGGTGTTCGCGTTGCCGCACGCGGGCGGCGCCTCGGTGATGTACCGGGAGTGGAACGACCTGCTGCCGGCGGACATCTCCCTGCAGGCGGTGCAGTTGCCGGGCCGGCAGGACCGCAGGTTCGAACCGGCGGACCTGACGATCGAGCCGCTGGTGGAGTCCCTGCGGGACGCGCTGCTCGCCGAGCTCGACGACCGCCCGTTCGCCCTGTTCGGGCACTCCATGGGCGGGTTGGTCGCCTACCGGCTGGCGCTGGAGCTGGAGCGGGCCGGTGACCCCACGCCGATCCTGATCGGCGCGGCCGCCTGGTCGCCGGAGGGATTCACCATGCCGACCCAGGAGAAGATCAGCCTGCCCGAGGACGAACTGGTGGCCTGGCTGCTCAGCCTCGGTTCGCTGCCCCCCGAGATCTACCAGGACCCGGCCGTGATGGCGCTGACCATGCCGGCCACCCGGGCGGACCTGACGGTCTGCGCCAACTACACGGACGACGGAGCCCGTGTCGACTGCCCGGTCATCGCCTACACCGCGACCGACGACCCGCTGATGGAGCCCGGCGCCGCACGCTCCTGGGCCACCCGCAGCTCGGCCTACCTGGGTGAATGCACCTTCCCCGGCGGCCACTTCTTCATCCACGACCAGGCCCTGCCGATCACCCTCGACCTCACCCGCCGGCTGCGCAAGGCCCTCGTCACCGCTTCATGACGCGCGTTCCGCGGCCGGCCCCTCACCACCGGGTCTCCTGACCCGGCCTCCACCGCACGACCTTCCACCACCGGAGTCACCCCACCAGAGGAGAGGCACCATGCCCATCGGAGTGAACAGCAAGTACAACGCGATCGTCGACCGCTACATGGCGATGTGGAACGAGAGCGACCCGGTCCTGCGCCGCAAGCTCGTCGAGGACGTCTGGGCCGAGGACGGCGCCTACTTCAACCGCCTGTTCGTGGCCCGCGGCCACGACATCCTGGAGGCCGCGGTCGCCACCGCCCACGAGGAGTACTTCTCGAAGGGCTTCTCCTTCAAGTCGCAGAACGACGCCTACGGGCACCACCGCGGGGTCAAGTTCGGCTGGGTCATGATCACCACGGCCACCGGTGAGGTCGACACCTTCGGGCAGGACTTCATCATCCTCGACGAGGACGGCCGGATCACCATGGACTACCAGTTCGGCATGAAGCCGCCGTCGCTGTGAAGAGCGTGCCGGACCACCTCGGCAGCGAGGTGACGGCACTGCCCGGGCCCCCGGACTCGACCGACGCCGTCGGTTGATCCGGGGGCCCAGCACTTCGCCCCGCCGGGCCTGGCCCGGCGGGGCGAAGTGCTGGGGAAGGTCGGATGCCCGGTGCTACAGGCGGGCGAACGAGCGGCCGCCCTCGGAGGGCCGGTGGCCGGGCGCGGCGGCCGCCGCGGTGCGTCGCCGGGAGCCGGCGAGGGTCCGCACGGTGCCGGTGTCCGGGGCCTCCAGGATGGAGTCGTGCTCCAGCACCGCCCGCTCGTGGTCGCGCAGCGCGCGTGACGGCCCGGTACCGGCCGCCTCCCCCACCTGTTCGCGGGCGTGGCGGTAGATCTCCAGCGCCTCGGCCTGCCGGCCGGACCGGTAGAGCGCGGTCATCAGCTGCTCGCAGTACCGCTCGCGGAAGGAGGACCGGGCGATCACCAGCTCGGTCAGCTCCCCGATGATCGCGCCGTGCCGGCCGAGGGCCAGCTCCGCGTCGAAGCGGATCTCCAGCACCCGCAGCCGGGCCTGCTCGTACAGCCGGGCGCTCTCCTGGCAGATCGGACCGCCGACGATTCCGCCGAGCGCCGGACCGCGCCAGCGCCGCAGGGCCTGGCCCACCCGGGCGACCACCTGCTCGGGCGGGAGAGTGCCCGCCTCCCGCTCCAGAGCGGCGGCCTCGGCCAGGAAGAGCTGGGCGTCGACTTCCTCGTCCAGCACGTCCAGCCGGTAGCCGGACAGCGGCATGAGCGCCAGCCGTCCGTGCGGCCGGTCCGGTTCGAGCCCTCGAAGTTTGCGCCGAAGTCTGCTGATGTGGGCCTGCAGGGCGTTGACCGGGTTCGACGGCGGGGCCTGGCCCCAGAGCTCGTCGATCAGGACGCCGGCCGGGAACACTCTTCCGCGGGCGCTCAGCAGGGTGATCAGCAGGGTGTCCTGGAAGGAACCCTCACCCGGAGAGGTGGTGCCGGTCTTCTCGGAATATATTTCGAGCGGCCCGAGAATACTGAACAGGACCATGTGAATTCCCCCGAACTTTACCGAATAGGCCTGGTCTGTGCGTTACTCCTTGGATTCGGCTGGCATATGCGCCAAGCCGCCGTGCAGTGCCGCGACGGTTTCTGGATCCGCCGGGAAGAAGGACTCGATGACCATCTCGGCGACCGTGATGTCGAGCGCGGTGCCGAAGGTGGCCAGCATGCCGAAGAAGGACAGCGTCCGGTCCCCCTGCCGCAGGTTCAGCGGCACGAAGATGTCGCCGGGACCCGGCATGTCGAGCTCGGGTTCCGGCTGGTCACAGGGGTAGTCGCGGAGCTCTTCGTACAGCGCGACGGCTTCGTCGTCCCGGGCCGCCTTGCGGCGCATCCGGTGCATCAAGTGGGCTCGCCACTCACCGAGGTTGGTGATCCGCGGTGCCATCCCGTCGGGATGGAGGGTCAGCCGGAGCGCGTTGATCGGCGGCTCCAGCAATTCGGGAGCGACGCCTTCGGTGAACAACGAGAAACTGCGGTTGGCGTCCACGATGTCCCAGTTGCGGTCGACCATGATCGCCGGGTAGGGATCGTGGCCCTTCAGTATCTGGCTCACCGCGGTACGCACGGCGCTCATCTGCGGGGCGTCCAGCGGGCTCTCGGGGTAGACGGGTGCGTAACCGGCGGCCAGCAGAAGGATGTTACGGTCCCGCAGGGGGATGTCGAGCTGACCCGAGAGATGTACCACCATCTCCCGGCTGGGCTTCGACCGGCCGGTCTCCAGGAAGCTGAGGTGCCGGGTGGAGACCTTGGCGAGGCCCGACAGGTCGAGCTGGCTGAGCCGCCGGCGCTCCCGCCACTGGCGCAGAAGGTGGCCGATCGGCGGCTGGAGGTACATGTCGGTCGTCGCTGTCATCAGCCGTGACCTTCCCCGCTGTCTTTTCTCGAAGTAAATCGGGTGCCAACGTATCGCAGCGCGGGAACCGGCACCATTACCCGAGAGGTAATCCGGCCTGGCCGGAGGCGCGCGGGTCCCGCACACGACGAACCGCCGACCGGTCCCGGATGCGGTCTCCCGGACGGATCGGCGGCACGTTGTCGAGCGGCGGCGGAGAGGGCAGGATTCGAACCTGCGTGGGCCATACAACCCACCCGAGCCAAGGCACGGATCCCGTTAGGCCGCTACGGGAACCTCTCCAACAACACCTCCCCACCCAGAGCAACCCACACCCCGGACAAGTCAGCGCCACAGCACGAGCAGCGGAGAGGGCAGGATTCGAACCTGCGTGGGCCATACAACCCACCCGAGCCAAGGCACGGATCCCGTTAGGCCGCTACGGGAACCTCTCCAACAACACCTCCCCACCCAGGACAACCCACACCCCGGACAAGTCAGCGCCACAGCACAAGCAGCGGAGAGGGCAGGATTCGAACCTGCGTGGGCCATACAACCCACCCGAGCCAAGGCACGGATCCCGTTAGGCCGCTACGGGAACCTCTCCAACAACACCTCCCCACCCAGAGCAACCCACACCCCGGACAAGTCAGCGCCACAACACGAGCAGCGGAGAGGGCAGGATTCGAACCTGCGTGGGCCATACAACCCACCCGAGCCAAGGCACGGATCCCGTTAGGCCGCTACGGGAACCTCTCCAGTACCACGCTCCGGCTGGGGTGGTGGTCTTCGTCGCCACCCTCACCGTCGCGCTGTTTCCTTCTGACAACAACTATGCCGCACCGCCCCTGACCTGCGACTGACGCATGACTGACAGCTTTTCAGGGGTCCTGGACCCGCCCGCCGCACCGGCCTTCGGCGCCGGCCGGCCTCACCCGGCCGGCGGGATGGTGTGGCTCTTGCGGAACATGTTGTCGGGGTCGAAGCGGGCCTTGACGTCCCGCAGCCGCTCATAGGTCGCGGGCCGGAACGCGCCCCGGATTCCGCTCTCCGTGGCGTCCGAGGGCGCCAGGAAGTTGGCGTGCTTGTGGTCGCTCAGCCACGGCCGCAGCGCGTCGAGCAGGTCCAGGCCGACCGCGCTGCGCTCCTCACCGTCCCCTTGCGCCACGACGGTGGAGAGGATGATCAGGAACTCCGCGTCGAGCGGGTCCACCGCGCTGGGCTGCCTGCCCTCGGACACGGCCAGCGCGCCGCCGAGATGGCGGAAGTCGATGATGTTGACGCCCGGCTCCGCGTCAGGACCGGCCACCCGGACGATCGCCTCCGCCGCCTCCGGCGGCATCTCCTTGAGCAGGGCGAACTGCTCGACCGTGGCGATGGGCCGCGCGGGCCCGGGAGCGATCAGGCCGAATTCCCGGTAGGGCCGGTCCTCGACCATGTCGAGCAGTACGGGAGCGGCGTCCCTGAGCGGTGCGATGAGACGCTCGCCCTCGACGGGATCGCCCAGATAGGAGACGCGGACATGGACCATCACCGGCTCCCACGGGGCGGCGTGAAAGGCCGGCGGGGCGGCGGGCATCCGCAGGACGGCCACCGAGGACATCAGGTTGTCCGGCGCCCGCTCCGCCAACGCGCGGTAGGCGTCGAGCACTTCCCGCAGGTTGTAGCCGGAGAAGAACAGGCCCCCCGCGTACAGCCGGTCGACCGGGAAGAGCCCGAACTCCAGGGCGGTGACCACTCCGAAGTTGATCTTTCCGCCGCGCAGCGCCCAGAAGAGGTCGGTCTCGGTGTCCGCCGAGGCGTGCCGCAACTCCCCGTCGGCGGTCACCACATCGATCGAGCGAACCTGATCGGCCGCCCAGCCGTAGGCACGCCCCAGCGTCACGCTCAGGCCGCCGCCGAGGGTGTATCCGACCACCCCCACCGAGGGAGCTGAGCCGGTGAGCGGCGCCAGACCGTGCGCGGCGGCCTCGTCGACCGCCTGCTGCCAGCGCACGCCCGCCTCGACCCGCGCCGTCCGCGCCGCCTGATCGATCGTCACGCCCGTCATCCGCCGGGTGGTGATCAGCACGCCCTCGGTGACCGGACGGGCGGGGCCGTGCCCGGTGGCCACCACCGCGACCGGAAGGCCGTGTTCCCGGGCGAACCGGACCGCCGCCTGCACATCGACGGCGTCCGTGGCCCCGACGATCACATCGGGTTCGTACCGCAGCGACAAGTTGATCGTCGACGCCTCGTCACCGAAGCCGATCTCCCCGGCCCGCAGCACCGGTCCGGACACGCGTGCCGCGAGAGCCGCCACGTCGTCCGCGGTGATGTCACGGCGGGCGTTCGGTGTCGCAGCCAAGGGTCTCTGCCTTTCGGTCCGCCGTCGGGTCGCACAAGAACAGCTACGTTATACCCGATATACGGACAAACCTTCCGAAGGGCGGGCCCAGGGCGATCAGGCACGGCCGGCACGGCGCCGGGACACGCGCGTGCGGCCCCAAGGCCACCGGGATGCAGCCGGAGGGGACCGGGACGTTTATCGTGAGATCTTGCTCGCCCGATGAGGGCGCTGAGCGAAGAGTCTGACTCCTACATGCCGTAGAAGTCGTCCGGGGCCGGACCGATTCCGGGGTGGGAATGTTGGGGAAGGTTGCCGGGCGTGATAACTGACGCGGTCAATCCGATGGACGGCTCCCAGGTGCTGACGAGTTTCGGCGCGCTGGGCGTCCTGCTGGTGATCTTCGCCGAGTCGGGGCTGCTGGTGGTCGGCTTCTTCCTGCCCGGGGACACCCTGCTCTTCCCCGCCGGGCTGCTGTGCGCGGGCGGCCGCCCGGGTCCCCATCTGTCGCTGTGGCAGGTATTGGTGTGCGGCGCCGTCGGGTCCATCGCCGGCGCCCAGTTCGGGTTCCTGATCGGACGGCGGGGCGGCGCCGCGCTCCTGGCCCGCAGCGACAACCGGCATCTGGAAAAGGCCGTGGCGCGGGTCGAGGAGATGCTGTCCCGGTACGGCTACGGGAAGGCGATCGCGCTGGGCCGGTTCGTACCCATGCTGCGGACGGTGCTGAGTCCGGCGGCGGGAGCCCTGGGCGTCCCGGTGCGCACCTTCACCATCTGGCAGACGGTCGGGGCCCTGGCCTGGTCGCAGAGCCTGGTACTGGCGGGCTACGCGCTGGGCACCTCGGTCCCGCACATCGACCACTACCTGCTGCCGCTCGTCGCCTTCATCGTGGTCGTCTCCCTGCTGCCGCTGCTGGTCGAGATCCGCCGCGCCCGGCGGCAGCGGCAGCAGGGCCAGGGGGAGGACCAGGAACACGAGGGGGAGCGGGGGCGGTCCGGCTCCACCCGGGACGACCGCGCCCCGCAACGCCGGGACTGATCCGCGGCGCGACCGCGCGGGCACCGGGCGGCGCCGCCCGACGGCCCGTCATCAGGACACCGCACACCACCGAAAGGGGCCGGCCATGGCTGAGCAGGGCACGCACTTCTGGTTCATGAGCATCCAGACGTCGAACGCGGACGGCACCACCTTCGTGGGCTCGTACCAGGGCACGATCACCCCGTCGCGCGGCAGGACGCGCCTCGACCTGTTCACCCAGATCCGCGCCGACATCAACGAGCGGGATCTGCTCACCCAGGGCGGCGCCGTCCTCGCCTTCGACATCCAGCCGAACAAGGTCTGAGGGTTCGCCCCGGCGGCGACGGGTAGCCGAAGGTCTTACGGACCTCGTACCTGAGCCGCATGATCGGAGGACCGGCCATGGCGATCAGCCACCCCAGGCCCGAGAACCCGCACCTGTCGGACGAAGGCCTGAGCGTCCCGGAGGACGCCCTGCAGCGGCCCGGCCAGACCCCGCCGGCCGAGTCGGGGGTCTCCGGTCTGGACGCACCGGAACGAAAGGCCCTCAGCCGGGGCTGGGGACCGGCGCCGGTCACCGTCATCATGATCGTCGTCGCCGTGTTCCTGGCCGGACTGCTCGGGCGGGCCATCGAACTCATGGTGTGACCCGCCCGGCGGCGCCGGTCTACGGCTGGGCGGGCTTGCCGGCCGTGTAGAGCCAGGTGTGGAAGAGCGGTCCGAGGTCCTTGCCGGACACCTTCTCACTCAGGGTGATGAACTCGGCGGTGGTGCCGTGACCGTACCGGTGGCTGCCGGCCCAGCTCTTCAGGATGGTGAAGAAATGGGCGTCCCCGACCGCGGTACGCAGTTCCTGCAGGGTCATCGCGCCCCGGGTGTAGACGGGCGAGGCGAAGATGTTCGCCCCCGTGCCCGGATCAGCGGTCGGGAACGCCCACAGGCTGCTGGTGGCCGGTCGCGCGTAGTAGCCGTCGAAGCGGGCCTGCGCGCTCTGCTCGCCGTGCTGCTCGTCCCAGAGCCACTCGGCGTAGGTGGCGAAGCCCTCGTTGAGCCAGATGTCCTGCCAGCTGGTCAGGCTCACCGAGTCGCCGTACCACTGGTGCGCGGTCTCGTGGACGACCGTGCCGACATCCGGCGCGCGGTCGTAGACCGGCCTGGTCTGCGTCTCCAGCGCGTAGCCCACATCAGGGGCGTGGTCGACGATGGCGCCGGCCGCGGCGAAGGGATAGGGACCGAACAGCTTGGTCTCCCAGTCCAGGATCGCGGGGATCTGGGCCAGCGCCGGGGCGGCGGCGGTCGCCTCGCGCGGGTCCACGGCGTTGTAGACGGGGATGCCGGAGGCGGTGGTGTAGCGCTGGACGTCGAATTTCCCGATCGTCGCCGTCGCGAGGTAGGCGGCCATGGGCTCGGCCTGATGCCACCCGAAGGTCGTCCTGCCGCCCTTGCTCCGCTGCGAGGTCAGGACGCCGTTGGCCACCGCGGTGTATCCGGTCGGCACGGTGATCCGGAACGTGTACGAGGCCTTGTCCTTCGGGTGGCTGTCACTGGGGAACCAGGACATGGCGCCCTGGGGTTCGCCCGCGACGAAGGCGCCGTCGTCGGTGGATATCCAGCCGTCCGGGGATCCGTCGGGGTCCGTGACGTTCTCCGGCACGCCGCCGTAGGAGACCTCGACCCGGAAGGTCTCTCCCCGGCGCAGCGCCTTGCGGGGCGTGATCACGAGTTCCTGGCCCGTACGCGTCCAGCGGGCCGTCCGGCCGTCCACCCGGACGGCGTGCACCGTCAGTCCCGACAGGTCGAGGTCGAAGGTCTTCAGCCCCTGCGACGCGCGCGCGGTGATCTCGGCGTCGCCGTCCAGCCGGCGGGTGGCCGGGTCGTAGGCGAGGTCGAGGTCATAGTGCCGGGTGGTGTAGCCGCCGTTTCCGGACAGCGGGAAGTACGGGTCGCCCTGGCCCGGCGCGCCGCGCTCTCCGAGGACCGCCGCCACGGCGGTGCTCTCGGTCGAGAGCGTCACGCCGGTGATCGCCAGCACCGCGACAGCGGCGCCCAGGAATCCGGAACGGACGGATCGGCGGCGCGGCCGGGCGCCGGAAACGCGGGAGGGGGCAGCGAGCACGTGCACTCCTGGGACGAGGCGGCGGGTCCGGAAGACGATCACATGAATGCGCGCTCACCTTATGGCCCCGCCGACGCGCCGACAAGGCTGCCCCGGCCCCCGCGGCACACCGTAACGAGCCCATGACCAGGCATCCTTGACGGGGTAGCGGACAGACGGAACGAATCGAGCAGACCTGACGAACAGGACGGACAGCTTCATGACCATGGCCTATCTCGCACAGGCGGATCAGCAGCAGAAGCTCGAATGGCTGGACGGCGGGCAGTTCGCCGTCCTGCTGGACAGCGCCGCCACCGGCGGGCAGCTGACCGTCGGGCGGTTCACCGTCAGCAAGGGCGAGGCACCGCCCTACCACATGCACACCCGTGAGGACGAGGTCTTCATGCTGGTCAAGGGCAGCGCCCTGCTGTGGTCCGACGACCAGGAGATGGAACTGTCCGAGGGCGGCATCGTCTTCCTGCCCCGGAACGTCCCGCACAGTTACCGGATCACCTCCGACACCGCCGATCTGCTGATGATCTGCACCCCCGGCGGCATCGAGGGCATGTTCCGGCACGCCGGGCGGGACATGAGCGCTCCTCGCCCCGAGGGCTTCGAGATCTCCCGCGACCGCATGGCCGAAGCGGCGGACCTGTACGGCCAGGTCATCGTCGGACCGCCGCGCTGACCTCGGCGCGGCCGCCGGCCTCCGCGCGTGGCGGTACGGGAGGCGCCGACGGGCGCGCGCCCCGGTGGCGGGCGGAGTCCGTCCTCCGGCCGGCCGCACCCACCACGGTCGCGCCGGCCCGGTCGCGGGTGCCAGGGAGAGTGCTGCCTGTGCGGGCCGGTACCAGGCAGGCGGCCGCCACCGGCGGCACGCCGGAAACCGGGACCGCGCGCGGCGGCCCCGGTCGGGAGGATCCGGGCGGGATCGGCTCAGGTGGTGGCGTCGGCCGCGGCGGTGATGAGGTCGGCGGTACGGCCGGGGTGGGAGATCATGACCACGTGCGAGGCGCCCTTGATCTCGACAGTGCGGGCGCCGGCGCGCTTGGCCATCAGCCGTTCGGCGGCCGCCGGGATGGCCTGGTCGGAGCCGGCCACCAGATACCAGGACGGGATGGTCTTCCAGGCGGGTACGCCGCTGGGGGTGGACAGGGCGGCCAAGGTGACGGGTCGCTGGGTCGCGGCCATCAGCCTGGTCGTCGAGGCGGGCAGGTCGCCGGCGAACACCTCGCGGAAGTGCGCCGGGTCGACATACGCGTCGACGCCGGTGCCGCCCTCCGCCGTCGGGAAGGGCCGGGTGAGGATGTTCGCGCCGAGCTGGCTGCCGGGGAACTCGCCGGTCAGGGCCAGGGCGCTCTCACCCTGTTCGGGGGCGAAGGCGGCGATGTAGACCAGTGCCCTGACGTTGGCGTGGCCGACCGCGGCGTTGGTGATGACCTCCCCGCCGTAGGAGTGGCCGACCAGGACAACCGGTCCGGGGATGGTGTCCAGGACGCTGGAGATGTAGGCCGCGTCGGTGGTGAGGTCGCGCAGCGGGTCGGCGGGCGCGATGACGGGGTAACCGTCCCGCACGAGGCGGGTGATGACGCCGTTCCAACCGGAGGAGTCGGCGAAGGCGCCGTGCACCAGGACGACCGTCGGCTTGGGACCGTGGGATCCGCGGGTGCCCGATCCGGCGTGCGCCCGGGGTGTCACCGCGTGCGTGGCCGAGGTCGTGGAGGCGGTGGCCGCCGCTGAGGCGGCGGTGGAGGCGGCCGGGATCGCCAGCACGGCGACCGCCAGCATCGCCGGGATCACGACCCGCTTACGGGGCCGGAGGTGTCTGCCGGCGCGCACTGCCGTGGTGTCGGTCATGAGGGACTCCTTCGGGTGGGGCGGACTGGGCTGGCGTACGGGGTGCTGACGCGATGGCGGGGGGCCGGTGCGGCCGGGTCTCAGGACCGCCCCAGGAAGTCCAGGAGGATCGCGGTGAGTTCGGCGGGGTGCTCCTCGTACATCCAGTGGCCGGAGTCGGGGACGACGACTCCCGTGACGTCGGTCGCGTACTGGCGCACCTGGTCGGGGACGAAGTCGCCGAGGCTGCCCTGGGCGCCGATCGCCAGCACCGGCATGGTGAGCCGAGTCCGCTGGTAGACCGCGTCGTTGCGGATGTCCTCGGGGAGGGTGCGGAACCACGCCAGGCTCGCCTCCAGGTGGGCGGGGTCGCGCAGATAGCTCGCGAAGACCTTGATCTCGTCCGGGGTGACCGCGCCCTTCCGGACTTCGAGGTCGTCGATGAACTTGTCGGTCCACAGCGTCTCCCGGCCGCTGATGAGGTCCTCGGGAAGGCCGTTGGTGAGGGCGAAGAAGCCGAAGTGCCAGGCACCGGGGCCGTCGGCGGTCAGGGACGGGAACCCGTAGACGGAGGGATCGGGGATGGGCGCTTCGCTGAGCACCAGCCGGGTGACGTCCCGCGGGTGCGCGGCGGCGTACGAGTAGGCGACCATCGTGCCGATGTCGTGCCCGACGATCCTGATGTCGTGGTCGCGACCGATCTTCACCAGCAGTCCGTGGATGTCGGCGGCGAGGGTCTTCTTGTCGTATCCCGTGGCCGGGGCGTCGCTCTTCCCGGCCCCCGGCAGGTCGGGGGCGATGACGGTGTAGTGCTCGGCGAGGGCCGGCATGATGTGCCGCCACTCGTACCAGGTCTGCGGATAGCCGTGCAGCAGCACGAGGGTGGGGCCGTGGCCGCCGATGACGTAATGGACGCCCAGCGAGCCGACCCGGACCTTGTGCTCGGTGAATCCGGCCGGCAGCTGCTCATGGGCGGACGCCGAGGACGCCGCGGTGACCGGGGCCGCCGAGGTGACCGGGGACGCCGCGGACCGGGCCGGCCCGGAGGACGGGTCGGCCTGGGCGCTGACAGCGGTGGCGGTGATCGCGATCGTGGCGGCCAGCGCCAGCGGGAGCAGGACCCGCCGTCGGGAGAAGGCAAGGGGGAGGCGCACAGCGGACTCCAGGTGAGGGAAGGGGAGGATGGCCCGGCGCGGGCTCTGCCGCCCGCGCCTGCGGGCCGGAGCGGGTGTCTACGGGTCAGAGCGCCTGCTTGCGCAGCCAGTCCAGCGCGGTGTCGGCGACCGCGCGCCAGCCGCTGTCGATGGTCAGGGAGTGGCCGCGGTCCGGGAACTCGACGAGGTCGGTGACCGCCTCGGAGTGGCGGTACTGCTTCAAGGTGGCCCTGGTGACGGCTTCGGGCACGGTGTGGTCCCTGCTGCCGGTCATCAGCAGCAGGGGTCCGCGCGAGCCGTTGCCGGTGGCGACCTCGGCCGGCGAGTGCGGGGTGAAGTTGGCCGCGGCGGCCTCGAACAGCGGCTTGCCCGGCGCGGGGATCGTCCACTTCTCGTACAGCCGCGCCGACTCCTCCTCGGGCAGCGCGTTGCCGAACGCGAAGCGGAACTGCTCGGCGGTCAGGCTCACCGCGCGGTGCCGGTTGGCGGGGTTCTTGAACACCGGCAGGGTCGAGCGCAGCGCGGACAGCGGCAGCGGCAGGACGCCCTTGATCTGGGCCGCGTCGATGGCGACCGCGGCGGCGGCCAGGTCCTGGCCGAGGAGTTTCTGCGCGATCAGGCCGCCGAAGGAGTGCCCCACCAGGACCGGCTTGACCGGCATCCGGCCGATGATCGCGGCGAAGTGGCCGACCACGTCGTCGATACCGTGATCGGCGATGCTCTCCGGGTTGTCGCGGGCTTCCTGGACGGTGTCGGGGTCGCCCGGCCAGCCCGGCGCGGAGGGTGCGTAGCCCTCCGCCTCGAAAAGGTCGATCCAGGGTTGCCACGATGTGGCGTGCAGCCACAGACCGTGGATGAACAGGACCGGAACCGGTGTCGTCATGGACTGCCCTTCGAAGCCGCGGTAACTGCTGGCCGGGCCAGCACACCATCGGGGCACCGGTGTTCGTACCGTGGAAAGACCCCAGTCCCCCGTCATCGATCCTGTGTTCCCCCTATGATCGGGGGCAGCGCACGGCGGCACACGCCCGGCATTTCCTGAGGGAGGATGTGGGTGCGACTGGTCGGACGCGAGGCGGAGACGGCACGTCTGCGGGCGGTGGCGGACGGCGTGCGCGAGCACGGCGGCGCCTTGGTGTTACGGGGCGCGGCCGGTGCCGGGAAGTCCGCGCTGCTGTCGGAGGCGGCGGAGTACGCGGCCGCGGGCGGTGTGCGGGTGCTGAGCGTGTCCGGTGTGGAGTCCGAGACGCGGCTGCCGTTCGCCGGGCTCCAGCGGCTGCTGTATCCGCTCCGGGCCGCCGCCGAACTGCTGCCGGTCGCCGATCGGGAGGTGCTGCGCGCCGCGCTGGGCGGGGCGGACCCGGCGGTGCCGGACGGCTACCGCGTCGCCCTGACGGTGCTGGACCTGCTCGTCGGGGTCGCGAGGCAAGCCCCGGTGCTGCTGATCGCGGAGGACGCCCACTGGCTCGACGACCGCACCACCGAGGTGCTCGTCCTGCTGGCCAGGCGGCTGGAGTGCGAACGGGTCGTCCTGCTGGCCGCCGTCCGCGATGGGTACGACGCGCGGCTGGACGCCGCCGGGCTGCCCGAGCTGGCCGTCGCCCCGCTGACCGAGGAAGCGGCGGCGGCGCTGCTGGACCGCCACTCCCCCGGCCTTGAGCCGGAGTCACGGGAGCGGTTGCTGGCCGCGGCGGCGGGCAACCCGCTCGCGCTCACCGAACTGCCGGGTGCGTGGGCCGGGTTGGAGCGGCCGGACGAGGGCGCTTTCCTATCCGAGCCCTGGCTGCCGCTGACGGCCCGGCTGGAGCGGGCGTTCACCGGGCGGTTCGCCGCGCTGCCCGCGCCGACCCGGGCCCTGCTCCGGATCGCCGCGCTCAACGACGGCGCCTCGCTGGCCGAGACGCTGGCGGCGGCGCGCCGCGCGACCGGCGACCGGCCCGGCGAGGAGCCCGACGACCGGCCCGGGGTCGAGGACCTCGTGCCCGCGGTCGGCGCGCTGCTGGTGGAGACCGACGGAGTGGAGCTGCGGTTCCGGCATCCGCTGACCCGCTCGGCGATCCGTCAGGGCATGACCCTGCCCGAACGCCGGGCGGCGCACGCGGCGCTGGCCGACGTCCTCGCCGGGCAGCAGGACCGCCGCAGCCGGCACCGGGCGGCGGCGGCCCCGCCGCCGGACGAGACGGTCGCCGCCGAACTGCAGGCGAGCGCCGCCCGCGCCGAGCGCCGGGGCGCCACCGGCGCCGCGGTGGCGGCGCTGGAGCAGGCGGCCCGGTTCAGCGAGGACCCGGTGCTGCGGGCCGAACGGCTGCTGCTGGCGGCCGACTTCGCGGTCGAACTGGGGCGCCGCGAGGTCGTCGCCCGGCTGCTGGCCGAGGCCTCGCAGGTCGAGCTGTCGCCGCAGCAGCGGGCCCGGGTGGTGTGGATCGGCGGAAGCTTCGACGAGGGCCTGCGCAACCCCACCGCGGACGCCGGCACCCTGGCGGCGCTCGCCGCGACGGTCGCCGCCGCCGGGGACACCTACCTGGCGGTGCGCGTCCTGTGGAGCGCGGCCCAGCTCTGCTACTGGAGCGAACCGGGCGCCGGGGCCCGGCGGTTCGTGGTCCGCGTCGCCGAGGGGATGGACCTGGACGAACTCGACCCCTGGCTGCTGGCGATCCTCGCCTACGCCGCTCCGATCGAGCGCGGCGCGGTCGTCATCGAACGCCTGCGGCGCCGGGGCCCGAGTCCGTACGACGACGCGCGGACCGACCGGATGCTGGGCACCGCCGCGCTGCTGGTGGGTTCCTACGACCTGGCCCAGAGCCTGTCCGCCGCCGCGGCGACCGGACTGCGCCGACAGGGCCGGCGCGGACTGCTGGCGCGGGCGGTGGGCGCGGAGGCGTCCAGCGCGGCGCTGCTCGGGGACCTGGCCACCGCCGTACCCGCCGCGGCGGAGTCCGGCCGGCTGGCGCACGAGACGACCCAGCCGTATCTGTACGGCCTGATGCGGGCGGTCGAGGCGGCGGTGGCGGCGCTGCGCGGGGACCGGGACCGGGCGGCGGCCTTGGCGGCGGAGGCCGAGCAGGCCGGACTGCCGGTCGGGGCGCGGCCGGTGCTGGCCCGGGCGCAGCTGGCCCGCGGCCTGGCGGCGCTCGGCGCGGGGGAGTTCGCCGAGGCGTACGCCCAGCTGCGGCGGCTGCACGACTCCGCCGATCCCTGCTACCACCTGGCGCTGCGCTGCTACGCGGTCGGTGACCTCGCCGACGCCGCCGTCCACTGCGGCCGGGGTGCGGAGATCAGCGGCATCATGCGGGAGATGGAGGCGGTGGGCCTGGCCACGCCGTCACCCGCGCTGCACGCCGGCCTGCGCTTCGCCCGCGCGCTGCTGGCCGCCGACGACGAGGCCGAGGAGCTGTTCGCGGAGGCGCTGGCCGCCGATCTGACCCGGTGGCCGTTCGCCCGGGCCCGGGCGCAACTGGCCTTCGGCGAATGGCTGCGCCGGCAGCGGCGGGCCGCCGATTCCCGGGCGCCGCTGCGGGCCGCCCGCGAGGCGTTCGACGCCCTGGGGGCGATCCCGTGGAGCGAGCGGGCCCGCCAGGAGATGCGGGCCTCCGGCGAGGGCAGCAGGCGCCGCCGCCCCGAGGAGCAGGCCCGGCTCACCCCGCAGGAGCTCCGGATCGCCCGGATGGCGGCCGAAGGGCTCACCAACCGGGAGATCGGCCAGAAGCTGTACCTCTCGCACCGGACCGTCAGCTCGCATCTGCACCGGATCTTCCCCAAGCTCGGCGTGGCGTCCCGCGCCGAGCTGTCCATGGCCGTCCGCCCGCTGGCTTGAGGGCTCGTCGTGGGCCCGCGGCGGTGAAGTACCGTCATGTGACGCTCGCAGCGGCGCGCCCGCCTTCCTTACCGTCCACCCCATGGAGAAGCTGCTGGCCCCGGCCGACGACGGGGTGACGAGCGGGCGGCGCGCCGCCGTGCCGCGTCCGCTGCTGGGACGGTCCGAGGAGCAGCGGCTGCTGGACGACGTACTCGACAAGGTCCGGGACGGCCTGAGCGGTGTCCTGGTGCTCGTCGGCGAGGCGGGCATCGGCAAGACCCGGCTGCTGGACTACGCGGGCGAGACCGGAGCCGACCTGCGGGTGCTGCGGCTGTCCGGGGTCGAATCGGAGGCGCGTCTCGGCTTCGCCGCCCTGCACCGGCTGCTGCGGCCTTTCCTGCCGCGGCTGGACCGGCTGCCGGGGCCGCAGCGGGACGCGCTGCGGTCGGCGTTCGGGCTGGCCGACGGTCCGGCCTCGGACCGCTATCTGGTCGGCCTGGCCACCCTTACGCTGCTCGCCGACGTCGACTCCCCCGCGCCGCTGCTGTGCCTGGTGGACGATGTGCAGTGGGTGGACGGCGAGTCGGCGCACGCGCTGGCGTTCCTCGGACGGCGGCTGTTCGCCGATGGTGTCGGGCTGGTGGTCACCGGGCGGGAGGGCGAGGCCGGCCTCGGTCCGTTCGCGGGGCTGCCCGTGCGCCGGCTGACCGGCCTGGCCGACGACGACGCCAGGGCGCTGCTCGCCGCGAGCGTCGCCGGGCGCCTGGACCCCGCGGTGGCCGGGCGGGTCGTCGCGGACACCGGGGGCAATCCGCTGGCGCTGATCGAGCTGGCCGACGAGCTGGCGGGACGCCAACTGGCCGGTGTGGCACCGCTGCCGCAGCCGCTGCCGGTGAGCCGTCTGCTGGAGGCGCACTTCCTGCGCCGGGTGCTGGCCCTGCCGGAGGCGACCCGGTCGCTGCTGCTGGTCCTGTCGGCCGCGCCGCAGGACGATCCCGCCGTGCTCTGGCGGGCGGCGGCCCTGCTCGGTCTGTCCGCCGACGCGATGGATCCGGCGGTGGAGCACGGAGTCCTGTCGCGGCAGCGCCATCCCGCCTTCCGCCATCCGCTGATCCGCTCGGCGGTCCACGCGGGAGCCCGGCCGGCCGAGCTGCGCCGGGTGCACGGGGCACTGGCCGCCGGGACCGATCGGGACACCGCCCCCGACCGCCGGGCCTGGCACCTGGCGGAGGCCGCGGTCGGTCTCGACGAGGAGGTCGCGGGAGAACTGGAGCAGGCGGCCGAGCGCGCCAGGAACCGCGGCGGCTACGCGGCGCAGGCCATCTTCCTCGCCCGCGCCGCCGAACTCACCCCCGATCCGCAGGACCGGGCCAAGCGCTTCCTCGCCGCCGCCCAGGCCCACCTCGTCATCGGTGACGCGGCCATGGCCCGCACCGTGCTCGACCAGGCTGGGCCGGTGTCCGGCACACCGGTGACGCGCGCCGCGGCCCAGCGGCTGCGCGCGGCGCTGGCGTGGGTCCTCGGGCGGGCCACCACCACGCCGTCCCTGCTGATACCGGCCGCCGTGGAGGTCGCGCCGTGGGACGAACGGCTGGCCCGCGACATGGTGTTCGAGGCGATGGTGGCGGCGATGCTGACCCGCGAGTACACCGTGGGCGTGACGCTCGACGAGCTGGCCCGCACGGTGCGCGCCATGCCCTGGAACCGCTCGCTGCCCGCGTCGGTCCCCGACCTGCTGGTGGCCGCGTACACCACCCGTATCGCGGAAGGCTACGCGCCGGCCGTCCCGAAGCTGCGGACCGCGGTGGAGGCGCTGCGCTCCAGTGACCTGGGGCAGTCGGGCCTGCCGATGGCGCTGCTGAGCTATGTCGCCGCCGAGGATCTCTGGGACGACGCCGGCTGCTGGGAGGTGCCGGAGCGGATCTCCTCGTTCAGCCGCGACCAGGGCGCGCTGCACGCCCTCAATGTGACGCTCTACGCGCTGGCCGCCTCCGAGGTGTGGGCGGGCCGTTTCACCAGCGCGGAAGCCTACTTCGGGGAGGCCGCCGAGATAGGCCGGGCGATCGGGATGCCCGCGCAGGGCTCGTCGCACCGGGTGGAGCTGCTGGCCTGGCAGGGCCGTGAGGCGCAGACGCGGGAGGCCGCCGGGATCGCGATGCGCGAATGGGCCGAGCGGTTCGGCCACGCGGTGATGGCCAGCCACGCCCACTATTCGCTGACCATCCTGGAGCTGGGGGCCGGCCGCTACCGCGAGGCGCTGTCCTGGGCCCTTCGCGGCTTCGCCGCGGATGTGCCGGGGCAGGGCAACCGGCTGCTGCCGGACCTGGTCGAGGCCGCCGTCCGCGCCGGTGACCACGCCGCGGCCTCGGCCGCCCTGCGCCGCGTCGAGGAGCGCGCGCCGCTGAGCGGGACGCCGTGGGCGCTGGGTGTGCTGGCCCGGTGCCGGGCGCTGACGGCCGACGACGACCGGGCCGGTGATCTCTACGAGGAGGCCGCCGAGCACCTCGGCAAGACCCGGATCGTCACCGAACTCGCCCGCACCCACCTGCTGCACGGCGAGTGGCTGCGGCGGCGCCGGCGCCGCAGCGACGCCCGGGTACCGCTGCGGGCCGCGTACGGGATGTTCACCGACATGGGCGCCGTCGCCTTCGCCGAACGCGCCCGTCTGGAGCTGCTGGCCACCGGCGAGCACGCGCGCAGGCGGACCGCCGTGGCCGACCGGGACCTCACTCCTCAGGAGGGGCAGGTGGCCGCTCTCGCGGCGGGCGGTGCGACCAACGCCGAGATCGCCACCCGGCTCTTCGTCACCGTCTCCACGGTCGAATACCACCTCAACAAGGTGTTCCGGAAGCTCGGCATCACCTCGCGGCGCCAGCTGGCCTCGGTCCTGCGGCCCGGTCCGGCGGACGGGATCTGACCGGCGTCCGGCCGGTACCCGAGCGGCGTCCGAGCGGCACGGTCAGCGGCCGACGCGGGCGCGCCAGGCCAGGAAGGGCACCAGCGGGGATCGGGCGTCGAGGTGCCGCCAGGGGTCCTCGGTCGCCCTGCTGCCGAGCGCCCGGAAGAGCGGGCGGGCGGCGCGGTGGTCGCCGGCCAGCGCGAACGCCATCGCGAAGGTGTTGAAAGCGAGGGTCCAGTCCCGCTGGCGGACGAAGTCCGGGTGGTGGACCGAGCGATCGGCGGCCTCGTGCAGGGCGCCGAGCACCTGGGGGCTGCCCAGATAGAGGGATTCGGGATCGCCGCCGAGGTGCAGCCACTCCTCCAGGTGGGCGACGGCGACGAGTTCACCCAGCCGGCTGCCCTTGGGGGCGGCGAGCATCGCGGCGCGGGCGAAGGCGTGCGTCCGCTCGGGTGAGCCGCCCGGCTGCCGGGAGAGCTGCCGCAGGTACTCGCGATGCGCGGCGGCGTGGCCGGGGGCCTGGCGGCAGGTCGCCTCGAACCGGCGCTCGGCGACCTCGGGGCCGGACTGGAGGCCGCGAGCGCAGATCTGCAGGAAGTACCAGGGCGCCGCCCAGGACGGCTCACGCTCAGCTGCCTCGAACAGGTGTTCCTGGGCGGTCTCCAGCCGGCCGCGGAAGAGTGCGCGCTGCGGCTCGGACACGGCCTGGAACCGGCCCCGGGCGTGCCAGGCCCAGCCGACCTGCCGGGCGCCGGCGACCAGCAGCGCCAGCGGGTCGGCCGGCTCGCCGGGCCCGGCGGCGATCACCTCGCCGATCCACCGCTCGATCCCCGCGACGTTCCGCAGGCCCTCGGCCAGGAAGGTCAGATCCTCCCCCTCCCGCGCGGCGGCCAGCTGCCCGCGGATCACCGGCCACTTCCCGGCGCCGCCCACCAGGGCCGCCGCCCGTATCTCCGCGAGCCGCGGATCACCGAACGACAGGTCGATCGGGGGCGGGGGCCTGCGCCGGAGCAGAAATCTGTCGCCCTCGGGGCGGCGGACGGCCAAGCGGGCGTACCACACCATACGACGCCTCCCCTGACCTGGTGGTTCGTGGCCGACGCGGAGCCGGCCCGACTGCCCTTCCCTGTGCAGTATCCATCACGCCGGCCCCGCGCGGACAAACGCCGGAACTCACTCCTTGGTGGCTCCGGCGAGCATGCCGGAGACCAGGGTGCGCTGGGAGAAGAGGAAGAGCACCAGCACCGGCAGGATGGCGACGATGATCGCCAGCGACAGCTCGGGGATGGTGATGTTCAGGCCGGCGCCGGCCACCGGGTTGAAGGACGGGGTGGAGGACAGCAGCTGATTGAGGCCGACCTGGATCGGGAACTGGTCGCTGTTGGGCAGGACGAGATACGGCAGGAAGAAGTTGTTCCAGTTGCCGACGAAGCTGAAGAAGGCCACCAGTCCGACCACGGGTCTGGCCAGCGGGAGCGCGATCCGGGTGAACAGCTGCCACTCGGAGCACCCGTCGATACGGGCCGCCGCCAGCAGGTCGCGGGGCAGGCTGGTGGCGAAGTAGATGTACACCAGGTACACCCCGAACGGATAGAACGAGAACGGCAGGATCACCGACCAGACGGTGCCGATCAGATGGAAGCGGTTGAGTTCCAGGAAGACCGGCAGCACCAGGGTCGCCGACGGCATGATCATGGTGACCAGGGTGGTGATCAGCAGGGTCTTGCGGCCGCGGAATCTCGTCAGCGCCAGCGCGTAGCCGGCCGGGACGCTGGTGAGCAGCGTCAGGATCAGCGAACCCCCCGAGTAGACCGCCGAGTTGCGCAGCCACTCCAGCACCGCGCCGTTCTGGAAGGAGAACAGGTGCCGCCAGGCCGCGCCGATCTGCCCGAAGGAGCCGAAGGACAGCGGGTTGTCGTGCACGATCTGGTTGGCGGTCTTCGACGGCGCCAGCAGCAGCCAGATCACCGGGAGCACGAAGAAGACCAGCAGGACGGCCAGCAGCAGGGCGACGATCGCGGCCGAGACGGCCCGGGACGGAGTGGCGCGCCGGCCCGGCGCGCGGGAGAGCGCGGTGCTTCGAGTCATTTCTCATCCAACGTGAACATGTTCGAGCGGGACACCAGCAGGCCGGCGCACAGCAGGCCGAAGGCGAGCAGGAAGACGGAGATCGCGGCGGCTCCGTTGAAGTCGCCCTGCTGGAAGGCGTAGACGTAGGCGAGCTGATTGGGCGACCAGGCGGGACTGACCCGGCCGAGGCTGGCGGTCTGCAGCAGTTGCGGCTCGATGAAGAGCTGGGTGCCGCCCGCGAAGGCCAGGATGGTCATATAGGCGATCCACTGCCGGATCATCGGGATCTGGATGTGCCAGGCGGTCCGCCAGGGCCCCGCGCCGTCCATCCGGGCCGCTTCGAGCACTTCGTCGGGAATGTTGTTCAGCGCCCCGTACATCACCACCATCCATCCGCCGGCGCCGGTCCAGAAGGCGATCAGCAGGAAGATCACCGGCAGGTTTCCCGGGGCCAGCACCGCGGCGAAGCTGTCGAGCCCGAGTGAGGTGAGCAGCCAGGAGACCGGGCTGACGTCCGGGTCGAGCATGAAGAGCCAGACCAGCACGGAGGCGACCCCGGCCAGCGCGCCGGGGATGTAGTAGAGGAACCGCAGCAGCGCCGAGACGCCCGCCGACACCCGGCTGCGCAGCACGACCGCCACCAGCACGGTCAGGACGACGAGGACCACCAGCCACATCACCAGGTAGATCGCGACATGGGCGAAGGCCGGTCCGAAGCGGTAGTCGCGGGCGACCTTGGTGAACTGGTTGAGCCCGGTGAAGCTGCCCGCCTCGTTGGTGAAGGCCAGGTAGAAGGCGTAGCAGGTGGGAAAGACGCCGAAGGCGAGCAGCAGCAGGGTGTAGCCGGCCGCGAACAGGTAGCCGGCGGCCCCGCCCGCCCCCCGCCGCCGCGCGGTGCGGCGGCGGGGGGCGGGGACGGTGACGCGCGGGGTGGCCAGCAGGGTCACTTGTTGGTCACCTGGTATCCGTCGGCCTTGGCCTCGTCGCTGATCGCGCTCTGCCAGGCGGGCAGGGTCTGGGTGAGGGTCTTGCCCGCGGTCAGTGCGGGCAGCACGACGCTGGACCAGGCGGTGGCGTCGGAGAACTTGGTGTTCGACCAGCCGGTCCACACCTCGCCGGCCGCCTGCTGGAAGGGGCCGCTGACGTCGGTGGCGAAGTAGTCGCGGTTGGCGGGGTTGGCCAGCCACGCGGTGGCGGCCGGGGTGTAGGCGGGGTAGGTGGGCGCCGACGCCTGGTTGTCGTTCGAGGTGGTCAGCCAGCTGACCAGGTCGGTGGACGCCTTCAGGTCGGCGCTGTGCGCGGAGACCATCCAGACGCCGCCGCCGACGTTCCCGGTCGAGGCGGTGGTCTCACCGGGCCAGGTCAGCGGCGCGGCGGCGGCCATCTGCTTGGCCGGGGTGTTGAACGCGGCCTTGAACAGGTACTGGCCGTACCAGGAGGGGCCGTAGGCCATCAGCACCTTGGACCCGCTGCTCTTGGCGAAGCCCTGGCTGAAGAAGCCCTGGGTGCTGACCGCCTTGGCCGCGATCAGCTTGTCGAGCAGCGTCGTCATCCGGGTGCACTTCGGGTCCTGCAGCGCCACCCGCAGGGTGTCCGCCTTCACCAGGCTGAACGCCGGGCACTGGCTGGACCACAGGTAGGACTCCTGGGAGTTGGTGTCGCCCACCGAGCCGACCAGGTAGCCGGGGTGCTCCTTGGCCACCTTCTCGCCGAGCGCCTCGTACTGCGCCCAGGTGGTCGGGACCTGGTAGCCCCACTGGTCCATCAGCGCCTTGTTGTACCAGAGCACGACCTGGGCTATGTCGTTGCGCAGGCAGTAGGTGTGCCCGTCGAACTGGCAGGGCGTCAGCGAGCCCTTGGCGAAGCCGTCCAGGGTGCTCTGCGGCACCAGGCCCTGGTCGAGGGGCGCGGCGAACGGCACCGCGCCCGGCTTGGTGGCCGCCGATGCCCAGGTGACATCGGTCGGGGTGCCGAAGACGACGTCGGGCCAGCCGTTGCCGGTACGGTCGAACAGCCGCACCTTCGTCTGCAGATAGGTCGACCCGTCGGCGCCGCCGTCGTATGTGACGATCTTCATCTTCACGTCCGGGTGCGACTTCTGGTACGCCTGCACGGCCGGCAGCCGGGTGGAGTCCGCCCAGACCGTGATCGGGGAGCCCTCCTTCTGGGTGACCGGCTTGAAGGCGGTCCCACCCGCCGGGGAGGCGGTGTCCTTGCCGGGGTCGGCACTGGCGCAGCCGGCCAGCACGGTCGCCGCGGCCAGCGCCAGCAGGGCGGCGCCGGCCTGGACGGCGGTGCGGCGCAGGCCGGTTCTCGGAGATCCGGAAGACCTCATCGTCTTGCCTTTCTGTTCTTCGCTTCTCACGTTCGTCTCACGTTCAGCGGGGCTGTTCGACGAAGCGCTGGAGTTCGGGTCCGTAGCCGTAGTCGAGCGGGAGGGCGATGCCCGGTCCGGTGGGGGCGTGCACGAGTCCCTGGTCGTCCACATGGCGCTCGCGCACCACCGTCGTGGCGGTGACCAGCGACTCGTAGTAGGTGGTGTTGGAAATGGCCATGCACAGGTGGTGGTTGGGGATGTCCGAGCCGTGCACCTCGGCGCGCAGCCGGAAGGCGTCGGCCAGGTGGGCGGTGCGCATCGCGCCGGTGATCCCGCCGCGCAGCGTGGTGCCGGTGCGTACGCCGAAGGTCGCGGCGCCGGCCTGGATGAAGTCGGCGGAGTTCATATGGGCGCCGTCCGAGGTCTCGGCGACCAGCAGCGGTACGGCGACGTGCTCGGCGAGCCGGCGGTAGGCCGTCACGCTGAACTCGCGCATCGGCTCCTCGTACCAGAGGTAGTCCGCCTCGGCGAGGGCCTTGCCGAGGTGGATCGCGTCCGGCAGGTCGAAGCCGGCCGAGCCGTCGTACATCAGCGGTATGTCGGGGCCGACGTGCTCGCGCAGCGCCCGGCACAGGGCGGCGTCGCGCCGGGCGTCGCCCCAGGCGTGGAGTTTGATGCCGCGGTAGCCGAGTTCGAGGCACTGGTCGGCGACGTGCAGGAACTCCTCGGTGCTGGCGAAGGTGGAGGTGGAGGCGTAGGCGGGGATGGAGTCGCGGAAGCCGCCGAGCAGTTGCCAGACCGGCTGGTCGCCGACCCGTCCGGCCAGGTCCCACAGCGCGGTGTCGATGAGGCCGAGGGTGGGCAGCGGGAGTTCGTGGATGCGGTCCAGCTCCCACACCCGGTGCCAGATCCATTCGCGCCGGAAGGGGTCCTGGCCGACGAGTTCCTCGCGGAAGACCCGGTCCACCAGGTCCCGCAGGGTGGCGGCCGCTCCCGGCCGGGCGAACAGCGCCACCCCCTCGGCGCCTTCGTCGGTGCCGATCCGCAGGACCGCGCCGTCGCCCGCCGGAGCGCTGCCGCTCAGCCCCTCCCGCCAGCGGAAGGGCGGATCGGCCGGCGGAACGTCGATCCGGTGGACTTCGACATGAGTGATCTTCATCCTTGCTTTCTGTTTCTGTGAGCCGCTGCCGCGGCGGCGGGGGTCGGCAGCGGGTTGGGGGCGGGTCGGGGGCGGGGATAGGGGGTCAGAAGCCGCCGTACGCCTGGAGTTCGTAGACGCTGCCGCCGTTGAAGCTGGAGCCGGTGACGGTCAGCCGCAGATAGCGGGCCGGGACGGGGGCCGGCGGGATGGAGTAGTTCGCGGCGGCGGCGGTGGACTGGGCGGTGTGGTCGTCGAGGGTGGACCAGGTGGCGCCGTCGGCCGAGTACTCCAGCCGGTAGGTGTAGCCGCTGGGCTTCTCGAAGGTGGTGACCACACTGGAGACCTGGGTGACAGCGCCCAGGTCGACCTGGATCCAGGACGGGTCGGGCAGCCCGAGACCCTGCGCCCAGCGGGTCGACAGATCACCGTCCACCGCCAGACCGGGCGTGTTCGGATCGGAGTACGAGGACACCGTGACCGGCTTGCCCAGCGCCAGGTCGTGGTCGGCGGGCATGGTGAGGGTGGCGGCGGGGGAGGCCGGCGAGGCGTTGAGCGCCGCGTCGCGGGCCACCACGGTGAAGGAGTACGGGGAGCCGGGGGTCAGCCCGGTGATCCGCAGCTGCGTCCGGTCGGTGACCGCGACGCGGTTGCCGTCCTGGAGGACGGCGTAGCTGGTCACGCCGGTGTCGTCGGTGGCGGCCGGCCAGCTGAGGTCGAGCGCGCCGGGCAGCAGCGGGGTCGCGGTGGGCTGCCCGGGGGCGGCCGGCGCGGTGTGGTCGGTGCTGGGGGGCAGCGCTGTTCCGTAGACCTGGAGTTCGTAGACGCTGCCGCCGTTGAAGCTGGAGCCGGTGACGGTCAGCCGCAGATAGCGGCCGGTGGTCGGGCCGGTGGCGGGCGAGTAGCTGGTCGCCTCGGTGGTGTCGGCCCCGGTGTGGTCGTCCAGGGTGGTCCAGTGCGCCTCGTCCGGCGAGACGTCGATGCGGTAGCGGTAGCCGCTTGCCTTCTCGAAGGTGGTGATCGCGCCGCTCACGTCGTACTGCGCGCCGAGGTCGACCTGGATCCAGGACGGGTCGGGCAGCCCGAGACCCTGCGCCCAGCGGGTCGACAGATCACCGTCCACCGCCAGACCGGGCGTGTTGGGGTCGGAGTACGAGGACACCGTGACCGGCTTGCCCAGCGCCAGGTCGGTGCCGCCCGGCATGGTCACGGTGACCGGCCGGCTGGGCTGCGACTCGTTGCCGGCCGCGTCCCGGGCGGTGACGGTGAACCGGTAGGTCGCCCCGGCGGTCAGACCGGGGATCCGGACGGAGGTGCCGGTGGAGGCGCTGACGAGCACGCCGTCGCGGCGGACCGCGTAGCCGGTGACTCCCGTGCCGTCGGTCGCGGCCGGCCAGCTGAGGTCGGCGACGGTCGGGAAGTCGGCCACGGCGGTCGGCTGTCCGGGAGCGGTCGGGGCCTGCTGGTCGGTGCTCGCCGGGTCGGGGTCCAGGTGCCGGTAGGCGGGTTCGAGTCCGGCGTCGTCCACGATGGACGCGGGCAGCTGGGCGCAGCCGGCCACCGTCGTATTGCCGGTGACGCTGTCGCCGGTGCTGTTGAACTGCGCGCTGTAGGCGGGCTGGGTGGTGAAGTTGTCGTCGGCGGTGATGTCCATGCCGTGGTTGAGCAGCAGCCACTGGTAGGACACGTCGCACAGCGCGTTCTGGGTGGTGTGCCAGTAACGGCTGCCCTCGTCCTGGTAGATGGCGCCGTAGGCCTGTGAGGGGACGGACCTGATGTAGTTGCCGGAGACCATGCCGCCGGGGTTGGCGCTGAGCGTGTAGATCGCGCCGCCGTCGGCCTGGTGCTTCATGATGTCGCTGATCTCGTTGTCGCTCACCACGTTGTCGCGGCTGGTGGTGGGCGTGTCCCAGATCGGGACGCCGGAGTTGCCCGGGTAGTTGGTGTCACCGCCCTGGTCGGTCAGTCCCCAGCCCCAGCCGACGGAGATGCCGCTGTAGGGCAGGTCGTAGACCTTGTTGTGGGTGATCACCGTGTGGTCGGTGTAGCCGGCCAGGATGCCCAGCGAGCCGTTGTACTGGTCGGCCACATCGGTGACGACGTTGTCGGTCACCGTGTTGTCCTTGGTGATCGACCGGGGGTCGTCGGGGTGCGCGTCGATGACCTCGACACCGCCGATCTGGATGCCGGTGGCGGCGATCTCCTTGAAGACGTTGCCCTTGATCACGGTGCCCTGGGTGCCGGTGTTCAGATTCAGGCCGACCGCGCCGAGGTGGGTGAAGGTGTTGTCCTGGAAGGCGATTCCCCGCCCGTAGCCGACGTTGACAGCGCCGGGGGTCTTGACCCAGTTCAGCCGGGTGGAGTCGAAGTCGGGGTTGTTCCCGCCGACGATGCGGAAGCCGGCCTGGCCCTCGACCACGCCGTCGGCGGAACTGGGCGCGAGCCAGGTGGAGTAGGAGAAGGTGATGCCCTGGAAGGAGACGTCGGCGACCGGATCGGCGAGGGTGCCGTTGAGGTCCACCAGGTCCTGGACCCGGGGCACGGTCACGGTGGCGGTGCGCAGATCCTGGCCGGCCTTCGGCATGTAGTAGAGGTCGCCGCGGCCCTTGTCGAGATACCACTCGCCCGGGGAGTCCAGCAGTTCGCGGGCGTTCTCCAGCCAGGTCGGGTTCTGGATCTCCTGGCCCTGGTGGAGGTTGGCGTTGTGGAAGCACGGCTGCCGCATCGTCATCGTGCTGCCGGAGATCGACTGCACCGGGCAGCGGTACATCATCCAGCCCCAGCGGCTGACGACTTCGAGGTCCGATGGGCGCTGGTAGGCGTCCAGGCTGGTGTCGGTGAAGGTGTAGCCGGTCGCGGTCTTGGTGAAGCCGGGCGGATTGTCCGCGCCGCGGGCCCGCGTCTCCAGCTCGCCGTTGACATAGAGCTGCCGGGTGTCGATGGAGCCGACATGCGCCTTGTAGACGTTGTGCGCCGGGTCGGCGAGGGTCCAGCCGGTGACCTGGCTGCCGCCGCTGATCACCGGATGCGCGCCGGGCGCGGCCTCGTACACCACCCGGTGGCCGTCGCGGCCCGAGTCCTGGCCGGTCAGGGTGAAGGTGCCGGCCAGCTGGTAGGTGCCGGACAGCAGCTCGACATGGATGTCCCGGTCGCCGTGGTTGACGGTCCGGACGTAGTCCCGGGCGTGCTGCAGGGTCTTGAAGGGGTGCGCGGCGCTGCCCGCGGCGGTGTCGCTGCCGGACTGCGGTGACACATAGACGCTCAGGGCGGCCGGCGGGGTCGCCGGTGCCGCTTCGGCCCGGGCGGCGCTGAACGGCAGCGCGGCGGCGGCCAGTGCGAGCACGGCCAGCACGCTTCTTCGCACTGGAGTGCGACGACGAGCTGAGGGTATCGACACGGAAATCCAATCGCCTTATGGGAGGGTGGACGGGCGGCCCGGCTCAGCCGGACCGCCCTGGCAATGGACGGCTCATTTCCCCGTGGTCCCCGCCGGGGCGGCGCCGGTCAGGAGGCGGACGTCTCCGGCGGGGATGTCTGTGCGGTCGCCGCCGGCTGCTGCGCCGGGGGCCGCGTCGCGGGCGGCCCGGCGGTCCGGTCGGTGATGTTGAACAGGCGGTCGCGGATCTTGCGCTCGAACTGCTGCCGGGTGGTGGCGATGTGTTCGGCCATCAGCCCGGCGGCGCGATCCGGGTCCCCGGCGGCGACCGCCTCGGCGATGGCCACGTGCTGGCGGCCGGCCACCTCCAGGGAGCCGGGGGCGTCGCCGTGGAAGAGCAGCACGTCCGACTGTGCGGCTAAACGCCTGACGTTGCCGACGCTCGATCGCAGGAAGACGTTGTGCGCGGCGACTCCCACCGCGTCGTGGAACAGCGCGTCCGCGGTCGCGAACGCGTCGGCGTCGGCCGCGCGACCGGCCTCCAGCGAGCCGTCCGCGCTCTCCCGTACGGCGCGGACCTCGATCGGAGTGGCCTGGGTGGCCGCCCGCCGGGCGGTCTCCGACTCGATCACCGTGCGGTAGTCCAGGAGCATCAGGACGTGCTCCATGCTGGTCGGCTGGAAGTGCGCGAGCTGGTCGTCGGCGAGCCCGCCGGGTGACTCGGCGACGAAGATGCCGGCCCCGCGGCGGACGCTCAGCCGCCCGATCGCGGCCAGCACCTTCACCGCCTCCCGGGTCACATTGCGGGTGGCGCCGAGCACCTCGGCCAGACCCGCCTCGGTCGGCAGCCGGTCGCCGGGCCGCAGCCCCTGCTCGGCGATGTAGCCGAGCAGCTGTTCGGCGACCAGCTCGTAACCCGGCCGGTAGCGCCCGGCCCCCCCGTCACCGTCTCCGGTCGGGGGCTTGCGTTGACCTGGCACCGGAACATGACCTCCTGGACTCGATGAATCACATTCATTTGCGCGGTCACTATGACATCGGCGTTAAGCAAACGGAAGACCTCGGATGAACATCCGCCAAGAACACTTGTCAGACCGCTTCATTCCCGCTCATACCGGGCACATCAGCGCCGATTCATTGCGCACGAAGGCATCGGATGTCTATGGTCCTTCCGGCCCGCCGACCACCGTCAACCATGGATGAATATGATCGGTCGGCCGCGGCCAGGACCCGACGAGCAGATCACGAGCCGATGGAGCACCACGATGGACACGATCCGATGAGTACGGTGCGCCGTTTCGCCGCCGTGGTCCGGCTCCGGCCGGAACGCGAGCAGGAGTACCGCCGGCTGCACGCCGCCGTGCCGCCCGACGTACTGGAGGCGCTCCGGCGCGCGCACATCGGCAACTACTCGATCTTCCTGCGGGACGGGCTGCTGTTCAGCTGTCTGGAGTACAGCGGGGACGACTACGCCGCCGACACCGCGGCCATCGCCGCCGACCCGGCCAGCCGGGAGTGGTGGCGCCTGACCGACCCCTGCCAGCAGCCGCTGGCGAGCGCGGCCGACGGGGAGTGGTGGGCGCCGGCCGAGGAGGTGTTCCACCTCGACTGAGGACGGCGCCGCCCGCGCCGGGCTACGACGCCGGCTCCGGCAGCGGCCCCGGCTCCGGGAAGGGCTCGGGGCCCGGCGGCGGAGGGGGCGGCGGGTCCGGGACGGGCCCCGGCGGCACGGGCGGCCCGGGCGGGACCGGGTCGGGTTCGGCCGGCGGCGAGGGGCCGGGCTCAGGGCCGGGCAGCGGGTCGGGACCGGGCTCGGGCTCGGGCCCGAGGCCGGGCGGGACGGGACCGTGGAGCGGAGCGGTGGCCATGGCGGGCTCCTCCCTGTCGACCATGTCGCCTACCGATCGCCTCATGATCCGCTCCGGGTCGCAAGCGGTACGGACACGGGTGAGGCCCGATCTCGCGCCCGCCGCACCCCGGCACGGTCTCCCCGCGTCCGGGGGTGCTGACGCACCTCCAGCCCGTGCGCACGTTCGATTAAACTGGGACGTAGTCCGGCGAAAGGAGTCGCCCTATGCGTTTCGCCGACCGCGTCACCGCGGGGCGCGAACTCTCCGAGCCGCTGGCCGCCATGCAGCGGGCCGGCGGACTGCCCGACCCGCTCGTGCTGGCGCTGCCCCGCGGCGGGGTCCCGGTGGCACTGGAAGTGGCGCGGGCGCTGCGCGCCCCGCTCGACATCGTGGTCGCCCGCAAGATCGCCCTTCCCGGCCGCCCGGAGTACGGCGTCGGCGCCATCGCCGGGGAGGACGAACCCGTCTACGACGCGCGGGCTCTCACCGCGCTCGGCGTGTCCGAGGAACGGCTCGGCCCGCAGGTGGCGCGTGAACGGGCCGAACTCCACCGCCGCGAGGACAGCTACCGCGCCGGCCGGCCGGCGCCGAAGACCGAGGGCCGCTCCGTCGTGCTGGTGGACGACGGCCTGGCGACCGGCGCCACCGCCCGGGCCGCGCTGCGCAACCTCCGCCGGGAGCGCCCGGCCCGGCTGGTGCTCGCCGTACCCGTCGGCGCGCCGCAGTCCCTCGCCGCGCTGAGCGAGGAGGCGGACACGATTGTCTGCCTGATGCGGCCCGAACTCTTCCAGGCCGTAGGGCTCTGGTACGACGACTTCCCGCAGATCACCGACGAGGAAGTCGTCGCCGAGCTGCGTCCGGCGCCGACGCGCTGACCACTCCCCGGTCTGCGGACCGGGGAAGGCGAGACCGGAAGGGAGGGGCCGCCGCGGCCGGCCGGCGGGTCGGACCCGGCCGCGGCGGCGGACCCGGACCGCTGGTCAGAACCCGGCGGCCACCGGCACGATCTCCCTGCCGATCAGTGCGAGCCGCTCGGTGTCCCAGACCTTCGGCACCGATCCGTGCGCCTCGGTGAAGCCGAGCGCGGCCAGCGAGCGCAGCCGCTCCAGCAGCTCGTCGATCTTCTCCCCCTTCTCACCTGGGTCGAGGGGGAGCATGACCGTCTTCTCTATGTCGTCGTAGTCGCGGCCCTCGGCCTCGCAGTGGGCGCGCAGGACGTCGAGCTTGTGCTCCAGCTCCGGGCTGACAAAGAGATTGCACGCCTGCGCGTAGCGGGCGACCAGGCGCAGGGTCTTCTTCTCCCCGCCGCCGCCGATGAGTATCGGCGGGCGCCGGATCGGCTGCGGAACGTTCAGCGTGCGCGCCAGCCGGTAGTGCCGGCCCTCGTACGGGCTCTCGTCCTCGCTCCACATCCGCAGACAGATCTGCAGGGTCTCCTCCAGCCGTTCGAACCGCTCGGCGGTGCTCGGGAAGGGCAGTCCCAGCCCTTCGGCCTCCTCGCCGTTCCAGGCCGCCCCGATGCCGAGCCAGGCACGGCCCTTGGACAGCACGTCCAGGGTGCTCACCAGCTTGGCGAGCATGCCCGGCTGCCGGTAGCTGACCGCGGTGACCCAGGCCAGCAGCTGGACGCGCGAGGTGCGGGCGGCGAGGTAGCCGAGCGTGGTGTAGGCCTCCAGCATCTCGTGCTCCGGCGGGCCCACCACGCCGATCTGCCAGACATGGTCCATGACGCTGACCCGGGCGAATCCGGCGTCCTCGGCGGCCACCGCGACCCGTATGAGGTCGTCGGCGAGGCCGCCGGGTCCGCTCGGATAGGTGAAGTCCGAGATGTGCAGACCGATCTCCATCGTTGCTCCTATATGAAAGTGCGCTCTCATAAACCGCGACCGCGAACTCTTCCACCGCTGAACGTCGGCTGGCAACAGGGCAGTTCCGGATTCCCCGGGATTCCCGGGCCGGCGCTTCCCCTGGACCGGGCGGGCGGGCCGACCCGGCGCCGTTCGCCTCGCTCACACGACGCGATTACCGTTCACAGGCATGGAACCAGTGCTCGACCCGCTGTCGGACGTCTTCGCGTCGCTGAACATCCGCACCGGGTCCTTGTCCGGGCTCGACGCCTCGGGCCACTGGGGACTGCGCCTCGGCGTGCACGAGCACGTCAAGATCGGCGTGGTGCTCAGCGGCTCGTGCTGCATCGGCGCGAACGGCGGTCCCCCGCTGCGACTGGCGACGGGCGACTGCTTCCTGCTGGCCACCCACGACACGATCGAGATCTCCGACGAACCGGGCTCGCCGCTGATCGAGGGCGAAGCGGTGTTCATGGCGTCCCCGACCCGGATCGTCCGGCTCCCCGACGGCCCCGGAGCGGACGGCGCGGAGCGCACCCTGATCATCGGCGGCAGTGTCCACTTCCTCGACGCCACCGTCGCCCGGCTGCTGGAAGGGCTGCCCGCGCTCACCGCGATCCGGGCCGGCACCGGTCCGGCCCGGGCCATCCAGCCGCTGCTGCGGCTGTGCCTGGACGAGGTGGGCGCGAGCCGGCTGGGCATGCCGGTGATGGTCGGGCGGCTCACCGAGATGCTGTTCATCCAGGCGATGCGGGCGGTGGTGGAGCAGCAGCCGGGCGGTGTGCCGCTGCGCGGCTGGCTGGGCGCGCTGAGCGACGAGCAGATCGGCGCCGCGCTGCTGCTGATGCACCAGGAGCCGGCCGGGCGCTGGACGGTCGCGGCGCTGGGCGAGGCGGTCGGGATGTCCCGGGCCGCCTTCGCGGCGCGGTTCAAGCAGCTGGTGGGCCTGCCGCCGCTGGACTACCTCCAGCGGTGGCGGATCCACACCGCGGCCCGGGAGCTGCTCGGCGGCGACCGTACGGTCGCGTCGGTCGCCGCCGAGTGGGGGTATTCCTCGGAGGCCGCCTTCAGCGCCGCCTTCAAGCGGATCACCGGGGTGTCCCCCGGCCGCTACCGGGCCGACCCGCTGTCGGCCGCGCCGCCGCCGGGGTCGGCGCCGCTCCCCGGGACCTTCCTGCCGCACCCGCCCCGGACCCCGCGGAGGCCGCAGACGATGGCGCAAGTTCCGTAGACGCCTGATCATGGCCTCGCCCACCGCTCGACCGTAGCGTCGGCAGCGGCGGCGCCGACGTGTGCGGCGCGCCGTGTTCGAGGACTGAGGCGAGTGAGCTGAAGAGGGACGAGATGTTTTCTGGTCGTGCGTGGCGCCTGGTGGGATTCGGCGACCCGGCGGAGGTGATCGAGCTCCAGGAGATGACCTGGGCCGAGCCGTCGCCCGGTCAGGTGCTGATCCGGGTGCGGACCGCCGGCGCCGGCTACCCGGACGTGATGATGACCGCCGGTCAGTTCCCGCTGCTCGGTGACCCGCCCTTCGGTCTCGGCGAGGAGGCCGCGGGAGAGGTCGTCGCCGTGCCGCCGGGCTCGCGGTTCACGGTCGGCGAGCAGATCACCGGGATCACCGACTTCCTGGAGGGCTGGGGCGGGTACGCCGAGTACGCCTACCTGCGCGAAGGCTCGGCCATCCGCATCCCGGCCGGTATGACGGACGAGCAGGCGGGCGGCTTCCCGATCGGCTTCCGTACCGCGTACGCGGGCCTCGTCGAGCGCGCCCCGGTCGAGGCCGGGCAGACGCTGCTGGTCTTGGGCGCCGCGGGCAGCAGCGGCGCCACCGCCCTCCAGCTCGGCAAGGCCCTGGGCGCGACGGTGATCGCGGTCGCGGGAAGCCCGCAGAAGCTGGAGCTGTGCACCCGGTACGGCGCCGACCACGTGCTGAACCACCGCACCGAGGACCTGACCGCGCGGATCGCCGAGATCACCGGCGGCCGCGGCGTCGACCTCGTCTACGACCCGGTGGGCGGCGACACGGCGGCCACCGCGGTCAGGAGCATCGCCCGCAACGGGCGGATCGCCCTGGTCGGACTCGCGAGCGGCGCTCCGCTCGCGCTCGACGCGATGGACCTGCTGCTGCGCAACTACACGGCGGTGGGTGTGCTCGCGATCCCCGGCGGGCCGGAGGCGGAGGCCGCGGTGTGGGCCCGGCTGGCCGAACTGGCGGGCCAGGGAGCGATCACCACCCCGGTGGGCGCGGTGTACGACTTCCAGGACGTGCCGCGGATGATCGCCGAGCAGACCTCCCCGCGGGCGGGCAAGTCCGTGGTGCGGGTCGCGTCGAAGTAACTCCCGCGCCCGGATGGGATCTTGACGGAACCACGGGGGACCCGGCGAAGTCGTTAGCCGCGGGTGCTGTCACAACCGGCGCACCCGCGGCAAGACAGAACTGGAGTCCCACCGTGCGTTCGCGTCGTAGCAGCATCAACTCCCGCGCCCTGGCCGTGACGGCCGCGCTGGTCGCCCTCGCCTCCGCCGCCCTGACGGCGGGTACCGCGAGCGCGGCCCCGGCCGCCACCGCGCCGGCGCCCGACCTGCCCGGGCTGCGGCAAGCGCTGAACGGCGTGCTGACGGCCGGATCGCCGGGCGCCTTCGCCCTGGTGAGCGACCGCGCCGGCCATGGCGGATCGGTCGGCGTCGGTACCGGCGATCTGGCGGCCGGCACCCCGGTCGACCAGCGGGGGCAGTTCCGGGTCGGCAGCATCACCAAGAACCTCACCGCCGTCCTGGTCCTCCAGCTGGAGGCGCGCCACCAGCTCACCCTCGACGCCCCGGCCGCCGGCTACCTCCCCACCGGTGTGCTCCCGGCCGACTCGCCGATCACCGTGCGGGAACTGCTCAACCACACCAGCGGCCTGTACGACTACACCAACGACCTCCCCGGCATCCTGGTGGGCGACACCGTCACGGGCTACCAGCAGTTCCGGTACGCCACCTACGACCCGGCCGACCTGGTGGCCGACGCCCTCTCGCACGGCTCGCAGTTCACCCCGGGCAGCCAGTACGGCTACTCCAACACCAACTTCGTCGTGCTCGGCATCCTGGTCGAGCACCTCACCGGCAAGCCGTACCAGCAGGTGCTCCAGGAGCGCGTGCTGGCCCCGCTCGGCCTGACCCACACCCGCTTCATCGTGCCCAAGACCGGAATCGGCGGCCCGCACGCCGTCGGCTACCTCACCGAGGACGACCGCTCCAAGCCGCTGTCCGACGCGACCGCCCAGACCGGTTCCTGGATCTGGACGGCCGGCGCGGCCATCTCCAGCACCGCCGACCTCAACGCCTACTGGCGGGGCCTGACCGCCGGCCGGCTGCTGCCCCCGGCGCAGCTCGCGGAGATGGAAGCCGTCCAGCCGGTCGACTCCACGTCCGCCTACGGACTCGGCATGCGCCAGTACACCCTGTCCTGCGGCACCCAGGTGTACGGCCACGACGGCATCGTCGAGGGCTACCAGACGTACTCGTACACCACGAAGGACGGCTCCCGGCAGCTGACGGTCTCGGCCAACGCCTCCAACAACAACGCGGTGTTCACCGCCGAGCGCCTGGCTCTCGACCCCGTCTTCTGCGGGCAGCCCGCGTCCCCTGCCGCGCGGGCCCGCAGCGCGGCCGACTCCGTCCGGATCGCCGCCGAGGAGACCACCGGCGTCACCCCGTAGCCGCCGCCACCGCGTACCGGGCCCTTCGCCCGGTACGCGGGTCCGCTCACGTGACCCGGGTCAGCGCCAGGTTGAGTTTCAGCACATTGACGTGCTTCTGGCCGAGGAAGCCGAGCACCCGGCCGTGGGTGTTCTCGGTCACCAGTCTGCGGACGGTCGCGGCGGGCAGGCCCCGGGCCCTGGCGACCCGGGCGATCTGCTCGTGGGCGTAGGCCGGGGAGATGTCGGGGTCGAGCCCCGAGCCGGAGGCGGTCACCGCGTCGGGCGGCACGCTGTTCGGGCTGACCCCGTCGAAGGCGGCGATCGCGGCCTGGCGCTGCCGGATCGACGCGATCAGGTCGGGGTTGTTCGGGCCGAGGTTGGAGGCCCCGGAGGCGAGCGGGTCGTACGATCCGGCCGACGGGCGCGGCTGGAAGAACCTCGGGTCCGGCCGGGGCGCCTCGTCGGCGTTGTCCGGGTCTTTCTTCGGCAGGTCGAAGTTCTGGCCCAGCAGGCTGGAGCCGACGACCCGGCCGTTCCGCTCGACGTCGGAACCGTTGGCCTTGTGGCTGAAAGCGGCCTGCGCGATGCCCGTGACGAGGAGCGGATAGCCGACGCCGGTGATCACCGTGAGCACCACCAGTATCCGCAGGGCGGCCAGCAGCGTGCGGACCATCGCCGGAAGGGCGTTGAGCATGGTGGGTCGCCTTCCTCTTCCGTCAGCTCAGTCCCGGGATGAACTGGATGATCAGGTCGATGACTTTGATGCCGGCGAAGGGCAGTACCAGACCGCCGAGTCCGTACACCCAAATGTTGCGGTTGAGCAGCTGCGCCGCCGAGGCGGGGCGGTAGCGCACGCCGCGCAGCGCCAGCGGGATCAGCGCGATGATGATCAGCGCGTTGAAGATGATCGCGGAGGAGATCGCCGAGGTCGGGCTGTGCAGCTTCATCACATTGAGCTGGTTCAGCCCCGGGAAGGCCACGGTGAACATGGCGGGGATGATCGCGAAGTATTTGGCGACGTCGTTGGCGATGGAGAAGGTGGTCAGTGCGCCGCGGGT
>NZ_JBHSBB010000007.1:316482-542746 GCF_042650325.1 Streptomyces polygonati | reverse complement strand
ACACGCGTTTCCGCGGGTCTCGTCGAGGCGGTTGTGCCAACGTACTGGACTCCCTCGCGTGGAGCAAATCGGCGGGTGGGGATCCGGACGGGACCCCGGCGGGAGTTGACGCCGGATCAGCACCGGCGGACGCGGGCGCGATGCCGGCGGGACCCGGTCCCGGTCGCGGAGGGTGGCGGGATGGGAGAGTGCGGGGTCAGGAAAAGCCGCCGTTGATCGGTTCGGTTAGCGCAGTATCCGTACTTGACATGATTTAGGCTGCTTCCGCAGCCCACCGTCCAGTGACATTCAGTGACGGCGTCCTTGAGCTCCGCGCTTTGGAGGCTTCCCATGACGACCGTCTCGTCACCCCTCGCCGGTCGGGTCATCGGACTCGACGCAGTGCCCGATCCGGTGTTCTCGGGGGCGATGGTGGGGCCGGGGACCGCCATCGACCCGCTGCGGGAGCCGAGCGACGCGCTGTCTCCGGTGGACGGCGTCATCGTGTCGCTGCACCCGCACGCTTTCGTGGTCGTGGACGACGAAGGGCGCGGCATTCTGACGCACCTGGGTGTCGACACGGTTCAGCTCAATGGAGAAGGCTTCGAGTTGCTCGTCGGCAAGGGCGACAGTGTGTCCCGCGGCCAGGCGGTCGTGCGGTGGAATCCCGCCTCGATCGAAGAGGCAGGCAAGTCGCCGGTGTGTCCGGTGATCGCGCTGGAGGCGACCGCGGAGGCACTGAGCGAGCTTGTGCACAACGGCGATGTCGTCGCAGGGGACACTCTCTTCAACTGGAAGTAGTGAGATGGAGACAACGCTGCGGGGCGTCGGGGTCAGCCACGGTGTGGCGATCGGCGAGGTACGGCATATGGGGACCGCGGTCCTGGAGCCGCCGGCCGAGCGGATCCGTCCGGAGGACGCTTCGCGTGAACAGGGGCGGGCCCGGCAGGCGATGGACGCGGTCGGAGCCGATCTGACCGCGCGCGGCCAGCTGGCCGGCGGCGAGGCGCAGGCGGTGCTGGAGGCGCAGGCGCTGATGGCGCAGGACCCGGAGCTGGCATCCGACGTCGAGCGCCGGATCACGGCGGGCGGCACGGCTGAGCGAGCCGTTTACGACGCCTTCGCCTCGTACCGGGAGTTGCTGGCCGGGGCGGGTGACTATCTGGCCGGGCGCGTCGCGGATCTGGACGATGTGCGCAACCGCATCGTGGCGCGGCTGCTGGGTGTGCCGATGCCGGGGGTGCCGGACAGCGACGAACCGTATGTGCTGATCGCCCGTGACCTGGCGCCGGCCGATACGGCGCTGCTCGATCCGGCCCTGGTCCTCGGATTCGTGACCGAGCAGGGCGGCCCGACCAGTCACAGTGCGATTCTGGCGCGAGCGCTGGGGGTGCCGGCGGTGGTGGCGCTGCCGGGGGCGGTCGACCTCGCCGAGGGAACGGTCGTCGCGGTGGACGGCAGCTCGGGTGAGGTGTTCGTGGAGCCGAGCGCGGCGAAGAGGACCGCGCTGACGCAGGCGGCGGCGGAGCGGGAGGCGGCGCTGACCGCCACTTCCGGGCCCGGCGCGACATCGGACGGGCACCAGGTGCCGCTGCTGGCGAACATCGGCGGTCCGGCGGACCTGGCGGCGGCGCTGGCCGCGGGTGCGGAGGGTGTGGGCCTGTTCCGCACCGAGTTCCTCTTCCTGGACGACTCGGCGCAGGCTCCTTCCGAGGAGAAGCAGACGGAGACCTACCGCCAGGTGCTGGAGGCCTTTCCCGAGGGCAGGGTCGTCGTCCGCGTGCTGGACGCGGGGGCCGACAAGCCGCTGGACTTCCTGACACCGGCGGCCGAGCCGAATCCGGCGCTCGGCGTGCGCGGGCTGCGGACGCTGCTGGACCACCCGGAGGTCCTGCGGACCCAGCTGAAGGCGCTGGCCGCGGCGTCCTCGGGGCTGCCGGCGCGTCTGGAGGTGATGGCGCCGATGGTGGCCGACCGCCAGGACGCCAAGGCGTTCGCCGATGCCTGCCGGGAGGCGGGCCTGTCGGCGAAGTTCGGGGTCATGGTGGAGATCCCGGCGGCGGCGCTGCGGGCGCGGGCGGTCCTGCAGGAGGTGGAGTTCCTGTCGCTGGGCACCAATGACCTGGCCCAGTACACCTTCGCGGCGGACCGGCAGGTCGGTGCGGTCTCCCGGTGGCAGGACCCGTGGCAGCCGGCGCTGCTCGACCTTGCGGCCTTCGCCGCGGACGGCGCGAAGGCGGAGGGCAAGAGCTGCGGGGTGTGCGGCGAGGCCGCCGCGGACCCGCTGCTGGCCTGTGTGCTGGTCGGTCTCGGCATCTCCAGTCTGTCGATGGGTTCGGCGTCGATCCCCTATGTACGCGCGACCTTGGCCCAGCACACGCTGGCCCAGTGCGAGCGTGCGGCCGCCGCGGCGCGGGCGACCGACAGCGCTCAGGAGGCGCGCCAGGCCGCCCAGGCCGCGCTGTCCGGCGAGTAGCCGCTTCCCGGAAACCGGCCAGGGCTGGCGGCCTGGGCGGATGTCCGGGGCTGCCGGCGGGGCGGGGGCTGCGATCCGACATGCTGAGGCGCGGGGGTGAGCCGCCGGGCTCGTACACCCGCGCCGCATCGGACGCCCGAACCGCCGGACCCAGCCCGTCCGGGCCCGAGACCCGCTATCTCCCCGGCGAGTCCCCCGGCAGCGGCGGCGGCAACGGCAGCCCCGCCCGGTACAGCACTCCGTGCTCCGGCGGTACGGGTTCCCCGGTCGCCGGGTCGGTGCAATAGGCGCTGAACACCTCGGCCTCGCTCAGCGGATGCGGCTCGCCCTCGCGCAGCGACCAGCCGCGCACCGTTTCGGTGCCGTCGGGGTCCGTGGTGCGGACGACCAGGCCACCGGAGTGCGCGGAGACCGTGCCGGCGGCCATGATCGTGCAGACCACCAGGGCGTCGGCTTCGGACAGGTTCAGTTCGCCGTCCGGGTCCGCGTCGATCTGCACGGCGGCCAGCAGCGGGGGCCCCTCGTCCGTGGGCAGGCTGCAGACGAGGTGGTGGCCGCCGGGGCCCACCGCTTCGACGATCCGCAGCAGTGTGTGCGAGGCGCGGTCGAAGGCGCAGTGCGCGAGGTCGTCGCCGCAGTCGGGGCAGGGGCCGGCGTCCATGAGGGCGTCGGTGGCGCGCTCCCAGGTGGCCCGCCGGTCGGCCTCACGGGCGAGTTGGGAGCGCAGCAGGGGCATCGGCTGCTGGGTGTAGTGGATCGCCGGGCCGGCCGCGGCGACCTCCGCGACGTAGCCGGTGCGGGTGGCCGGGGAGTCCGGCGGTCGGCGGGTGCTGTCGCAGTAGTGGTCGTATGCCTCGGGGTCGAAGAGCGTGACGGCAACATGGGTGCCCTTGGTGTGCAGGCTGCGCAGCAGGCCGTCCAGGTGGCGCAGATAGCTGTCGTAGTCCTCGAACGGGAAGCTGCGATAGCCGGTCATGCGGGCGAAGTCCTGGTCGTCGAGGATCAGTCCGATGAGGACGGGGGCTTCCCGGCGCAGGGCGCGCCGGTATCGCTCGCGCCCGGCAGTCCGCACCCGGCCCGCGTATCGGCCTCCCTCCCGCCCCGCTCCCGCGACGCCTTTCCGGCGACCGGCCGCGCCGCCGCGGCTGCCCCGCCCCTCCTCCGCCCGCCCGCGCCTGGCGCCCTGCTTCCTGGTGTGTGACATGGGTCCCCCTCTGGTCCGGGCGGCGCGGCACTCTGCCCCGCCGCTCCCCACTGCTCACTCACCGTAATCGGACCCACTGACAACGGGCTCGCGGCCGGGGCTCCCGGCCGTGCTCATGGACCGCAGCGGCCCGAAGCGGAAGGGCGTCGTGCGGCTGACCCGGCGTCAGAGGCGCGTGGCGGGCCTCTTGACGGCGGTACCGCAGGTCAAGTATCCAGATCCCGGGCGGCATTGGTACAGACCAAATGGGAGTCCGGTATGCGAAGAACCCTCACTCTTCTCCTCGCGCTCTTCGGCACACTCGTCCTGTTCTTCGCTCCTCCGGCCTCGGCGGCCGGCGGGGTCGGTGCCACCTTCGCCAAGACCTCGGACTGGGGCAGCGGCTACCAGGCCCAGTACACGATCGCGAACGGCAGCGGTGCCACCACCAGTTCGTGGAAGGTCGAGTTCGATCTGCCGGCCGGCAGCAGCGTCGGCAGCTACTGGGACGCGCTCCTCACCCAGAGCGGCACGCACTACACCTTCACCAACCGCGACTACAACGGCTCGCTGGCACCGGGCGCCTCCGCCGTCTTCGGCTGGGTCAACTCCGGGTCCGGCACGCCGGCCAACTGCAAGCTCAACGGCGGCTCCTGCGACGCGGGCGGCAGCACCGGTGGCGGCGGCGACACCACCGCCCCGTCGGTGCCCGGCGGCGTCACCGTGGGCTCGGCGACGAGTTCCGCACTGACCGTGCACTGGAACGCCTCCACCGACAACTCCGGTTCGGTGGCGGGTTACGAGGTCTCCCGGAACGGCGCGGCCCCCGTCGCCGTGACCGGCACCTCGTACACCGCGACCGGTCTGGCCGCCTCCACCTCCTACGCGTTCCAGGTGCGGGCCAAGGACGCGGCCGGCAACACCTCGGCGTACAGCGCGGCCGTCTCCGGCACCACGAGCGCCTCCACCGGTGGCGGCGGCAATCCGACGCCCGGCGTGATCCGCACCGCGCCGTATGTCGACATGGGCGCCTGGCCGACGCCCAGCCTGACCGCGATGTCCCAGGCCAGCGGTGTGAAGAGCTTCACGCTCGGCTTCGTCACCTCGGCCGGCTGCAAGGCGTCGTGGTTCAACGCCTATGACCCGCGTCAGGCATGGGCCAAGGACCAGATCGACGCGATCAGGGCGGCCGGCGGAGATGTGAAGGTCTCCTTCGGCGGTGCGAGCGGTATCGAACTGGCCCAGGCCTGCTCCTCGGTGGACGCGCTCTCCACCGAGTACGCGGCGGTGGTCGACGCCTACAGCCTCACCTATGTCGACTTCGACATCGAAGGCTCGGCCGTCGCCGAACCCGCCTCCATCGCCCTGCGCTCCCAGGCGCTGGCCAGGCTCCAGCAGACCCACCCGAGCCTGCGGATCTCGCTCACTCTCCCGGTGCTGCCCAACGGCCTGACCTCGGACGGGCTGAACGTCGTCACCTCGGCGAAGAACGCCGGCGTCAACCTCGACATGGTCAACGCGATGGCCATGGACTACTACCAGAGCGTCGACTACGGCGACGCGGCCGTCCAGGCGGCCAACAGCGTCTTCAGCCAGCTCAAGTCACTGTACCCGAGCAAGTCCGACGCCCAGGTGTGGGCGATGGTCGGGGTGACCCCGATGCTCGGCCAGAACGACGACGGGCACATCTACGACCAGGCCGACGCCCGCCAGCTCGTCTCCTTCGCGCAGGGCAAGCACCTGGGCATGCTGTCGTTCTGGGAGGAGGGCCGGGACGCCAACGCGTGCAGCGGCGCGCTGTACAAGTGCACCAACATCGCGCAGGCGCCGTACGAGTTCTCCAAGATCTTCGCGCCGTACAAGGGCTGACACCCGGCCGGCCCGGCTGAACGCAGCTGAGCAAGGCTTCTACGAGCGGCCGCCGGCCCGTTCCGCGGCGAGCCGCTCGTAGAAGCGCAGCACCGTGAGGTCGTCCACCGAACCGGGGTTGACGGCCTTGTCCAGCGGGACGCCCTGCAGCAGCCGCTTGACCGGGATCTCGATGCGCTTGCCGGTGAGGGTGTGCGGGACGCCGGGGGCGGCGATGATCTCGTCCGGTACGTGGCGCGGTGAGAGCTGGGTGCGGATGGCGGCGCGGATCCGGTCCCGGAGCGGCTCGTCCAGCTCCGCGCCCTCGGAGAGGCGGACGAACAGCGGCATCCAGTAGCCGCCGTCGGGCTGTTCGATGCCGATGACGAGCGATTCGCGGATCTCCGGGAGGCGTTCGACGACCTCGTAGATGTCCGAGGAGCCCATCCTGACGCCTTGCCGGTTGAGGGTGGAGTCCGAGCGGCCGTGGATGACGACGGTGCCGCGCGAGGTGAGGGTGATCCAGTCGCCGTGCCGCCAGACTCCGGGGAACATCTCGAAGTAGCTCTCGCGGTAGCGGGCGTCACCGGGGTCGTTCCAGAAGCGGATCGGCATCGAGGGCATCGGGTTGGTGACGACGAGTTCGCCGACCTCGTCGACGACGGGCCGGCCCTGCGCGTCCCATGCCTGCAAGTCGGTGCCCAGGCAGGGGGCCTGGAGTTCGCCGATGTGGACCGGCAGGGTCGGCACGCCTCCGGCGAAGCAGCTGCAGACGTCGGTTCCGCCGCTGACCGAGGCGATCCACAGGTCCTCCTTCACCTCGTCGTGCAGCCAGCGGAAGCCGTCGGGCGGCAGCGGGGAGCCGGTGGTGGCGACGCAGCCGACGGCGGCGAGGCCGAAGTCGCGGCCGGGGTGGACGTCGGCGTTGCGGCAGGCCACGACATAGGCGGCGGAGGTGCCGAAGACGGTGGTGCCGGTCTGTTCGGCCACCTGCCACTGGGCGGTGATGTCGGGGAAGCCGGGACTGCCGTCGTAGAGCACCAGGGTGGCGCCGGCCAGCAGCCCGGAGACCAGGAAGTTCCACATCATCCAGCCGGTGGAGGTGTACCAGAAGAAGCGGTCGCCGGGGCCCAGGTCGAGGTGGAGTCCGGTCTGCTTGAGGTGTTCCAGCAGGATGCCGCCCTGCGACTGGACGATGGCCTTGGGCAGTCCGGTGGTGCCAGAGGAGTACAGGACCCACAGCGGATGGTCGAACTCCACCTGCTCATAGGCGGGTTCGCGGTCGGTGGTGGTCAGTTCGGCCCAGTCGAGGGCGCCTTCGGGGGCCGGGGTGTCCAGGAGCGGGATGTGCACGGTGGCCCGCAACGACGGGAGCCCGGCGCGCAGTTCGGCGACGACGCCGGTGCGGTCGTGGGTCTTGCCGCCGTAGCGGTAGCCGTCCACCGCGATCAGTACGACCGGTTCGACCTGCTGGAAGCGGTCCAGAACGCTGCGGGCGCCGAAGTCGGGGGCGCAGGAGGTCCATACGCCGCCGACGGCCGCGGTGGCGAGCAACGCGACGACGGCCTGCGGGATGTTGGGCAGATAGCCGCTGACCCGGTCGCCCGGGGTGACTCCGAGATCGCGGAGGACGGCGGCCAAGGACGCGACCTGCGCCGCGAGTTCGGCCCAGGTGACGGTACCGGTCTGCTGCCGCTCATCCAGGTGAAGCAGCGCGGGGGACGCGGCCCGCGCCGGGTCGAGGGCCGGACGCAGGGCGTGTTCTGCGTAGTTGAGCCGGGCGCCGGGGAACCAGCGGGCGCCGGGCATGGCACTGTCGGCGAGCACGGTCTCGTACGGCGCGCTGAAGCGGACGTCGTACCACTCGCCGATCGCCTGCCAGAAGACTTCGGGTTCGCGGATCGACCAGGAGTGCAGCACGGCGTAGTCCTCGCCGGGGCGCCCGGACGGGGCGGCGGGTCCGCCGTGCCGGCCGGCCGCCCAGCGGTGGAAGCGGGTGAGCTGCGCGCGGGCGACGCGCTCGGGGCCCGGCGTCCACAGCGGCTGCGGCTCGGCGGCCGGCCGCGGGGTGGCGGCGGGCTCGGGCGTGGTGCTCATCAGGCGGCTCCCGGACGGTACGCGTCGTTGCGTGGCTGCTGGGTCCCGGGCGGGGGTCTCCTGCCGCGGGGGCTGGGCAGGACGATGCCATGTGATCGTCGTACGCGCCAGGGCGGGTCCTGCGTGTCCCCGGCCGGCCGGGGACCGGCTCGGACCACGGCCGGAGAACGGCCGGCGGAAGGCGGGCGGAAGGCCACCGCGGGCCCGCGCGCCGGCGGTGCGACGCGCGTCGATGATCCTGGCGGCCCCCTGGAGGTGAACGCTGGCTGAACGGGCGGCGCCGACGGCGGTTTTGGTGTCAAGGTTGGGGCATGGATGCTCGGGACCTGCTGCGATCGGTTCGGATGGCGGGTTCCGCCAGTGGCCGGCTGGCCGCCCGCTCGGCCTGGCGACGGCAGCGGATCGACACACGTGATCTTCCCCGGCACGGTCCGGAGCGGGCCAGGGTGCCGGGGGCCGCGCTGGACGCCGATCCGGCGCCGGGCGGCGGCACGGTCCGTTTCAGCCGCTCGACTCTGCGGATACGGGTGGCGGTCGGCGGCGCGGTGTTCTGCGGCTGGGACGGCGCGGGCCCGGAGCCGTCCTACGCGCTGGCCGGTGACGGTCCGGCGGCCGACGCCCGCGCGGTGCTGGAGCCGGACAAGGACGGCTGGCGGGTGGTCTCCGAGCGGGTCACCGTGCTGGTCTCCCGGCAGGGCGCCGTGGAGATCCGTACGCCCGGCGGCCTGCTGCTGCGCCGGGAGCTGCCGCCGCGCTGGTGGGACCCGACGGGCCAGGCGGACGGCTGCGCGACGCGCTGGGTCCAGCGCTCCGAGACCCCGGCCGACGCGCGGGTGTACGGGCTGGGCGGCCGGGCGGCCGGTCCCCGGCTGCCGGCCGGCGGCTACCGGCTGTGGAACACCGACCCGGGCGGCTCCTTCGTCCCGGGCGACGACCCGCTGTACATCACCATGCCCGTCCAGTTGGTCGTCGCCGACGCCGGCTGTCATCTGGTCTTCCACGACAGCACCTGGGACGGTCAGGTGACGCTGCGGGACGGCCAGGAGGGCGCCGGCTCGGGCCATGACCGGCCGGGCGGCTGCGAATTGCGGATGGCCGGCGGCCCACTGCGCTACTGGGTGATCGCGGGGACTCCCGCCCGGATACTGTCCGGCTGGACGGCACTGACCGGGCGGCCCGCGCTGCCGCCGCGCTGGGCGCTCGGCCACCAGCACTCCCGGTGGGGCTTCGGCAGCGAGGCGGAGGTCCGGCGGGTGGCGGCCGGCTACCGGGAGCGCGGCCTGCCGCTGTCGGTGCTCCATCTGGACATCGACCATCTCGACGGCAATCGCGTGTTCACCGTCGACCGGCGGAACTTCCCCGATCTGCCGGGCATGGCGAGGGAGCTGGCCGAGCAGGGGGTGCGGCTGGTGTCGATCGTCGACCCGGCGGTGAAGGCGGAGCCGGGCCTGGCCGCCTACGACGGGGGGACGGCCGCCGACGCCTTCGTGCGCGACGCGCACGGCGGGCAGGTGCGGGGAGTGGTGTGGCCGGGTGAGACGGTCTTCCCCGACTTCACTGATCCCCGGGCCCGTGCCTGGTGGGGCGGTCTGTACGCGGAGCGCCTCGCGCAGGGCTTCGCCGGGGTGTGGCACGACATGAACGAGCCGGTGTCCTTCGCGGCGTTCGGGGACGCGACCCTGCCCCGCTCCGCCCGGCACGCGCTGGAGGGCCGCGGCGGCGACCACCGCGAGGCGCACAATGTGTACGCGCTGACGATGGCCAGGGCGGGTTACGAGGGGCTGCTCCGGCTGCAGCCCGAGCAGCGGCCGTTCCTGTTCTCCCGCTCCGGCTGGGCCGGCATGCAGCGCTACGGGGGCAGCTGGTCGGGTGATGTGGCCACCGGCTGGGAGGGGCTGCGGGCCTCACTGGCGCTGGTGCTGGGGCTGGGCCTGTGCGGAGTGCCGTACTCGGGCCCGGATGTGGGCGGCTTCACCGGTACGCCGTCGCCGGAGCTGTATCTGCGGTGGTTCCAGCTGGGCGCGTATCTGCCGTTCTTCCGCACCCATTCGGCGATCGGCGCCGGGCGGCGCGAGCCGTGGGAGTTCGGTGAGGAGGTGCTGGCGCACGCCCGTGCGGCACTGGCCGAGCGGGTGCGGCTGCTGCCGTATCTGGAGACGCTGTCGCATATCGCGCGCGGCACCGGCGCCCCCTACGTACGGCCGCTGTGGTGGTCCTCGCCGGGCGACCGGGCGCTGCGGGAGTGCGGTGACGCGTTTCTGCTCGGTGACGCCCTGCTGGTGGCACCGGTGCTGGAGCCGGGGGTGGTGTCGCGCACGGTGCGGCTGCCGCGCGGTCGGTGGTACGACACGGTGACGGGGGCGGCCTACGGCGGCCGGGGGCAGGTGGTGCTGGACGCGTCGCCGGGCCGGATACCGGTGCTGGCCAAGGCGGGGTCGGTGCTGCCGGTCGCGGGGGCGGACGGTGCGGTGGAGCTGGAGGCGTGGGCGCCGCGGCAGGGCCGTACCGGCAGCGGCGTGGTGTTCAGCGGGGATCCGGAAGGGTGGGGCGCTCCCCGGATGGAGCGCTTCGTCTCCCGGTGGGTGGACGGCGAGGTGGTGGTGGAGCGCGACGGCGGCGGTGCGCCCGGTTACCGGGTGCGGGTGCGCGGCGACGCGTCGTAGTCCCCGGCGAACCAGCGGCGTACCGCCTGGCTGTGCAACTCGAAGCCCAACTCGACCGGCGCGCGAAGCAGTTGATAACCGTCGGTTTCGTCGGTGGGCCGGGAGGGCGGCAGCGCCGCCGCTTCGCGCTCCGGGAGCAGCCCGAACAGCAGCAGATAGCCGCCGGGTTCGTCGGTGAGGGCCTCGGCGAGGGAGACGTCGCCGGCCGGCGCGAGGATGCCGGTCTCCTCGGCCAGCTCGCGGACGACGGCGTGCTCCCAGCTCTCCCCGTGGTCGATGAAGCCGCCGGGCAGGGCGAGTCGGCCGAGCCGGGGCTCGATGGTGCGGCGGATGACGACCAGCGCGGTCCCCGCCGCGTCCCTCACCGGCAGCAGGGCGACGGCGACCGGCAGCGGGTTGCGGTAGGTGACCGTTCCGCAGGTGGAGCAGGTGCGCGGCCAGCCCGCGCCGGCCGGGAACGGAGTTCCGCAGGAGGAGCAGTGGGAGTCCTTCAGCACGGGGTGGACCCTATCCGATCGGGGACGGGCCGACCGGTGTGCGCGGCCGTCCTGAGCCGCTGGCGGGCGGGCCCGGACGACTCCATGAGCACGGGAGCGCCGAGCAGTCGGGAGACGGCGTCGGTCCATTGCCGGGGGTCGCGGCCGGGGGTGTCCCAACGGGCGGGCCGCGCCTCGGACAGCCGCCGGGTGAGTCCGGCCTGGCGCGCGAGGTCGCCGGGCGGGCCCGCCGGGAGCCGTTCCACCAGCCGTCCGTCCATGGCGTAGGCGCGGCAGAGCCGCAGTTCCGGGCAGCGGCCGGGGGCGTCGAGATGGGTGACGGCCAGGGCGTCCACTCCCCCGCACACCTCGACCGCGTAGCGGTGCGCCACCGCGTCGAAGTGGCCGGTGCGGAAGGCTCCTTGCCAGCGGCCGTGCCCGTTGTGGGCTTCCGGCAGCAGGGGTCCGAGTCCGGGGTCCTCGGTGACGAGCGGACCCGGGCCGTGCCGGGTGGTGTAGGTGCGGACGACGCCGAGCCGCAGTGCGCCGTCGGGCGCGCCCGCCTCCGCGAGCAGCGTCTCGGCGTTGGCGAAGGTGGTGGTCGACCAGGTGGTGTACGGGTGGAAGCCGTGCCATTCGTCGAGCAGCACACCCTGGGCTCCCTCGAAGACCAGCGGGCCCTGCCGGGTCAGGCGCCGCGTCACGGCCTCGTCGGTCAGGGTGACGGTCCGCGCGAAGGCGGCGTAGGCATCCGCGCAGGCTTCGACGGGCGGTGCGCCCAGCGGTCCCAGTTCGTCGGTCAGCCGGTCCCGCAGCAGCGTCAGCCGGCGCAGCAGCCGGGGCCGGGAGGCGCAGTCGCCCGCGGTGGGCGCGTCCTCGGGGTGGGCGAGGGCGTAGGCGGCGCTCTCACCGACCCCCATGCCGCAGGAGCCGTGCCGGTCGGCGCCGCGGGCCCGCTCGCGCAGCCGGTTGGCGGCGGCGTGGTACGGGGTGGTGAGCCGGGCCCGGCGGTCGACGCTCAGCAGGGCGTACGGGTCGGGTACGCCGAGGCTCCGCAGATGCTCGGCCTCCGCGCTGAGGGCGAGCGGGTCGACGGACATGAAGCGGGACAGCAGGGTGGGGACGCCCTGGAGGGTGGCGGCGCCGAACTGGGCGAAGGTGTGGTGGCGGCCGTCGGGGGTGACGACGTTGTGGGCGGCCTGGGGGCCGCCGTTGAAGCGGACCACGGCGGTGACCTCGCGGTCGGCCGCGGCGCAGAGGTGGCTCACGGTGGCGCCCTTACCGGCGTCGCCGAAGCCGAGGTCCACGACCAGGGTGTGCACAGGTGCTCCTTCGCCGGGCGCCGGGTGGCGGAGTTCCGCGCGGTCAGCGGTCGTACGCGCGCAGAGCGCGGGCGACGCTGGGAGCGGCTGGGGAGCCGATGTCCGCCAGGTCGGCGAGGCCGGTGGCCAGGTCGATCGCCTCTTCGCCCAGGCCGACGGTGAGGGCGATCGTTTCGCAGACCGCGTCGAGGTCGTCGAGTTCGATCACGTTCTGGCCGAGCAGCGCGCGCCACAGGCTGAGGACTTCGGGGTTGCCGGCGTAGGAGGTGCCGGCCGGGAGGATGTAGAAGACGTGGAAGGTCCGCCGGAGTTCGGCCAGGATGTCCTGGACGGGGATGTCCTGGGAGACGCTCTCGCCGAGGACGGCCCGTATCTCGCGGGCCTTGACCTTGCCGTAGGGCATCTCGTCGCCGATGAGGAAGAGGTAGCCGCGCCGGCCGCGCTTCTCGTAGCAGTCGAGGGCGGTGTGCCGGGCCATGGCGTAGAGCGCGAGTTCGTAGGACTCCGTCATCTGGCCGCCGCCTCCGCCCTCCAGCAGGATGTTGCCGAGGTGGTCGTCCATCCGGTTGTCGGACTCGAACTGGCCGAGTTGCAGCGGCACCCGGTCGCAGGTGGCGTCGCCGACCGCGCCGAACAGGATCTGCGGGTGCTCGGTGTAGCCCTTGCGCAGCAGCAGCCCGAACAGGTCGGGGAGTTTGGTCTGCAGCGTCCGCGGTACGCCGCCCATCGAGCCGGTCACGTCGAACAGCACCGAGATGGCGAGTGAGGTGGGGTGCTCCTCGCTGTCGCGGCTCTCCCGTGTGGTCAGGCCGAAGGGATCGAGGGTCTGATGGGCGCGCCAGTCGCTGCGCGGCGCCGAGGTGGTGACGCGGTCGCTGTAGGCGAAGGCGTCGGTGCCGGAAGCGGCGCGGTAGCGCGCGGCGGCGGCGTAGACATCGGTGGACCAGTTTCCGCTTCCCATGGTGGATTCCCCCTGAAGGCCGGTGGGTTCGGGCGGTGCGTTCGAGCGGGTCGTTCGGGCAGGTCGTTCGGGCAGGTCGTTCGGAGGAGGCGTTCAGACGGTCGGTGCGGTCGGCATGCCGAACGGGCGGAAGGTACGCGGCCCGTAGAGCCGTTCGAGGATCTCGTCGAGTTCGGCGAGGAGCAGCCAGGCGTCCCTCGGCCGGGCCTCGGGCGCGGGCAGCAGGCAGCCGCGCAGGAACGCCCGGAGCGGCGCCGGGGTCTGATGGCCCATCAGTTCCCGGACGCAGGAGGAGGCGAGATGGATGTCGGTGGCCGGCGTGGCCGGTGACCGTTCCAGCGCCTCCTGCGGGTAGCGGTCCCGGTGGCGGTCGACCAGGACGGGCAGGTGGGTGCCGATCGCGGTCGCGTAGCACCAGTCGACCAGGACCAGGCCGTGCGACGGGGGCTGGATGAGGACGTGTTCGGGCAGGACCGCGCCGTGCACCAGTCCGGCGCGGTGGACCCAGCCGAGGCCGGCCAGCAGACGGCGCCACATCCAGGCGGCGTCGCGCGGGTCGAGTCCGTCGGGGTGGACGGCGGCGACTTCGGCGAGGGTGTGGAAGCCCGTGAGCGGCTCCAGGGCGTTGATCACGCGTTCGGCGCCGTCGGCGGCGCGGTCCCGGAAGCTTTCGAGCAGGATGGGGGCGTAGGCGCGGTGGCGCGGTTCGCCGACCGTGTCGAGCCGGGTGAGGACGGCGGCTTCGTGGGCCATCAGGTCGTTGTCGCGGGGCCGGAGCGGGATTTTGAGTACGGCTTCGCGGTGCTCGCCGTCCTGCTCGTAGTGGGCGCCGCGGAGGGTCGCGAGGTCGCCGGTGGCCAGGGCGGGCCCGAGGACGTAGGCGCGGCGCGGGGAGTTCAGGACGGGCAGGTCGGCGGACCGGGAGCGCCAGGCGCGGGTGAGCCGGGCGAAGGCGGCGGCGGCCTCGCCGCGGCGGCCGGGCGGCGCGGCGTCGGGGCGCAGCAGGTGGGCGAGGCACCGGTAGTGCCCGGCCGCGGCGTCGGCGTCGGCCGGGAAGCCGGCCGCGAGTGCGGCGAGCGCGTCGTCGAAGGTGCGGACCGGCTCGTGGACCGGGGTCATCGTACGGTCGCCTCCCGGTCGGGGCGCAGCAGCGCGGGGTGCAGCAAGGTGGCGTCCCCCGCCCGGTAGAGCCGGGCCCGTGGGCCGCCGCGGCTGCCGGGGCGGGTGTCGCTGGCGCCGGTGGACTCCACGAAGCCGGGGACGGAGAGCACTTTGCGGTGGAAGTTGCCGGCGTGCAGCGGCGTGCCCCAGACGGTCTCGTAGACGGTCCGCAACTCGCTGATGGTGAAGCTCTCGCCGAGGAAGGCGGTGGCCAGCGGGGTGTACTCGATCTTGGCCCGGGCCCGCTCCAGCCCGTCGGCGAGGATGTCCCCGTGGTCGAAGGCCAAGGGGGCCCCGTCCGGTGGGGAGGACCGGGGTCGGCGGCCGGCACCACCCCCGTGGGCCCCGGGCCGCCGACCCTGCTCGAAGGGACGCGGGGATGCCGTCTCCGGTTGCCGTACCGAACACACCGCGTCCACCGGGAGCCAGTCGGCGCCGGCCGCGTCGCTGCCCGCCCGCGCGTCGGGCAGCCCCGGGGCGAAGGCGAGATAGGCCACCGAGACGACATGCATCCTCGGGTCGCGGTCGGGGCGGCCGTAGGAACCGAGCTGTTCGAGGTGGACCCGGCCGAGCGAGGCGGCGTCCAGGCCCGTCTCCTCGGCGAGTTCGCGGCCGGCCGCCTCGTCCAGCGACTCGCGGCCGGCCTGTACGAACCCGCCGGGCAGTGCCCACTCCCCCGCGTACGGCGGCCCGCCGCGCCGCACCGCCAGGACGTGCAGCCGGTCGGCGCGCAGCGTCAGGGCCACCACGTCCACGGTGACGGCGACAGGGTCGAAGGCGCGCGGGTCGTACCCGGCGAGGAACTCCGGCTCCGTCTGCTGTGCTTCCATCGCGGCCTCCCCCGGCCCAAGTCTTTCTCACCTTGAGTATTTCTCAGAACGAGAAGAACTTAGCACGCACCCCTGACAACGTCCAGCGGCGGCGCTACGGTGCGGACATGACAGAGCAGACCTTCGGCTCCTTCGAGGAGTTCTGGCCGTACTACGTGGCGATGCACTCCAAGGCAGCGACCCGCTGGGTCCATCTGGCCGGCACGCTCACCGGACTGACCGTCACCGCCTACGGGCTCGCCCGGGGCCGCAAGCGGTACGCGGCGGCCCTGCCGCTGATCGGCTACGGCACCGCCTGGCCCGCGCACTTCCTGATCGAGGGGAACAACCCGGCCTCGTTCGGACACCCGGCGTGGTCACTGCGCGGCGACGTCCGGATGATCACCACCATGCTGGCGGGCCGGGACGAGGAGTTGGCCGAGACCGCCGCCAAGTGGCTCGCGGAGCACGGCGGTTCGAGCGTGCGGGGCCGTACGGCTCCTTGACACGCTTTCTGACATCCCGTCAACCGCGAGAGAACATCAGCTCAGTTGGCGGCGGGCTCGCGATTCTCCGCGGCCAGCTGCGCCGCGTGCTCGACCACGCTGATCAGTACGTTCTTGGCCGACTCGCGCTCCCGCGCGTCGCACATCACCACCGGCACCCCGCTGTCCAGGTCCAGCGCCTCGCGGACATTGTCCGGGTCGTGCAGCTCGGCGCCGTCGAAGCAGTTGACCGCGACGGTGAAGGGGATGCCGCGCCGCTCGAAGTAGTCGACCGCCGCGAAGCAGTCCTCCAGCCGCCGGGTGTCGGCCAGCACCACCGCGCCCAGCGCGCCCTGGGCCAGCTCGTCCCACAGGAACCAGAAGCGGTCCTGCCCGGGAGTGCCGAACAGGTACAGCACCAGGTTGTCGCGCAGGGTGATCCGCCCGAAGTCCATCGCCACCGTCGTGGTGCGCTTGGACTCCACTCCGTCGGTGAGGTCCACCGGGCGGCCCAGCTCGCTCAGCGACTCCTCGGTGCGCAGCGGCCTGATCTCGCTGACCGCGCCGACCAGGGTGGTCTTGCCGGCGCCGAAGCCGCCCGCCACCAGCAGCTTGAGCGCCACCGGCTCGGCGGCGGACAACGTGGAGCGGCGTTCGGAGCGGACGACGGCCATGGTCTCTTCTCTGCTTCTCTAGCGGATACATCGCTGACGGGTGGGGGGGAAACGTCATGACGGCCCGGTGGCGTCCGTCATGACGGCGGCCGGCGCGCTACAGGGCGCGCAGGCCGTTGATCACCTCTCGCAGGATTCTCTCGTCCGGCAGTTCGGCCGGTGGCACCGGCTTGTGGATGTGCACATGCTCGCCCTCCAGCAGATCGCCGACGAGCACCCTCACCACCCCGACCGGCAGGTCGAGGTCCGCGGCGAGTTCGGCCACCGAGGTGGCCTGCAGCTGGCAGCGCTCCACGATGTCCAGATGTTCCGGCGACAGGGAGTGGTCGTCGAGCGCGTTGTCGTCGCCGACCATGCTCCCGCTCACCACCAGGGCGATCAGGTCGATCTTCGCCTCGGCCGCGTGGCTGGTACGTCCGCGCGTCATCGCGTAGGGCCGTACCACCGGCCCTGCCGCGTCGTCGTACCACCGGTCCGATTCAGAAGTCATGACACCCCGTCACCCCGTCACCCCGTCCGTCAGCTCATCGGTGGTCAGCCACTGAGCGCGGTGCCGCCGTCGTGCCGCGGTACGGAGCCCAGGTGGGCTCCCACCCGCTTGACCAGCAGAGCCATCTCGTAGGCGACCTGCCCGACGTCGGAATCCGCGTCGCTGAGGACGGCCAGGCAGCTGCCGTCCCCGGCCGAGGTCACGAACAGGAAGGCCTCGTCCAGTTCCACCATGGTCTGCCGGACACCACCCGCGCCGAAGTGCCGTCCGACGCCCTTGGCCAGGCTGTGGAAGCCGGAGGCGACGGCGGCCAGATGCTCGGAGTCCTCACGGGTGAGGCCCTCGGAGGCGCCGATGGCCAAGCCGTCCCCGGACAGGACCAGGGCCTTGCGGATGCTGGCCACTCGGGCGACCAGATCATCGAGGAGCCAGCTCAGCTCGCGTGTCGGGCTCGATGGTGTGGTCATCGACCGTTCCCCTCAGGTGTCGTTCTCGGTACGGATGTCGAGGTGTCGTCGGAGTCCGCCTCGGCGAGCTCCCGACCGCGCTGCCAGCCGCGCTGGAGTGACGCCATCCGGTCGCGCACCTCGTCCGCGGACCGCTCCCTGACCTCTTCGGCCGGCTGGGCCGGGGGGCTCTGCTGCTGGAGCTGGGGGGCGAGGTTGGCCTGCCGGACCCGGCGCGGAAGCACGGTCCCGCCGCCCGCGGGCTTGCCGCCGGCCTGCGGGGCCGCGGGCCGCGCGGGCGCCGCGGGCCGGGCCGTCGGTCCGGACTGCACCGGCTGGACCGGGGGCAGCGGCTGCGGTGTGGTGTCGACCCGCGGTTCCGGCTCCGGGTCCGGATGGTCCTTGGAGTCGCCCACCGGCCTGCCGTGGTCGGAGACGAGCACCGGGGAGCTGCGGCGGCGCCGGGGCAGCGGCACCGGCTCCTCCAGCTCCGGGTCCTCCTCCAGCAGGGCGGCCGGCTCGTCCGGGTGCGCGGCGTGCTCCTTGTGGGTCTCGCCGCCGGCCCCGTCCAGGCCCCACTGGCGGAAGGTGTGCTCGGTGTCGCCGGCGTGCTTGCCGGACCGCGGCTCGGCGGCGTCGCCGATCCGTACCGACCCGGTGTCGTCGCCGGTCTCGGTGAGCAGCGCGGCCGGGACGAGCACCACGGCGGTGGTGCCGCCGTAGGGCGACTGCCGCAGCGAGACCCGGACGCCGTGCCGCTGGGCGAGCCGGCTGACCACGAACAGGCCGAGGCGGTCGGTGTCGGACAGCTCGAACTCGGGGGTCTCGGCCAGCCGCAGATTCGCTTCGAGCAGCGCGTCCGGTGTCAGCCCGAGACCGCGGTCGTCGATCTCCAGCACGAAGCCGTTGGCCACGGGTTCGCCGTGCAGCCGCACTTGGGTGTGCGGAGGGGAGAAGACCGCGGCGTTCTCGATGAGTTCGGCGAGCAGGTGGGTGAGGTCGGCGACCGCGGCGCCGCTGACCGCCAGCCGGGGCAGGCGGCGTACCTCGATCCGCTCGTAGTCCTCGACCTCGGCGACGGCGGCGCGGACCACGTCCATCAGCTGGACCGGGCGGCGCCACTGCCGGGAGGGCGCGGCGCCGGACAGGATGACCAGGCCCTCGGCGTGCCGCCGCATACGGGTGGTCATGTGGTCCAGCCGGAAGAGGTCGGCGAGTTCCTCGGCGTTCTCGGTACGGCGTTCCATCGCGTCCAGCAAGGTGAGCTGGCGGTGCAGCAGGACCTGGCTGCGGCGGGCGAGGTTCACGAAGACGTCGGAGACGCCCTTGCGCATGTCGGACTGGCGGACGGCGGCCTCGACCGCGGTGCGCTGCAAGGTGTTGAGCGCCTTGCCGACCTGGCCGATCTCGTCGTCCGCGTACTGGAGCCTGGGCACCTCGGTCTCGACGTCGACCTGCTCGCCAGCCGCCAGCCGGCGCATGACGCGCGGCAGCCGGGTGCCGGAGACCTCCTGGGCCTCGCGGCGCAGTCCGGTCAGGTCGCGGATGAGGCTGCGGCCGATCCGCACCGAGACGATGATCGAGGCGATCACCGCGATCAGCCCGAGCCCGCCGGCGATCGCCGCCTCGACGACGTCCGTGGTGGACAGCGGTCCGGCCTGCTTGGTGAAGTCGGAGGTGGTGGTGTTGTTCAGCCTGCCGAGGTCGTCGAAGACGTTGTCGGCCAGCACGGGCCACTGGAGGTGGGCGGCGACCACCGGGGCGTCGTCGGGACCGGCCGCGATCACCTGATCCTGGGCCTTGCGCAGCGCCAGGCCGTTGGCGCTCTGCCAGTAGGCGTCGTAGGGCGCGCGCAGGTCGTCGTCCAGGGCCTGCAGATTGTCGGCGTAGTAGTTGCGCTCGACGGCGACCGCGAAGGCGAAGGAGGTCAGTTCGGTCGCGCTGATGTGGCCGCTGCTGATGGCCACCGTCATCAGGGCGTCCTCGCGGCTGACTTCCTCGCGGGCACGCATCAGGCTGATGCCGGCGCGGCGCTGGGCGTCCCGCGCGCTGTCGGTCATCGGGTTGAGCGTGTCGAACAGGTCGTAGGCCGGATCGAGCAGCGCGTTGTACGCCTCGTAGGTGTCGTTGCGGGCGATGTGCTGGTTGTCCACCCGCTGACGCAGTGAGGTCACGCCCTGGACCGTGGTGAGCAGGATGTCCAGATTGGCGCGGGATGTCGTGTCGAGTTCACCGCGGACGTGCAGGGCGGAGACCTTCGTGCGCAGGGTGGCGACCGCGCTGTCGGTGGCTTGTTCCTGCTTGTTGAAGGCGACCCGGGCCTGGGAGTCACGGGGGTTGGCGACGTAGATGAGGGCGACCTTCCGCTCCTGCTGGAGGCCGCTGATGACCGACTCCGCCGGGTAGGCCACGTTGTTGGCGACCAGCTGGATGTCCGGCCGGCCGAACACCGCGCGGCCGGTGATGGTGGCGGCGAAGGCCCAGATGGCAGTCAGTGACACCAATGGGATCAGCAGCAGCGCCACGATCTTCCGGCGGATCGTCGTACCGCGAAAGCGCATGGCCTCCCCAACGTCTTCCCCGCTCCGGGGGTCGTCTGTCGCGTTTAAACGGCGTGAGCCTACTACTGCATTCGGGTGAACTCGAAAGCGACTCCACCGGGTTGCGACGGTCTGGCCGGAAACGTACCTCCTGAATGCACCGGGATTTTTTGGGGCAGGCACCATGTATGGAGCTCGAGAGCCAATCCGTGTGGGAGGAAGAGCCCGTCGGTACCGCCCGGCTGCCCGATCCGGTGCGGTCGGCGGCGGTACGGGCGGTGCTGATCGTGTCGGTGGCCATGATCGAGGCGGTGATCGAACTGCTGCTGACCGTCGGGCACTCGTGGCTCGGCGCCCCGATGATGCTGTTCACCGTGCTGACGTGTGTGGTGGCCACCTGGTCGGTGCTGGATGTGTGGGTCACCCGGCAGGTGTGGAACCAGCGCGACGGGGTGGAGTCCAGCCCGAGCAGTGCGGCGCGGGCCCTGCGCAGGGAGCGGCGCAGGGCCCGGCGGACGGCGCGGCTGGCGGGGCGGCAGCGGGCCGGTCGGCGCCGGCATCACATCCCGCGGACGTACGGCGCCTGAGGGCGGGGCCGGGGGCTCACCGGCCCATTGGGCGACGGGGGTTACGGGCTTGCCGGCCGTCTCACGGGCCGAGCCCTCGTCGGCTCACGGCCCTGCCGGGGCGGCCTGCTCCGCGGGCCTGCGGAACATCCGGGTCGCGGTGATCTCGCCGTGCACCGGCTCCCCGTGCGGGTCGGGCACCGGCAGGCCGGGCCGCAGATGCTCCTCGACGCTGATGTACTTCAGCCCCGCCCGCAGGTCGGCGTCATTGCGCAGCCGCACCACGAGCGGGAATTCGGCGAGCGCGGTGGTGTCGAACAGCCCGGTGGTGTAGATGAGCTGCACCCCGAGCGCGTCGGCCACCGCCCTCTGCAGCTCCAGCAGGTAGGTGGCGTTGGCCCGGCCGATGGGGTTGTCCAGGAAGAGGGTGCCGGCGTGCCGCTGCCGGTCCCTGCCGCGGTCGTTGCTGCGCAGCGCGGCCATGGTGCAGTAGAGGGCGATGGCGGCGGTGAGCAGCTGGCCGCCGGAGAAGACGTCGCCCATCTGCCCGACCGGGACCCGCTCGGCGCGCAGCACGGCGTCCGGCTTGAGGATCTCCACCGCGATCCCGCGCGGCTCCAGGGCCGAGGCGACCGCCCGCAGCAGCAGCGTCATGCCGTCCCGGCGCAGATCGGAGTTCTTGCGGACCGCGGCGCGGGTCGCCTCGTCGATGACCTCGCCGAGGCGGTCGGCGAGCACGGTCTGGTCGGGCTCCTCGAAGCGGATGCGCAGGAACTCCTGCCCCGACCACTCCCCCAGGCCCTCCGGGAGCCGGGACAGCCGCTGGGCGGAGCGCAGGGTGGCGAGTGCGGACTCCACCAGGCCGCGCAGCCGGTCCACGATGCTGTCCCGGTTGCGCTCCAGCTGGTCGAGCTCGTCGCCGAGCACGCGCAGCCGGGGGGCGAAGGCCGCGGCCCAGGAGGCGGCGTGGTCGGGCAGCGCGGCGGCGGGCAGTTCCCTGATCTGCTGGCGGGCCGGGGTGCGGACCTGTTCGTAGCGGACCGCGTTGGCGTGCCGGATCAGTACGTCGGCGGCCTCGCGCAGCTGGGTCTCGGCGGCGGACAGGTCGGCGGCGCAGCCGCGCAGCCCGCGGCGGGCCTCGGCGGCGGCCGAGCGGGCCTCCTGCGGACTGCCGGCATAGGGCTCGGGCTCGTCGTCGTGCACCGGCGGCTGCGGGCCGTCCCGGAGCAGGTCGCGGAGCATCGCGGTGATCTCGTCGAAGCCGCCGGCCGCGTCCTCGGCGGCGCGGTGGGTACGGACCATGTCCTCGTGGGCCGCCTTCGCGTGGTCCAGCGCGTCGGTACGGGCTGCGAGTTCGGCGTTGGCGGCGCGCAGCAGCTCCTGGGCGTGCTCGGCGTCGCGCGGCCGCAGCTCGTCCGGCAGGTCGGTGTGCGCCTCACCGGACGCCGGGGCGAGCCGCTCGGCGTCGCCCCGCAGCCGGCCGAGCCGCTCGCTGGCGCTGGACTGGCGCGATTCCAGGGTCTGGACGAGCTGCTCGGCGCGGGCTGCGGCGGCCTGCCGGGAGGGGCCGTCGGCGCCGTCCGGGCCTTCCAGAAGGCGGGCGGCGCGGCTGCGGACCTTGTTGGTGAGGCGTTCGAGTTCGGCGAGGGCGGCGTTCTCGGTGCTTTCGGCGCGGGCCTGTTCGGCGCGCAGATCGGCGCCGACGCCGACTTTCTCATAGACCTCGGAGGCCGCGCGGTACGCCTCCCGCAGGGCGGGCAGCGAGGCGGCGAAGGGCGCCGCGGGCCCGCTCTCGGGGGTGTCCTCGGGGGCGCCGGCGATCTCGGCGCGTTCGGCGCGCAGCACGCGGGCGGTGCGGCGGGCGTCGTCGGAGCCGCGCTGGGCGGCCCGGCGGTCCTCGTCGGCGGCCCGGGCCCTCGCCAGGCACGCTTCGGCGCGGGCCTCCGCCTCGCCGGCGTCGGCGGCCAGCTCCCTGTTGCGGCGCTGCCAGTTGGCCCGCTCGCGCAGCCGGTGGGCGAGTCCGGCCAGCGCGTCGGCGCGGCGGCGGGCCTGTTCGGCGGCGGACCGGCGTACGTCGCTCTCGCCGGCCGCCTCGGCCGCGGCGGCCTCGGCCTCGGCGCGCTCGGCACGGATCGCGGCGAGACCGCTACGGGCCCGGTCCGCTGTCTCGCGCGCCGCGTCCACCTGCGCGGCCAGTTCGCCCAGCCGTCCCGGCGGGCAGGAGGAGCGCCACGAGGCCAGCCGGGCGGCGAGTGTCCGGTCGTGCGCCAACCGGGCGGCCAGCGCGCGGATCTCCTCCTCCCGGGCGGTGGCCCTGGCCCGCAGCTCGCGCCGCTCCCCGTCGGCGGCCATCTCGTCATGCATCGCCGGGTTGGGCGGCACCAGGAAGACCTCCGGCGCGCCCCCGGTGGCGGGCGGCGGTGCGAGCAGGGCGGCGGCGGTGCCGACGGCGACGGTGGAACGCGGCAGCAGCGCGGCCTGCTCCAGCACCTCCCTGGCCCGTACATAGGTGTCCGGGTCGGTCACCACCACGCCGTCGACCAGTTCGGGCCGGGACGCGAGGACCACCGCGTGGTCGACCGGGTCCACGGCCTGCGCGAGGTAGCGCCAGCCGGGCAGTGCGGGGATGCCGTGCTCGCCGAGGTACTCGACGGTGGCCAGTACGTCGGGCCCGGGCGGCAGCAGCCCGCCGTCTCCCAGCGCGCCGAGGATCCGGGTGTCGTCCGCGGCGGCGGTGCGCAGCTCGAAGAGCTGGCGCTCGGCGGCGGCCACCGAGTCGTCCAGCAGTTCGCGCAGGGTGTCGGCGAAGCGGTCCAGCTCCGCGGCGGTCAGCGGGGTGTCGGGAGTGCGGTCGGGGGTCGGGTCGGAGGCGGTGCCGGCTCCGCGCCGGTGCGGCTCGGCCGGGTCGGCGGCCTCTTCCGCGGGCTCCGCCGGCGCCGTACGGGGTGCGGAGTCGGCTGCCGGGCGGGCCGCGCCGTCCGGGGTACGCGCTGCCGGGACTCTGCCGGTGGGCGCGGGCGCGGGGAGGCCGAGGAGGTCGGTGAGGCGGGGGTCGGTGGCGAGGGCGGTGGCGGCGACCGCGGCCACCGAGCGGGCCGACTCGGCGCCGGCCAGGGCGTCGGCGGCCCGGGCGGCGGCGAGTTCGGCGCGGGCCTCGGCGGCGGCTGCCTCACGGGCGCGGGCGGTGGCCGCGGTGGCGCTCTCGGCGGCGGCGCGGGCCAGTGCCTCGGCGGTCTTCTCGGCGTCCGAGGCGGCGAGGGCCGCTCTGGCCGGGTCGGCGTCCGGCGCGGAGTCGTCCAGCCATCCGGTCCGTACCGCCTCGGCGGTCTCCTGCTCCACCTCGGTCAGGCGCTGCCCGAGGTGCTCGCTCTCGCTGCGGGCGCGCTGCGCCTCGGTGGCGGCGGCGGTCGCGTCATGGTGGGCGGTCTCGGAGAGCCGCTGGAGCTCGGCCGAGCGCTCCTCCTCCGCGTCCGCCTGCTCCTCCGCGCGGGCGGCGGCGGCGTGCAGGGCCCGTACGAGATGGCCGGCCGCCGTGGTGCGCGCCGCGAGGGCCGGAGCGGCGTCCCGTTCGGCCGCCCGGATCGCCGCGGTGACCCGCTCCAGCCGGTCGCCGGCCGCGCGGTGCCGCAGCACGGTCTCGGCGGTCTGCCAGGCGGCGTGCAGGGTGCGGGCGTCGCCGAGTTCGCGACGCAGCGCGGCCGCGTCCTTGTCGGCGGCGGCCAGCGCGAGTGAGGCGTGGCGGTAGGCGAGTTCGGCGGCGATCCGGGCGCCGCCGCCGCGCGCCTGCTCGGCGTCGGTGACGCGGTGGGCGGCCTGGGCCATGTGCTGGGCCAGCTCGACCGCCCGGCCCCGCTCCTGCTGGGCGCGGGCCGACAGCCGCCGGGCCAGGCCGCGGGTGCGGCGCTCGGACTGCGCGTGCACGCCGCGGGCCCGATCCCGGGTGTCGGCGGCCTCGACGATGCGCTCCAGCAGGTCCAGCGAGCCCGCGGTGAAGTCGCGTTCGGCGGTCAGCTCGGCGCGGCGGCCCAGCTTGCCGGCGAAACTGTGCACCAGGTCGGCGAGGCCGTCGGTGTCGCGGGTGTCGGTGACGGCGCGCAGCAGCAGGTCGGTGAAGTCGGAGTCCTTCTTGACCGCGAACAGGCCGGCCGCCTCGCCCTCGTCGGCGTTCATCTCCCGCTGGTAGCGGAAGAGTTCGGGGTCCAGGCCGAGGTCACCGAGGTGTTCGTTCCACCGGTCGTGGATCTCCTCCCAGAACACTTCCAGATGCGGGTACGCCTTTCCGGCCTCGGTCATCGCGTCCCGGAAGCCCTTCATCGTGCGGCGCCGGCCGCGGGCTCCCGAGGCGCCCTCGGCGCGCGGCCGCACGGTCGTGGCCTCGGCGACCGGCAGGGCGTCCAGGCCGAGTCCGGGGCCCGGCCGGAACGAATACCAGGCCTCGGCGAACTTCCGCGGGTCGGTGGAGACCTGGCGGCCCCGCCATTCGCAGACCTTGCCGACGACGACGAGTTCACCGGTGAGGGTGTGCTGCCACTCCAGGGCGACATGGCCGCAGTCCTCGGCCAGCAGGAATTTGCGCAGCACGCCGGAGCTGGCGCCACCGAGGGTGTTGCGGTGGCCGGGCAGCATCACCGAGAAGATCAGCTTGAGCAGGACGGACTTGCCGCCGCCGTTCTCCAGGAAGAGCACGCCCGCGGGGGCGGGGCGGCGCGGCGGTCCGGACGGCTCGTCGGCGAAGAAGTCGCCCTGGGCGGGGGCCGGTCGCGGCACGGGTTCGCCGACGCCCCGCAGATCGAGCACGGTGTCGGCGTAGCGCGCGCCGGCCGGCCCGATGGAGTAGAGGCGGATGCGGGAAAGCTCGTACATGCGGCGGACTCTCGTATGGGCGGTCGGGACGGCCGGGGGGCCGGTCGGGAGCGGCGGTGGGTCAGGAGTACAGGAGTGGCGGTGGGTCAGGAGGGGGCGTGGAAGGGCAGTCCGGCGTCGACGGCCAGCTCCGGCGCGTCCCCGGCGGCGGCCGGGACGAGGGTGGCGGTGCCGTCGCCGACCGGGACCAGGCCCAGGTCGAGGAGTTCGGCCATGGCGGCGCTGCCCGCCATGTCGCGGACCTGCAACTGGTAGCGGGCGGTGGTGCGGTAGGTGCCGCCGGACTCGTCCCCGGTGCGCTGCAGGAAGCCGGAGTCCACCAGGAAGGCGACGGCCTTGCCGATAATGCCGGTGGTGGAACTAGCCAGCCGCCGGGCGTCCTTGGTCGCGCCGGTGGCGCTGCGGCGGGCCCAGACCCGCCAGGCCGCTTCCAGGCCGGGGGCGTCGGTGGCCGGGTCGGTGTTCCGGCCGGACTCGTCGGCGCTTTCCTCCAGCCGGCGGCAGGCCTGGCGGACGAAGGCGTCCACGCCGTGCACGGTGATACGGCCGACGTAGCCGTCGTCCGCCAGGTCTTCCGGGCGCGGGAACGCGAGAGCGGCGGCGGCGAGATGGGCGAGCCCGTGCAGGAACCGGTCCCCGGCGTCGGAGGCGGCCCGCCGCGCGTAGTCCCCCATCCGCACGGCGAACACGGAGTCCTCGCCGGCTGCGACCGCCATGCCGGCCCGCGGTGACACCTCCAGCACGATCAGTTCGAGTCCGGTGGCCACCGCGTCCGCCAGCCGGGCGAAGGCGGGCTCCTCCCGATAGCGCCGGATCAGCTCGGCGTACTCCGCGTCGCGCGCGGGCACCAGCTTGGGCTGCAGCCCGAACCCCACGAGCCGCGCGGCCTCGGCCACATCACCCGCACTCACCGCGGAGGCCCTGAGCTCCGCCCCTTCCTCCCGGCTCTCACTCACGTCGACCTCTCCTCACCACTGGGCTCCGCCGGCGGGCGAAGACAAACGACACGGGCCGGCTCCGCCGGCGCCTCCGGCAGACGGTGCGGGCGGGGTCGCCCGCACCCGGTCCGGATGACGCGGAGCCGGTGCCCGACTGACCGGGCCCTGCGGCCCGCTGCCCCGAAGACCGCTTCCGCCGTCCCGACCGATCGGCACCGCGCCGGAAGACGCCGCGCGCGCCGACCACACGTCCCGGTGGGGCGGACTCCCCATTGCCCGGCCGGGGGCGTCGGGGAGCCGACGGGCCCTCCGGGCATACCCAGGAGCCGGCCCGGCACCGCCGGGGCCCGCCGTCGTAGCTGATCGCCGCTGCGGCGGAACGAAAGTCCGTTCGGCGACAAGTGCGGGTGGGACGTGCGTGCTCGGGCCCAGCCGGAGCGTCGGGCAGCCGCCGGGACGACAAGAAACCCGGCCCCGCCAACGGGCTGACCCCAACACACCGCGGCCCTGCGGCACCCCGCTCCGAAGCCCACACCGGCACCGCCGGAATCCGCCGTCGCGGGCGACGGCAGGCCCGGGGCGGGGCGGTGGGAGCCGGCGGGCTCGCCGCTGCGGCGGTGGACGGTGGGGTCCGACCCGCCCTGTTCCACCGTGTCCCGGCCGGAAGGCCCGCTCGCCGGGGCGGAAAGAAAGAGAGGGGAGGGGTCATGCCGGCTCCGATGGGTGAGCCGACAGGCGGGCCGTGCCGAGGATGAGGTCGGCGCCGCCGAACTCGGGGTCGGTCAGAGGGGTTCCGTCGTCGACGGCGAAGAGGAGGTGGGGCTCGCCCTGGCGGTGGGCGGTGCCGACGGGTGGGGAGGCGGCGTGGATGGACAGGAGAGCGAGCAGGTAGGGGAGGTCGGGGTCGCGGAGGCGGGCCTCGGCGAGCAGGCCGGAGAGGCGACGGGGGGCGTCGGGCGGAAGGGCCAGGAGTTCCAGCGCGGATTCCAGTTGCTCTTCCGAGAAGCGGGAGTCGTCCGGCGTGGCCACCAGGTCCGGCTCCGGCATCTCTGCTCCGAGGTGCTCGCGCTCGACCGGCGGTGTGAGCAGCGCGTCCACCAGGTCGGTGACCCGCACGGAGGCCGGTGTCCGCAGCCCCGCCCCCCGGGCGAAGAACGCGTCGGTGACCCGCGACGCCTGCTCCACCGGCAGCGGCAGCAGCGGCGCCAGCAGTTGCCCGTACAGATCGAGCCCGGCCCGCGCGGGCGGCGCCGCGAACGCCTGCCGGTCCTGCTCGGCGCGGAACAGCGGCCCGGCCTCCAGCAGCCGCGACTGCAACTGGGTGTGGCGCCGGATGCAGTCCTTGACGATGTCCACCAGCTCGGCGGCCCGGCGCTTGTGCTCGGGCTCCTCCGCCTCGTCCCTGGCCTTCCGGATGTTCGTGAGGATCGCGTTCTCGTGCCGGTAGCGGTCGGCGACGTGGTCGAGCGCCTCGGCGATCATGTCCGGCACCTGCCGCAGCCAGTCCACCGCCCGGACGTTGCGCCGGGTGGCCTCCAGGGTGCGGCGCAGCGTCTCGGCGTACTGCACGGTGCGGTAGCGGGCCTGCTCGGCGGCGAGTTGGGCGTCGGCCAGCCGGCCGCGGCTGATCAGCACCTCCAACTTGACCTCGGCCGCGATCTGGGCGCTGGTGACGTCCGTGTCGAGCGCACCCACCAGGACGTTGACCGCCTCGTCGGTGGTGCGCAGATACAGGGCGCCGCCGGGCGCCGGCACTTCCTCGATCAGCTTGAAGTCGTAGTCGCGCCGGACATAGGCGCCGTCGGCGCCGAACGTGCCGTACACCGCGCGGAACCCGCGGTCCGCGCTGCCGACGTTGATCAGGTTCTCCAGCACCCAGCGGGCCACCCGCTCGTGCTCGGCCGGTGTCCTGGCGGGGGCCTGCGCGGCGATCCGGGGCAGCAGCCTGGTCACTATCTGGTCGTGGTCGGCGCCGGTGTCGAAGTCCATGTTGAGCGTGACCAGGTCGATCGCGGCGAGCGCCACCTCGGCCATCGCGTACACCGAGTACTCGCCGGCCAGATTCGCCTTGCGGGTGTCCAGGTCGTGCAGCGGCGCGGTGCAGGCGAGCGCCTTCAGCCGGCGGGCCAGGCCCTCGTCGGCAGCCGGGCCCGGTGCCGGGCGGACGGCGCCCGGCAGCGAGTACGGGACGGTGGTGGTCACGTCCCACACATTAAGCGGTGCCACCGACAACGCACGAAACGGCACGGACCCCCACGGGGCGGGCATGCCATGATCGTGCCGAAGACGGCAACCCGCGCCAGCGGCAGCGGAAACGACACCGGACGGATCATCATGACGGATGCGGTCATCGATCTCAACGCGGACCTCGGCGAGGGCTTCGGACGCTGGCGGCTGACCGACGACGAGGCACTGCTGTCGGTGGTGACGAGCGCCAATGTCGCCTGCGGCTTCCACGCGGGCGACCCGGCGACGATGCGGCGGGTGTGTGCCTGGGCGGCCGAGCGGGAGGTGCGGATCGGGGCGCAGGTGTCGTACCGCGACCTGGCGGGTTTCGGGCGTCGTGCGATGGACGTGCCGCCGGACGAGCTGGCCGCCGAGGTCGCCTACCAGATCGGCGCGTTGGAGGTGTTCGCCCGCGCGGCCGGCTCGGCGGTGGCGTACGTCAAGCCGCACGGCGCGCTGTACAACCGGACCGTGCACGACGCGGAGCAGGCCGCCGCGGTGGTGGCGGGGGTCCGGCTGGCGGGCGGGCAGCCGGTGCTGGGCCTGCCGGGGTCGCACCTGCTCAGGGCGGCCGGCGAGGCCGGACTGCGGGCGGTGGGCGAGGCGTTCGCGGACCGGGCGTACACCGCGGCCGGCTCGCTGGTGTCGCGCCGCGAGCCGGGAGCGGTGATCGAGGACGGGGACGCGGTGGTGGAGCGGTCGGTGCGGCTGGCCCGGGACGGCCGGGTCACCGCCCTGACGGGTGAGCGCGTCGAGGTCGCCGCCCGGTCGCTGTGCGTGCACGGCGACACGCCCGGCGCCGCGCGGCTGGCCGCCCGCGTCCGCGCCTCGCTGGAGTCGGCCGGGCTGCGCGTGGCGGCGTTCGTATGAGGGGCGTTCAGCCGACGGGCGTTCGTATGACCGACAACCGGGTCGGACGGCCCCCGGCGCGGCCGACGGGAGTCCGGGGATGAAACCGACCGTACGCGTACTGCGGGCCGGTGCCTCCGGCGTGCTCGTGGAGACCGGGGACGGAGAGCGGGCGCAGGCGCTGCACGCGGAGCTGCTGCGGCGGCGGGCGGCCGGCGAGCTGGCCGGGGTCACCGAGATCGTGCCCGCCGCCCGTACCGTACTGATCACCGGCCTGGACGATCCGCGGGCCTTCGCGGTGGAGGTCGCGCGCTGGGACGTACCCCCGGTCGCGGCCGGGCGGGGCCAAGCCCTGGAACTGCCGGTGCGCTTCGACGGGCCGGATCTCGCCGAGGTCGCCGAGCGGTGGGGGGTCACGGTCGGGGAGGCCGTGCGGATCGTCCGGGGCACCGCCTTCCGGGTCGCCTTCTGCGGATTCTCCCCGGGTTTCGGCTACTTGACCGGGCTGCCCGAGCGTCTCCGGCTGCCCCGCCGCGGCACTCCGCGGACCGCCGTCCCCGCGGGTTCGGTCGCGCTGGCGGGCCCCTACGCCGGGGTCTATCCGCGCTCCTCCCCGGGCGGCTGGCAGCTGATCGGTACGACCGGGGTCCCGCTGTGGGACCCGGCGCGGGAGCCGGCCGCGCTGCTGGTCCCGGGCACGGACGTACGGTTCACCGAGGAGGCCCGATGAGCCGGCCGGCACCGTCCCGACGGGTGCTCGAGGTCGTCCGGGCGGGCGCGCTCACCACGGTGCAGGATCTCGGCCGCCCCGGCCACGCGCACCTCGGAGTGCCGCGTTCCGGCGCGCTCGACCTGCCGGCGCACCGGCTGGCCAACCGGCTGGTGGGCAATCCGGAGCGGGCGGCCACGCTGGAGACGACGGTGAGCGGCTGTGCGGTGCGGCCGTCGCGGCCGGTGGTGCTGGCCGTGACGGGCGCGGCCTGCGCGGTCCGGCTGGACGGGCGGCCGGTTGCCTGGGGCGCGGCGGTGCGGGTGCCGGCCGGCGCGCTGCTCGATGTGGGGGCAGCGACCGGGGGGCTGCGGGCCTATGTGGCGGTCGGCGGCGGTGTCGAGGTGCCCGCGGTGCTCGGCAGCCGTTCGACGGATCTGCTGTCCGGACTGGGACCGCGGCCCGCTGCCGACGGCGACGAGCTGCCGGTCGGGCCGGCCGGGGGACGCAGCGCGGGCGCGGACGCGGTCGGGTACGGGGGCCAGGTCCGGGAGTTGGTGCTGCCGCTGACGCCGGGGCCGCGCGACGACTGGTTCACGCCCGGCGCGCTCCGGACCCTGGCCGTCGGCCGCTACGCCGTCTCCCCGGAGTCCAACCGGATCGGGCTGCGCACTCTGGGCCCGGCGCTGGACCGGGCCCGCGACGGTGAACTCCCCAGCGAGGGCATGGTGCTGGGCGCCGTCCAGGTCCCCCCTGACGGCCGCCCCGTCGTCTTCCTGGCCGATCATCCGACCACCGGCGGCTATCCGGTGATCGGTGTCGTGCCCGAGGAGTCGCTTCCGGCCGCCGCCCAGTCACCGCCCGGGACGAGGATCCGTTTCGTGCCGGTGCGTTCCACCCGCTGGGTGTGATCGGCCGGCCCGGACACCAGGCCGAGGTCCGCCAGCGCGCGGGCGGTGGCGTCGGCGGCGGCGAGGTCGAGCAGCGGCGCGGTGCCACGGCTCTCGTGCCGGTACTCCTCCCATGCCAGCCGCATCAGGTCGGGGACCAGATCCGTGCAGCGGTCGGCGACCCAGCGGGTGCCGCGGGTGGCCATCCACCATACGGAGGAGGCGGGTCCGGGCGGCGCACCGTCCGGTTCCGCCCGGGGCGCCGGACCGGTGGCGATCCCGGCCGCGGTGAGCCGGGCGTGGAAGTCGCGGGCGAGCAGCCGGTGTCCGGTCTCGCTCGGGTGCAGCCGGTCGGCGCTGAGGGCGCCGGGGCTGGTGGTCCAGGGTCGGTCGGCGGCGTGGACATGCAGGGCGCCGTGATGCGCGGACAGCACGTGCACGGTGTCGTTGAGCGCCCGCATCCGCCGTTCCAGCGGCCTGGCCAGCGGCCACGGCAGGTTGAGCACGCTGCCGGGGTCGGGCAGGCAGGCGGTGAGCACGTCGGCCCCGGTCGCCCGCAGCATCCCGATCGTGGTGTGCAGGTCCGCGGCGACGGCCTGGATGTCGAAGTTGCCGCGGAGCGTGTCGTTGCCGCCGGCCACGACGGACGCCAGCCGCGGCCGGTGCAGCAGCGCTGCGGTCAGCTGCCGGCCGGCCACGTCACCGGTGCGGGCCCCGCTCCAGGCCGCGTTGACGACCGCGGTGTCCTGCGGCCGCTCGGTGATCCCCCCGGCGAGCAGCGCGGCCCAGCCGCGCCACCCGCCGCCGGGCAGCGGGTCGCCCACCCCTTCGCTGAGCGAGTCCCCGAGCACGGCGAACCGCACCACCGATCGCCCGGCGGTCACGACGGTGTCCGCTGGGAGAGCCGGTCGGGGGCGAGCGCGGCACCGTGCACGGTCAGGAAGGCGTCGACCGCGGCCGGCCAGGTGTACAGCTCGGCCCGGGTGCGGGCCCTCGCCCTGCGCTCCGCGACGGGCTCGGCCAGCAGACGCCGGACGGCGGCGGCGTACTCGTCGGGGGTGTCGGCGGCGGCGCCCGCCGGGCCGACGAGGGTGGGCAGCGCCGAGCGGGAACTGACCACGACCGGGGTGCCGGAGCCGAGCGCCTCCAGGGCGGCCAGGCCGAAGGTCTCCACCGGCCCGGGGGCCAGCGCGACATCGGCGCTGGCCAGTACGGCGGCCAGCTCCGTCCGGTCCGCGACATGCCCGAGGTAGGTGACGGGCAGCCGGGCGGCGCGCGCGTAGGTGGTCAGCCGGGCCCGCAGTGGTCCCTCGCCGGCCACCACCAGCGCCGCGTCGACGCCGGCGGCGCGCAGCCGGGCGAGCGTGTGCAGCGCGGTGTCCGGCTTCTTCTCCGGGGACAGCCGCGAGCACATCACCAGCAGTATCTCGGCGCCCATCGCGTACTTCCGGTGGACCGCCGGGTCGTGGAAGGCGGGGTGCCAGCCCGCGAGGTCCACGCCGAGCGGGGCGCGGACGATGTTGCGGGCGCCGATCCGCTCGAATTCGGCGGCGGCCCAGGCGGTGGTGCACACCACCTTGGTGTACGACCGGGCGGTGCGGCGGTTGAGGGCGTCGGCGGTGCGGCGGGCGGCGCCGACCGGCAGGCCCCAGGTGCCGAGCACCCCGTCGGCGCTCTCGTGGGAGACCATCACCGCCGGGACGCGGTGCCGCCGGGCCCATTCGCCGGTCCAGCGCAGCGTGGTGCGGTCGGAGACCTCCAGCCGGTCGGGCCTGAGCGACTCCAGCACCGCTTCGACCGGGGCGCGGCGGCCCAGCACGCGGTAGCCGCCGGAGCCGGGGATCTCCGGGCCGGGCAGGGTGATCACCCGGCCCTGCGCGGTGAGTTCGTCGGAGGTGGCGGGGCCGGGGACGACCAGCACCGGCTCGTGCCCGGCCGCGGCGTAGCCCTCGCCGAGGTGGCGCAGCGCGGTGCGCAGCCCGCCGGAGACGGGGGTGACGAAGTTGGCCAGCCGGACGATGCGCAGACCGCGCTCCGGTTCGCGGGGGGACAGGGCGTCGTCGAAGGGGGTGGTCATGCCGCTGCCGCCTTGCGTTCGCCGAGGACCTGGTCGTAGTGGTCGAGGAGTTGGTCGCCGACGGCCTCCCAGGTGCGGGAGGCCACCGCCGCCCGGGCGGCGGCGGCGTAGCGGATGCGCAGCCGGGGGTCGGAGTGCAGCATCTGCACGGCGACGCGCAGCGCGGTGGCGTCGCCGGCGGGCACCAGCAGGCCGGTGCGGCCGTGGTCCACCAGGTCGAGCGGGCCGCCGGCCGCGGGGGCCACCACCGGCACGCCGCTGGCCATGGCCTCCTGGACGGTCTGGCAGAAGGTCTCGAAGGGGCCGGTGTGCGCGAAGACGTCGAGTGAGGCGTAGACACGGGCGAGGTCGCCCCCGGTTCTGCGGCCGAGGAAGACCGCGCCGGGCAGCGCGGACCTCAGCGTGGGCAGGCTGGGGCCGTCGCCGACGATCACCACCCGTACGCCGGGAAGCGCGCAGGTCTCGGCGAGCAGTTCGACGTGCTTCTCGGCGGCGAGCCGGCCGACGTAGCCGACGATCAGCTCGCCGCGCGGGGCGAGTTCGCGGCGCAGCGCCTCGTCCCGGTGGGCGGGGTGGAAGCGGACCGAGTCGACACCGCGCGGCCACAGGTGGACCCTCGGCACGCCCTGCTCCTCCAGGGCGGTGACGGAGGCGGTGGAGGGGGCGAGGGTGCGGGCGGCGGCGGTGTGCACCCCGCGGATCCGGCGCCAGGCGGCGGCCTCACCGGCGTTGAGGTAGGTCTTGGCGTAGCCGGCCAGATCGGTCTGGTAGACGGCGACGGCGGGCAGGTGCAGCCGGGTGGCGGCGGCCAGCCCGCGCACCCCGAGCACGAAGGGGCTGGCCAGGTGCACGATCTCGGTGCGGTGGGCGGCGATGGCGGCGGCGGTGCGGCGGCCGGGCAGCGCCACCCGCACCTGCGGGTAGCCGGGCAGCGGCAGGGAGGGGACGCGGATGACCGGGCAGGGGTCCTGGCCGGCTTCCGGTTCGTGCGGTCCGGCCGGCGCTATGACCAGGGGGTCGTGGCCGCGCCGGGCGAGGTGTTCGGCGGTGCGCAGGGCGCAGTGGGCCACACCGTTGATGTCGGGTGGGAAGGACTCGGTGACGATGGCGACTCGCATACGGTGGTTGTCGCCGTATTTGAAGTTGTCAGGGCCACGTGGATCTGTCCCCTAGTGAAACGCACCATGAGCTTTGGGATCACGGCTCATCGCGGGGAACCTCCGGAGCTCAGCCGGCCTCGCACGGCGGTCTGCACCTCGGCCTCCTCGGCGGGGTCCGCGGCCAGCCGGCGCAGCTGGGTGAGCACCCGCACATCGCCCGACGCGGCCCGGTGCGCGGCCAGTTCCCTGGTGCTCTCCTCGCAGTCCCACAGGCACTCGACGGCGAAGCCGGCGCCGAAGCCGGGGTCGGCGGCGGCGAGCGCGCGGGCCGCGGCGCCGCGCAGCTGCGAGGAGGACGTCTCCCGGTAGAGGTGACGCAGTACGGGGGCGGCGCGGCAGGCGGTGAGCTGTCCCTCGTCGCCCGGGACGCCGGCGGCGAGCCGTCCGGTGCCCTCGACCAGGGCGTCGAGCCCTTCGGCGTCGGCGCCGCCGGTCTGCACGGTGCGCCGCAGCGCGGCCAGCACCAGGCCGCCGTCCTGCGGGCCGCCGTGCCGGGCCAGGGTGCGGGCGGCGGCGGAGCCGAGCAGATCGGTGCGGACCGCCCAGAGGCGGGCCCGGGTCATGGCGTCCTCGTCGCGGAGCCGTTCGAAGGACTCCACGGCGGCGCGTTCCACCCGTTCGTCGCCGCAGCCGGCGGCGGCCTCGATCAGGTCGAGGCGCTTGGGGTCGCGGCGGTCGGTGAGATGGCGCAGGGCGGCGGCGCGGGCGGCGGACGGCCCGTGCAGGGCGGCGTCCAGTAGCGTGGGCCGGTCCTCGTTACCGGCCACGGCGGTCAGGCAGCGGGCGGCGGGCTGGTCGCGCTCCACCGAGGGGTGGGCGGCCAGGCCCTGCTGGGCCCAGTCGAGCACGGCGGCCACGCTCCAGCCGGGAGTGGGCCCGGCGGGGCGCAATTGGCGCTGCCAGCGGTCGAAGGACGCCTGTTCCTGGGCGCGGGTGACGCGCCGGGCGGTGTCGGGGTGGACGCTGTCCTCGGCCCACAGCTGCCAGGGCCGCGGTTCGTAGGCCTCGCGCAGGGCGCGGGCCAGGGCCGCCTCGCCCTCGGGACTGTGCGGGAAGCGGGCCACCACGGCCGGGCCGAGGGCGCGCAGGGCCGCCTCGTCGTCGCGGACGGCCAGTTCGTCCAGGGCCCACTCCCAGCAGCCCCCGGTCGCGGCGTAGCGGCGCAGCAGCCGCAAGGCGTCGCGGCGGCCGTATCCGGCCAGGTGCCCGAGGACGGACAGCGCCAGACCGCAGCGGTGCTCGTCGGGGGCGATCAGGTCGTCCGGGTGGAAGAGGTGCTGTTCGATCCCGTCGAGCGGGCCTTCCAGGTCGGAGTACAGGCGCGCGTAGTAGAGGGAGCGCGACTCCACCCGCCAGTCCAGGCGGGGGTCGCGCAGCACGCACTCCTCCAGGGCGGCGAGGGCCTCCGCCCGCGGCGCCGCCAGGGCATGCAGAGGCCCGTCTCCGCGTCCCCTCTGGAGGAGGCCGAGAAGGGTGCCGCTGGGCGCTATGTCTGGGTCGAACATGAGGTCAGCATCCGGTGCGGGGGGAATCGAGGCAACGGGATTTCCGCTGCCCATGCCCGGCATCCTTACCTGAGGCCGTGCGTTCCATACCTACCGGTAGCAAGGATTCCGTGGGGACGGGCGGCGGAAGCCTACCGATTCCGGCGCCGGGATGTCGCTTCCCGGCGGTGGGACGCCGGCCCGCGCGGTGGCCGGGAGGTGGCCGCCGGGTGGCTTGAAGATCGCCGGGCTCTTGGCACATGCCAGGAGCACCACCGGATCGGGTATCGCGGAAACCCTTACGACCCATCGCTCCCTGTGCAACAGTCGTTACCGGTCCTTCCCGTCCGCCACGGCCGCCCAAGCGCCTGCCAGCAGACACGTTCGGAGTGCGTCATGCCGTCCCCTACGCACGCGGATCACACCGCAGCGCAGCCGCCGGATCCCGGTGCGGTGGACGCGCTCATCACCCAGGCGCGCCAGCTGCGCACCCGGGTGGACTCGGTGCTGCGGGACACCGCGGTCGGCGCTGAGGACCCCCGGCTGCGCTGGCAGCGGGCGCTGTGCGATCTGGCCGTCCATCAGCTGGACGATCTGGGCACCCAGCTCGGCCAGCTCAAGGACGGCTTCGTCCTGGAGGCGGCCGGCGACGGCGGCCCGCCGCCCGACCCGGTCCCTGCCCCGGTCCCCGATCCGGTGGCGGTCGGGGCGCTGGGCCGGGCCGGCAGCGCCGAGTGGGATCTGCTGACCGACGAGGTGCAGTGGTCGGACGAGCTCTACCGCATCTTCGGCCGGTCCGCCGAGGAGGGCCCGCTGACCCTGGACGAGCTGCCCTCGTGGCTGTTCTCCGAGGACCAGCAACTGCTGACGGAGATGGTGACCGGGTGCCTCGTCGACGGGCGGCCGATCGACGGCGAGTTCCGCATCGTGCGGGCGGACGCCTCGGTACGCACGGTGCACATGGTCGGTGAGCCGGTGCTCGGCGCCGACGGCGGCACCGCGTCGATGTGGGCGGTGATCCGCGACGTGAGCGATCTGCGCCGCAGCCAGCGCACCCTGCGGGAGACCCGTGACTCCCTGGAGCGGCAGCGGCGGATCGCGCAGACCGAGCGCAGGATGGCGGTCGAGTTGCAGGAGGCGGTCCTGCCCCCCTGGCGCGGCACGCTGAGGTTTCCGCAGGACGGAGGCCCGGTCACGATGGACCTCGCCGCGCATTACCTCCCCTCCGCCAGCAGCGGGCTGATCGGCGGGGACTGGTACGACGCGATGCAGCTCCCGGACGGCTCCTCCTTACTGACCGTCGGCGATCTGACCGGACACGGCGTCGCGGCCACCTCGGGCATGGCGATGCTGCTCGGTGCGCTGCGCGGGATGGCCGTCGCCGGCCTCCAGCCGGGTCCGCTGATGGGCTGGCTCAACGAACTGCTGGACACCTCGCCGCAGCCCGCCCTGGGCAGCGCGCTGTGCTGCCGCTACGAACCGGGCTCCCGGACGCTGCACTGGTCGCAGGCCGGCCATCCCGCCCCGCTGCTCTTCCGGGCCGGCGCCGGACGGATGCTGGCCTCGCCGGACGGGGTGCTGCTCGGCGCCACCTCGGGCGCGAAATACGCCCAGGCCAGCGAGCCGCTGCTGCCCGGCGATCTGCTGCTGCTGCACACCGACGGCCTCGTCCCGCGCCGGGCCGCCGACACCGCCGCGGGCACGCACAGCGGTGCCGACCGTCTGCTGACGATGGCACCGCTGTTCGCCCGGGCGAGATCCGCGCAGGACTGCGTGCGGCTGGTGGCCGAGGAGTTCGGCGTCCCCGAGCGCGAGGACGACGCCTGCGTACTGGTGGCCAGGATCGCCTGAGGGCGCCTGCGGCCCCGGCGGGTGGAGGTCCGGCCGGTGATGGGAGTCCGGCCCGTTCGGCGTCAGGCCGGTGCGACGGCCCTGCCCGGCCGGGAATCGGTCGGAGGCCCGGTCATACGGACATCCTCCCGCTGCCCCTGCCGCCGGGGTTCCTGAACGGAGCCCGGCCGGTGTTCCTGGCCTTGCGGCGGGGCATCACGGCCTCGATCTCCAGCCGCAGGTCCTGGATCCGGCGGTGCCCGGCGTACCGCTCGCTGAGCTGATAGGTGGCGTACAACCGGTCCCAGGTGCGGTGCGAGGAGGTCTGGCCGATGAGCAGCAGCGCCCGGCGGGCATGGGCGTCGGCCTTGTCGGGGTCGCCCTCGATGAAGCAGGCGGCGGCCAGCGAGAGATAGTCGAAGATCGTCGAGCGTTCATGGCCGCCGGTGCGCAGCTCGATCGCCTGCTCGGCGTGGAGCTGCGCGGGTACGGCCGCCGACGGCTCGAAGTCGGCGAGGGTGCGGAAGGCCAGCGCCTGCATGCCGTGCAGATCGGCCTCGTCGAAGTTCTGCATCCAGCTCGCCGGCGCCACGTCGCTCCGGTCGGAGACGAAGAGGTCCTCGGCGTTGCCCAGGGTGCGCCGCACCTCCTGGCCGCGGCCCATGGCCGCCTGCGCCCAGGCCTCGATGGTCTCCAGCATGGCCAGGGTCCGGGGCGGGGCGCTGTCCCCGCCGCCGGTCTTGGCCAGCTTCATCAGGTCCAGCGCCTCCTCCGGGCGGTTGAGGTGCACCATCTGGCGGGCGGCTCTGGACAGCGCCTCGCCGGCCCGCGGCCGGTCGCCGCCTTCCCGGGCGGCGTGCGCGGCGAGCACGAAGTAGTTCTGGGCGGTGCGTTCCAGGCCGACGTCGTGCGACATCCAGCCGGCCAGCACCGCCAGGTTGGCGGCCACTCCCCACAAGCGGGCCTGCAGCTGCGGCGGATGGCGGTAGGAGAGCATGCCGCCCACCTCGTTGAGCTGGCCCACCACGGCCTTGCGCTGCAGGCCGCCGCCGCGGGAGGCGTCCCAGGCCCGGAAGACCTCGACGGAGTGCTCCAGGGACTCGATCTCCTGGAAGCCGACGGGGGCGGCCTCGTAGCGGTCGTGGTCGGAGGGGTCGGCGTGCAGGGGGTCGTCGAAAACGGGGGCGTCGGCCGCGAGGGCCGGATCGGTGTGCAGCCACTCGTACATGGCCGCGCTGAGTACGGAACCGGAGGCGAGCGCGGCGCCCGCGCCCACCAGACCGCGTCGGTTGAGCATGAGGTCCATTCCCGTGAATTCGGTGAGGGCCTCGGCGGTTCGTTCCGGCTGCGACAACGGCAGGCCGTTCCCGGTCTGTCTCTTCCCTGTCTGCCGGCGCCGGTCGAACCCGAGATCCTCGATGGTCACGACACGGCCGAGACGCTCGGTGAACAGCGCCGCCAGCACCTTCGGCACGGGATCGCGCGGCGATTCGCCGGTGTCGATCCAGCGGCGCACCCGCGAGGTGTCGGTCGCCAGCTGCGGGTGGCCCATGGCCGCCGCCTGCCGGTTGACCAGCCGTGCGAGTTCGCCCTTGGACCAGCCGGTGAGGCCGAACAGGTCCGCGAGTCGGGTGTTGGCTTCGCTGCCCACGTCAAGCCCCCAGGTTCCTCGGCACAGTTGACAGTATTCCCGGCGGCATCGGCGCCGCGAGTATTCGCCAGGGTTCGCCAGGGTCCGCCAGATGGTCTGCCACCCGCGCCCGGGTGTCAGGTAGGAAAGCGCCACCCCGCCCGGCAACTGCCGGGCTCCGGCCGGTCCTTCAGGGGACCGGGGCCGGGAGGGTACGGCGCGAGGACGGGCCGTCTCCACCGGCCGGGTCCGCATTCCCCAGGGTGCGGCGCCCGGCCGGCGGGTACGGACTCGGCCCCGCCCGTCACCGCTGTGGTGGCGCCCCTGAACTCGTAGGCACGCGAAGGGATCTGCTCTCCGTCATGTATCCGGCATCGTCCTCCGTGTCCGCCCCGCCCCGCCTCGCCTACCCGTCGGTCGTCGAGCCGGGGCCCAGACCCCGCCAGGTCACCGCGGTCCGGCGCGGTCCGGCGACCGGCTCCCATCCGCTCAGCGGGAGAATCGACTTGACCGGCCCGCAGGGCGCCCAGTTGCGCAGCGCGGTCGCCGCGGTACAGCGCATCTGTCCCGAGTTCACCCCAGTCCAGCTGATGCGCCGCGGCGGCCGTACGGCGCTGCTGATCGGCAGCTCCGGCCGTGCCCCGGCGGTCGCCAAGTGCCTGCTCGACCACTCCCCCGCCTGGGCGGAACGTTTCCGCCATGAGATAGCCGCGTACCGCACCTTCGTACGGCATCGGCCGCCGGTCCGCGCGCCGCGGCTGATCGCCGCCGACCCGGAGAGCTGCGTGCTGGTGATGGAGCGGATGCCCGGCCGGGTGGTGTCGCCCCAGCGGCACCCCTCGCATCCGCCGACCAGGGGCGATGTGCGCGCCGCTCTGTCGGCGTACTCGCGGATCAATATGTGGCGGCCGCCGCCCGGCTCCTTCGACGCCCCGATCGACTATCCGGCGCGGATCAACCGCTACCACGAACTCGGGCTGCTGACCGACCGGGACATGGGCGACCTGCACAAGCTGCTGCACGGACTCAGCCACGCCCAGGGGCAGTTCTGCCACGGCGACGCGCTGCTGTCCAATGTGCTGCTGTCCCCGGCGGGGCCCTCGCTGGTCGACTGGGAGCACGCCGGCTGGTATCTGCCGGGCTTCGACCTGGCGGTGCTGTGGACGGTGCTCGGCGACGACCTCGCCGCGCGCCGGCAGATCAGCAAGCAGGCGCAGGACGCCGGGCCGGCCGCGCGGGACGCGTTCCTGGTGAATCTGATGCTGGTGCTGACCCGGGAGATCCGCACCTACGAGCTGGCCGTGCAGCGCACCATGCGGGCGACCGGTCCGGTGCCGCCGGGCTCGGCCGAGGCGGGCGAGGAGCAGCGGCTGCTGCTGCGGAGGCTGCACGACGACTGCGGGATGGCGCGCGGGGCGGTCAGAGCGGCGGTGGGCACCCGCTGAGCCGGCGCCGACGCGGGCGGACTTTCGCGCCCACGGGCAAGTGACGGGCGGACGGATGTTGACGGACGGCTGACGGGCAACTGACAGGCGGTTGACGGACGTTCCGTCAGCGGATACCTCTGTGATGGCCGATGGACCGGCATCTCATGGAGGAGGACCTGTGCCAGGAACCGCTCCCCCGTCCCACATACGCCGCGCCCGGCGTCTCCCGCGTACGGTGACGGCGGTCGCCGCGGCCGCGGCCCTGCTGCCCCTCTTCGGGACGGCGCAGGCCGCGGAACCGGCGCCGGGCGCCGCGGCCGGCCCGCTCCAGCGGGCCTTCGACGACGCCGCCCGGCGCTATCACGTGCCGCAGAGCGTGCTACTCGGTGTGTCCTACCTGGAGTCCCGCTGGGACGGTCACCAGGGCATGCCGAGCGTCACCGGCGGCTACGGACCGATGCATCTCACCGACGCCCGCACCGCGCTGGAAGACCACCCGGCCGCGGCGGTCGGCGACGGCGGGGACGACGGCCGCGGCGACACCTCCCGGCCGCTGATCACCCGGGTGACCGTCGAGGCGCCCGATGTCGCGGCCCTGCCGGCCGCCCTCACCACCCTGGACCGGGCCGCCACCCTCACCGGCCTGTCCGCGGCGGCGCTGCGCACCGACCCGGCCGCCAACGCGGCCGGCGGCGCCGCCCTGCTGGCCGACACCCAGGCCTCGCTCGGCCTGCCGGAGAGCGCGGACCCCGCCGACTGGTACGCCGCCGTGGCCCGCTACTCCGGCGCCGACGACCGGGCCACCGCGGACTCCTTCGCCGACGACGTCTTCGCGGCGATCCGGCAGGGCCGGAGCAGGACGACCGACGCCGGCCAGCGGGTGGCGCTGACCGCCCTGCCCTCCCTGCGGCCGGCCCCGGGTCAGGCGGCCCGGGTCGGCCTGCGCCCGTCGGACACCGCCGGGACCGAGTGCCCGCCGGGGCTGGGCTGCGAGTGGGTGCCGGCGCCGTACGAGCAGACCGGTGGCGGCGACTACGGCAACCACGACCTCGCCGACCGCCCGTTCGACGAGAAGATCGACACCATCGTCATCCACGACACCGAGGGCTCGTGGGACAGCGCGATGCAGCTGGTCCAGGATCCGACGTATCTGGCCTGGCACTACACCGTCCGGTCGTCCGACGGGCATGTCGCCCAGCATCTGAGGACCAGGGACGTGGGCTGGCACGCGGGCAACTGGTACACCAACGCCAAGTCGATCGGCATCGAGCACGAGGGCTTCCTGGTGGATCCGGACGCCTGGTACACCGAGGCGATGTACCAGGCGTCGGCCCGGCTGGTGAGGTATCTGGCCGCCGAATACCGCATACCGCTGGACCGGCAGCACATCCTCGGCCACGACAATGTGCCGGGACCCACCGCCGACTACATCCCGGGGATGCACACCGACCCGGGTCCGTACTGGGACTGGGGCCACTACCTGGCACTGCTCGGCGCCCCGGTCCGCGCCACGGCCGGCTCCTGGGGCGGCATCGTGACGATCGACCCGGACTACGGCACGAACCAACCGCTCTACACCGGCTGCGTCACCGCGGGCGACACCTGCCCGGCGCACGGCTCGACCGCCGTACGCCTCTACACCGCCCCCAGCCAGGACGCGCCGCTGGTCCGCGACACCGGGCTGCACGGCGCGACCGGGGCGAGCACCACCGGGGTCAACGACATGGGCGCGCGGGCCTCGACCGGCCAGCAGTTCGCGGTCGCCGAGCGGCGGCGTGACTGGACAGCGGTGTGGTATCTCGGCCAGAAGGCGTGGTTCCACGACCCGGCGGCGGACCCGGCGGCGGTGGACTCGGTCGGCCTGGTGATCACCCCGAAGGCGGGTCTCGCCGCCGTCCCGGTCTACGGCCGCGCCTACCCCGAGGCGTCCGCCTTCCCGGCCGGTGTGCCCGTCCAGGCGCTCAGCCCGATGCCGTACCAGGTGCCCGCGGGCCAGCGCTATGTGGTCGGCGGCGCGGTGCACGGCGAGTACTTCTACGCGGTGACCTTCGACACCGCGAGCCACCGGGTGGTGCGCGGCAGCCAGCTCTACTACGAGATCCAGCTCGGCGCGAGGGTGGAGTACGTCAAGGCCGACGACGTGACGCTGCTGCCGTCGGTGCTCGGCGCCCCGCACTGATCCGCGGCGGCGCCCCGGCCCGGGGCGCCGCCGACGCCGGCCGGGCTGCCGCGGACCGGACGTCTAGCTGGCCTGGAACATCTCGGCGGGCAGCGGCTTGAGCAGTTGGTACAGGTCGTCCGTGATGGGCCGGTCCCAGGTGGCGATGGTGACCTGGACGCCGTCGCTGCGGTCGAACTGGGCACAGGCGACCCGCGACTCGGAGATCTTGATCCGCCGGACGATCAGCAGGCTGTCGCCGTGCATCACCGGGGTGTCCTCGGACTCGGTGACCTCGGCGGGCTCGTCGTTGCCGAGCGCGGCCAGCAGCTGGGCCACCTCGAAGGGCACCTGGCCCTCCTCCAGCTCACGGGCCGGTGAGCCGGGCGGCAGATTGCCGATCAGCATCGCCGGGCCGCGCCCGCCGAACAGGTCGTAGCGCAGATAGATGCCCTGACATCGGCCGTCGGGCCCCGGCAGCAGGCCCGCGCCCAGGTCACCGGGCCAGTCCCCCGGGTCCATCGCGAGGACGTCGAAGTCCGGACCGGTGGGCGTGGCTGCGCTACGGCGGCGGAGGAAGGACATACAGCCATCGTACGGGGTGGGCGGGTGCCCCCGGAGCCGGACGCCGGGGGTCGCGGGGGCGCTAGGAAGGTCGCGGGCCGGGTGCCTTTCCCGCTGTGGGGCGGGTGGCGGGCACGCCGGCCGGGCGCAGCGGCGCTATCAGCGCGAGTTCCCGGCGCGCGGTGTCCGCCAGGCCGTCCGCGCCGCACCGCAGCGCGCCCTCCAGGCCGCGGTGCAGCCGGTCGGCGGCCTCGGCCAGTACCCCGGTGCGGCGCAGCGCCGAGCCGTGGGCGACCAGCGCGCGGGCCAGCTGGTACGCCGACGGGGACGTCTCCAGCCGGGCCACGGACTCCGCCAGCAGGTCGAGACCGCGCTCGTCGCCGATCACCTCGGCGGCGATCCGCAGGCTGTGCCCGATCGTGGAGGCGGCGCCGAACTGCCGGGCCCGGGCCACCGCGTCCAGCGCGGTCCGCTCGGCGCGTTCGGGGGCGTCGTGCGACTCGGCGAGCGCGAGGTCCAGCTGCCAGGGGCACCAGGCCGGGTTGCGCATCCCGCGCGGGTCCAACCGGCGCCCGACGGAGGACAGTTCCGCAGCCGCTTCCTTGTACAGGCCCCGGGCGAGCAGGAGTTCGCCGTGCACGGCCTGGGCATCGGGGAAGGTGACAGTGGCCGGGAAGGGCTCCTGGAAGGAGTACTCGGCGGCGAGCGCGGTGGCTTCCGCGGTGCGCCCCCGGGCCAGCAGGATCTCGATCAGCACCGCGACCGAATACCACTGCACGGGAGTGACGCGGCCGACGCGCTCGGCCAGCCGCAGCCCGTCCCGGGCCAGTTCCTCGGCTTCGGCGAGACGTCCGCGCCGGTAGCGGACGTAACCGAGCAGCAGATAGCCGAAGGACAGGTGGGCGCCCCGCCAGCCCTGCCGCTCGAAGTCGGCGATGCCGGTGGCGAAATACTCCTCGGCGCGCTCGGGCTGGTCGGCGTACATATAGGTGATGGCGGCGAGCACCGGCACTTCGAAGCCCCGGTTCTCGTCGGCCCACGGCAGGCCCGCCTCCAGGGCGCGGCCGGCGTGCCGCAGCACGGTGGAGGTGTGCTCGCCGCGCAGGGTGGCGTCCCAGGCGCGCAGCGCGATGATGTAGCGCTCGGTGACGTCGCGGCCGGTGAGCCGGTCCGCGAGCCTGGTCAGCCGCCGGGAGCGGGACGGCGAGTCGGGTTCGTCGGCGCGGAAGGCGTCCCACATGAACTGCTCGGCCTGCATCCGCAGCCGGGTCCGGGCGTCGGTGGCGGTGCGCGCGGCGTGGGTGACCAGTTCGGCGGCCTCGGTCATCCGGTCGCTGTGCGCGAGGGACTGGGAGAGCCGGAAGAGGATGCCGTCGCGCAGCGCCGGGTCGTCGATCGGCTCCTCGAGGGCGGCGCGCAGGTGGTTGACCGTGGTGGACGGCTCCAGCAGCTGGGAGGAGCAGCCCAGCTCGTAGAGCACCGCGGCGCGTTCCTCGGGCGGCGGCGGTTCGCGCAGTGCCCGGGCGAGCAGGGTGCGGGAGGCCTCCGGGGCGCCGGCCCGCAGCGTCTCCCGGGCGGCGGCGCGCAGTTGGTGGACCACCCACGGGTCGCCCTCGGGGTGGGTCTCCAGCAGGTGCCGGGCCGCGGCGGTCGGACCCTGCCCGGCGTCGATGACCGACCAGGCGGCCTGTCCGTGCAGGGCGACGCGTACGGCGTCGGGGATGGCGCGGTAGACGGCGGTGGCGATCAGCGGGTGGACGAACCCGAGGGTCTGGGAACCGGTGAGGATCCGGGCCTCGCGCAGCCGGTCGGCGCAGTCGGCGGCCTCCTCCCGGCCGAGCCCGGCGACGGTGGCGGCCAGCGCGGGATCGGTCTCGGTGCCGAGGACTGCGGCGGCCCAGGCGAGCCGCACCGTCGAAGGGCCGAGCCGTTCCAGCCGGGTGATCAGGCCGCGGCCCTTCACCGCCGCCACCAGGTCCCGTAACAGGTGGGTGCTGGTCTCGTCCGGGCGCAGGCCCCGGTCGCGGACCTTGACGCTCAGTTCGACGGCCTCGAAGGGGTTCCCTGCGGTGACCGCCCAGCACTCGCGGCAGAAGGCGTCGTCGGCGTGTGCGCCGACCGAGTCGCGCACCAGCTCGGTGATGGCGTCGGCGGTGAGGGGTGCCAGGCCGATGGGGCGGTGTCCGGCGCGGCCGGGCAGGCCGCGGAACGCCTCGGCGCCGGCCGGGAGTTCGTCGGGCCGGTAGGCGACCACGATGAGCAGGGCGAGTTCGTCGGCGCGCGGCGCGAACGCGGCCAGCCAGTTGAGGGACTGGGGGTCGGCCCAGTGCGCGTCGTCCAGTACCAGGACCACCGGGGCGTGCTGCACGGTGAGATGGGTGAGCACCCAGTCGAGGCCGTCGCGCAGACCCTGCGGGTCGGGAGCGGGGCCGTCCGCGGTGCACAGGCCGAGGGCGGGGCCGACGATGCCGTACCAGCTGCCCAGGGTGGCGCGGATCTCCGGGTCGGGGCTGCCGGCCAGCCGGGGCTGGAGGAGTTGCCGGGCCACATGGAAGGCGACCTGCTGCTCCTGGTCGCCGCCACGGGCGGACAGTACGGCGCAGCCGCGGGCGGCGGCCCGGCGGCGTACCTCCGCGAGCAGCGTGGTCTTGCCCAGACCCGCCGGGCCGGCGAAGGCCAGCAGTCCGCCGCGCGGGCTGCCGCGGTCACCGGTGAGTTCCGCCAACGCCTCGTCGACGGCCGCGAGTTCGTCCTCACGTTCGAGAAGCGCGCGCCGGTTGCCCCGATGGCGCTGCGTCATGGTGCACCCCCTGCCCTCCGGTGGGCGCGCGCCCGGCGCACGACGTGCCGTACGACCACCGATCCGGTGGGCTCACAGCGTACGCTGTCGGCTGCTGTGTGTGAGGGGTGAACGGCGGTGGAACGGCGAGGAATTCGCCGCGGGCCGCCGTGCCGGTCAGCCACTGGCAGGAGACACGACCGGCACGGCGCCGGCGGCGGCACCGTGGAGGCACCCTTCGGGCCGACCCACAGGGGACACTGCCACGGCTGCCCCCTTCCCACCAGTTCCCATGAGTCCCGCACCGCCTCCAAGCTCCCTTGCGCCCCAGATGCGCCCCCCTTGCCGTCCGCAAGCCGGCCCGCTCGATCGAAGCGGCTCCAGGTCGGCGGGCGGGCCGCGCGCGGTGCGCGGCCGGTGGCTCCTAACCCGGGACCGGGCCGGGTTCGGCGCGGCGGCGGGCCTGGTGGCGGGCCACCCGGGCGCGGTTGCCGCAGGAGGGCTTGCACCACTCCTGGCGGGCGTGTTCCTTGACGAAGTAGCGGACGCAGCGGGGCGCGGGGCAGGCGCGCAGCCGGTCCCGGTCCGGGCCCGCCAGGAAGGCGATGGCCGCGCGGGCGAGGGCGGCGGTGAGCCGGTCGGGAAGGCCCGGGGCGCCGGGCACGGCGCCCCGGGCGGTGGGTGGGCCGTCCGGCGGCCAGTCGAGCCGGGGGGTGACGGGCACCAGCGCCGAGGCCTCGTTCAGGCGGCCGAGGGCCTGTTCGAAGGAGGGCAGCCGGTCCGGGCCGGCGGCGCCGGGCGACCACGGCAGCACGGCCCGGGCGAAGAGCGCGCGGACCGCCGTTCGGACCTCGACCACCGCCGCGAGCGCCGCCGCGTCGACCGGAAAGCCCGCGATGGGCACCGGGCACCCCCGCGCGTCCAGCGCGACCGCGTGCTCGCGCACCCACAGCGCCAGCCCGGCCGGCTCGGCGAGATCGTCGGCGATCCCGCCGCGGCCGTCGTGCCGGATGGTGACGGCGAGATCGAGCGCGAGATCTAGCGAGAGTTGATCAACGTCCATATGCTAATGCTATCGTCGTGATCAACCATTAACAGCGAGGGGGTCTCCGTGTCCGACCTGCGCCAACCGCCGCGCGGCCGTGAGGTGTTCCCGGGCGGGCTGCCGGCGTTCAGCACCACGCAGCCGACCGGTCCGCACGCATTCCTCATCTTTCCGATCTTCCCGATCGACCGCCGGCCAAGCACCGACGAGTGCCCGGAGCGGGGGCGACTGTGGTCGTGACCCCGCGGAGCATCGACCCGGCCGACGTGCAGTCCGCGCTCCACACCGGCCAGCTCCGGCTGCGGAAGCTGCTGACCGGCCTCACCGACGACGCGGTCCGCGAGCCGAGCACCCTGCCCGGCTGGACCCGCGGGCATGTGCTGTCGCACATCGAGGGCATCGGCCTGGCGATGGCCCGGCAGGCGCGGTACGCCCCGCGCGGCCGGCTGATCGAGGTCTACGACGGCGGCCGTCCCGCCCGTGACGCGGCGATCGAGGCCGGGCACCGGCGCAGCGCGGCGCGCTTCCAGGCAGCGCTCACCGACGCGCTCGACGAGGCGGACGCGTCCTGGTCCGCGGTCGGTCCCGACGACTGGCAGCGCCCGGTGAGCTACCGGGACGGCGTGCTGTTCGACGCGGGGCTCGCCTGGTGGCGGGAGTTGGAGATCCACACCACCGATCTCCTGCTCGGCGCCACCGTGGCGGAATGGACGCAGCCGTTCTGCGCGCACCTGGTGGACTTCATGAGCGCCCGGCTGCCGATCGGGGTCGCCCTGACACTCACCGCGACCGACGGCCCCTGGGAGTGGACGCTGGGCACGGGGACGCCGCTGGCGGTCCGGGGCCGGAGCACCGACCTGGCCGCCTGGCTGGCCGGGCGGCACCCGCTCGGCCCGCTGACCGGCGATCCGCTGCCGGCCCTGAACCCCTATCCGTGACGCCCGGCCCGGCCGCCGCACGCGGTGCGGCGGCCGGGCCGATCGCGCCGGGGAACGAGGCGTCAGGTGAGGTCGAACTCGCCGTCACGCGCGCCCAGGACGAAGGCACGCCACTCGGCGGGCGTGAAGATCAGCGCCGGGCCGTCCGGGTTGCGGCCGTCGCGCATGGCGATGTAGCCCTCGACGAAGGCGATCTGCACGTCGCCGGTGCCCTGGCTGCTGGACAGCCACTCCGCGTCCGTCAGGTCGACCTGCGGCTTCTTGCCGTTCGCCAACGGCTGTCCGATGGTGCTCTCCGCCACGTCCGCGCTCCTCCCACATACCACTCCGGGTACCACATGTCGTACGCCTGCAGCCTATCGGCGATGGCCCCGGGCGGATGCGGGAAGACGGAAGCCGCCCCCGGCGTCACTCCCCGGTGTCATGACGCGGGTCATGCCGGGTGCTCTCCTGGGCGAACAACTCCCTTGCGGAGCTTGCGTGTTCGATCACCCGACGCGGGCGTGATCCGCCGGGTAGGGTCCGATCATGACCGCACATGATCACGGTCGCCGGGCCGGCGCCGAACGCGAATCCCCGCTGGCTCCCGGGCTCGACCCCGCCCGCACCGCCCTGGTGCTGATCGACTTGATGGACCGCATCGTCGCGCTGCCGCTGGCCCCTCATCCGGGCTCCGCCGTACTCGACGCGTCGCTCGGGCTGGCCCGGACCTTCCGGGCGGCGGGGGCGCCCGTGGTGGCGGTCCGGGCGCAACGGGCCGGAGTCCCGGACCAGCCGCCGGGCAGCGCCCTGGTGGCGGAGGTCGCCGGGGCCGCCGACCTGGTGGTGGTCAAGCACACCGTCGGCGCCTTCCAGGGCACCGATCTGCACGACCGGCTCAGGGAGCGCGGGGTGCGCACCCTCGTTCTGGCCGGGATCGCCACCAACCTGGGCGTGGAGTCCACCGCGCGGGCCGCCGCCGACCTCGGCTACGGCCTGGTCTTCGCGGCGGACGCGATGTCCGGGATGACGGCCGCCGAGCACGAGGCCTCGGTGGCACTGGACTTCCCCCGCTTCGGCACCGTGGTCCGCGCCGCGCAGGTGGAGTTCGCCGGGGGCTGACCCGGACGGCCGTCGACGGGTCGGGCCGCCGCCCCGGCTACGCGCCCCCGGCGCCCAGCGAGAGTTCGGCGACGACTGCCGCGTGGTCGGACGGCTGGACGCCGTCCACCGGGAGGTGGCCGGCCCGGCGGGCGGAGCGGATCATCCCGCGCCTGCTCGCGTCCGGGACGCCGACGAGGATGTAGTCGATGCAGCTGGGCCCGCGGCCGAAGGTGACCGCTTCCTCGGGGGTCATGTTCCAGGTGCCCCGGGGCAGTTCGGGGTCGGCGAACCGCCAGGCGTCGAGCAGCACCAGGTCGCGGACCGCGGGCGCGGTCTGATAGCCGCGGATCAGCCGCAGTTCGTCGAAGTCGGGTTCGGCGTTGAAGTCGCCGGTCAGCACCGGCGGGTAGGCGCCGTGGGCGCGCTCGCCGATGAAGGCCGCCACCTCGCGCAGCTGCGCGCAGCGCACCGCGGATTCGCCCAGGCCCGAGTTGAGGTGGGTGGTGAAGAAGGGCAGCGGCCCGCCCGGTGCGTCGATCGAGGCGTACAGGGCGGTCTTGCCGTCGTCGCGGAAGTCACCCGCCGGCAGCCGCCGTTCGGCGGTTTCCAGCAGCGGGTGCCGGCTGAGCACCGCCACCCCGACGTCGACCGAGGTGTCGCCGCCGTTGCGCTTGTGCCAGCGGTCCTGGACCGGCGAGCGCGACCAGGTCCAGTGCATACCGAGCCGTTCGGCCAGCCAGCCGGCCAGATTCCCGTCCGGCCCGGTGCCGTCGGCGCTCCCCCACACCTCCTGCAGGCCCAGGACGTCCGGGCGCTCGGCCTCCAGGGTCCGGGCGATCGCCTCGCGGCGCTCCCGCCAGCCGCCGAACCGCCACCAGAGGTTCCAGGTCATCACACGCATCGTGCCGCTCGCGTCGTCCACTCGCCGCCGCTCCTCGCCTCTGCCGGGCCCCGCCCGATCGCACCTGCCGCCCCCGGTGGGACGCCTGCCCCGGCTGATCATCGCGCATGGCGGCGCGCGCCCGGGGTGCCGGGCCCGGGTCGAGGAGCCCGCCGCCGCACCGCCCGAACTCAGAGCCGCTCGGGTGTCTCTTCCCGCTGCTCGCCGACCCGGCGGTACAGAGCCTGTGCCTCGGCGGTGCGCCCGAGTTGGGCCAGGCAGCCGGCCTCGTCGTTGCGGCTGGTGAGGGTGTCGGGGTGGGCCGGGCCGAGGACGCGCTCGCGGGTCTCGGCGACCTCGTGGTAGACGGTGAGCGCCCCGGACCAGCGGCCGAGCCAGCCCAGGCCGACCGCGATCTCCCGTTTGCTGACCAGGGTGTCCGGGTGTCCGGCGCCGAGCAGCCGCTCCCGTACCGCCGCGACATCGCGGGCCTCGGCCAGCGCGCGGTCCCACTGGCCCAGCAGGCCGAGGTTGACACCGAGGGCGTGCCGGGCCCGCAGCGTCTCCAGGTCGGCGGAACCGGCGGTACGGGTCAGGGCCGCGACCAGGTCCTCGTACAGCGCCAGCGCGTCGGCGCTGCGGCCGAGCCGGCCCAGGCAGATGCCGATCTCGTAGCGGGCGGCCAGCGTGTCCCGGTGATCGGCGCCGAGGACGCGCTCACGGATCTCGGCGACCTCGCGGTAGGTCTCCAGCGCCTGCGCCGACCGCCCGGTGCGGGCCAGCGCGTGGCCGACCTCGAATCTGGTCACCAGCGTCCGCTCGTCGTCGGCGCCCAGCACCCGGGCGCGGGCCTCGGCCACCTCGGCGGCGGTGAGATACGCCTCCTCCGCGCGGCCGAGCAGCCCGAGGTTCACGCCGAGGTTGTGCTTGCACTGGAGGGTGTCGGGGTCGTCGGGGCCGGCGGTGCGCTCGCGGGCGGCGAGCACCGCCGAGTACTCCTGGTGTGCCTCCAGGTGGCGGCCGAGCCGGCCGAGTTCGTACGCCGCCTCGTGCCGGGCCACCAGAGTGTCGGGGTCGTCGGGACCGAGCACGCGGCGGCGGGCCTCGGCGACGTACTCGTACATCCGCAGCGCCTCCTCGGTGCGGCCGAGCCGGGTCAGGCAGTGGGCGGCCTCGTGGCGGCTGGCCAGGGTGTCGGGGTGGTCGGTGCCCTGGGCGCGGTCGCGGGCGGCGGCGACGGAGGTGTGCAGGTCGTACGCCTGCCGCCAGTTGCCGATCCGGGCCAGGTCGATGGCCTCGGCGTGCCGGGCGGCCAGCGACGCGAGGGTCTCGGGGCTGGCCTGCTCGGTGACCGGCCGGGTGGACCAGGCGGCGGTCAGTTCGTGGTGCGGCGGGGCGGTGATGCGGTGGGCGCGGGTGGAGCGGGCCGCGCTGCCGGTGGTGAGGCCCCTGGCCCAGCCGGGCAGCGCGGCCGGCACCGGCCGGGTGGTCACCCCGGCCGCCGCCCGCATCGCCTTGAGCCGGCCGCCGACGTCGGCGGCGTCCTGCGGCCGGTGCTCGGGGTCCTTGGCCAGCAGGTCGAGGATGAGCCGTTCGAGTTCCACCGGCAGTTCCGGGCGGCCGACCCGCGGCGGCTCGGGCTGGCTGTCGCGGTGCCCGACCAGGATCGACCAGGCGTCGCCGAGGTCGAACGGCGGGCGCCCGGTAGCCAGTTCGTAGAGCACGCAGCCCAGCGAGTACAGGTCGCTGCGATGGTCGACCTCGGAGGCGTCGATCTGCTCCGGCGACATGTAGTGCGGGGTGCCCATGGCAACGCCGCTGCCGGTGAGGCGGGAGGTGAAGCCGATGTCGTGGCCCAGGCGGGCGATGCCGAAGTCGCAGATCTTCACCGCCCCGTCGGTGAGCCGGATGATGTTGGCCGGTTTCAGATCCCGGTGCACCACCCCCTGGGCGTGGGTGTAGGCGAGCGCGTCGGCGACCTGCTCGGCGATGTCGGTGATGTCCGGGACGGGCAGCGGACTGCGGCCGGCGTCGTCCAGCGTCTGGAGCAGATTGCGCCCGTCGAGCATCTCCATCACCAGGAAGAGCACTCCCTCGTGCTCGCCGAAGTCGTGCACGACGGTGATGCCGCGGTGCTGGAGCGCCGCCGCGACCCTGGCCTCCCGGCGGAATCGCTCCTGGAGGATGCGGGTGAAGCCGGCGTCGCCGGAATGGCCCGCCGGCTTCAGGCATTTCACCGCCACCCGGCGGCCGAGTGATTCGTCCAGCGAGCGCCAGACCTCGCCCATCCCGCCCCGGCCGATCAGTTCGTGCAGCCGGTAACGCCCCTGGATGAGCCTGCCGTTGCCCGCGCTGCCACCCGGTGTCCCGTTGCCCGGATCCTGCTGTCCGCCGCGGTCCCCGTCGTCATGTCCTTCGTGATGTCCAGCCGCCATCGCGCGCCGCCGCCCCCGTGCCTCTCGGTGCTTCCCCGGTCCCAGTATGGCCGCGACCGGCTGCCGGCGGGACAGCGCGTCAGGGCAATTCGGGAGCCGGTCCGGGCGGGCGCCGGGTGGACGGGCGGGTGCCGGGTCCGGCTGCCGGGCCGACACCCCGCCCGCGCGCAGCGGCGATTAGCCGTCCGCGTGGGCGATACTGCGATGGCGCTGGTGGGCGGTTTGTCCACCGGTCCGCGGACGGACGCGAGGACGTACAGAGGGCGTACACACGCATGGCCGACGGGCAGGACAACCACCTCGACAGCGCGGCGGGCGAGCCTCGGCGGCTCCCGCCGGGGACCGACGCGGAAGCCGGCCAGGGGGGCAGCGCGGTGAGGCCGGCCGCCCGGCGCTCGCGCCGCGGCCGGATCGCCCGCTGGGTGACGCTCGGCCTGTCCGTGGCGGTGCTGCTGGCCGCCGGCGCCGGCGCCTTCGTCTACTTCCGGCTGAACGGCAATCTGCGGGAGCTCCCGCTGTTCGGCGGGATCGGGGACGCGGGCGCCGAGCGGCCGGACGCCTTCGGCCGTACCCCGGTCAATGTGCTGGTGATCGGGTCCGACACCCGTTCGGACCCGGCGGACTGCCGGCTCGGGGGCGACTGCGGCCCGGGCCAGAACGCCGATGTGGAGATGGTGCTGCACATCTCCGCCGACCGCTCGCACGCCAGCGTGCTCAGCATCCCCCGCGACACCGTGATGCCGCTGCCGGCCTGCCGCGCTCCCCGGGGCGGCGTCGCGGCCGCGCGGCGCGGCCCGGTCAACTCCACCCTGCAGTACGGCCCGGGCTGCACGGTCGCCGCGGTGCACGCGCTGACCGCCCTTCCCATCGACCACTTCGTGATGGCAGACTTCGCCGGGGTGGTGCGGATGTCCGACGCGGTGGGCGGGGTGCGGGTGTGCGTGGACCGCGACGTCTACGATCCCTTCTCGCGTCTGAAGCTCGCCAGGGGGCGGCATTCGCTGCGGGGCGACGCCGCGCTGGAGTTCCTGCGCTCCCGGCACGCCTTCGGGGACGGCAGCGACCTCGGCCGTACCGACGCCCAGCACCTCTTCCTGGGCGCCCTCGCCCGTCGGATGCGGGCGGGCGGCCGGCTGTCCGACCCCGCGGGCATGCTGTCGACCGCCGACGCGGCGACCAAGGCGCTGACCGTGGACAGCGGACTGGCCGCGATCTCCAAGCTGTACGGGCTCGCCGACGACGTACGCAAGGTGCCGCCCGCCCGCTTCAGCTTCACCACCATGCCCACCCGCCCCGACCCCGACGACCCGAACCGGCTGGTGCCGGGCCCCGCGGCCAGGGGCCTGTTCGCCACCATCGGCGCCGACCGCCCGCTGAGGGTCACCGGCTCCGGGGCGCCCTCGACCGCCGACGCCACCACCTCCCCGAGCGCGTCCCCGGCCGGGAGGGGCGGCCCACCGTCCGACGAGACCTTCGAGGAGCGCGCGGGCCGGGCGGCGGTGTCTCCGCCCGGGCCGACCACCGGTGGCCGCACCGCGGCCGGCGGCGCGTGCGCGAAGGTCTCCACCAGCGCTTCCGTGACGGTCAAGGGCGTCGCGATGACCCCGACGGCGGCCTTCGCCGCCACCCCGCGGATTCCGGTGTCGGCGCGCTGAGCCGCCGGACCGCCAACCGGCCCGCCGATGTCAGAAGAGCACCACCGACCGCAGCACGTCCCCGCGCCGCATGGTCGCGAAGGCCTCCTCCACGTCGCCGAGCCCGATCGTCTCGCTGACGAAGGCCCCCAGGTCCAGCCGCCCCTGCAGGTGGAGGTCGATCAGCACCGGGAAGTCGCGGGAGGGCAGGCAGTCGCCGTACCAGGAGGACTTCAGGGCGCCGCCGCGGCCGAAGACGTCCAGCAGCGGCAGTTTCAGCTCCATCTCCGGGGTGGGGACGCCCACCAGCACGACGGTACCGGCCAGATCCCGGGCGTAGAACGCCTGCTCGTAGGTCTCGGGTCGGCCGACCGCCTCGATCACCACGTCCGCGCCGAAGCCGCCGGTGAGGTCGCGGATCGCCCGCACCGCGTCGGTGGTGCGGGAGTTGACGGTGTGGGTGGCGCCGAGCTTCTCGGCCTGCGCCAGTTTCCGGTCGTCCACGTCGACGGCCACGACGGTGGCGGCGGCGGCCAGCCGGGCGCCCATCACGGCGGCGCCGCCGACCCCGCCGACCCCGATGACGGCCACCGAGTCGCCCCGCCGGACGTCGGCGGTGTTGAGGGCGGCTCCGAGTCCGGCCATCACACCGCAGCCGAGCAGTCCGGCCACCTGCGGCGCGACGGCCGGGTTCACCTTGGTGCACTGGCCGGCCGCCACCAGCGTCTTCTCGGCGAAGGCCCCGATACCCAGCGCGGGCGTGAGTTCGGTGCCGTCGGTCAGCGTCATCTTCTGCCGGGCGTTGTGGGTGTCGAAGCAGTACCAGGGCCTGCCCCGCAGGCAGGCCCGGCAACGCCCGCAGACCGCTCGCCAGTTGAGGATGACGAAATCGCCGGGGGCCACGTCCTCGACGCCCTCGCCGACCTCCTCCACGATCCCCGCGGCCTCATGGCCGAGCAGGAAGGGGAAGTCGTCATTGATGCCGCCCTCGCGGTAGTGCAGATCGGTGTGGCAGACCCCGCAGGCCTGCACCCGGACCACGGCCTCGCCGGGGCCCGGATCGGGGACCACCACCGTCTCGATGGACACCGGCTCGCCCTTGCGCCGGGCCACGACACCCCGCACCTGCTGCGCCATACGGCACCGCCCCTTCCCCCCGGGAACCGCGCCCAGCGGTCCCGATCCGCACAGTGTGGCACCGGCCGCACGCGCTGTCAGGAGCAGGCGTGGCCCGGCCGCCCCTGGCCGGGCCACGCCCGGCCGGCCAGGGGCGGGGCGACGCTCTCAGCGCTGGATCGCCTTGACCTCCAGGAACTCCTCCAGTCCGAAGCGGCCCATCTCCCGGCCGTTGCCGGACTGCTTGTAGCCGCCGAAGGGAGCCAGCGGGTTGAACTGCGCGCCGTTGACGTCGATCTGGCCGGCCCGGATCCGCCGGGCGACGGCCAGGGCGTGCCCGCTCTCGCCGAACACCGCGCCGTTGAGCCCGTAGAGTGTGCTGTTGGCGATCTGCACCGCGTGGTCGTCGTCGGTGTACGGGATGATCGCCAGCACCGGGCCGAAGATCTCCTCGCGGGCGATCACCGACTCGGGGTCGACATCCGCGAAGATCGTCGGCCGTACGTAGAAGCCCTCCCCGAGCCCCTCGATCCGCTCCGGGCCGCCGGTCACGAGCGTGGCGCCGTCCGCGATGCCCCGCTCGATGTAGCCGGCCACCCGCTCGCGCTGCGCCGCGGAGACCAACGGCCCCAACCGGGTGCTCTCGTCGGTCGGATCGCCCACGGTGTACTCACGGGCGGCGTCCAGGGCCAGCGCCACCACCTCGTCGTGCAGTTCGGCCGGGACCAGCATCCGCGACAACGCGCCGCAGACCTGGCCGCTGTTGGCCCAGGCCCCCGCCAGTCCGCGGGTGACGGCGTCCTTGAGGTCGGCGCCGCGCAGGATGATGTTGGCGGACTTGCCGCCCAGTTCCAGCGCGACCCGCTTGACGGTCTGCGACGCGACGGCGGCGACCCGCTTGCCGGCGCGGGTGGAGCCGGTGAAGGACACCATGTCGACGCCCGGGTGCGCGGCGATCGCCTCGCCGACCACCGGCCCGGTGCCGTGCACGACATTGAACGCTCCGGCCGGCAGCCCGGCCCCGGCGGCCGCCTCGGCGAAGGTCCGGGCCGTCAGGGGCGCCACCTCGGACGGCTTGAGCACCACGGTGTTGCCGGCCAGCAGCGCGGGCACCACCTTGGTGACCAGCTGCTGGAGCGGGAAGTTCCACGGGGTGATGGCCCCGACCACGCCGACCGGTTCGCGCACGATCAGCGAGTGGCCGATCTCCTCGGTCCACGGGAAGCCGGCGGCCAGCCCCGCGGTGCCGGCCGTCACCATGACCGGCAGCGGGGCCTGCGCCGTCCGGGAGAGCTGGATCGGCGCCCCCATCTCGGCGGTGATGGTGGCCGCGATCTCCTCGCCGCGGCCGCGCAGACCCTCGGCGACGCGTTCGAGGATCCGGGCGCGTTCGGCGGGCGCGGTCGCCGCCCACCCGGGGAAGGCGGCGGTGGCCGCCTCGACGGCCCGGTCGACGTCGGCGGCCGTTCCGGCGGGTACCGAGGCGATGACGGCGCCGGTGGCGGGGTTGACCACGTCGATCACCGGGCCGGCGCCGGGGACGGCCAGGCCGCCGATCCAGTGGGCGGGGGCAGGGAAGGCGGGAGTACTGGTTTCGGTGTCCATGCCCCTACGGTCACAAGGCCGCGCGGCCCTAACCAGGGACGGACTGTCCGGTGATCCGGGCCACAGCCGGGGAATCCCGCCGACCGGACCGCTGTTTGCGCCAGCACCGACTCCGAGCGGGCTCCGACCGGCGAAAACCGGTTGAAACCGCAGAAATGTGCGGACTCTGGTGGAAACCACCGCCCTACGCACCCGACAGCACAGAAGAGGAACGTCCCCATGGACCGGGCTGAACTCGCCGACTTCCTGCGCACCCGCCGCCAGGCTCTGCAGCCCGAGGACGTGGGACTGCCGCGGGGCAGGCGACGGCGCACCGGGGGCCTGCGGCGCGAGGAGGTGGCGGCTCTCAGCAGCGTGTCGACCGACTACTACAGCCGGATCGAGCAGCAGCGCGGCCCGCGCCCCTCCGAGCGGGTGCTCGAGGGCATCGCACGCGGCCTGCGGCTGTCCCCGGACGAGAGCGACCACCTCTTCCGCCTGGCCGGCTATGTCACCCCGCCGCGGCCGTCCCACGGCGACGAGGTCGGCCCCGGGATACTCCGCGTCTTCGACCGGATGGCCGGCACGCCCGCCCAGATCATGAGCAGCCTCGGCGAGACCCTGCTGCAGAACCGCCTGTCCGTGGCGCTCATGGGCGATCAGACCGGCCACACCGGCATGGCGCGTCATCTGGCCTACCGCTGGTTCACCGACCCCGCCGTACGGCTGCTCCAGCCCGCCGCCGAGCATGCCCGCAGCGGCCGGACCATCGCCGCCCAGCTGCGCGCCGCCGCCACCGGCGAGCGTGCCGACCCGCGCGCCGCCGCCCTGGTCGGCACGCTGCTCTCGGTCAGCGAGGAGTTCGCCGCGATCTGGCGCGAGCACCCGGTCATGGGCCCCTCCTGCGAGCCCAAGCACATCGAGCACTCCCGGCTGGGCACGCTGGAACTGCACGGGCAGGGCCTGCTGGACCCGGACCGGTCGCAGACGCTGCTGGTCTTCACCGCGCAGCCGGGCAGCGAGAGCGACGACAAGCTCCGATCCCTGTCCGCGCTTGCCGACCAGTTGGTGTGACCGCCGGTCGGCGCACAGTGGTCGCGCCGTGCCCGTGACGTTCTCCGATCATCGGCTGATACTGGAATTATGTGTCGGCCGCAGTTCCCGTCGCGGCAGCGAAGGCACCCGCTCCCATCTGGAGGCAGCGATGAAGATGTTGATCAACGTTCCCGAGACCGTGGTGGCCGATGCTCTGCGGGGGTTCGCCGCCGCGCACCCGGATCTCGTCGTGGATGTGGAGCAGCAGGTGATCGTCCGGCGGGGAGCGCCTTACGAGGGGAAGGTCGGGCTGGTGTCCGGCGGCGGGTCGGGGCACGAGCCGCTGCACGGCGGGTTCGTCGGGCGCGGCATGCTCGACGCGGCGTGTCCCGGCGCGATCTTCACCTCGCCGGTGCCCGACCAGATGACCCGGGCCGCCGCCGCGGTGGACAGCGGCGCGGGTGTGCTGTTCATCGTGAAGAACTACACCGGCGACGTGCTCAACTTCGACATGGCCGCGGAGCTGGCCGAGGAGGAGGGCGTCCGGATCGAGAAGGTGCTGGTCAACGATGATGTGGCGGTCATCGACAGCACCTATACGGCGGGCCGCCGCGGCACCGGTGCCACCCTGTTCGTGGAGAAGATCGCCGGCGCCGCCGCCGAGGAGGGCGCGCCGCTGGACCGGGTGACCGCGATCGCCCGCCGGGTCGTCGAGTCGTCCCGGAGCTTCGGGGTGGCGCTGACCGCGGTCAGCACCCCGGAGAAGGGCGGCCCCACCTTCGATCTGCCGGAGGGTGAGCTGGAGCTGGGCGTCGGCATCCACGGCGAGCCGGGCCGGGAGCGGCGGGCCATGATGACCTCCGGCGAGATCGCCGACGCCTCGGTGGAGGCCGTGGTGGACGATCTGCGGCCGGACGCGCCGCTGCTGGTGCTGGTCAACGGCATGGGCGGCACGCCGCTGCTGGAGCTGTACGGATTCACCGCCGAGGTGCACCGCGCGCTGGCCGAGCGGCACCTTCCGGTCGCCCGCACCCTGGTCGGCAACTATGTGACCTCCCTGGACATGGCGGGCAGCTCGGTGAGCATCTGCCAGGTGGACGAGGAGCTGCTGCGGCTGTGGGACGCGCCGGTGTCGACCCCGGGCCTGCGCTGGGGCTGCTGAGCCCTCTCCCGGCCCCGCTCCCACCCATCCCTCGGTGCTCCCGCATCCCTCGGTGAAAGGCACCCCATGAACGCGCTTCCAGCGGACGAACCCGCGATAGACACGGCCTTCATGCGCCGGTGGCTGGACACGGCCGCGACAGCCATCGACCGCGAGTCCAAGCAGCTGAGCGACCTCGACTCCCCCATCGGCGACGGGGACCACGGTACGAATATGCGCCGCGGGTTCCTCGCCGCCCGCACCGCGATCGAGCAGGAGCCGCCCGACACGCCCGGCGGTGTGCTGGTGGCGCTCGGGCGGCAGCTGATCAGCAAGGTCGGCGGCGCGTCCGGGCCGCTGTACGGCACGCTGTTCCGGCGGGCGGGCAAGGAGCTGGGCGACGACCGGGCGGTGTCCGCCGCCCAGCTGCGCGACGGGCTGCGGGCCGGCGTGGACGCCGTGGCCAAACTCGGCGGCGCGGTGCCCGGCGACAAGACGATGCTGGACGCGCTGCTCCCGGCCCTCGACGCGCTGACCGGCGCCCTCGACGCGGGCGGTTCGGCCGCCGACGCCCTCGCGGCGGCGGCCGGCGCCGCCGACGAAGGCGTCAGGGCCACCGTCCCGCTGCGGGCCCGCAAGGGCCGCGCCAGCTATCTCGGCGAGCGCAGCGTCGGCCATCAGGACCCCGGCGCCACCTCGTCCGCCCTGCTGATCAACACGCTGGCCGACACCGCGAAGGAGGCGGCGGCATGACCTCGACCCCCGATCCGGCGGCCGGCGCGACCCCGCTCGTCGGCGTGGTGCTCGTCTCCCACAGCGCGGCCGTCGCCGAAGCGGTCGCCGAGCTGGCGGTCGGCCTGACCGGCGGCGGCTCGCAGGTCCAGGTGCGGCCGGCCGGCGGAGCCCCCGACGGCGGACTCGGCACCAGCTCGGACCTGATCGCCTCGGCCGCCCGGTCCGTCGACCGCGGCGCGGGCGTGGCCGTGCTCGTCGACCTCGGCAGCGCCGTCCTCACCGTCAAGGCGCTCCTTTCCGACGACGAACTGCCCGAGGGCAGCCGGCTGATCGACGCCCCCTTCCTGGAGGGGGCGGTGGCCGCCGTCGTCACCGCGTCGACGGGGGCGGACCTGGACGCGGTGGCGGCAGCGGCCGGTGAGGCGTACAGCTACCGCAAGACGTAGACCGTCCCGGCCGGTCCCGCGCCGGGCAACGCCGGACGGCCCCCTCCACCGCGGCGTGTGCGGTGGAGGGGGCCGCCCGAGCGGGGGTTCAGCGCCCGTAACCGAGCAGGGCGCGCACCATCCGGCAGGTCAGGTCGGACGGCGGGTGGACACCGATGAGCTCGGCGGTGTCCCGGATCTTCCGGTTGCCGGCCTGGGCCGGCTCGTACACACCCGAGTCGAGCAGCGCGATCACCAGGCGCATGGTCTTCAGCCGGCGGTTGTGCGCGACATACCACTCGCGCGGCAGCCCGGCCGGCAGCGGCTTCTTGGGCAACGGTGTCGCGAACAAGGGAACTTGCGTCGGTCCGGACTTCGGCAGGGACAGTACGGCAGCGGCCATCGACATCCTCCAGAGGCGTCGGCCAACCCTCTCGAACACTGTCGATTTTACCGCCAAGCACTGACAAAGTCCGCTGGCCAGACGGATGTTGACCGGCTTCGCGGCCGGTTCTCGCGAGGCGCCGGACCGCGCGGCGGCACGGGCGGAGGCCGCAGAAAGCCGAGTGCTCCGGCGCGGGTCAGGTCGCGCCGGAGCACTCGCATCCCATCAGAGGGGCGACGTAAATTCAATAGTGATTTACGCAAAAACTCGATGAGGACCTGAAACCCGCGCGCAGGTCATCTGCTGGCATCAGGGGCCGCCCTCCGGGCCGCTACGGCGCCGGGTAGCCCTGGTCCGCCAGGCCGGGCGCCGGGGCCGGGGCGAACCAGGTGGGATCGTCGCGCAGCGCCAACTCGATCCGGCCCCGGGCGATCGGCCCCAGCGGCGGGAGCTCGTCGAGCGCGAACCACCGCACGTCCAGCGACTCGTCGTCGTTCACCCGCGCCTCACCGCCGACCGCGCGGCACCGCAGCACGATGTCGACGTACTGGGCGCGGTCGCCGTTCTCGTAGACCACCGGCTCGTTGGTGAAGACGCTCAGCACCCGTTCCACCACCGCGGAGATCGCGGTCTCCTCCAGGATCTCACGCACCGCGGCCTCGGCCGGCTGCTCGCCGGGATCGGGGAGGCCGCTGATGAGGGCCCACTTCCCGCTGTCCGCGCGCTTGTTGAGCAGGACGCGGCCACGGGTGTCGAAAACCACCATCACCACCCCGGGCAGGAACAGCAGGGTGTCCCCGGCCTTCTCGCGGATGTCGAGGATGAATTTGGGAATCGCCATGCCCTGAGCCTACGAGACAAAGGGTGAACGCCACATCAGCACCAGGTTTCACAAGCCGGACAAGGTTCCCGCGCGACATATCCACAGCGCGAACTTCACCCGTTACGGTGAGCCGGAGGACAGCGCCCACGCGGGGAACGCGGGTGCGGCGGCACCCCCGTCGCGCCCGGGTGGCGGCAGGGGATGGCGGGGGATGGACACGATGACCGGCGGTACGCCGGACGCCGCGCGGGCGGAGCCGTCGCCCGACGGGCGTCTCCCGGCGGTCTGCTCCGTGGGGCCGCACAGCGGTGTCACCGACGCGGTCGGCATCGCGGTGCTGGTGTGCTGTGCCGGGTGGGTGCTGATCGCCGCCGCCGGGCGGCCCGCCCGCCCGGAGGGCGCTCTGCTGGCGCTGCTCGCCGTCACCGCCGGACATGCCGCCGGGCGCATTCTCGGCGCGCTGCTGCCGGCGCCAGCGTCCGCGTCGGCCGCCGGGGTCCTCGTCGCGCTCGCCCTGATGCCGCCGTCCCGGCTGTCCGCCGTCCCGGAGGCGGCGCCCCCGGACAGCCCCGACGCGCGGGCGGCTCTGCTGGTGCTGGCGGTCGGCGCGGCCTGCTGCGCCGCCTGGGCGGCCCGCGGCCGGGTGCGACGGACGGGGTTGCGGCTGGTCGGCGCCGGCGCGGCGGCCGCCGCTCTCCTGCTGGGCTCGGTCGCCGGCTGCACGGCCGGCGCCGCGGTCGTGCTGTGCTCGCTGGCCGCCGCCCGGCTCCGGCGCCGCCGGCTGCTCGCGCTGGCCGCTCTGGCGCTGGTCGCGGCGCTCGCGGTGGCCGGCAGCTGCGCGGTGGCGCTCGACCTGTTCCCGGCCCGCCTGTCGTCGTCGGTGACCGGGCGGCTCTCCCCGCCGCGGGTCGAGCTGTGGCACCGGGCGGTCGCCCTCGCCGATCGGCATCCGCTGCGGGGTGTGGGGCCCGAGGACTTCGCCGACGCGCCGGGGGCGCCGACCACCGCGACGCCGGCCACCGCCACCGGGTCACCGCGGTCCGCGCCGCTCCAGCTCGCCGCGGAACAGGGCTACCCCGGGGTCGCGCTGCTCGCGGTCGCCTACGGCTGGGTGCTGTGCGCCCTGTGGCGCTCGTCCCGGCCGACGCGGGTGGTCCTCACGGCCGGGGCGGCGCTGACCGCTCTGGCGCTGCTGGCGACCGTCGACCAGGTGCTGAGCCATGCCGCGGTGACGGCGGGCGCCGGATATCTGGCGGGCGTCGCGACGGCCCGCCCGCTGGCCGAGGACGGCGGGACCGGAGGCGGGGCGCAGGAGCCGGGCTGAGGCCCGGGGAACGGGGGCGGACTGCGCGGGTCGGACGGAGCGGTTCAGGCGCCGGCGCCCGTGGCCGGGTGGCCGCTGCCCCGCAGCCGCAGGCAGTTCCTGATCGCCAGGACCGCGCCTTCGGGGTCGTCGACGGTGACCGTGAAGTGCCGTCCGCCGCCGAGCTCGATGACCACACCGGGTCCGCGTCGGACGACCACGGCGGTGCCCAGCTCCGGGCGCCAGCGATAGCCCCAGCCGCCCCAGGTGCGCGGGCTGATCAGCATCTTGACCTCGGCGTCGCTGACGTCCTCCAGCGGGATGCGGCGGCGCGGCAGCCCGATGTGGCCGCACCGGACATGGACCGCGTCGTAATCGATGCTCACGTGCACATGGGTGAAGGCGATGGTGCCGAACAGCACCAGCAGGCCGACGGCGAGGCAGCCCACGACGGACATCACCAGCGGTGCCAGGCCCGAGGTGCCGGGCCCGTCCACCGCGAGGTCGATGCCGAGGGCGAGGCAGGCAGCGCCCGCCGCGGCGAGCACCCACTGCATACGGTTGCTGGCCCGGCCTGTCCACTCCTGGGCCGCGCCGGTCTGCGGCCGGTGGGCGTGCGTCATGGCAGGTAGCGTACTAAGGCTGCGGGAAGAGAGCAGCATCCCGCGTCACGTCACCGCCGCGGTCGCTGCCAGAGCGGCGCCTTCGGCATATGCCAGAGCCACTTCCGGCAGCCGGTCGGCCCGCCGGCCGTTCAGGATGACGGTCACCGTGCCGGTCGGGCCGAGCGGGGGCGCGGACGCACCGATCCTGCGCAGCGCCTGGGCGGCGACGGCGTCCGCCGAGCCGTACAGCCGCGCGCCCGGTACGGCGGCGGCGATCCGGTCCGCCACCAGTTCGTAGTGCGTGCAGCCGAGGACGACGGCGCCCACACCGGGCGGTGTACGGGAAGCCGCGACGGCGATGGCCGCGCCGACCGCCTCGGGGTCGGCGGCCTGCACGGCGTCGGACAGACCGGGGCAGGGCACTTCGGTGATCCGGGCGCCGTTGCCGAAGTCGGCGATCAGGGCGCGCTGGTAGGGGCTGCCGGTGGTGGCGGGGGTGGCCCAGATGGCCACGGTGCGGTGCTCGGCGGCGGCCGGCTTGACGGCGGGGACGGTGCCGATGACCGGCAGATCCGGCTCGAACGCGGCGCGCAGGGCGGGCAGCGCGTGGACGGAGGCGGTATTGCACGCCACGATCAGCGCGTCCAGCCCGTCCTCGGCGGCGGCCCGCGCGCACGCGACAGCCCGCCGCGTCACATCCTGCGCCGACCTCGGCCCCCACGGCATTCCCTCCGGGTCCGACGCGAGCACCAGCTCCGCGTCCCCCCGCGCCCGGCGCACCGCCGCGGCCGCGGCCAGCAACCCGATCCCGGAATCCACCAGCCCGATCTTCACGGCCCCAGCCTAAGCCCTCCGCCCCGGCCCCTTCTCCTCTTGTCCTCGCCGCGGCTCTTGTCCTCGCAGCCAACGGCGGCCCCGGAGGCGAGCGGGCGGACCGCCTCCGGGCCGGGCCGGAAGAAGGACCGTGTCCCCGCCGGGCGCCCCGCGGGGGATGGCAGACTGCGGGGCGTGATGGTGATGTCGGTGATTGCCGGGGTGTCGCTCGCCGCCTGGCTGTGGCTGCTGGTGGGTCAGGGCGGGTTCTGGCGGACGGATGTGCGGCTGCCCAGGGGCGGCGGGGAGCCCGCGGTGTGGCCGAGTGTGGCCGTGGTCGTGCCGGCCCGCGACGAGGCCGAGGTGCTGGGGGTGAGCCTGCCGTCCCTGCTGGCGCAGGAGTACCCCGGGCGGGCCGAGGTGTTCCTGGTGGACGACGGGAGCAGCGACGGCACCGGGGAACTGGCCGGGAAGCTGGGCGCGGAGCACGGCGGGCTGCCGCTGACCGTCACCTCGCCGGGCGAGCCGCCGTCCGGCTGGACCGGCAAGCTGTGGGCCGTGCGGCACGGCATCGCGCTGGCCCGCGAGCGGACCGGCGCCGAGTACCTGCTGCTCACCGACGCCGACATCGCGCACCGACCGGACAGCCTGCGCGCTCTGGCCGCCGCCGCCGTCACCGCCGATCTGGACCTGGTGTCCCAGATGGCGCGGCTGCGGGTGCGGACCGGCTGGGAGCGTCTGATCGTCCCGGCCTTCGTCTACTTCTTCGCCCAGCTCTATCCCTTCCGCTGGATCAACCGCCCCGGTTCGCGCACCGCCGCCTCGGCCGGCGGCTGTGTGCTGATCCGCTCCACCGCCGTGACCGCCGCCGATGTGCCGGACGCGATCCGCCAGTCGGTGATCGACGACGTGGCTCTGGCCCGCGCCGTCAAACGCTCCGGCGGCCGGATCTGGCTGGGCCTGGCCGAGCGGGTGGACAGCGTCCGCCCCTACCCGGGTCTCGGCGAGCTGTGGCGGATGGTGTCCCGCAGCGCCTACGCCCAGCTGCGGCACAATCCGGCGGTGCTGGCGGGTACGGTCGCCGGCCTCGCGCTGATCTATCTGGTGCCGCCGGTGGCCGCGATCGGCGGCGCGCTGGCGGGCGCCTGGCCGCTGTCCGCCCTCGGACTGGCCGCGTGGGCCGTGATGACCGGCAGCTATCTGCCGATGCTGCGCTACTACGGGCAGTCGCGGTGGCTCGCCCCGCTGCTGCCGTACACCGCGGGCCTGTACCTGCTGATGACGGTGGACTCGGCGATCGAGCACTACCGGGGCCGCGGCGCGGCCTGGAAGGGCCGCACCTACGCCCGCCCGGACGCCACCGTCTGACGGAGTCCGCCTTCGCTTCCCGGCGCCGCCCGAGCGCGGCTCACTTGCGGCCCGGCGTCCAGTTGAGCCCCCAGCCGTACGCGTAGTCCACGGTCCGCTGCGGGCTCACCCCGGTCCGCGGCACCAGGTAACGGGCCTCCCGCCGGACGACGAGATCGGACCCTTCGCGGGTGAGCAGCGCGAGCGCGCAGACGGTGGACTCGACGGTGCATTCGTCGAGGCTGAAGTCGATGTCGGCGCCGTGCTCGGGCCGGAGCGTCACAGAGGCGTGGAGTCCGGCGAAGCTGCGGGCGCCTTGGTAGAGGGTGACGAAGACCAGGATGCGCCGGAAATGCGGCAGCTGGTCCAGGTTGACGGTCACATTCTCGCCCTCGGCGCTCGCGCCGGTCCGGTCGTCGCCGTCCAGCCGGATGAAGGGCGGCCGGTCCAGCGAGCCGAAAGCGCCGCCGAGGGCCTGGACGACACCCTTGCTGCCGTCGCTCAGCTCGAACAGCGCGCACAGGTCGAGATCGATACCGGCGTGTCCGTGGCCGGTGGGCGCCTGCCAGTCGAGGCCCACCCGCAGCCGTCCCGAACCGCCGCCCTGCTTGGCCAGCGACACCGCGGGCGCCCGCTTGCCGAGCGTCACCCTGGAGGGCGCGGCCGGGGCGGCGGACGGCTCGCCGCCGGGCGCCTCGAAGGCCGGCACCGCGTCCTCCGGCAGCCCGTAGCGCCCGGCCAGTTCGGTGAAGCCGCCCTCGTAGCCCTGCCCGACGGCGCGGAACCGCCAGCCGCCGGCCCGCCGGTAGCACTCGCCCAGGACGTACGCGGTCTCGCTGGTCGCCCCCGCGCAGTCGAAGTGCGCCAGCCGCTCCTCCCGCGCCCCGAGCCGGACCGCCACCCGCAGCCACAGTCCGGGAATCCGCCCGAAGGGCCCGCCGTCACCGCGGGCGACCACCAGTACCGAGTTGACCGCGCTGTCGAGCGACGCGAGATCCACCGTGAGGGTGTCGACCGCGAACCCGTCGACGACGGCGGTGCCTTCGTGCCGGACCGCCCCGCCGGCCCGCGCCGGGGCGCCCGGGTGCACGAGGTCGCCGGCGTCGCGCACCGCGCCGTCGGTTCCGCCGTCGGGGCTGTCCGCGAGCAGCAGCGCGCAGGCATACGCCCGGGGGGTGCCGGCCGCCGCCCGGCGCCCGAACTCCAGCCGCACGGCGGCTGTCGGCAGGCCCGTGTTCTCCCCTTTGCGCAGACTCATCCGCTTCCCCTCCCCGGCGCGCCGAGACCCCCGGTAACCCCCTCGGCGCATGCGTTTTACCTGATCACACCACGACGGGCTGACCGATTTTCACGGATTCGCTCATATTGGGGGCGGCCGGTCACTCCCCGGTGACCAAACAACCTTCTAATCGGTCTCCCCAACGACCACATCGTGGGCTTAACTTATGGCTCATGACCACCCCCCGCGGTTCGTATGGTGGCGGCTACGGCGGCTACCAGTCCTCCTCTTCGTCCTTCCCGGACACCCCGATCTACGACAGCCTCGTCGCCGAGCGAGGCACCCCGCAGATCGCTCCCATCCGTGTGCCCGCCGCTTACTCTCCGTACGAGTCGGGTGGCTACAACAACTCCTACGGCGGCAGCAACCTGCCGGCGCTGCCCGCGGCCCTGCCCGCGCTGCCCCCCGGCCCGTCGGCGCCCTCGCAGTACCCGCAGCCGGTGCCGCCGCCGATGCAGAGCCCGATGCCGAACGCGTACCCGCCGGCCGGCTACCAGCCGCAGCAGCAGACCTCGTACATCCCGCAGCAGGCACCGGCTCCGCGGGCCGGTTACAACAGCTTCGGCAACGGTTTCGGGAACGGGTACGGCAACACCAACGGCGGCAGCAACGGCGCCGGCTACCCCGCGCAGCCCCCGCAGCCCTCCCCCGGCGGGTACGAGGCCGCGCGTCCGGTGCCGCCGCGTCCGATGCAGCCGCGGCAGATGCCGGGCGGCCACCCGGAGGAGCAGTACCCGCGGCGCAACCTCGGTCAGGGTGTGCCCCCGCAGCAGCAGAACGGTGGTTACTACCAGGGCTGACCGAAGCGGTACCGCGCCTGCGAGGATTGCCGTATGACGATGTCCCGGGTGCAGCAGGTGAACGTGCTTCGTACCGGCGCGCCCGTCGTGAGCGCGCTGCATGTCTATCCGGTCAAGTCGCTGCGCGGGTTCAGTCCCGGCCAGGCGGTCGTGGAGCCGTGGGGGCTCGCGGGGGATCGCCGCTGGATGCTGATCGATGCCCGTACGCGCAAAGCCGTGACACAGCGGGAGGACGCCCGGCTCGCCCTGCTGACCGCCGAACCCGTGGGGGGTGGCGGTCTGCGGGTGTGCGCCCCGGGCCGCGAGCCGCTCGATGTCGCGGTGCCCCCGCCGGGGGAGCTGGAGACGGTGGGGCTCTTCTCCCACCGGATCGAGGTGCGGCCGGTGGGCGGCGCCGCCGACCGCTGGTTCGGCGAGTTCCTCGAAGCGCCGGTGCGGCTGGTGCATCTGGACGACCCGGCGGTGCGCCGGCCGGTCGATCCCCGCTTCGCGCAGCCCGGTGAGACGGTGAGCCTGGCCGACGGCTTCCCGCTGCTGGTGACCGCCGCGGCCTCGCTGGAAGCCCTCAACTCATGGATCGCGGCGGGCGACCATCCGGAGGAGGGTCCGCTGCCGATGGATCGTTTCCGGCCGAATGTGGTGATCGACGGCACCGCCCCCTGGGCGGAGGACGGTTGGCGCCGGATACGGATCGGCGGGATCGGCTTCCGGGTGGCCAAGCCGTGCGGACGCTGTGTGATCACCACCACTGATCAGAGCACCGGCGCCCGGGGCAGGGAACCGCTGCGCACTCTGGCCCGGCATCGCAAGTTCGGCGCCCAACTGGTTTTCGGCCAGAATCTGATTCCTGAGCATTCCGGAACCCTGCGCGTCGGTGACCCGTTCTTGGTGGTGGAGTAACACATCCCAAGTGTGCCGTGCATGAGTCCCTCCGTTCGCGGTAATCGAACGGGTGTGAAGGGGGTGGCTGCCCGTGGGTCCGACAGCGAGCCGGTCGGCGCGTCGCCGCAAAAGGACGAAGCAGTTCGGGTGGCGGTGGCGGCGTAACAGCCTGCGCCGGCGCAGTGATGTGATCGAGGCGTGGCTGGGCGTGCTCACCGCGCTGCTGTTCTGTCTGGTTCCCCTCTTCGGCTGGTGGTCCGGCCAGTCGGTGGACCGCACCCTGCAACGCGTGGTGCGGACCCAGCGGTCCGCCCGCTTCCTGGTGACCGCGACCGTGGTGTCGTCCGCCAAGACGCCGGGCGTGGCTTCGGGCCGGGCGCCGGGGACCGTAACCGGCACGGCGACGGGCCGGACGCCGGGTGACGCGTCGCAGCACGGGACAGGACTGTCCTCGGCCACCGCCAGCCTGTCGGGCGGCGCCGCCGAGTCCAGCGGCAGGATGGCCAACACCCTGGGCGACGTGCTGCACTGGACCGCGCCCGACCACTCGGCGCACACCGCGACCGTCTCGGTGGACCTGGAGGTGTGGCACCAGGGCAAGATCCTGCTGTGGACCGACCGGGCCGGTCGGCTCGTACCGCCGCCGCTGGACTCCGCGACCGCCACCACGCACTCGGTGCTGGCCGGCACCGCCGCCGCCACCTCGGCCGGCGGTCTGCTGCTGATCACCCGGCAGGTGCTGATGTGGCGTCTGATGCGCCGCCGGCTCGCGTCGTGGGAGCGGGAATGGGCCCGGGTGGGCCAGGACTGGGGACGCATGGGCGCGGGCGGATGACCACCGGCCGGCGGGCGTCAACACCGGGCCGCCGCGCGCGCTACGGTTGCATCCCCGGTCGGCCGACGCAAGAGGTGGGGGCAGAGCAGCCCGATGGCACATGGCGTGGTGCAGGTCACCAATCAGAACAGCTCGCGGTGGCGCCGCCGCACAGGTGAGTACGAGACGCTCGCCGCCGCGCTGGAGGCGGCGGGCGACGGTGATGTGCTGTCGGTGAGCCCGGGTACGTACCGGGAGAATCTCGTGCTGGACCACGCGGTGACCCTGCGCTGCGCGGACGGTCCCGGCACGGTGCGGATCGCGCCCGCCTCGGGGGTGGCGCTGACGCTGCGGGCCGCGGCGACCGTGCTGGACCTGCTGGTGGAGGGCCAGGACACCTCGTCCGCCGCGCTGCTGGTGGAGGCGAGCACCCCCGAGTTGTCGGGGCTGCGGATCAACACCCGCTCGGCGGTGGGCCTGGAGGTGCGCGACGGCGCGCGGCCGACCGTGCGGCGCTGCACGGTGGACAATCCGGCCGGGCTCGGCATCAGCGTGCTGGACGGCGCCGGCGGCCTGTTCGAGGACTGCGAGGTGGTCGCCGCCGGGCAGAGCGGCGTCGCGGTGCGCGGCGGCGGCGGGCCGCGGCTGGAGCGCTGCCGGGTGCACCACGCCTCGGGCGCCGGGATCTCGGTGACCGGCGAGAGCAGTTCGCTGGAGGCGGTCGGCTGCGAGGTGTTCGAGATCCGCGGCACCGGAGTGCAGATCTCCGCGCGGGCGACCGGGCACTTCACGGACTGCCAGGTGCACCGCACCACCGGGGACGGCGTCACCCTGGACACCGACGGGGTACTGACGCTGGCCGACTGCGACATCCACGACATCCCGGAGAACGCGATCGATCTGCGGGCGCGTTCGGTGCTCACCCTGACCCGGTGCGCCGTCCGCCGCTTCGGCCGCAACGGCCTGTCGGTGTGGGACCCGGGCACCCGGGTCGACGCCGACAGCTGCGAGATCCACGACAGCACGGGCGACTACCCGGCCGTGTGGGTGAGCGACGGCGCGGTGGCCATACTGGACTCCTGCCGGGTGCACGACGTGCCCGACGCGCTGTTCGTGCTGGACCGCGGCTCGCGGGCCGATGTGGTCGACAGCGATTTCAGCCAGATCCGCAACACCGCGGTGTCGGTCAGCGACGGGGCCACCATCCAGCTGGACGACTGCCGGATCAGCCGGGCCGCCACCGGTGCCTGGTTCCGCGATCACGGCAGCGGCGGCACCCTGGCCCAGGTCACCATCGACGAGACGGCGACCGGCGTGATCGTCACCAAAGGTGCCGACCCGGCCCTGGAGCGGTGCACGGTCACCAACCCGGTGGAGTCCGGCGTCTATGTCTCCGCCGGGGGCCGCGGCACCTTCACCGAGTGCCGGGTGACCGGCAGCCGCGGTTACGGCTTCCACATCATCGACGGCTGCCGGTCCACGCTGACCCGGTGCCGTACCGAGCGCTGCGCCCGCGGCGGTTACGAGTTCGCCGAGCCGGGCCCGATCACCGAGAACTGCACCAGCGACCGGGCGGCCACCGAGGAGAGCCCGGCGCCGGTCCCGGCCGGCGCGGTGACCGCGCAGACGGCGGCGGCGCAGTCGTACGGCGTGCTCGGCGCGGTGCCCGAACCGCGTCCCGCCGCGGCGCCGGCCGCGCCCGCCGTGCCCGCCGCCCGGCAGAGCGAGGAGGTCCTGGGCGATCTGGACGCGCTGGTCGGCCTGGACAGCGTCAAACGCGAGGTCCGCACGCTGATCGACCTGATCTCGGTGGGGCGCCGCCGTGAGCAGGCCGGGCTGAAGGCGCCCTCGGCGCGCCGGCACCTGGTCTTCACCGGCTCCCCGGGCACCGGCAAGACGACGGTGGCCCGGCTGTACGGGGAGATCCTGGCGTCGCTGGGTGTGCTGGAGAGCGGCCACCTGGTGGAGGTCTCCCGGGTGGATCTGGTGGGCGAGCACATCGGCTCCACCGCGATCCGCACCCAGGAGGCCTTCGACCGGTCGCGCGGCGGGGTGCTGTTCATCGACGAGGCGTACGCGCTCGCCCCGGAGGACGGCGGCCGGGACTTCGGCCGGGAGGCCATCGACACCCTGGTGAAGCTGATGGAGGACCACCGGGACGCGGTGGTGGTGATCGTGGCCGGCTACACCGAGGAGATGGCCCGCTTCCTGGCCTCCAACCCGGGTGTGGCGTCGCGCTTCTCACGCACCATCACCTTCGGCGACTACACGTCGAAGGAGCTGGTGCGAATCGTGGAGTCGCAGGTGGCCGAGCACGAGTACCGGCTCGGCGAGGACACCGGGGAAGCGCTGCTGAAGTACTTCACCGCCCTGCCGAAGGGTCCCGGCTTCGGCAACGGCCGCTCGGCGCGCCAGACCTTCGAGGCGATGGTGGAGCGGCATGCCGTACGGCTGGCACATGTCGCCGACCCGAGCCACGAGGAACTGCAGCTGCTCTACCCGGAGGATCTGCCCGAGCTGCCGTGAACCGGCGACGGCGGCACCCGGGCCGGGACACCCTCCGCCGATTCATCCGGCGTACACCGGCCGCCCCGCGCGTGGAAGGATGACCGCAGCACTTCGGCGTAGGGCACGGTGCACAACGAAACGGACGGGACGGGGTCACGGGTGAGCGACAACCAGAACCTCCTCGCAGAGCAGCGGCGGGCTCTGATCCTGGACGAGGTGCGACGGCGTGGCGGGGTACGGGTCAATGAGCTCACCCGGCGGCTGAACGTCTCGGACATGACCGTGCGCCGCGATCTCGACGCGCTGGCCCGGCAGGGCGTGGTCGAAAAGGTGCACGGCGGCGCGGTCCCGGTGGTGGAGGCCAGCAGCCACGAGCCGGGCTTCGAGGCGAAGTCGGGTCTGGAACTGGGCGCGAAGGAGGCCATCGCCCGGGCGGCGGCGGCCCTGGTCCCCCCGGGCAGCGCCATCGCGCTGGCCGGCGGCACCACCGCGTTCGCGCTGGCCCATCATCTGCTGGACGTACCGGACCTGACGGTGGTGACCAACTCGGTCCGGGTCGCCGACGTGTTCCAGTCCGGGCAGCGCCGGCCCGGCACCGGCCACGGGGACGCCTCGGCGACCGTGGTGATCACCGGCGGGGTGCGCACCCCGTCCGAGACGCTGGTCGGGCCGGTCGCGGACCGGGCCATCCAGTCGCTCCACTTCGACCTGCTGTTCCTGGGTGTCCACGGCATCTCGGTGGAGGCCGGACTGTCCACGCCGAATCTGGCGGAGGCGGAGACCAACCGGCAGTTCGTACGCTCGGCGCGCCGGGTGGTGGTGATCGCCGACCACACCAAGTGGGGCACGGTGGGCCTGAGTTCCTTCGCCTCCCTGGAGGACGTGGGCACCCTGGTGACGGACGCCGGCATCCCCGAGGTGCTGCGGGCGGAGATCGCCGAGCACCTGGCGGACCTGATCGTCGCGGGTGAACCGGGCGGCGAGAGCGCCGAGAGCTGACGGCGGACAAGCGGCCGCACCGGGCGTAGCCTGCGGCTCATGGCTCGTCTCAAACACCGACTGCGCCCGGTCGGACTGGAGTTCCTCGACAGCGCACCGGTCAGGCTGGTCTTCTCGCTGGCCGTCGCGGCCTCCCCGGAAGCCGTCTACCGCGCTCTCGCGGAGGAGACCGGGTCCTGGCCCGAGTGGTTCGGCGCTGTCCGGCGGGCCCGGGACACGCGGACCGGGCGCTATGTCGTGCTGGCCGGCGGCGCGGCCTTCGAGGAGACGGTGCTGGTGGCCGAGGCGCCGCGGCGGTACGCCTACCGGACCGACGCCATGAACCGGCCGGGTGTGAAGGCACTGCTGGAGGAGTGGCGGGTGGAGCCGGTCGGCCGGTCCAGCCTGGTGCAGTGGACGGTCGTGGCCGAGCCCACCCGGACCGGCACGGCCCTGCTGCGGGTGTTCGCCCCGGCGCTGCGGCGGTCCTTCCGGGCGGCGATGCGGAAGCTGGACGAGCGCGGCGTGTGAGTGCCGGTCCGCGGCCAGGTCAGGTGCGGATGGTGTGGCCCGGGCCGGGCTGCGGCGAGACGCTGGTCGGCGCGGGTCCGGGGGTGCCGCCCTGCTGCCAGCCGTCGCCGCGTATGAAGGACCAGGCGCGGCCGGGCGCGAGCACGATCAGCAGCAGGAGCACCACCAGCACGACGGCGGCCGCGCCCCGGATCCGGCTGCGGCGGCGCAGCCGGACTTCGGCGGCGTCCGTGGTCCCGGAGCGCCAGGCGTGCGGCCCGGGGCCACGGACGCCCCGCCCGGGGCGCCGCCTGCTCGCTTCGGCGAGCCGCGCCTCCTCCTCGCGCAGCCGCCGGGCCACGATCCTGGCCCGTGCGGACGGTTCCCTGGGCGCGCTGGCCCGGATGTCGGTCTCGGTGTCCCGCAGGAACTGGTCCCAGACCTCGTCGGGCAGGGACCCTTCTCCCTCGGGGGCGGGCGATGAATCGGTGGTCACGGTACGCGTCCCGTCTCGTGCAGCATGTTGAGGCCGCGAGCCGGTCGCGTGGTGCCCCCCACAGGCGAATCAACAGTTCGTAGGCCACTTATTACCGCTCGAACGAGTGAACCCACAAGTTCGGTTCCGCGGTGGGCACCGGAGCTGGTCCGGCCCGGCCTCCCGCGGCCGGGCCCGGGCGCTGTCCGCCGTCAGCGGTATTCGGCCAGCCGGGGCCGTACGGCCAGCAGGACCAGCACCCCGGCCAGGCCGAGAGCCCCGGCCGGCACCGCGGGCCAGCCGTCCAGCGAGCCGCGGGCGTCGGTGGCGTGGGCGCTGAAATCGGCCAGTTGTCGGCCGGCCAGGCTGTCGAGGGTGGTGGCGAAGTCCCAGAAGTCGAAGGCGACGTCGCCGCGTCCGACTTCGGTGAGCACCTTCGCGGCCTCGTCGGCCGCGGCCTTGTCGGTCCTGCCCGCCGCCTTCAGGGTGCGCAGCCGCCGGTCGTCGGCGCGGAAGTGGCCGTAGCGGGTCAGGACGTCCTCGTACGCCGGACGCTCCGCCGCGCTGGCGTAGCCGTCGGGTGTCAGCAGGGCGTCGAGGCGCTCGGTCAGCTCGGTGAACTGCGCGGCGTCCGCGGCTCCGAAGGCCGAGTCGTGCACGAACCAGCGGCTCTCGGTGGCGGCGGCCTGGGCGGCCACCGCGCGTGCCTCGGCCAGCCGGGTCCAGGGGCGCAGTCCCTGGCCGACCGCGGTGTTCACATCGCTCGCGCAGGAGGTCAGGGCGAGCGTGCCGGCCAGGCTGACGGCGAGTACGGCGGCGGTCGCGCCGACCAGCGGAAGGCTGAGCAACCGCCGGTAGTCACGGGCCAGTTCGCGCTGCCACCACAGCAGAAGAGCGAGGGTGAGCAGGCCGAGCAGGCCGACGGCGAGCGCCCACCGCGAGGTGGCGTCGTGGACCTGGTCCTGGCGCTGCGCGGCCTGTTTCTGGTAGGCCGCGAACAGCGAGGACGCGGCGGGCAGCAGATCGTCCCGCATCACCTCGCCGGCCTGGACGTTCATGGAGACGGCGATGGGCGGCGGGAAGCCCGCCAGCCGGCTGGTGTTCTGCTCGTCGACGTAGGCGGCGCGCCCGCTGAGGTCGTCGTAGCGGCCGAGTGCGTCGAGCAGGGCGCGGACCTGTGTGCCCTGGGTGGCGTCGGCGCCCAACTGGCGCAACAGGTCGCTGACCTGGGCGCGTCGCTGCTGTGCGGTGATGAGTGCGACGAGTTCGTTGCCGACCTCCACCGTGGGGCTGACGGCGGACTGCCCCGGCGCGAGGGTGTCGGCCCGCTGGGCGTCCAGGTCGGCGAGTGCGAAGCGCAACTGCCCTGCCACGGCGGCCCGTTCGGTGACGGTGGTACGCAGCGCATCGGCGTCCCGGCGCGCCGCCACCGAGCCGACGACCGCGAGCGCGCACAGTGTCCCGAGCAGGATCAGCGCGACCACCGCCCGTATGCCCAGCCGGCGCGGACCGGGCCGGCCCGTCCGGCGGCGGGCGGGCCGGTACAGCTCGGGACGCGGCGCCCTCCCCGCGAGCCCTTCCGGGGAACCCCCCGCCGCCACCGGCCGCGTCGTGATCTGAGGCGTCGTCATGCTGTGACGCTAGGTTCCGGCGGCGAAGCGGCGATGGCGTCATGGCGACCGCGCGGTGTCCTGGGTGTAACGGAACGGCTGCGAAGGGCGACGCCGGCGGTTCGACGGTCAGCCGGCGGGCGGCGGCTCCGGATCGATCCGCTCCGCCGCCGGCGCGGGCTCCGGCCGCGGCGGTGTCGTCGTCCTCGGGGGGTCCGGGCGCCACAGCGGGTGCTCGGCACCGATCCACCAGCGTGGCACGTAGCCGGTGCGCAGGCCGCGACGGGCCTCGGGGTCCTTCGCGGCGAACCGCACATGGCCGGCGATGGCGACGACGACGAGCAGGAAGAGCCAGTCGTGCACGAAGGTCGCACCGGTGCGCCACACCAGCGGGGTCAGCCGGGGGAACCACATGATCAGCCCGGTACCGACCATGAGCAGGATCGCGCCCACGGTGAAGGCGGCGTAGAGCTTCTGCCCGGCGTTGAACTTGCCCGCCAGGCTCGGTTCGCGCCGACGGCGGTGCAGCGCGACGCGCAGCCAGTGCCAGTCGTGCGGGAAGAAGCGGCCGAGCCGCCCGGCGTCGGCCCGGAAGGCGCGGGAGACCAGGCCGAGCAGCGGCGGCGCGGGCAGCAGGATGCCCGACCACTCGTGGATGGTCACCACCAGCCGGCGGCGGCCCACCATCTCGGCGAGCGGCGGAAAGTACAGGCAGACGGCGGTGAAGACGCAGACGCCCATCAGCCAGGCCAGCGAGCGGTGCACCCAGGTCTCGGCCCGGGTGAAGCGGCGCACTCCGCCGGCCGCCCGGGACTGCTCGATCCTGGCCATCGAGTCATGCAGTCGGGTCATCATGGCGACCGTTCGATTTGCCGACCCACCCGTCCACGTCATATCCGTAGTGCTCCCAGTAGCCCGGTTGGACGTCCTTGGTGACCGTGATGCCGGAAAGCCACTTGGCGGACTTGTAGAAGTACATGGGCGCGGCGTAGAGCCGCACCGGGCCGCCGTGCGCGTCGGTGACCGGCTTGTCGTTCATGGTCAGGGCCACCAGCATGTCGCCGCGGCGGGCCTGGTCGAGGGTGAGGCTCTCACTGTAGACGCCGTCGAAGCAGGTGAAGCGGACCGCGGTGCCCTCGGCCCGCACCCCGGCCGCGTCCAGCAGGGTGGACAGCCGCACCCCGGAGAAGGCGGTGTTCGGCACCCGCCAGCCGGTGACGCACTGCACGTCGTGCACCATCCGCACCTGGGGCAGGGCCCGCAGGTCGGACAGCCGGAAGCTGAGCGGTTTGTCCACCAGGCCGCCGACGGTCAGCCGGTAGTCGGCCTCGCCGCGGTGCGGGATGGAGTTGGACACCGAGTAGAAGCGGAACCCGCCACCGCCGGGCAGCAGTCCGGTGACACCGGTGGGATCCAGGGTGGAGACCGAGGCCAGGATCCCGTCCACCTTGTCCTGCAGGGCCCCGCCGACGGCCACACCCGCGGCGCCCAGGCCCAGCATGCCGAGCACCAGGCGGCGGCCCACAGGGCTGCCGCGCCTCTGCTCCTCGGGGTCCTCGGCGCCCTCGGCGGGCAGCGGCTCCGGTGTCTTCACCGGGGGCGACGTGCGGTCTTCCATGCGGCGATTCGAGCACGTGCGCGGCCTCCTGGCCAGGGGCGGCCGGCAAACGTCAGACTTCCGTCACATCTGTGGCCGCCGCGACGGCCGCCAGCAGTCCCGTCAGCGCGGCGTTGAACGCGGCGGGCCGCTCCAGGTTGGGCAGGTGCCCGGCCCCCTCGACCACCGCCAGCCGCGCGCCCGGTATCCGCTCCCGCAGGAACTCCGCGTCCGCGACCGGGGTGAAGACGTCATCCCGCCCGACCACGACGAGCGCCGGCACGCCGATGCCCGCCAGCGTCCCGGTGTAGTCGGGCCGCTCGGCCCGCCCCCGCAGGGCGGCGGCCGCCCCCTCGGGCGGTGCCCCGAGCATCATCGCCAGCACGTGCGCGGCGACCGCGGGCATCGCGGCGACGTTGGCCGGCGTGATCATCTTGTCCAGCACCTCATGGGCGTAGCCGGCCATGCCCTCCGCCAGCAGCCGGTCGGCCCGCTCGTTGCGCTCCCGCTTGCCGGCCGGTGTCTCGCCCTGCGCGAAGGTGTCCGCTAGCAGCAGCCCGGCCACCCGCCCGGGGAAGAGCCGGTGGAACTCCAGCGCGATCTGCCCGCCCATCGACACCCCGCACACCACGGCGCGCGCCATCCCCAGCCGGTCCAGCAACCCGGCCAGATCCCGGGCGAACGTCTCCAGCGGCACCACCCCCGGCACCACCGTCGTCCCGCCATAGCCGCGCAGATCCGGTGCGACCGCCCGCACCCCGCGCCGGACCAGCTCCTCGACCTGCGGCCTCCACATCGTCCGGTCGAACGGATGGCCGTGCACGAACAGGACCGCCGGTCCCCCTTCCGCACCGGCCGCCGGAACGGCGCTGCCGGAGTCCTCGTACGCGATGGCTATGCCGTTGACGTTTGCACTGTCCACCTGGGCGTTTCCCCTCTGCCGCGCTGATGGCTCGATGCTATGGGTGGGCATATTTCGGGGCAATCCCTATATTGATCTCGGTGCAATATGGACCGGCTGGCCGGCCGGTCCGGACGGAGGGAAACGTGCGGGATTTTCGGCGGGTGGCGGACGGGGTCGCCGCTCAGATCGCGGCGGGGCGACTGCGGGCCGGAGACCGGTTGCCGACGCAGCGGGGATTCGCTCGGCGGCACGGGATCGCGGACTCGACGGCGAACCGCGTCTACGCGGAGCTGGCGCGGCGCGGGCTGGTGGTCGGAGAGGTCGGGCGGGGGACGTTCGTACGGGCGGCGCCGCCGGTCGCCGGGCCCGCGCTGGCCGAGCCGTCACCCGCACGGGTCGACCTCGAACTGAACTACCCGGTCGTGGACGGCCAGTCGGAGCTGCTGGGCGCCGGGCTGGCCCGGCTCGCCCGCCCGGACGTGCTGGCCGCGGCGATGCGTCCGGCCGGGGCCGCGGGCACGGCGGCGGCCCGGCAGGCGGTGGCCGCCCTGCTCGCCCGCCCCGGCTGGTCACCCGCCCCCGCGGACGTGCTGTTCGCGGGGAACGGCCGTCAGGCGATCGCCGCCGCGGTGGCCGCGCTGGTCCCCACCGGCGGCCGGCTGGGCGTCGAGGCGTTCACCTACCCCGTGGTGAAGGCGCTCGCCGGTCGCCTCGGCGTCACTCTCGTACCTCTCGACTGCGACGCGGAGGGCCTGCGGCCGGACGCGCTGCTCGCCGCCCGCCGGGCCGGTCCCCTGCGCGCGGTCTACCTCCAGCCGACCCTGCACAATCCGCTGGGGGTGACGATGCCGGCCGCCCGGCGGGCCGAACTCGCCGCCGTGCTGGGGCAGATCGACGCCGTCGCGGTGGAGGACGCGGTCTGGTCGTTCCTGGACGCGGACGCGCCGCCACCACTGGCGGCGTACGCCCCGGAGCGGGTGATCCACACCGACAGCCTGTCCAAGCGGCTCGCCCCGGGCCTCACCGCGGGCTTCCTGATCGGCCCGCCCGCGCTCCGGGACCGGCTGACCGCGGCGCTGCGCTCCGGCGCCTGGACGGTCACGGGGTACGCCCTGGAAGCAGCGACCGGTTGGCTCACCGACGGCACGGCGGCGGCGATCAGCGCGGCCAAGCGGGCGGACGCGGCCGAGCGGCAGGGCATCGCCGCCGAGGCGCTGCGCGGCTTCACCCTGCGCGCGGACGCCCGGTCGTACTTCTGCTGGTGGGAGCTGCCCGGCCCATGGCGGGCCGACACGTTCGTGGCCGCCGCCGCCCGCCACGGCATCGCCGTCACCCCGGCCGCGTCCTTCGCCGTACTCCCGCACCGGACTCCCAACGCCCTGCGGCTCGCCCTGGCCTCGCCCCCGCTTCCACAGCTGCGCGGCACCCTGGCGACCCTCGCCGCCCTGGCCGGCGGTGACCCCGACGACTCCTCCCCCGACTGACCGGAGGTAGCGTCACCGCATGCTTTCTGGAGTGCCGTTGAGCGATGCGTTGCGTGCCGAGTTCGGGGCGGTGGGCCGGGCGCGGCGGATCGGCAGCAGTCCGCGGTCGCGGGTGTGGGCCGTGACGCTGGGCGATACGCCCGTCGTGGTGAAGCAATCGGTGGGCGGCCCCGAGGCGCAGGCGCGGTTCGCCCGCGAGGTGACCGCGCTGCGGGTGGCCGGGCGGGCCGGGGTGCGGGTCGCGGCGCCCCTGCTCGGAGTGGACGAGCAGGCACGGGTGATGGTGCTCGGCCGGATCGAGGGCGGCCCGCCGGGCGCGGGCTGGGCGGTGGCGTACGCGCGGGCGCTGGCGCGGCTGCACGCGACGGGCCGCCCGGAGGATGCCGGCGGGTTGCCGGTGTGGGCCGGGCCCACGCAGGCCGACGTGGAGGCGTTCTGCGGGTTCGCCGGCGCCCTGGGCGTCCCGGTGGGCGCCGGCGCCCGCGCCGAACTGACCGCCGCCGTCGAGCGGTTGGCGGCCGAAGCGGCGGGCGGCCACGCGCTGCTGCACGGCGATCCCTGCCCGGGCAACGATCTGTACACGGCCGACGGCCCGGTCTTCGTCGACTTCGAGGGCGCGGCCCTCGGCAGCGGCTCCGTCGAACTCGCCTATCTGCGGATCGGTTTCCCCACCTGCTGGGGTTCGATGGCGCTGCGGCCCGCGGAGTTGGCCGCGGCGGAGGGCGCCTACGCCGACAGCTGGCGGCAGGTCACCGGGACGGAGGTCTCGGGTGATCCGGCCGATGCCTGCCTCGGCTGGCTGATCCGGGGTGACGCCCTCGTCCCGTGCGCGAAGCGCGGCACCCGGGACCACCTGGCCCGCGCCGCCCGGCGCGACTGGCGCTGGGGGCCGCCCTCGGCCCGGGAGCGGCTGCGCCACCGCCTCGCGGTCGTCAGCGACCTCGGCGTCGGCCACCCCCGCATCCGGCGTGTCGGCGATCTGACCGCCGTGCTCCATCACGCTGTGTCGACCCGCTGGCCCGGTCTGGAAGCGCTTCCCGCCAGCCGTGACCCCCGCGCCGACTGACCGCCGGAGCACCCGTGGAAGTTGCGCCGCGCCCGGCGCGGGGTGACCCTGAAGAAGCATCACGGAGTACTGCAGCAGTAACTCTACGCATTTCACTCAAGTGTTCCCATTGGAGCGGCGCACGGCCCGGCCTCCCGCGTGTGCGGTGGGCTGGTCTCCTCGCCGCGGAGGGAGTCGCAGCCGTGATCATGCAAGCCGACCAGGCCGACCCAGCGGCCAGAGAATGTGCGCTCGAACTGGAAGCGCACCCGTACCGGATCCAGCAGATCCGGCGCATCGTTTCCGCCCAGCTTCGCTACTGGCGCCTCGATCCGCTCGTCGACGCGGCATCGACCGGCATCAGCGAGCTGCTCGCCAATGTCCATCGCCATGCCAGGCCCGACAAGAAGTGCGCCGTGAAGCTGACCCTCGCGGTCGACCGCCTCAAAGTGGCCGTCACGGACCACGATCCGCGGCTGCCCCATCTTCGCCCCATGGAACCGACCGCCACCACCGGCCGCGGTCTGGCCATGGTCGAGGCGATGAGCGACGGCTGGGGCACGGACCTGCTGCCGGGCGCCTCCGGCAAGGTGGTGTGGTTCGTCCTGCGCACCCCGATGGCGGCGCCCACCCTCGTCCCCTTGAAATCCGCCACCATGCCGCAGGAGCGGATCGCTCCGGACCGCCTCGCGGTGGCGGCTTCGGTCGCCTGAAGGCCCAGCCGACGCGGCCGTGAACCGGACCGGCCACCGCCTCCCGTCAGGGGACGGCGGCCGGTCCGGCCGGTGGAACGGGGGCCCTCGCGATCACCGCGTACCGGACCTCGCCGACGGGACCTCACTCGCTGGCTGTCGCCCGCAGGATGTCCAGCCGGGCCGCCCGCCGCGCGGGCCGCCATCCGGCCAGTACGCCCGCGGTGACACCGACCAGGACGACCACGGCCAGCCGCGCCGGCGGGATCGCGAACGCGCTGGTGCCGTCGCTGTCCGTGGCCCGCACCAGCGCCCAGCCGAGGAAGGCGCCGAGACCGGTACCGCCGGCGGTACCGAAGGCGGCCACCATCACCGACTCCCAGCGGACCATCGCCCGCAGCTGCGCCCGGGTCTGGCCCACGGCCCGCAGCAGGCCCAGTTCCCTGGTCCGTTCATGGACCGCGAGAGTGAGGGTGTTGGCGATGCCGAGCAGGGCGATCAGCACGGCCAGCGCCAGCAGCGCGTAGATCAGGGTGAGGAAGGTGTCGATGCCGGCCGCCGAGGACTCGGCGTACTCACTCCTGGTCCGCACGTCCGGCGCCCCGAAGGCCGCCACCGCCTTGATCACCGCGGCCTTCCCCGCGGCCGTGGGGACACCGTCCCGGAAGCCGATGGCGACCAGGGTGTCCTTGTCCTGGATGTGGTGCGGGGCCCAGGCGGCGCGGGTGATCAGATAGTCGCCGGCCAGGTCGGCGCGGTCGTAGACCGCGGCGACGGTGAACGGCACCCTCTGCCCGTCCGCGAAGCCGAGCTCGACCGGGCTGCCGGTGGTCCAGCCGCGCTGGTCCGCCTCCTTCCGCGAGACCGCGACGGCATGGCTGCCGAGGCCGGCGAGGGAACCGCGCACCGTGCCGAGGTCGAGCAGCCGCGACAGGGCGGCCGGGTCGGTGACGGTGAGCTGCCGCCCGCGGCCGTCGACCTCCGCGATGCCGCGGCCGAGCCCCACCGCGGCTTCGACCTGCGGGAGTCTCGCCACGGTCGGGGCGATGCGCGGGCTGAGTCCGCTGCCGCCGGCTCCGTAGACCTGCGCGCTGATCGCCACGTCGCCGGCGAAGGAGCGGTCCACCGCCTGCGACATGGTCTCCTTCAACGAGGCACCGAAGACGGTGAAGAGGGAGACCACCGCCACTCCGATCATCAGCGCGGTCGCGGTGGCCGCGGTCCGGTGGGGACTGCGCAGCGCGTTGCGGCGGGCCAGCGCCCCGCTCACTCCGCGCAGCCGGGCGACCGGCGCGCCCAGCAGCCGTACCGCCACCGAGGCGGCGACCGGGCCGAGCAGCACGAACGCGGCCAGGGTCAGCGCCGCGCCGATCCCGGTCAGCGGCAGGCTCGCGGCGGCCACGCCCGCCGCGGTCAGGGCGACACCCGCCGCTGCCGTAGCGAGCCCGGTCGTGGCACGACGCCGGGAGGCCCCCGAGGTGTCGGCGGCACTCTCCCGGAGCGCGGCGATCGGCGCCGTACGCCCGGCCCGCAGCGCCGGCAGGACGGCCGAGCCGACGCACACCAGCAGGCCGACGGCGAGCGGGACGGCCATCGCGGCGGCGTGGATCACCAGTCCGCGCCCAGGGAAGGGGAAGCCGACAGCCGGGAAGAGGGCCTGCAGACCGGCCGCGACGCCGATGCCGCCGAGCAGCCCCGCCCCCGAGGCCGCCGCGGCCACCACGGAGGCTTCGGCCAGGGTCGAGCCGAGTATCTGACGGCGGCTCGCGCCGAGCGCCCTCAGCAGCGCGTTCTCCCGCGACCGCTGGGCGACGACGATGGCGAAGGTGTTGTGGATGCTGAAGGTGGCGACCAGCAGGGCGATGCCGGCGAACACCACCAGCAGGCTGGTGAAGATGTCCAGGAAGGCGCCCGCGGTGGCGTCCTCGGTCTCGGCGCCGGCCTGCTGCCCGGTGATCGCCTCGTACGGGGCGGGCAGTGTCCGGGCCACCCGCTCGGTGAGCTGCCGCGAGCCGATGCCGGGTGCCGCCCTGACCTTGAGGGCGGTGGCCTCGCCCGGCGCGGGCATCAGATAGCGCTCGGCGTCGGCGTACGTGAGGCCGGCGAACGTGGTCTGGCCCTCACCGTCCTCGCCGCCGAAGGTGGCCACGCCGACGATGGTGATCTTCACCGGATCGGGTGTACGCAGCACGGTGGTGTCGCCGACCCGCAGCCCGGCCTGCCGGGCGGCCTCCCGGTTGATCACCGCCTCGCCAGGGGCGTCGGGCGCTTGCCCCTCGACCAGCCGGTACGGGTTGAGTCCGGTGTCGGCGATCCAGTTGGCGGCCACCGTCGGGCCCCTGGTCTCCAGTGTCCTGCCGTCGTGCGCGACGAGTTCGCCGGCGCCCTCGATGTCGGGAGCGGCGGCGGCGACGCCGGGCACCTTCCGGACGGCGGTGAGAAGACCGGTCGGCACCGGCCTGCGGGTGCCGGCGCCGGTACCCGCCCTGATCTGGTCGGCGCCGCGGACCACGGTGTCGGTGCCGCTGTAGGCGTCGGCGAAGAGCTTGCCGAAGCCGGCCCGCAGGGTGTCGCCCATGACCATGGTCCCGGCCAGGAAGGCGACGCCGAGGAGGACCGCGACGAAGGTCCCGGCGAAGCGGCGCTTGTGGGCGCGGATTCCGGCGAGGCCGAGGCGCAGGGTGATACGGGCCGCGGTGGGGAGGGTGGGCGGACGCGTCATGAGCCGGCGCTCCCCCGTACGGCCGCGTCCCGCCCGGTGTCCGCCGGCCGCCCGTCGAAGGCCTTCATCCGGTCGAGCACCTTGGCGGCGGTGGGCGCCGCCATCCGGTCCACCAGCCGCCCGTCCGCGAGGAAGACCACCTCGTCGGCGTGCGCGGCGGCGCCGGGGTCGTGGGTGACCATCACCACGGTGCGTCCCATGTCGTGCACCGCCCGGCCGAGCAGGTCCAGGACCTCGCCGCCGGAGCGGGAGTCCAGATTGCCGGTCGGCTCGTCGGCGAAGACCACCTGGGGCCGCCCGGCCAGCGCGCGGGCCACCGCGACCCGCTGCTGCTGGCCGCCGGACAGCTCGCCGGGCCGGTGCGAGAGCCGGTCACCGAGACCGACCACCGCCACCAGTGTGTTCACCCATTCGGCGTCGGGCCGACGACCCGCCAGATCGAGCGGAAGGGTGATGTTCTCCGCGACGGTGAGGGTGGGCACCAGGTTGAAGGACTGGAAGACGAACCCCACCCGTTCACGGCGCAGCAGGGTCAGCCGCCGGTCGCCGAGCGGGCCGAGTTCGGTGTCGCCGATGTAGGCGCTGCCGGAGCTGAGTGAGTCGAGGCCTGCCGCGCAGTGCATCAGCGTGGACTTGCCGGAGCCGGACGGGCCCATGATCGCGGTGAAGCGCCCGGCCGGGAACCCGACCGTCACCGCGTCCAGCGCCCGGACGGCCGCTTCCCCGCTGCCGTAGACCTTGGAGGCGTCGACGACCCGGGCCGCCGTGGGCGGCTCCGCCGTGGGCGGGGCACTCATGCCGCTCATGCCGCTCATGCCGTGCCGCCCTTGCCGCCGCGCAGGTCGTGGCCGAAGTGCTCGTCCAGTACGGACAGCCGCCGCCAGTACTCGTCCTCGTCGATCTCCCCCGCCGCGAACCGGCGGCCGAGCACGGCGATCGGCGCGTGCTCGCCCGTGGCCGCCCGGTGCTGGGCCGCCCGGTCCCGCCAGGGCCCGCCGCGGCCCCGCCAGCCGGTACGGCGCAGCACGGTGACCACCGCGGCGACCGCGGCCGCCCAGATCAGCGGAAGGAACAGAATCCACGGGCCGGGCCCGTCGCCATGCCAAGCCAGGGTGCGCATCGCTGATCGTCTCCTCGTTCGACGCCGGTCCCTCCGGCACCCCTGAGCCTCGTCCTGCGCGCGTCCGAAGTCGTCCTACCGCCAGCGGCGGACGGACTGCTCTCCCGGGAGTAGCCGAGGCGGCCCGGACTGCTCCGAAGGCCCTGCGGGGCGGGCGGCCGCGGTGGCCGGGACGGCCCAGCGCACCTCCTGGGCGGGGACGGGCCGGACCGCTCGGGCCCGGACTGTCGGAGGGTGCGCCTACGGTGGAGGGCATGTGGCGGTGTACGGGGGTTCGGTGGCGGGACGGGGCTCCCGTGTGGGGGTGGCGGCATCCGGAGCGGGGGGAGCGGGTCAGTCCGCTGCGGGTGGGCGGCCCGTTGTCCTTCGCGGTGGACGCGGGGGCGATACGGGTGTGCGGCGGTGTGTCGCGGGCCGGTCGGTGGACGGCGTGCCCGTACCGCGCGCGGTTGTCGGAGACAGCGCGGCGGGACCAGTGCGAGCCGTGCTCGGCGCTGGACCGCTCCTTCTCGGTGGCGGCGGACACCCGGGTGGACGACCCGCGCCCGTTCGCCGTCTATCTGGCGTACTTCGGCCCCGGCCTGCACAAGGTCGGCATCACCGCGGCGGCCCGCGGCACCGCCCGGCTCCTTGAGCAGGCCGCCGTGTGCTTCACCTTCCTCGGCGAGGGACCGCTGATGACGGCGCGCCGTACGGAGGCGGTGCTGGGCGCGGCGCTGGGCATCCGCGACCGGGTGCAGGACGCGGCGAAGCGCGCGGCCCGCCGGGCGCTGCCCGACGCCGTGCGGCGGTCGGCCGAACTGCGCGGTGTGTACGACGAGGTCACGGCCCTGCGGGACCGGCTCCCGGACTCGCTGCGGCTGCGCCCTTTCGAGGTCGTCGACCACACGGCGCTCTTCGGCCTGCCCTCGTCGCCGCCGCCGACCGCCGAGATCACCGCTCTCGCCGGGGGCCGTTCGCTGAGCGGCTCGGTCCGCGCGGTCGCCGGCCATGATCTGCACATCGAGACACCCGGCGGCGTGCTCCTGCTCGACACCCGCTTGACGGCCGGCTGGCCGCTGCGACGCCGCGACCCGCGGGAGGACTCCGCCCCGCACGGGGACTCCGGCCCGCCGACCGCGCCGCTGCGGTGGCCGGTGAAGGAAGCGGAGCCGCTCTTCTGACGGGACACCACTTCCCGCCTCGTCCGCCGGCCGGCCTGCCGTCCGCCGGGGCGTCCGTTCCCGCCGCCCCGGCCGAAGCCGGGCGGGTCGGGACCGGGCGCCCGCGACGGGCGCCGGGAGTCAGCCCCCCAGCACCGCCAGCGGATCGTCCAGCACCGGCTGCCACGCCAACTCCGCCGCCCCGACAAGACTGTTGTGGTCGAGAGCGCAGGCCAGCACCGGTACGCCCCCGCTGCGCCCCCACAGGCTGTGGTCGGCCACCACCGCCCGCAGAGCCTCGGGGTCTGCGTCCAGCAGGTAGCGGTGGAGGCCGCCGAGCAGGATGCGGTCGGGGTTGAGGACATTGACCAGCCCGGCGAGGCCGCGGCCGAGCCGGTCGATCAGTATCCGGGCGGCGGCCCGTACGGAGGGATCCTCGTACTCCTCCTGGAGCAGGTCGATGGACTGCTGGAGCAGCGAGACCTCCGGCCCCGGCGCGCGGCCGGCCGCTTCCACGAAGGCCAGCGGGTCGGCCTCGACATCGAGGCAGCCCCGGCTCCCGCAGTGGCAGGGGCGTCCGTCGGGCAGCACGGTGAGGTGCCCGACTTCCAGGGCGAGCCCCGAACTGCCGGTGTGCAGGCGACCGTCCAGGACGAGCGCGCCGCCGACCCCGCGGTGTCCCGAGGCGACGACGAGCAGGTGCTGGGCGTCGCGCCCGGCGCCGTGCCGGTGCTCCGCGAGCGCGGCGACGTTGACGTCGTTGCCGACGAAGGAGGGGACGGGCTCGCCGTCCGGGCCGAGAATGCCGACCCGTGCGATCTGCCCGGCGAACGCCTCCCGCACCGGGGCGCCGGCCGGCCACGCCAGGTGCAGCGGGTTGAGCGCGGTGCCCTCCGGTTCGGCGACCGCCGACGGCACCGCGAGCCCGGCCCCCACACACACCCGCCCGGAGTCGCGCAGCAGCCGGGCCCCGGCCTCGACGACGGCGCCCAGGACGTGCGCCGGGTCGGCCGGCACACTCATGGTGCCCGGCGCGGTGGCCACGATCTCGCCGCCGAGCCCGACCAGCGCGGCCCGGAAGCCGTCGGCGTGCACCTGCGCGGCGAGGGCCACCGGGCCGCCGGGGGCCACGCCGAGCCGGTGCGAGGGCCGGCCCTGGGCGCCCGACGGCCCGGTGGGCCGGGTGTCGACCAGGATCAGCCCGAGCGCCTCCAACTCGGCGGCGACCGCTCCCGCCGTGGCGCGGGTCACCCCGAGCTCGGCGGTGAGCAGGGCGCGGGTGGCCGCACGGCCGGTATGCACCAGGGAAAGCGCGGGTCCGAGCGCACCCCGGCCTCGCTCAAGCCTTGTCCGAATCTGTGTCACCCCCCTATTCTGACTTTGTGCCGACGCTAAACAAAATAGGTACTGTTTTCTCGCCGTTTCCCCGATCCCACCACACTCCGGCCACCGATCCCGCCCTGCGGCGGCTGCGGGTCGCTCTGACCGCCTTCTTCGCGGTCGACGGCTTCCTCTTCGCCGGCTGGGTGGTCCGTATCCCGGCCATCAAGGCCCAGGTCGGCGCGTCCGCCGGACAGTTGGGCCTGGCCCTGCTGGGAGTGTCGGCCGGCGCGGTCGCCACGATGGTGCTCACCGGCCGGCTGTGCCGCGCGTTCGGCAGCGAGCGGGTCACCGTGGTGACCGGCGTCCTGCTCTCGCTGAGCATCGCGCTTCCACCGCGCACCCACTCGGCACTCGCCCTCGGCCTGGTGCTGCTCTGCTTCGGCATCTCCTACGGCGGCATGAACGTGGCGATGAACAGTGTCGCCGTCGATCTGGTGGCCGCGTTGCGCCGCCCGGTGATGTCCGGCTTCCACGCCGCCTACAGCATGGGCGGCCTGCTCGGCGCGGGCATCGGCGGCATCCTGGCCCCCCATCTGTCCCCCGCCACGCATCTGTTGCTGCTCACCCCGATCGGCCTGCTGGCGGTCGTGGTCGCCGGACGCGTACTGGTGGCGCATCCGCTGCGCGGGCCGGTGACGCGCGCGGCGGTGACCGTCGCACGGGTGGCGGACGGCCAGGTCGCGGACGCGTCCGCGGCCGAAGCGGCGGCCCCTTCCCCCGCCGCGGAGCTGGCCCCGGACGAACCGCGGGAAGGGCCGGAGCCCGCCGTCGTGGTGCGGCCGTCCACTTTGCTGGTCGCCGTCTTCGGTCTCATCGCGGCCTGCACGGCGTACGGTGAAGGCGCGCTCGCCGAGTGGGGACCGCTGCACATCCAGCAGGATCTGCACGGCGGGGCCGGCATCGCGGCGGCCGGTTACGCGTGCGTCACGCTGGCCATGACACTCGGCCGGCTCTCCGGCACCGCCCTGCTGCTCCGGCTCGGCCAGACGCGCGCGCTGGTGCTCGGCGGGCTGGTGGCATGCACCGGGATGCTGATCGGCGCGCTGGCACCGGTGATCCCGCTGGTGATGATCGGCTTCGCGATCACCGGCCTCGGCCTGGCCAACCTCTTCCCGACCGCGATCGCCAGAGCCGGGGAGCTGACCGGCCCGAGCGGCGTCGCGGCGGCGTCCACGCTCGGCTACGGCGGAATGCTGCTCGGGCCGCCCTCCATCGGCTTCCTCGCCGACGCCTTCGGGCTGCCCACCGCACTGACCACGGTCTCGCTGCTGGCCGCCGTCGCGGCGGGTATCGCGTACGCGGCACGGAACAGCGGCGCGACCGCGTAGCGCGACCGCGCCCGGCCGGGCCGGACGGCATCGGGAAGCGGGCCGCGGGGCGGCAGGATCTACGGGCAGCGGCCGGGGGAAGGCGGGCCCGTCAGCCCTTGGGGAGCATCCGCTCCAGTACGGCGAGATGCCCGGGGCGGGCCCGCTCGTAGCGTTCCCGGCCGGCGGCGGTGATCCCGACCCGCACTCCGCGCCGGTCCTCACTGCAGATGCCGCGGTCGACCAGACCGTCCTTCTCCAGCCGGGCGACCAGCCGGGACAGCGCGCTCTGACTGAGGTGGACCCGGTCGGCGAGCTCCTGCACGCGGAAGGAGCAGCCGCCGTCGTCCGCCTGCCCGTCGGCGAGCACATCGAGTACTTCGAAGTCGCTGGCGCACAGTCCGTGCGGGTGGAGTTCACGGTCGATCTCGCATGCCGTGCGCGCGTGGATGGCGAGGATCTCCCGCCACTCCGCTACGAGCGCCCGCTCATCCTTGTCGCCGGTCATGCCGCGAGACTAGCAGCAAACGAACCCATATGCACGGGCATTATATGCGCTTGCATTGAATGCGCGTGCATGTAAGTCTGTCGCCCATGACCTCTTCGTCATCTCCGCCCGTCGCCGTCCCCCGCCCCGAAGCACCGTGGACCGCCTTGCAATGGGGCACGCTCCTGGTGCTCTGCGCCGCGCTCTTCCTCGACGCCCTCGATGTCTCGATGGTGGGCGTGGCGCTCCCCTCGATCGGCGACGAACTCCACCTGTCCACGTCGTCGCTCCAGTGGGTCGTCAGCGGCTACATCCTCGGTTACGGCGGCCTGCTCCTCCTCGGCGGACGCGCAGCCGACCTGCTGGGCAGGCGCCGCGTCTTCCTGATCGCCCTCGGCGTCTTCGCGGTGGCCTCCCTGCTCGGCGGGCTCGTCGACTCCGGCGAGCTGCTGATCGCGTCCCGCTTCATCAAGGGTCTGAGCGCCGCCTTCACCGCGCCCGCCGGCCTGTCGATCATCACCACCACCTTCGCCGAGGGCCCGGTGCGCAACCGGGCCCTGACCATCTACTCCAGTTGCGGCGCCACCGGCTTCTCCATGGGCCTGGTGCTGTCCGGCTTCCTCACCGAGGCGGGCTGGCGCTGGACGATGCTGCTGCCGGCGCCGGTCGCCGTGATCGCGCTCGTCGCCGGTCTGAAGCTGATCCCGAGGATCCCCCGGGAGCGGACCGGGAGCCGCGGCTACGACCTGCCGGGTGCCGTCACCGGTACCGGCTCCATGCTGCTGCTGGTGTACACCGTGGTCTCCGCCTCCCAGGCGGGCTGGGCCTCGGCCAGGACCCTGGGCTCCTTCGCCGCGGTCGCGGTGCTGCTCGCCGCCTTCGTGGCCATCGAGCAGCGGTCGTCCGACCCGCTGATCCGGCTCGGTGTGCTGCGGTCCTCCGGCCAGGTGCGGGCCAATCTCGGCGCCGCCACCTTCTTCGGCTCCTATGTCGCCTTCCAGTTCCTGGTCACGCAGTATCTGCAGAACGTGCTGGGATACAGCGCGATGCGGACCGCGCTCGCCTTCCTGCCGGCCGGCGCCCTGGTGGCGATCCTGTCCACCCGGATGGGTCCGGTCGTGGACCGCTTCGGCACCGCCCGGGTGATCGCGGCCGGCTTCACCTCACTGGTGGTCGGCTACCTCCTCTTCCTGCGGATCGACCTGCACCCGAGCTACCCGGCGGTCATCCTGCCCTCGATGCTGCTGCTCGGCGCCGCCTTCGCCACCGCCTTCCCGTCCCTGAACATCCAGGCCACCAACGGCGTCGAGGACCATGAGCAGGGCATGGTCTCCGGGCTGCTCAACACCTCCATCCAGGTGGGCGGCGCCATCTTCCTGGCGGTGGTCACCGCGGTGGTGACCTCGCACACGGGCAACCACCCGGCGAGCAAGCAGGCGATCCTCGACAGCTACCGCCCCGGACTGTGGGTGGTGGCCGGCATCGGAGCGGCGGGGCTGCTGGTGACCCTTTCCGGACTGCGGAACAGGCGTCCCTCGTACGGAATCCTGGTCGCCTCCTCGGCCGACGACGACGCGCGGCGGGACGGGGAACCGCGCGCCGAGGCCGCCGAACACGTCGCGGTACGCGACTGAGCCCGGCGTTCGGCGACCACGGCCGGGCCCCGCGCGGGAGGGAAACGCGCGGGGCCCGGCCGTGTCCCCGTGGCACAATTGACGGGTCGTCGGGGGACGCGGTGGGGAGGAACCAGGATGAGCAGGGTCCGTACCCAGGACGAACGGGACGCGGCCACCGTCGAGATGGTCTACGCCGCTGCTACCGGAATGCTGCTGGCCGCCGCGGGTTTCGCCGCGACGATCAGTCCGGTACTGGCCGACGCGGCCCATGGCACGGCCCGCCAGGGGTGGTTCACGGCGGCGATCGTGATGGCCGCGGGTATCTTCTGCGGGCGGGTGGCGCTGACGCTGCGGCGCTTCGAGCAGGGCGGCCGCGCACGGGACCGCGACACGCCGGGTCAGCCGAGCCAGCCCGGGCGCACCAGACCCGACTCGTAAGCCAGCACCACCAGTTGGGCCCGGTCCCGCGCTCCCAGCTTCACCATGGCCCGGCTGACATGTGTCTTGGCGGTGAGCGGGCTGACGACGAGGCGGCGGGCGATCTCCTCGTTGGACAGCCCGATGCCGGCCAGGGCCATCACCTCGCGTTCACGGTCGGTGAGCCGGTCGAGGACGGCCACCGCCGCGGGTTCCTTGGAGCGGGCGGCGAACTCGGCGATGAGCCGGCGGGTCACGCCCGGGGAGAGCAGCGCGTCCCCGGCCACCACGGCCCTGACCGCGCGCAGCAGTTCGGCCGGCTCGGTGTCCTTGACCAGGAAGCCGGACGCACCGGCCCGGATCGCGTCGAAGACGTACTCGTCCAGTTCGAAGGTGGTCAGGATCACCACCTTCACGCCGGCCAGCTCCGGGTCCTCGGTGATCAGCCGGGTGGCGGCCAGACCGTCCATCAGCGGCATACGGATGTCCATGAGTACGGCGTCCGGGGCCAGTTCGCGGACCTGACGCAGCGCCTGCTCGCCGTCCGCCGCCTCCCCCACCACGTCGATGTCGCGCTGCGCGTCGAGCAGCGCCCGGAAGCCGGCCCGGACGAGCAGCTGGTCGTCGGCCAGCAGGACGCGGATCACCGGTGCTCCTCGACCGCGGCGGCGGCCGGCCGGGCGTCGCACTCCGGCACGGTCCGCGGCGGGCCCGGGGGGCGGCGGTCCGCGCGGGGTGTCAGGGGCCCGGGGCGGGGCTCCCGGTCCGGTGCGCGGTCTGCCGCGCGGCGGTCCGCACCGTCGCCGGCCGCGCCGAGCGGGAGGGTGGCGCTGACCCGGAAGCCGCCGCCGGGGCGCGGGCCGGTCGCGGAGCTGCCGCCGAGCGCGGCGGCCCGCTCGCGGATGCCGACCAGCCCGTTTCCGCCGCCGCTTTCGCCGCCCGGTACGGCGGGTCCGTCGTCGTCGATCCGCACCTCGAGGGCGCCGGGCCCGTAGGCCAGATGGATGCGGGCGGCCCGGGAACCGGAGTGCCGGACGACATTGGTGAGGGCTTCCTGGACGATGCGGAAGGCGGCGAGGTCGGCGCCCGGGGCGAGCGGGATCCTGCCGCCCGCCACGGTGACCTGGGCGTCGAGGCCCACGGAGCCGGCCTGCCGCACGAGTTCCGGCAGCCGGTCGAGGCCGGGGGCGGGCGACCGGGGAGCCTCACCGGGGGCGCGCAGGGCGCCGAGTACCTGGCGGACCTCGTCCAGCGCCTCCTTGCTCGCGGCCCTGATGGTGGTCAGCGCGATACGGGCCTGTTCGGGGCGGTCGTCGAGCAGGGCCAGCGCGACGCCGGACTGGACGTTGATCACCGAGATGCTGTGGGCGAGGACATCGTGGAGTTCACGGGCGATCCGCAGGCGTTCCTCGCCGGCCCGGCGGCGCTCGGCCGCGGCGCGCTCGCGGCGGTCCCGGGCGAGCTGTTCGCCGCGGACCCGGAACAGCTCGGCGGCGGCGAGCACCGCGAGCAGCCAGGCCCCCGAGCCGGAGACCTCCACCCATGACATGCGGTGGTCGGCGGTGGGAGGCAGCCACCGGTAGAGCCATTCACCGACGACCGCGTGACCCGCGTAGACGACGCCGGCGACGATCACTACGCCGCTGCGGTGCCCGGCCGCGACCGCGCTGAAGAAGGCGACCACCAGGGCCGCGAAGACCGGGCCATAGGGGTAGCCGAGCACGAGGTAGAGCAGGGTGACGGCGCCGGTCGCAGCGGCGACGGCCACCGGCATGCGGCGGCGCAGGAGCAGCAGAGCGGGGCCGGCCAGCAGCAGCGCGCAGCCGAGCGCGTCCAGTTGGACCCGGTGGGTCTGGTGGCGTCCGGCCACCCCGGAGCCGATCAGCTGGACGAACGCCAGCACCAGTGCGGGGAACCAGACCGGCCGCACGGCCGCGGGCAGCCCGTGGCGTGACGGCGCGGGCGGTTCCTCGTACGTCATACGCTCCACGCTAGACCGCCGCCCGGCTGGCCGGCGTCCTCCGGCCGGTGGGTTCGCGGCTACTCCGCCGGGAGTACATCGAGACCGACCTGATACGCCAGTGCGGAGGCCGCCTGGTCGAAGAACGGGCCGCGGGCCTCCACCACCTGGTTGAACTGGCCGAAGACCTCGAAGCTCACGATGCCGAAGACCTGGGCCCAGGCGGCGACGAGAGCGGCGATGACCGGGACGGGCAGCTCGGGAGCGAGGTCGGCGGCGAGCTGGGCGGCGTCGGCACGGACCGGGGCGGCCAGTGGGCGGCCCGGAGGAGCACCGAGCCGGCCGGCGCGGTGGGCGTCACGGACGATGGTGACCAGGGTGAGGGCGACGCGGGCGGCGTGGGCGATGGTGTCGGGCGGCGCGTTGTATCCCGGCACGGGCGAGCCGTAGATCAGCGCGTACTCGTGCGGGTGGGACACGGCCCAGTCGCGCGCGGCGCGGCAGACCGCGATCCACCGGTCGACGGGGTCCGCGGCGGCGGCCCCGGCGAGGGCCGCTTCGGCGGCGGCGCCTATCGCGTCGTAGGCGTCGATGATCAGGGCCGTCAGCAGATCGTCCCGGCTGGGGAAGTAGCGGTAGAGCGCGGAGGAGACCATCCCGAGCTCGCGGGCGACCGCACGCAGCGACAGGCGGGCCGCGCCCTCGGCGGCCAGCTGCCTCCTGGCCTCCTCCTTGATCGCGGCGGTCACTTCGATGCGGGCCCGTTCCCTGGCTCCTTTGATGACGCTCATGTCGGTCAGTTTGCCACATGGAATGAGCGTCGATCAATAATGAGAGCGGCGCGGAGAAAAGAGAGCAGTGCTCTTGCTTTCCGCGCCGAGCGATGTCAGGCTGTTCTCAAGCGAGAGCACCGCTCACAGATGGGGAGAGAAAGATGTCCGAGCACGCCGAGAAGCAGGCGCGGTCCGCGCAGTCCGCGAGCCGGGAGCACGTCAAGAAGCCCGGCTGGCTGACCGTCAATGTCCTGAACCGGGCGGTCGCCTGGATGACCCGGCGCGGCCTCAGCGTCTGGGGTTCCCGGGTGCTGGCGGTGCGGGGGCGCAAGAGCGGGGAGTGGCGTCGCACCCCGGTCAATCTGCTCACGGTCGACGGGCGGCGGTATCTGGTGGCCCCGCGCGGCCATGTGCAGTGGACGCACAACATGCGGGCGGCCGGCGGCGGACAGCTGCACCTGGGCAAGAAGGTCGAGGAGTTCACCGCCACCGAGGTCGCCGACGACGACAAGCCGGCGATCCTGCGGGCCTACCTCAAGCGCTGGAAGGCCGAGGTCGGAGTGTTCTTCGACGGGGTGGGCCCGGATTCCACCGACCAGGAGCTGCGCGCGATAGCGCCCAAGCACCCGGTCTTCCGGGTCCATCCCGCCGACGGCCGGTGAGCCGGCCCGCCGCGGCCCCGCGGTGCCGCGACCTCGCCGCACCGCTGGTCCGAGGGGGGTCAGGACCGGTCGGCCGTCCCCAGCGCCCGGCGGGCCAGCGGGTGGGTGCGGACGAGTTCGGCCAGCGAGCTGGTGCCGCGGGTGATGCCGGCGAAGGCGCGCCAGGCGGGCGGGAAGGTGGTGAGCGCGGCGTGCAGCAGCCCGGGGCGCCGTTCGAACAAGCTGAGCATGCGGCGGCCGACACCCATCTCCACGCCGAGTCCGGCCTTCACCGCGAAGGCGTAGTTCAGGGCCTGGCGGCGGGCGTCCACCGCGTCGTGGGACTCGGCGATGCGCACCGCCCACTCCCCCGCGAGGCGTCCGGAGCGCAGCGCGTAGGAGATGCCCTCACGGGTCCAGGGTTCGAGCAGCCCGGCGGCATCGCCGCACACCAGCACCCGGCCGCGGGACAGCGGGGAGTCGTCGGCGCGGCAGCGGGTGAGGTGGCCGGAGGAGACGCTGGGTTCGAAGCCCGCCAGGCCGAGCCGGGCGATGAAGTCGTCCAGATAGCGCTTGGTGGCACCGCCGTCGCCGCGGGCCGAGATCACGCCCACGGTGAGGGAGTCCCCCTTGGGGAAGACCCAGCCGTAACTGCCGGGCAGCGGCCCCCAGTCGATGAGCACCCGTCCGGCCCAGTCCTCGGCGACGGAGGCGGGCACCGGGATCTCGGATTCCAGTCCGAGGTCCACCTGGTCCAGCTTGACGCCGACGTGGGCCCCTATCCGGCTCGCGCTGCCGTCCGCGCCGACCACGGCCCGGGCATAGACGACCTCTTCACCGCCCTTGCCGTCGGAATTGACTATCACCGCGACCGTACGGCGGTCGGGCACACCGGGTCCATGCTGCTCGACCCGGGACACCGTCGCCCCGGTGCGCACCTCGGCGCCGGCCGCGCGGGCCGCGTCGACCAGCCCGGCGTCGAACTCGGGCCGGTTGATCAGCCCGAAGAGCATCTGCCGGGAGCGCTTGGTGCGCGACAGCCTGCCGTTGAGGCTGAAGGTGACCGCGTGCACCCGGTCGAGCAGCGGCAGTTCGAAGCCCGGCGGCAGCGCGTCCCGCGAGTAGCCGATGATGCCACCGCCGCATGTCTTGTACCGGGGCAGCTCGGCCTTCTCCAGCAGCAGGACCCGGCGGCCGGTCACCGCCGCCGCGTGGGCGGCCGAGGCTCCGGCGGGGCCCGCGCCGATCACCACGACATCCCAGACCGACGAGGTCTCGTCGTCCCCCGCACCGTTTTCCTGCGCTTGTTCACCACTCACGTGTGTTTCCGCTCCCGCTCGGCCCGTTCGGCTGTCTTCGCTGTTCAGCCGCATCCTATTGCGCCTGTCGCCGACAGCTCGCTGTGGCACCATCGGCAGCGAGCCGTCCCGGGTGGCAACGCGCCCCGCGGCCGCAAGATTTCCGCCCGTCCCTGCTAGGAGTCCTCATGTCCTCCGTTCCGCTCTCCGACACCGTGGCGTCGCTGATTCCCCGTGCCCGGGCCGAGCTGGCCGAGCTGGTGGCGTTCGCCTCGGTGGCCGATGTGCGCCAGTTCCCCAGGAGTGAGTGCGAGAAGGCCGCCGCCTGGGTGGCGGACGCCCTGCGCCGGGAAGACTTCCGGGACGTGGCGCTGCTCGACACCCCCGACGGCACGCAGTCGGTGTACGGCTACCTGCCGGGCCCGCCCGACGCGCCGACGGTCCTGCTGTACGCGCATTACGACGTGCAGCCGCCGCTGGACGAGTCGCGGTGGCTGTCGCCGCCTTTCGAGCTGACCGAGCGCGAAGGCCGCTGGTACGGGCGCGGTGCGGCGGACTGCAAGGGCGGCCTGCTGATGCACCTGACCGCGTTGCGGGCGCTCAAGGCCAACGGCGGGTTGCCGGTCAGCGTCAAGGTGATCGTGGAGGGTTCCGAGGAGCAGGGCACCGGCGGTCTTCAGCGGTATGCCGAGCAGCACCCGGAACTGCTGAACGCGGACACCATCGTGATCGGCGACTCCGGGAACTTCCGGATGGGGCTTCCCACCGTGACCGCGTCGCTGCGCGGCATGGTGGTGATGGACGTGCGGGTCAGCACGCTGGAGGGCAATCTGCACTCCGGCCAGTTCGGCGGAGTGGCGCCCGACGCGCTGGCCGCGCTGATCAGGATGCTGTCCTCGCTGCGGGACGAGACCGGCGCGACCACCGTAGACGGGCTGAGCGGCGACGGCCGGTGGCCCGGGCTGACCTATGAGGAGTCGGACTTCCGGCGCGACGCGAAGGTACTGCCCGGGGTGGAGCTCGTGGGTACCGGCACGGTCGGAGACCGGCTGTGGGCCCGCCCGTCGGTGACGGTGCTCGGCATCGACGCGCCGCCGGTGGTGGGCGCCACCCCCTCCGTGCAGTCGACGGCCGGCGCGCTGGTCAGCCTGCGCGTCCCGGCGGGCATCGACGCCGACCGGGCCGCCGAGGCGCTGAACGCCCACCTCAGGTCGGCTGCGCCCTGGGGAGCCCGGGTGGAGGTGAAGCAGCACGGCATCGGCCAGCCGTTCGCGGCCGACACCAGCAGCCCGGCGTACGAGGCGATGGCCGAGGCGATGCGGGAGGCGTACGGCAAGGACATGGCGGTGGCCGGACAGGGCGGCTCGATCCCGCTGTGCAACACGCTGGCCGGCCTCTACCCCCGTGCGGAGATCCTGCTGGTCGGGCTGAGCGGCCCGGACGCCCAGATCCACGCGGTCAACGAGAGCCTGTCCCCGCGCGAGTTCGAGCTGATGTCGCTGACCGAGGCGCTGTTCCTGCGGCGTTACGCGGTGTCGCAGTCCGCGGGCCTCGGCGTCTGAGCGGCTGCCGCGACCGGGCCCCGGCGTCCGGCCGTGCCGCCCGCTTCCGTCGCCGGACGCCCGGTCGGCGGGAACGGGCGGCGGGAACGGGCGGGGCGGACGGACACGGAAGCGGGCGGCACGCGGACTGGTGCGGCCCGGGGCCGCCGGGCCGTGGTGGGCACCCGGCCCCGGCCGGGAAGTCGGTGATCGGCGGTCGGCACGCGGTGACGGGTCAGGGGGCGTCGGGCATCAGCCGGCCGGCCGGCCCGCTTCGAGGTTGAGTGGGCGGCCCTGCTCGCGGGCCCGCAGGGCCCAGCGCAGGCGGTCCAGCCGCAGGGGCGGCAGAAGGCCGGCCGCCTCGTCCTCGGTGACGAACCGCCAGCCGCGCAGTTCGGCGTCCGGCAGCAGCAGCCGGGCGATGTCCGAGCCGGGCAGCCGGCCGCCGTCGAAGATCAGCCGGAGGCCGCCGTGGCCCGGCGGCTGGGGCGGTTCCCAGTCCACCACGAGGAGTTCGAGACTCCGGCCGAGTTCGATGCCGAGTTCTTCGGCCACCTCGCGGTGACCGGCCCTGGCCGGCGACTCACCGCGCTCGACGATGCCGCCGGGGAATTCCCAGCCGGGCTTGTAGGTGGGATCGACGAGCAGCACCCGGTCCTCCTCGTCGAAGAGCAGCACCCCGGCGGCCACGGTCTCGGCGCGCGGCTCCGGGGTCTGAACGATGCCGCAGGCCCCCGCGCCGCGGCGGACCGCCTCGGCCACCGCCACAGCGGTCTGCCGGGCGGTCAGTCCGGCGGTGGGCAGTACATACGCGTCCGGTGTCAGCCAGGTCAGCGCCTGGTGGTAGTCGGCGATCCGGTCCAGTGCCCAGCGACGGGCGATCTCGTCGGCCCGCGCGTCGCCGGGAGTCGTGCGGCGGGCCTCGATCCGCTCCCGCAGGATCGTTTCTCCTGGCTCCAGCAGCACATGCCTGACCTCGATGCCGCGGGCGGCCAGGGCGCCGAAGATCTCGTCGCGGTGGTCCTGCCGCAGCAGGGTCATCGGGGTGATCAGCACCCCGCCCACCTCGTTCAGCAGCGCCGCCGCGGTCTCCACCACCATGCGGCGCCAGATGGGGAGTTGCTGGTATTCGGTGACTTCCTGGAGCTGTTTCTCGGGCAGCAGATGGCGTAGACAGCCGCCGAGGACCTCGGGCTCGTACAGGGTGCTTGCCGGTATCAGGTCAAGCATTTCGCGTGCCGCGTCGGTCTTGCCCGCGCCGAACGCCCCGTTCACCCAGATGATCACGGTGCCCCCTTCTCCGTAGACCCCTACGAATTGCCCGGATCATCGACCCCGGCAAACGCGCCGACCCACCCGGCGCCGCCGCCGACCTGCCCGGGGCCCGGCCGGCGGCGCGCCCAGGGGACGGCGGGGCGGAGGGGAGCGGCCGACGCGGGCCCCCGCCGGGCCGCCGCCCGCCGGGTGGCGGGCGGACGGACCGGGGAGGCGAGCAGGTCGGGCCGCGCCGGAGCGCGGGGCGCCGGTGGGACGGGCTCCGGTGCGGAGCCCCCGGAACCCCGGCCGGCCGGGCCTACCCCACCGACGTGAACGACTCCAGTCGCAGCGCGTGCCCCGCGGCTGCCGCCGCGCCCACCAGGCCCGCGTCCGTGCCGAGTTTCGCGGGGACGACTTCGACGCCGGCCGCGAAGGAGAGGGTCGCGTAGCGGGTGAGGTGCTCCCGCAGTGGGTCGAAGAGCAGGGGGCCCGCGTTGGCGACGCCGCCGCCGATGACGGCGACATGGATCTCGACGAGGGTCGCGGTGGCCGCGATACCGGCCGCGAGGGCCTGGGCGGCGCGGTCGAAGGAGGCGAGGGCGAGCGGGTCGCCGGCGCGGGCCGAGGTGGCGACGGCGGCGGCTGTCGGGAAAGTACCCGCGGGGGGCCGCCAGCCGGAATCGACGGCGCGGCGGGCGATGTTGGGCCCGCTGGCGATCCGTTCGACGCAGCCGCGCGACCCGCAGGGGCACAGGTCGCCGTCGAGGTCCACGCTGATGTGCCCGATATGGCCGGCGTTGCCGGTGGGGCCGGGCAGCAGCGTGCCGCCCAGCACCAGGCCGCCGCCCACGCCGGTGGAGACGACCATGCACAGCGCGTTGTCGTAGCCGCGGGCCGCGCCCTGCCAGTGCTCGGCCGCGGTCATCGCCACCCCGTCGCCGGTGAGCACGACGGGGAGGCCGCCGCCGGCCGCCTCGGCGACCCGGGGCACGAGCGGGAAGTCACGCCAGCCGGGCACGTTGACCGGGCTGACCGTGCCATGGGCCGCGTCCACCGGGCCGGCGCTGCCGATGCCGACCGCGACCGCCGCCGGCCACCGGGGATCGGCCCGCAGTTCGGCCACCACCTCGGCGACCGCCCGCATGACCGTCTCGCCGTCCTCCCCGGCGGGGGTCGGCCGCCGGGCCCGGGACACCAGTTGCCCGTCCGCGTCCACGAGCGCCCCGGCGATCTTCGTACCGCCGATGTCCAGTGCGGCCACGAGTGGACCGGTCGCGCCGAAGGGGTGCATCGCTCGGGGGTCTCCCTCTTGTCGTTCGCCACGTTGTCGTCGTGTCGTCGTGTCGTTGATGTCGGTCGTTGGTGTCGGCGTTGCCGGTCGTTCGCCGAGGCCCGTCGGGGCATGGGCGCCGCCACGGGGCGGCTTTCGTCCGCGGGGTTCCGCGAAAGCGGTCCCGGGGGTAGTCTCGCTTAGCTCTGACAACGTTGTCCATCTCTTGCCGCAGGGAATACTACGACGGTGACCCACACTCCTGGCCGTACACCCCGGCCCACCATGAAGGATGTCGCCGCCAGAGCGGGCGTAGGCCTCAAGACGGTCTCCCGCGTGGTCAACGAGGAAGCGGGCGTCACACCCGACACGGTGGCCCGGGTGCAGGCCGCGATCGACGCGCTGGGCTTCCGGCGCAACGACAGCGCGCGGCTGCTGCGGACCCGGCGCACCGCCAGCGTCGGGCTGGTGCTGGAGGATCTCGCGGACCCCTTCTACGCGTCGCTGAGCCGCGCGGTGGAGGATGTCGCCCGGGCGCACGGGGCACTGCTGTTCACCGGGTCCAGCGCCGAGGACCCGCGGCGCGAGAAGGAGTTGGTGCTGGCCTTCTGCGCCCGCCGGGTGGACGGCCTGGTGGTGGTGCCGGCCTCGGACGACCACCGCTATCTGAGCTCGGAGATCGAGGCGGGCGTGGCCACCGTCTTCGTGGACCGGCCGGCTGGCGCACTGGACGCCGACGTGGTGCTCACCGACAACGCGGGCGGCACCCGGGAGGGCGTGGCGCATCTGATCGCCCACGGCCACCGCAGGATCGGCTTCATCGGCGACCAGCAGGGCATCCACACCGCGGCGGAGCGGCTGCGCGGCTACCACGAGGCGATGGAGGACGCGGGGCTGCCGGTGCGGCCCGAGTGGTGGACGATGGGGCCGACCGCCCCGGAGCGGGTCAGGGCCGCGCTGGATGTGATGCTGTCCGGGCCCGAGCGGGTGACCGCGCTCTTCGCCGGCAACAACCGGGTCACCGTCACCGCGGTACGGGTGCTGTCCGGTCTGTCCCGCCCGGTCGCGCTCGTGGGCTTCGACGACTTCGAACTCGCCGATCTGCTCAACCCCCCGGTGACCGTGGTGGCCCAGGACGCGCCCGGCATCGGCCGCAGCGCCGCCCAGCTGCTCTTCCGCCGGCTCGACGGCATCGTCTCCGACGAGCCGACCCGGATCGAGCTCCCGGCCCGCCTGATCCCGCGCGGCTCCGGCGAGATCCCGCCCTCCTGAGACCGCGCCCGTCGTGTCGGCCGGGACGCCCCCGCGGACCCGCCCCGCCCGCACCCGCTATCTCCCGGTCGGCCGAGCCAGCGCGTCCAGCTCCTGCCGGGTCAGGCCGGTCCGCTCCGTCACCTCCGCCGGGTCCACCGCGCCGCAGTCCAGCCCCCGCACCAGATAACCGCTGAGCGCGCGGGCGGTGGCGGGCTCGTCCATCACCTCGCCGCCGGCCCTCGCCAGGTAGCCGGCCAGCCGGGCCGCGGCGGCGTCCAGTCCTTCCCGGTAGAAGGCGTAGGTGGCGGCGTAGCGCGTCGGCAACTGGGCCGGGTGCATGTCCCAGCCCTGGTAGTAGGCGCGGGCCAGCGACCGGCGGACCAGGCCGTAGTGCAGCCGCCAGGCGTCGTGCACCCGGTCGGTCGGGCCGACCGGCAGCACATTGGTCGACCCGTCGCTGAGCCGTACCCCGGTGCCGGCGGCGGCCACCTGCATGACGGCCTTGGCGTGGTCGGCGGCCGGGTGGTCCAGGGACTGGTAGGCCGCGCCGATCCCGCAGGCCGCGCTGTAGTCGAAGGTGCCGTAGTGCAGCCCGGTGGCGCGGCCGGCGGCGGCGTCGATCAGCCGGGGCACGGTGCCGAGCCCGTCCGGGCCGAGGATCGCCTGGGTGGTCTCGATCTGGATCTCGAAGCCGATCCGGCCGGCCGGCAGCCCGGCGGCCCGCTCGAACTCCTCGCACAGCCGGACCATCGCCGTCACCTGCGCGGGGAAGGTGACCTTGGGCAGCGTCAGCGTCAGCCCGGCCGGCAGGCCGCCGCCGTCGAGCAGCGCGGTCAGGAAGAGGTCCAGGGTGCGGATGCCGCGGTCGCGTACGGCGGCCTCCATGCACTTCATCCGGATGCCGATGCGGGGCGGCGCCGTCCCGTCGGCGACCGTCGCCGTCACGGTACGGGCGGCGGCGAGCGCGGCGGCGTCCTCCTCGGCGTCCGGACGGGGCCCGTAGCCGTCCTCGAAGTCGATCCGCAGATCCTCGACCGGCTCGCGGCGCAGTTTGGCCCGCACCCGGTCGTACACCTCGGCGGCGAGGCCCGCGGGCAGCTCCAGCACGGCGGCGAGCGCGGCGGCGTCCGGGGCGTGGGTGTCGAGCGCGGCCAGCGCCTGGTCCCCCCACGCGCGTACGGTCCCGGCGGAGAAGGCGTCGGCGGGGACGTAGACGGTGTGCACGGGCTGGCGGGTACCGGGGTCGCCGGGGTAGCGGCGGGCGAGTTCGGCGTCGGTGGCGGCGAGTTCGGCGCCGATCAGGGTGCGTACCGCGTCTGCCAGTGTCGTCACGGCCGCCATCAGCACCCTCTCGCTTCAACAGAACGTTGAAGCGAAATTAGCCGGGCGGCCCGCGCGGGTCAACAGGGCGACCATGGGGCCCGGCCGAGCCGCCGGCCGCCGTCGAAGACCCCCGAGTTCCGGCGCCGGGAGGACGACGACGGCCCCCGCCCGCCCGGTGGGGCGTGCGGGGGCCGTGCCGGGGTGCGGGGGTCAGCCCTTGCGGGCCTTGACCTCCTCGGTGAGCTGCGGGACGACCTTGAACAGGTCGCCGACCACGCCGTAGTCGACGAGGTCGAAGATCGGGGCCTCGGCGTCCTTGTTGACGGCCACGATGGTCTTCGAGGTCTGCATACCGGCCCGGTGCTGGATCGCGCCCGAGATGCCGTTGGCGATGTAGAGCTGCGGCGACACCGACTTGCCGGTCTGGCCGACCTGGTTGCTGTGCGGGTACCACCCGGCGTCCACCGCGGCGCGGGAGGCGCCGACCGCCGCGCCGAGGGAGTCGGCCAGCTGCTCGATGACCGAGAAGTTCTCGGCGCTGTTGACGCCCCGGCCGCCGGAGACCACGATCGCGGCCTCGGTCAGCTCCGGGCGCCCGCTGGCCTTGCGCTCGGTGCGCCGCACGACCTTGGTGCCGGTGGCCAGTTCGCCGAAGGTCACGGTGAGCTGTTCGACGGTACCGGCCGCCGGGGCCGCCTCGACCGGAGCCGAGTTGGGCTTGACGGTGATCACCGCGACGCCCTTGCTGACCCGTGACCTGGTGGTGAAGGCGGCGGCGAACACCGACTGGGTGACGACCGGGCCCTGGTCGCCGGCCGCCACGTCCACGGCGTCGGTGATGATGCCGGAGCCGAGCCGCAGCGCCAGGCGGGCGGCGATCTCCTTGCCCTCGGCGGAGGACGGCACCAGCACGGCGACCGGGGAGGACGCCTTCGCGGCGGCCTCCAGGGCGTCGACCTTCGGTACGACCAGGTAGTCGGCGAACTCGGGCGCGTCGGCGGTGAGCACCTTGACCGCGCCGTGCTCGGCGAGCACCGGCGCGGCGGTGTCGGCGCCGGGACCGAGGTGGACGGCGACCGGCTCGCCGATACGGCGGGCCAGGGTGAGCAGTTCGAGGGTCGGCTTGCGGACGACACCGTCCGCGTGGTCGACGTAGACGAGGACTTCAGCCATGGGAATGCACTCCTGCGAAAGGTCTGCGGGACGGGGGCGGGTCGCGGACCGGGTGGCCGCCGGCCGTCCCGGCGAAGGGGACGGGGCGGCGGGACCGGACGCGGCCGGTGGGGCTTGTACGCGGCCGGACGGCGCGTCAGATGAACTTCTGCGCCGCCAGGAACTCCGCGAGCTGCTTGCCGCCCTCGCCCTCGTCCTTGACGATCGTGCCCGCGGTGCGCGGCGGGCGCGCGGTGGCGTCCTCCACGGCGGTCCAGGAGCCGCCGAGGCCGACCTCGGCCGGGTCGATGCCCAGGTCGGACAGGTCCAGCGACTCCAGCGGCTTCTTCTTCGCGGCCATGATGCCCTTGAAGGACGGGTAGCGGGCCTCGCCGGACTGGTCGGTGACCGAGACCAGCGCGGGCAGCGAGGCCTCCAGCTGCTCGCTGGCCACGTCCCCGTCGCGCCGGCCGGTGACCTTGCCGCCGGCCACCGAGACCTCGGAGAGCAGGGTGACCTGCGGGACGCCCAGCCGCTCGGCGAGCAGCGCGGGCAGTACACCCATGGTGCCGTCGGTCGAGGCCATCCCGGTCACGACCAGGTCGTAGCCGATGTGCTCGATCGCCTTGGCGAGCACCAGCGACGTGCCGATGACATCGGTGCCGTGCAGCGCGTCGTCCTCGACGTGGACACCCTTGGCGACGCCCATCTGGAGTGCCTTGAGCACCGCGCCCCTGGCGTCCGACGGGCCCACCGTGAGCGCGGTGACCTCGGCGTCGTCGGCGGCCTCGGCGATCTGCAGCGCCTGCTCCACCGCGTACTCGTCCAGCTCCGACAGCAGGCCGTCGACCGCGTCGCGGTCGGTGGTCAGGTCTTCGGCGAAGTGACGGTCACCCGTGGCGTCGGGCACATACTTCACTGCGACTACGATCCTCAAGCTCACGCCTGCTCTCCTACTGCTTCGTCCTGCACGTCTTCGTGAACTGCCCCCGGACACGGGCCGCCCGCCCGGTCCCGGAAGACCGGAGAGTCCGTACCTCGCCCCGTAACGGCAGCATAGGCGCCGGTGGGGGCAGCCCCCGGCCGGGGCACGGCAACTGCCCCGACCGATATATTACTCGTCAGTACACCGAGGTCTCGCCCCAACCGCAAGGTTCTCGCGGTGTGACCTGTCCGACTGCCTTCCCCCGGGCGCGGGCGCCGAACCCGAGGGACGGCCGGTCAGCTCGGCAGCCGGTGGAAGCCGCCCTCGTGGTAGAGCAGCGGGCCGCCGGGACCGTTCGGGTCGCCGGCCACCGCCCGGGCGATCACCAGCCGGTGGTCGCCGGCCGGCACCATGGCCTCCGTACGGCAGACCAGCCAGGCCGAGACGCTGTCGAGCAGCGGAACGCCGAAGGGTCCGGGCGACCAGACGGTGTGCGGTCCGAAGCGGTCGGCGCCGCTGCGGGCGAAGACGGCGGCCAGCGCCTCCTGGTGCTCGCCGAGTATGTGCACACCGACGTAGGAGGCGTCGGCGACGGTGGGCCAGCAGGAGGAGCCGACGCTGATGCCGAAGGAGAGCAGCGGCGGCTCGGCGGCGACCGAGGTCAGCGAGGTGGCGGTGAAGCCGACCGGTCCGGTGGCGCTCATCGCGGTGATCACGGCCACGCCCGCCGCGTGCCGTCGGAAGACGGAGCGGAAGAGCGCGGGGTCGAAGCCGGGTTCCCCGGCCTGGTCATGGGCGGAGCCCAGGTCGATCGTGGCGGTCACGTGACGTCCTTATGGGGCGAGCGGGCCTGCGGTGGGCGGGTCGAAGACGCTCAGCGGACCCGACAGCGCGCGCTGGAGTGACGCCCGAAGTCGACGTCGGCTCGCGTGTGCAGCATGGGGTCAAGGGACATAACGTCAGACTGACGATTCACGGTGCGTCTCGTCAAGAGGCCTCCCACCAGATGAAATGACCGTCACATCGCCCGCGCCGGCGTCTTCGGCGTCACACCGGTTCGACGGCGGCGCCCAGAGCCGCGATCACATCCGCGCGGCGCGGCTGACCGGCCGCCCGGCGCACGATCGCCCCGCCCGCGTCGAGCACCAGTACCGTCGGTGTCTTGAGGACGTTCAGCCGCCGGACGAGTTCCAGCCGCGCCTCGGCGTCCACTTCCACATGGCGGACACCCGGGACCATGCCCGCGACCTCGTCCAGCACCCGCCGGGTGGCCCGGCAGGGCGCGCAGAACGCGCTGGAGAACTGCACCAGTGTCGCCCGCTCCCCCAGCGGCCCGCCCAGATCCTCGGCGGTCAGCCGCTCGTCGCCGTCCTTCGCCCGCACCCGGACTCTCCCGTCCTTGCGCCGGTGGACGACGCCGTAGGCACTCGCGGCGGCGAGCACGGCCAGACACACGATCAGTCCTGTCATCGCCGTCTCCCGCCGTCCTCTCCCGTCGGTCCGGCCGGCGACCGCGCGGCCGGACGGGCTTGCCCCGAGTGTGTTCTGTCTCTGTTCAGTGTGTGCGACATACGTGATCGATTGCAGCGTTCATGCGACCGCAATGATTCCCGCGGGCCCGCGGACTCCGGCCTGCGCGATGATTCCAGCCATGGAGATCGATGTCCGAGGACCCCGTTTCGGTGCCGCCCTCACCACCGTGGTGCTGGCGGTCGCGCTGATCACGGGCAGCGGCTGGCTGCTGGCCGTACAGGCGGCGTTCTTCGCCGTCGGCGCCGCCGCCGGTGTGCAGAACTCGCCCTACGGCTGGGTGTTCCGCACTCTCGTCCGGCCCAGGATCGGACCGGCGCCGGCCACCGAGGACGCCGCGCCGCCGCGCTTCGCGCAGACCGTGGGACTGGTGTTCTCCGCGGTCGGCGTGATCGGCTACCTCGCGGGCCCGCAGTGGCTGGGTACGGCCGCCACCGCCTGCGCCCTGGCTGCCGCCTTTCTCAACGCGGCCTTCGCGTACTGCCTCGGCTGCGAGATGTACCTGCTGCTGAAGCGGGTCACCACGGCCTGAGCCGCGGCGTCCGGGTCGTCCGGCGCGTCCAGCGGCACCTTCTCAGGGCAGTTCGCCGGGCAGCACCAGCGCGTCGCGGTCGGCCGCGCCCCTCAGCGCGGTCAGCACGGAGGGCAGCGGCGCCGCGTGGACCACCCAGTGGTCCTGTTCGCCGAGTTCCGGACGGACCGGCCAGGCCAGCCGCTCCTCGTCGAGCGAGAAGCGCGCGTCGACGCCGGGCTTGTTGCCGCGCGGATCGAGTCGCGACCAGCGGACGCGGCCCGGCAGCAGCAGGGCGATCAGCCCGTGCAGCACCTCGAACCGCTGGTAGCACAGTCCGGCCGGGATGCCCTGGGCCCGCAGCAGCGCGGTCAGCGCGTGCGCCTTGGCGTGGCAGATGCCGGTGCGCCGCTCCAGCACGTCGGAGGCCCGCCAGGTGACCCGGCGGTCGCCGGAGTCGGCGGAGTGCGGGATGGTGTCGCGGACGTAGCCGAAGGCCGCCTCCGCATACTCATACGGTCCGGACCTGCCGATCCTCAGTTGGGCGGCGGTCCGCCGGACCAGCGGATGGTGGTGGTCGATGGCCTCGTCGGCGGCCAGATAGCGGGAAAGGTCGGTGGTCTCCGGGATCGGTTCCATGACGCCGACCCTAGAGAGCCACCGACCCTCCGTTCAATTCATTTACGGTCTATCGTATATCTATTCAGCTGGCGGCGAGTTCCTCGATGATCGCCGCCGCGAAGGCGTCGACATCCTGCTCGGTGGTGTCGAAGGCGCACATCCAGCGCACCTCGCCGGTGGACTCGTCCCAGAAGTAGAAGCGGAAGCGCTTCCGCAGCCGCTCGCCGACCTCGCGCGGCAGCACCGCGAAGACCGCGTTGGACTGTACCGGCCGCAGCACCTCGACCCCCTCGATCCGCCGCACCGCCTGATCCAGGCGGCGGGCCATCGCGTTGGCGTGGCGGGCGCTGCGCAGCCACAGGTCGCCGGAGAGCAGCGCCTCGAACTGCACCGAGACGAAGCGCATCTTGGAGGCCAGCTGCATGGTGCCCTTGCGCAGATACGGCAGGGCGCCTACGCGTTCCGGACTGAGTACGACCACGCACTCGCCGAACAGCAGTCCGTTCTTCGTACCGCCGAAGGACAGGATGTCCACGCCCGCCTCGGTGGTGAAGCGGGCCGGCGGCACGTCCAGGAAAGCGGCGGCGTTGGCGATCCGGGCGCCGTCCAGGTGCACCGCCATGCCCAGCTCATGGGCGTGGTCGCAGATCGCCTTGATCTCCTCGGGCGTGTAGCAGGTGCCGAGTTCGGTGGTCTGGGTGATCGAGACGACCTGCGGCTGCGCCCGGTGCTCGTCGGTGAAGCCGAACGCCTGCCGGTCGATCAGCTCGGGGGTGAGCTTGCCGTCCGGGGTGGGTACGGTGAGCAGCTTCAGGCCGCCGACCCGCTCGGGGGCGCCGCACTCGTCGGTGTTGATGTGCGCGGACTCGGCACAGATCACGCCGCCGAAGCGCTCGGTGACGGCCTGGAGGGAGATGACGTTGGCGCCGGTGCCGTTGAAGACCGGGAAGACCTCGGCGGCGGGGCCGAAGTGGCTTCGGAAGACCTCCTGGAGATGGGCGGTGTAGGCGTCCTCGCCGTAGGAGACCTGGTGGCCGCCGTTGGCGAGGGCGAGGGCGGTGAGGATCTCGGGGTGGACCCCCGCGTAGTTGTCACTGGCGAATCCGCGGACCTGCGGATCGTGACGCCGTACGGCGTCCGGGGTGAGCTGCTCGGTCAGGGTCGGGGCGTCAGCCACTGTCGGGTCCCGTTCACTTCCGTAGGGCTCCGGTTCCAGATGTCCGCGATGGCCTCGGCCAGGTCGTGGACATCGGTGAAGCCGGTGAATTTGGCGTTCGGGCGCTGGGCCCGCAGCTCATCGTGCACCAGCGCCTTGATCACCAGTACGGTGGCCGCCGCGGTGGGGCCCTGGTCACCGCTGAGTTTGCTGAAGGAGTCGCCCAGGGCCAGGGTCCAGGCCTCGGCGGCGGCCTTGGCCGCGGAGTAGGCGGCGTTGCCCGCCGTGGGGGTGCTGGCGCCGGCCGCGCTGATCAGCACATAGCGGCCGCCGGCACTGCGCATCAGGCCGTCGTGGAAGGCGAGCGAGGTGTGCTGGACGGTCCTGATCAGCAGATCGTGCAGCACGTCCCAGTCGGCGAGGTCCGTCTCGGGGAAGGACGCGGATCCGCGCCAGCCGCCCACCAGGTGCACCAGGCCGTCGACCCGGCCCTGGTCCTTCTCGATCCGGCCGGCCCAGTCCTCGGTGGCCTCCAGGTCCAGCAGATCCACGATCTCACCGGTGATGTCCGCGCCGCCGGCGTCGTAGCGCGCCGCGTCCACCGACTCGGCGAGCCGTTCCGGATCGGCGTCGGCGGCGATCACATGCCCGCCCGCGCGCGCCAGCCGCTGCAGGACGGCCCGTCCCGCCGGCCCGCCGGCGCCCGCCACCGCGATCACCGCACCGTCCAGACCACCGCTGTATGTGTCGGTCGTCATCTCCGCCTCCTCGCCCGCTCCGGTCACGCGGCGCTCCGCAGCGCGCTCTCGCCGGTGATGCCCTTGGTCGAGGCGATCACCTCGCGGAGCTTCTTCGCAAGTGCCTCGTAGAACATGCTGAGGGGAAACTCGTCCGGCAGCACGTCGTCCACCAGTTTGCGCGGCGGCAGTGTCAGGTCCAGGGCGTCCGGGCCCTTGGCCCAGACCGAGCCGGGATGCGGGGAGAGGTACTTCGCGACCAGGTCGTAGGCGGCGAACCAGTGCACCAGCTTGGGGCGGTCGATGCCGTCCCGGTAGAGCGTCTCGATCTCGGAGCAGAGCTGGTTGGTGATCCGCGGCGCGCGCTCCCAGTCGATGCGCAGCGTGTTGTCGGTCCAGCGCACGGCGTCGTGTTTGTGGAGGTAGGCGAAGAGCAGCTGGCCGCCGAGCCCGTCGTAGTTGCGGGTCCTGGCGCCGGTGACCGGGAAGCGGAAGAGCCGGTCGAACAGGATGGCGTACTGCACGCCCAGGCCCATCGGGTGGCCTTCGGCCTCCAGCGTGACGGCCTCCCGGAAGGAGGTCAGGTCGCAGCGCAGCTCCTCCAGGCCGTACATCCAGAACGGCGCCCGCTGCTTGATCATGAACGGGTCGAACGGCAGGTCGCCGTGGCTGTGGGTGCGGTCGTGGATCATGTCCCAGAGTACGAAGGTCTGCTCGGCCAGCTCCTGGTCCTCGACCAGCCGGGCGGCCCCCGCGGGCAGGTCGAGGCCCAGGGTGCCGACCGCGGCGGCGGTCACGGCACGGAAGCGGGCCGCCTCGCGGTCGCAGAAGATGGCGCCCCAGGTCCAGCGCTCGGGGGCCTCGCGGACGGCGACGGTCTCCGGGAAGAGCACCGCGGAGTTGGTGTCGTAGCCGGGGGTGAAGTCCTCGAAGGCGATCGGTACGAAGAGCTGGTTGTCGTAGCGGGTGCGCTCCAGCTCGGCGAGCCACTGCGGCCACACCACTCGCAGCACGACGGCTTCCAGATTGCGGTCCGGGTTGCCGTTCTGGGTGTACATCGGGAACACGACCAGGTGCTGGAGGCCGTCCCGGCGGTCCGCGGCGGGCTGGAAGGCCAGCAGCGAGTCGAGGAAGTCCGGTACGGCGAAGCCCCCCTCGGACCAGCGGCGCAGATCGGCCACCAGCGCCCGGTGGTAGGCGGCGTCGTGCGGGAGCAGCGGCGACAGTTGTCCGACCGCGTCCATCACCCGCCCGACGGTGCGGACCGCGTCGTCCCGGCCGGGCGCGTCCTCGGCGTCGAAGTCGATGGAGCCGTCCTTGAGCTGCCAGGGCCTGATGGCTTCGACGGCCTGCTTCAGCACCGCCCACTGGGGATGACCGGTGACGTCTGCGCCGGACATACTGCTCCCGTCCACCGCACGCGGCGAAAGAACTTCGGTCATGACCCCACCTCCACGAGAGAACCTGTCGTCAAGACACCGTATCCAGGTCGTAGGCAGCGCATCAAGACGGCAAGACGCCGATCCTCCCGCCGCATGCTCTCCTCGCCGCTGATTTTCCGGCCCGTTTACCGAATGGGTCATTAAAAGTTGCATCCGGCGGCGTTTGACGCATGGGCCCTCAGCTCGGCGGCAACGAGTGGGCCGGGCGGGCGGGACGCCGGCTCGTCACGGAGTGTTCGGCCCGCGGTCGCCTCCGCTCGCTAGGGTGCGGGGATGAACTTCCTCACCGTCGGTCACCGCGGAGTCATGGGCGTCGAGCCGGAGAACACCCTGCGTTCCTTCCGCCGCGCCGAGCAGGCGGGCCACGACCAGGTCGAACTCGATCTGCACCTGAGCAAGGACGGCGCCCTGATCGTCATGCACGACGCCGAGGTGGACCGCACCACCGACGGCGCCGGCCTCATCCGCGACCTCACCCTGGACGAGATCCGCGGTCTCGACGCCGGCTTCGGCGAGCGGGTGCCGGTGTTCGAGGAGGTGCTGGACGCGGTGGGCGTGCCCATCCAGGCCGAGATCAAGGACGTGGCCGCGGCGCGGGTGCTGGCCGGGGTCCTGCTCGAGCGCGGCGCGACCGGCCGGGTCAGCGTGCTCTCGTTCCACGACAAGGCGCTCGCCGAGATCCACGCGCTGCTGCCCGAGGTCGCCACCGTGCTGGTCGCCGAGGAGCTGGGACCGCACATCGTGCCGCGCGCCCAGGTGGTAGGCGCCCGGCTGGTCAGCCTCGACATCCGCCGGCTCAACCTCGACACGGTCCGCCGCTGCCACGACGCCGGGATCAAGGTGATGGCCTGGACCGTCAACACCGCGCAGGACTGGGCGGTGGCCCGCGCGCTCGGGCTGGACGGCGCCGCCACCGACCTGCCGGCCGAACCGGCCGCGTAGCACCGCCCGTACACGCCGCCCCGCACGGCGCCCGGCCGCACGCAACACCGCGGACACAAAGGTCCGGCATCCGGACTCCGGCGGCAATGGCGTGGACAAATCCGGCCGGGCGGTGCCAAGGTCCCGCCATGCCTCCCGCGATCCCGCTGTCCCCGAGCCGCGCCGCCCTGGCCGCCGCCGCCCTGTTCGCCCTCGCCCTGACCGGCTGCGCGCCGCAGGACGACGACACGCAGTCCTCGGCCCCCTCGTCGCCTCCCTCGTCGTCAGCGGCCGGCTCCGGCTCGCCGTCGGCCGCCGCCTGCGCCCCCGGCGCGCTCGCCACCCACTCCCCCGGCAAGCTCACCATCGGCACCGACAAGCCCGCCTACGACCCCTGGTTCTCCGACGACGACCCGTCCAACGGCAAGGGCTACGAGTCGGCCGTCGCCTACGCGGTCGCCGAACGGCTCGGCTACCCGCCGGACCGCGTGGTCTGGCAGACCGTCCCCTTCAACAGCGCCTTCTCCCCCGGCGTGAAGGACTTCGACTTCGACCTCGACCAGGTCTCGATCAACGCCGACCGGAAGAAGGCCGTCGACTTCTCCCCCGGCTACTACGACGTCCGGCAGGCGGTCGTCGCCCGCAAGGGGTCGAAGATCGCGGACGCGCACTCGCTGGCGGACCTGAAGGACGCCAAACTGGGCGCTCAGGTGGGCACGACGAGTCTGGACGCCATCACCGGCACGGTCCGGCCGAGCAAGCAGCCGGCCGTCTACCAGCGCAACGACCTGGCGGTGGCCGCGCTGAAGAACGGTCAGGTCGACGGGATCGTGGTGGACCTGCCGACCGCGTTCTACATCACCGGCGCCGAAGTCACCGACGCCAAGGTGATCGGGCAGTTCGACGACACGGGCGGCGCGCCCGAGCAGTTCGGACTCGTGCTGGACAAGGGCAGCGAACTGACGTCGTGCGTCTCCCGGGCCGTCACCGGCCTGCGCGCCGACGGCACGCTCGCCGCACTGGACAAGCGGTGGCTGTCCGACGCGGTCGACGCGCCGGTGCTCAAGTGACCGTGCGGGACGAGGCCGCGCCGCCGGAGGCGTACCGGCCGTCGGCGCGGCGGATCGAGCGGGAACGCTACCGGCGGGCCCGCACCAGGCGGTCCTTCGCGATCGCCGCGGTCAGCACCGCGGTGACGGCGTTCGCCCTGTACGAACTGATCGTCAGCTCACCGGGCTGGCAGCGCACCAGGGAGACCTTCTTCAGCGCCCACTACGCGCGCCTGGCCTTCCCGAAGGTCATGGAAGGGCTGTGGCTCAATCTGCGGCTGCTGGCGGTGTGCGGCGCGGTGGTGCTGGTCGCCGGGCTGCTGATGGCCATGCTGCGCACGCTCCGCGGCCCGGTCTTCTTCCCGGTGCGCGCGCTGGCCACCGCCTATGTGGACTTCTTCCGCGGTCTGCCGCTGATCATCTGCATCCTGATCAGCGTGTTCGGCATCCCCGCGCTGCGGCTGAGCGGGGTCACCAACGACCCCGTACTGCTGGGCGGTTTCGCGCTGTGCCTGACCTACACCGCGTATGTCGCCGAGGTGTTCAGGGCCGGGATCGAGAGCGTCCACCCCAGTCAGCGCGCGGCGGCCCGCTCGCTCGGTCTGAGCGGCGCGCGGACCATGCGGTACGTGGTGCTGCCGCAGGCCGTGCGGCGGGTGGTGCCGGCGCTGCTCAACGATCTTGTGTCGCTGCAGAAGGACACCGGTCTGGTGTCCATCGGCGGCGCGGTGGACGCGGTCTACGCGGCGCAGATCATCGCCAGCCGCAGTTTCAACTACACGCCCTACGTCGTCTCGGGGTTGATCTTCGTGGCCATCACCGTCCCCATGACGCGGTTCACCGACTGGGTGGCGGCGCGGATGAACCGGCGGCAGTCCCAGGGAGGCGTCGTATGAGTGCGGACCCGCTGCCGAAGGACGGCTCCCGCCTGGAGCCCGGACCGGAGCCGGTTCGCGCCCCGGGCCCCGCCGCGGAGCCGGTGCTGCGGCTCTCGGCGGTCCGCAAGACATACGGCTCCTCGGTGGTGCTCGCGGACATCGGTCTCGATGTGCCGGCGCACACCGTGACGGCCCTGATCGGCGCCTCCGGCTCGGGCAAGTCGACGCTGCTGCGCTGTGTGAACCTGCTGGAGGAGATCGACGACGGAGCGGTCTTCCTGGACGGCGCCGAGATCACCGACCCGCGCACCGACCAGGACGCGGTACGGCGCCGGATCGGCGTGGTGTTCCAGGCCTACAACCTGTTCCCGCACATGACAGTGCTGGACAACATCACGCTGGCGCCGCGGCGGGTGCACCGGGTGCCGCGCGCGGTCGCGGAGGGCGAGGCCCGTGAACTGCTGGCCCGGCTGGGGCTGGCCGACCGCGCGGGCGAGTACCCGGACCGGCTCAGCGGCGGCCAGCAGCAGCGTGTCGCGCTGCTCAGAGCGGTGGCGACCAAGCCGCGGCTGCTGCTGCTCGACGAGATCACCGCGGCGCTCGACCCGGAGCTGGTGGGTGAGGTGCTGGCCGTGGTGCGGGACCTCAAGGAGCAGGGCATGACGATGGTGATCGCCACCCACGAGATGGCCTTCGCCCGTGAGGTCGCCGACCAGGTGTGCTTCCTCGACGCCGGGGTGATCCTGGAACGCGGCACGCCCGCCGAGGTGTTCGGGGCGCCGCGCGAACCGCGTACCCAGGAGTTCCTGCGGCGGATCACCGAGGCGGGACGGCTCTGAGCCCTGAACGGACTCCGGAGGGGAGCGGGCGCCGCTGCCGGGCGGGGCGGAAGGTCAGCCGAGCTTCTTGGTGAGCAGTTCGAACTCCAGGTCGTCGCGCGTCGGCAGCCCGAACCGCTCGTTCCCGTACGGGAAGGGAGTCGTCTGACCGCTGCGGACGTAGCCGCGGCGCACATACCAGGCGATCAGGTCCTCGCGGACCGAGATCACCGTCATGTGCATCTCGGCGACGCCCCACTCCTCGCCGGCGAAACGCTCCGCCTCCGCGATGATCACCTTGCCCAGGCCCGCGCCCTGCAGGGCGGGGCGCACCGCGAACATCCCGAAGTAGGCGTGCGCCCCCCGGTGTTCGAGCTGGCAGCAGGCGACCAGTTCGCCGTCGCTCTCCACCGCGACCAACCGGCTGTCCGGCTTGGTGATGACGGTGAGCACATCCTCGGGGTCGGTTCGCTGACCCTCCAGGATGTCCGCCTCGGTGGTCCAGCCGGCCCGGCTGGATTCCCCCCGGTACGCGGACTCGATCAGCGCGACGAGCGCCGGGACGTCCTCGGGAGTGGCGGGCCGGAAGGTGGGTGAGGCGGCTGTGTCCATCCGGACAGGCTAACCGAGCCGATCGCGGCCCCTCACTGGAGCGGGCCGGCCCGTGGAAACGAGCCGGGGGGTGCGGAGCGAGGACGCGCACTCCCCCCAGTGACCCCGCGCGCCCGGGTGTGCACCGTTCGTGACGGGCAGCCTCTCACCGGGGCGGACGCCTGGCGGGGTGCGGCGCCGGGAGTGGTAGGAAGGGCCGGGAAGGGTACGAAGGGGGTGGGCTCAGTGCATGGAACACCGCTGGTGGCATGGCTGCTCGTGGTGCTCGGCGTCGCTGTCGCCGGGTCCTGCCTGCTGCGCCGCGAGGCCAGGGCGGAGGCGGTGACCGGCGCCGGGATGGCGGTGATGGCGGTACCGATGTCCGTCTTCGACCCCGGGCCGTGGGGCGCCGCGGTGCTGGCCGCGGTCTTCGCGCTGGCCGGGCTGCACTCGCTGCTCGGGCGGGCCCCGCACCGGGCGCATCACGCGGTGTGCTCGGTGGCGATGGTCTACATGGCGGTGGCGCTGGCCGCGGCCGGCCCGGGCAACTCCGAGCACGCCGCCCATCTCGGCGCGGGCCTCCCGCTGCTGACCGGCGTGCTGCTGCTCTACTTCGTGGGCTACGTGCTGCGGACCGGCATGGCCCTGATCCCCGGTCCCGCCCGGTCCCTGTCGATACCGGGGCCTTCCGGCGCCGGCGCCCCGAGGCTGCGGAACGCGCCGGAGGTCGCGATGGCCTGCCGCGTCTCGATGGCGCTCGGGATGCTGGCCATGCTGCTGGTGCTGTGACTCCCTCCGGGGTGGTGGGTCGCGACGGTGTCCGGATCGTCCGTCCGGTGGTGGGCGGGCCGTACGGCTCCGCGTGCCCCCGGCGGGGCGAGGTGCTGCCGGGGGCCGGACCCCGCCCAGCGGGTCCCCGGGGTGCCGGATCGGCCCGGGGGACGGTCCGGGGACGACCGGCCACGCCGAGTCCGCCGACACGTCCTGTGAGTGATGCGTCACATCGGGTCCGGTGTCCTGCGGGGAGATCACCATGGCTCCTAGGGTGATCCGTATGACGGTCCCGTTCGTGCTGCTGGTCCTCGGCGCACTGGCGGCGGCGACGGCGCCGCGTCTGCTCTCCCGTGCCGACTGGCCGGAGCGCGAACCGGTGCTCGCCCTGTGGGTCTGGCAGTGCGTGGTCGCCGCGGTGCTGCTGTGCTGCGCGCTGGCCATGGCGCTCACCGCGTCCGCGGCTTGGGCCGCCGTCCGCGGGAATCTCTTCGCCTTCGCGCCGCAGGACGTCGTGGACGCCTACGCGCTGCCGTCGTACGGCAAATGGTCCGGGACGCTGGCCATCGCTCTGGCACTCGGCGGGGTGTGGACGGCCGCCATGCTCACCCGTGAAGTACGCGCCGCGCGTGCCCGGCGCCGGCAGCGGTGGGGCGAACTACGCGCCCGCGCCCCCCGGTTGCCCGGCGAGGACGTACCGCCCGGCGAGCGGCTGGTCATCCTGGAGGACGGCAGGACCGACGCGTGGTGGCTGTCCGGCGCCCAGCCGCAGCTGGTGATCACCACCGCGGCGCTGCGCCGGCTCAAGGGCCGCAGCCTCGACGCGGTGCTGGCGCACGAGCAGGGCCACGCCCGCGCCCGCCACGATGTGCTGCTGCACTGCGCGGGCGCGCTGGCCGGCGGCTTCCCGCAGGTGCCGGTCTTCGCCGCCTTCCGCGACCAGGTGCACCACCTGGTGGAACTGGCCGCCGACGACACCGCCTCCCGCCGCTTCGGCCGGCTGACCACCGCGCTGGCCCTGGTGGAACTCAACGAGGAACGCGGCGTGTTCGCGCCCGGGCCGGTGCCGCTCGGCGCCCTGCCGGGCCGGGTGAACCGGCTGCTGGACCCGGCGCCGCGGCTGACCGTGGGCCGCAGACTGCGGGTGACGGCGCTGGCCATGATGGCCCCGGCCGTGCCCCTGCTGATCGCCTTCGGTCCCGGCCTGCACGCACTGACCTGACGGGGCGACCTCCATGGCGACCCGGTCACGACCAGGACGAACGGCGAGACCAGGCCATGTGTGACGGCGCCCGGGTCGTGCGTGGAAGACAGGGCAGACGAACGCCGGACCCGACGATCCCCCGCGTCGCCGGGTCCGGCGCCTGTTTCCCATTCCCACGCGAGCCGTGGCACGGCGGGATGCGCTGAGTATATTGGCTCGCAGCCAGTCAACGCAGGAGTAAAGCATGTCCCCTCGAAGCGCATCGGTCAATGAAGCGATGCGTCAGCGCTCGCGGGAGCGGCTGCTGCAGGCGACCGTGGAGTTGGTCGAGGAGCGCGGCTACGAGGCCACCACCCTCGCCGACATCACCCGGCACGCGGGTTCGGCCCGCGGCCTGGTGTCGTACTACTTCTCCGGCAAGCGCGCGCTGCTCCAGTCCGCGGTGCACCGGCTGATGAGCCTTGAGCTGGCGGCGGCGCTGGAGAGCGAGCCGCGCACCGAGGACGGCCGGGAACTCCTGGCCAGGGCCATCGACGCGATCCTCGGGCTGACGCAGACACACACCACCTTGATGCGCACCCATATGGCCTCGATCCTCCAGGAGGAGGGCTTCATCCAGTGCCCGGAGCAGCAGCGGCTGGCCCAGTTGCTGCGCCAGGCCGTGGCGGACTGGGGCGCGGCCGACCCCGAGGAGGAGTACCGGCTGCTGCGCGCCCTGCTCATGGGCGCCACCGTGGCGCTGCTGCTGCCGGGCGCCCCGATGCCGCTGGCCCGGCTGCGGGCGGAGCTGTTCCAGCGCTACGAACTGGACTGGAACGCGGGCATGCCGCCCAGCGACGACGAGAAGTCCGGCGGCGCGAGCGAGCCGCCGCGGCCGATCTCCGTACGGAGCAGGTGCGTCGGCCCGGTGGAGTGACGGACGCCGACCGGGCGAGCGCGAGTGCTGGCCGGCGGCGAGGACCCATGCCCCCGGTGCTCCCGGCCGGCCGTCACCGGCTGCCGCGGGTCTCGATCGCACGCCGCCCGAGGTGGGCGACAAGTGCCGTCCGGTCGACCCGGGTGAGCGCGTCGGCGAGCCGGTTGAGCAGGTCGTCAGCGGCCTTCTCCCGGTCCTCCGCGCTGCCGGAGAGGGCCGCGTGCGCGGGGACACCGGCGAGGCACGCCTGCAGCGCCAGCTCCGCGGCGCCGCGCAGAGCGGGCTCGCGGATCGCGACGGTGACATGGACGGACTCGGTGTCCAGCGTGCGGGTGTGGTGGGCGATTCCGTCCGGCAGGTACAGCACCTGACCCGCCCGCAGGTCGACCACCTGCGGCTCGTCGAGGCCGTCGACGTATCCCGGCTGCCAGTCGGCGGCGTCGCGCGGGGTGTCGTAGAGATACCAGCGCTTGGTCCCGCAGATCTGCGCCACGAAGAGGTGCCCGTCGTCGCGGTGGACCCGCAGTCCTTCCTCGCCGGCCGGCGACCAGAAGGCCACCGCTCCCGCCTTGGCGGTGAACAGCTCCGCCGCCCGTGCGCACAGCAGCCGCGCGGGCCGGTGCCAGTCGTGCAGGTTCTGCACGACCACGGTGGCCCCGGCGGCGAGTTGGGCGCGGACCTTCGCGCCGTCGACATAACCGCCCCGCGCCTCTCCCGCGACGGTGATCACCCGGGTCAGCTCCTCCGGCGGCACCGGGACGGCGCCGCGCATCGCGTTGAGCACCGGGTAGTGCAGCAGGCTGCAGTCCAGCCAGTCGTCCAGATCCTCGCGGGTCATCACGGAAGCGACTTCCGGCGAGGCGTCGAAGACCGCGTGGGCCCGGCCCCAGGGCAGCGCCCGCACGTCCGCCGGGTCACGGGCGAGCAGGTGTACTCCCGCCGACGGGACCGGTGGTTCCCTGGTGCTCAGGTCGGCGGTCATCGGGACTCCTTGTCGGGTCGGGGGTCGGGGAGTTCGGTGGCGCGGTGAGGGAGCGCAGGAAAGCGCCGGCCGAACCGGTGGACGCCAGGGCCCGCAGCAGCGCCGCCCAGGCGTCGTCCCGCCCGGCCCATCCGGCGCCGAACCGGCTGGTGAGCCCGGCGAGCACGGTGTCGCGCCAGGCGTAGCCGGCCAGGTACGAGCGCCAGTGCAGCATCCGCGGCTGCCGCATGAGGAGCAGTTCGGGAGCCCACCGCAGCCCGGTGCGTCCGATGACCGCGGCGGCGGCCTCCAGCGCGCCGGCCGCGCCCCGACAGCCACCCAGTTCGGCCTCCAGGGCCAGGTCGGCGGCCATCAGCCCGCGGCTGAAGCGCTCTTCCTCGGCGAGGAAGCCGGCGACGGCCGCGGCGGAGCCTTCGTCGAGTCCGAGCCGCACCAGCGGTTCGGGCGTGGTGACGAGGTGTTCCAGCAGCAGGGCCCAGCCTTCGGAGCGCAGGGGGTCGAACGACCACCGTGCGGCCAGCGGGGCGGCCGCCGGGCGCGCGGCGTGCTCGGCGAGGTGGGCGATCTCGTGCTGGAGGTACTGGACCGTCACCGGGGTGACCGCGGTGGGCAGCGACAGCAGCGAGTGTCCGGGCAGCCGCACCGGCATCACCATCGACGGGGTGTTGGGCCGGCGGATCAGCCCGACCCGGTGGGCGGCCGGCAGCAGCCCGTGGCCGCGGGCCTGCTCGACCAGTCGGCCGAGCAGGGTGTCCAGACCCGGCAGGGCGGCGCCGGCCGACGGTCCCAGCAGGCCCTTGCCGAGCATCAGCCAGCGCCAGTTGTACTCCTCGACGCCGTCGCCGAGCCCGGCCGTGCGTCCCCAGGACTCCGCGATCGGCGCCAGATCGGTGACCGGCGCCGTCACCGCGGCGAGCCGCCGTACCGAATCGGCCGGCAGCGGCAGCGCGGACTCCCCGCACCACCAGGGCCGGTCGCCGGCGGTGCGGCGGCGCTCGGTCAGCCACCGCCAGACCTCCTCGGCGGCGCTCCTGGCCTCGGCACGCCAGATCCGGTACGAGGCGCGCCGTCCCGCCTCGTCCGCCTCCAGGTCGAGTACGGCCACCGTGGCGGGCACCGGCGGCCCGTCGCCGAGGAGTTCGGCGACGAAGCGGGACAGCCCGAGGCGGGCGATCCCGCCGCTGAGCCGGGCGGCCCGCCCGGCGGCGGGGTCCGGGCCGCGGCCGGACAGACCGGAGCGTTCCAGCTGGAGGTCGGCGAGCAGGTCCTCGATGTCCCTCGCCGCCGTGTCCTGAGCGGTGGCGTCGTGAGCGGCGGCGTCCTGAGTGGAGGCGTCCGCCCCGGTGGCGGTCATGTCGAGGACACATCCTGCGGCAGCGCGGCGGCGGCCTCCCGATCGGACGGCCGTGCGGGCGCGGCCCGCACGGTGAGTGCGGCGACCCACAGCCCGACCGCGCCGAAGGCCGCCGCGGCGAGCGGCCAGGCCACGGCCGTACTGTCCAGGTCGCCGACGGCCATGCCCGTCACGACCAGCCCGCCGCCGGTGAACAGGCTGTTGAACAGGGACGCCACCGACAGGACGGTGGCCCGGTGCGGGCCGTCCACGCGTTCGTTCACCGCCGCCCGCACTCCCGGCATGCACAGCCCGAAGGCCGTGGAGAAGCCCACGTAGCAGACGATGGACACCGCCGGTTCCCGGATCAGGCCGGCCGCGGCCAGCGACACCGCTCCGACGGACGCGGCGGTGACGATCACGGTGCGCCGGGCGCCCGCGCCGCGCTTCTGCAGCCCGAGTGTCCAGCCCAGCAACGGGATCTCCAGCAGCGAGCCGACGCCGCGCATCAGGGCGAGCACGACGAGATGACCGCCGACCAGTCCGTCGTACACGACCGTCCACTGCACCCCGGGAATGCCGCGGCACAGCCACAGCAGCGCGGCCCCCAGGATCAGGGCGATCAGCACGCGGTCGCCCTGCAGGGTGTAGCGGGCGCCGGTGACGACCTCGCGCGCCGAGCCGCGCAGGCGCTGGCCGAAGGCTCCTGTGGGCCGCGGGGCGTGGCGGCCGCCGGCCATCAGCAGCGCCGACGCGACAGCCGCCAGGGCGCAGGCGGATCCGGCCGCGAGCTGGGGCACCGCCAGGTCCAGGGTGCCGAGCGCGGCGCCGGTGAGGGTGCCGAGCACCAGTCCGGCGTTCTCCGCGATCTTTCCCTGGGCGAAGAGCCGGTCCAGGCTCAGCGGGTTCCGGGACCGGGTCTCGTCCACCGCCCACGCCTCCAGGGAGCCGGAGGCGAAGGTGCCCCCGAGCGCGGCCAGCAGGGTGCCGGAGGCGGCCACCGCCACGCTGTCGCTGAAGAACAGCGCGCCGTAGCCGCCCGCCCGCAGCGCGAAGCTGACGGTCACCGAGGCGCGGCGGCCGAACATGTCGGCCAGGATCCCGGTGGGGATCTCGGCGATCCCTTCGAGGATCCACACCGCCGCGACCAACGCGAAGACGGCTCCCGAACTCATCCCGTAGGACTGGAGCAGCAGCACCGACGTGACCGTGAGCAGCATGTCGGCGAAGTAGTCGAAGCCCGACACCAGCAGATAGCCGCGCCGTACCCGCCGTACGTACAGGCGGTCCGCCTCGGCCTCCGCCAGTGTCTCCGCCTCCGGCGGCCCGGGTGGGCCGGCGCCCGGGCCGCCGCCTTTCACCAGGAGTCCTCCGCGACCAGTCCGGCGGCTACCGCCTTGGCATAGGCACCCGTCGACGTGGCATCGGCGGGGCGGGGCGCGTCCGGCGACCACAGCCATCGCAGCGCGGCGACGGTGGCGCCGGTCAGGCGGATGCGGCGGACCCGCCCGCTCTCCGGCAGGGAGACGACGGCGAGCGGCGCGGGACGCCGTTTGACCAGCAGCAGCGCCTCGGGCCACGGATCGACGGGACCGCGTTCGCGCAGCAGCCGGCCGTACTCGGGCACGTCGAAGGCGGCCTCCGCCACCCAGGCGCCCGGGACGAGACCGCTCTCCCCGGCGGCCGGGCGGCGGGTGCCGGCCGAGCCGCCGAAGAGGTAGTCGTGCTCGAAGGCGAACGCCTCCGCGACCCAGTCCTCCTGCCGGGCGATCCAGTCCGTGGAGCGCAGGAACGCGGCGAAGGCCGCGGCGGAGGTGGCGGCCGGCGGAAACACCGAGCCGGGCTGCGCCGGCCTGTCCTGCCACGCCCCGCTGTCGAGGAAGGCGTGCAGCCCCTCGGCGCCGGTCCGCCCGTAGTAGGCGAAGAAGGTGACCGCGAAGGCGGTGTTCAGCACATTGGCCACGGTCTTGCGGCGGCGGGCCTGCTCCATGGCGAAGCCCGGCCCGCTGGTGCCGTCGGCCACGATCGCGCGCTCGCCCGCCGGCAGGGCGGCGAGCAGCCGCTCCCGCCGTTCGCCGCCCGCGTTGAGGATGTGCCAGGTGGTGTCGACCACCCGGGCGTAGTCCAGTGTCGCCTCACCGCTCACCGCTCACCCCACCAGTGGCTGGCGCGGCGCGCGAAGCGCCGTACGCTGTCGGACAGTTCCGCGGCGGTCATGCCCTCCGCCTCGGCCATCACCGACCGCAGGTGGGGCGCGCGCGGCAGCAGGGTGTCGGCCAGCTCCCACACCTCGTCGCTCACCGGCCAGTCGTGCTTGTCGTCGACGAGCCGCACACCGCCCTCGAAGCGGCGGACGAACGTGCCGCTCATATGGGCCTCGACCACCCGGTCCCAGGCGACGGCGTCGTCGCCGGGCAGGACGGCGGGCCGTCCCTGCTGGACCCGCAGGCCGTAGAGATGGCCGAGGTCGATCGTCATGAGGCAGTCGGCGCGTTCGGCGATCCGGGTCATCAGGGTGAGGATGTCGCCGTCGCCGACGACGAACGGATAGGGCGCGTTCTCGATCGTCAGCGGGCGGCCGATGACGTCCTGGGCGTGCTTGATCCGGTCCACCGCCCAGTCGACCGCCTCGTCGACCAGCGGCATCGGCACCAGGGACTCCAGCAGCGTCTCCCCCCGGCGCACCCACATCGCCAGATCGATGTTGAGCCACGGGGAGTCCAGTTCGGCGGCGCGCTCGCCGAGCGCGCGCAGCAGCCGGCCGTCGAGCGGGTCGGTGCCGCAGATGTCCAGGTCCAGCGGGTGGAACAGGGTGTGCAGCCCGTGCCGTCGGCAGAACTCGGCGCAGCGCAGGGCGAGTTCCTGATCGTCGGCGAGGATGCCGACGCTGTACCAGGTGGCGTCGGCTCCGGCCTTCAGCGCGGTCTCCTCCGCCACGTCCATGGAGGTGATCGAGTCGCAGCTGAAGCAGATTCCGCGGACACCCGGGGGGCCGAGTTCCTCGATGGCGGAGCCGGCTGTGAGGGCGGTCGTCATGGATCAGTCCCTTCCGTGCTGGCCGGGGGCGCCGGGGATCTCGCTGAAGCCCACCTGCCCGGCCGCTGCCTTGGTTCGTCGGATGAGGTCGTGCAGAGGGACCAGATCGGGGCCGAGCCGGGGCAGCAGTGCTTCCAGACCCCCGGTGTCCAACCGCGGGAACCCGGCCTCGGCGTCCTCCAGCAGGGTCTCGACCAGCAGGTTGGGGGCGTGCCGCAGCGAGACCACGTCGAGTTGCAACCGCGCGTGCAGGGCGCGCGGGATGTCCGGGTGCTCGCCCATGGAGGCCAGTGCCAGCTCCCCGACGGCGAGCGCGTCGTCGATGTCGCCCTGCCACCGCTTGCGGAAGGCCCGCAGCGTGTCGCTGAACCGCTGCACCGCGGGCTCCTCGAACAGGTCGAAGGGGCTGGGCAGGTCGTCCGGGTCGAACTCCACGCCGAACCGCCGCGCGTAGAAGTCGCGGATGGGCGTGCCCTCGTAGAGCACCAGCGCGGTGTACAGGTGGTCGTGCGGGACGTAGTCGTAGAAGCCGGTGTCGCGCAGGAAGTCGAGGTTGGCGCGGATGTCCGCGGTGGTGGTGGCCGGGTCGAGCATGATGAAGTCGAGCGAGATCTCGATGCCGAGGCGGCGCAGCAGGCGGACCGCCGCTACGTTGACCTCCGGTTTCACATGCTTGGCGAGCCGCTCGAGCACGGGTTCCGAGGCGGATTCGATGCCCAGCTCGATGAAGCGCAGCCCGCACTCCTTGAGCCGGGGCAGCACCTCGGCCGCCTTGAGCACCTGGTTGACCCGGGTGCCGAAACTGAAGGAGATGTCCGGGTCGGCCGCGTGGAGGGCTTCGGCGACTTCCAGCGCCCGGGTCGGGGAGACGAAGAAGTTGGCGTCGCTGAAGTAGACGTGCTGGTAGCGGACTCCGTGCCGTTCGCGGAAGTGCAGCAGCTCGGCGACGACGCGTTCGGCCTCGCGGGAGCGGTACTTGCGCCCGATGGTGAGCACACCGCAGAACGAGCAGTTGTACGGACAGCTGCGGCTGCTGCAGATGGTCAGCGCCGCCTTGAGCCGGCCCTGCACCTCGTCGAAGTAGGTGAGGTCCGGATAGCCGGAGTGCGAGGTGAACTCCGCGTCGGGGAACGGGATCTGGTCCAGGTCGGGCACGAACGGCCGGTCCGCGTTGATCAGCGGTACGCCGTCCGCGTCCGCGCTGTGCCAGGTGGTGCCCTGGATCCGGGTCAGCGCTTCGCGGTCGCCGAGGTGACGGACCAGGTCCAGCATGGCCTCCTCCCCCTCGCGCCGGACGACGACGTCGACGCAGGGGTAGCGGCGCATGATGTGCTCGTGCACGGCGGTGGCGTGCGGGCCGCCGAGCACGACCAGGCAGTCGGGACGGCGGGACTTGATCCACTCGGCCATGGCGATCGCGTTGCGGAACGACTCGTTGTAGACCGAGAACCCGACGACATCGAAGCGGTCCAGGCCGTACAGCTCGGCCAGCTCCACGGTGTCGTCCTCGGAGTCCCCGAAGTCGAAGCCGGAGCTCGGATAGCCGTGCTTGTCCAGATAGGCCATGAGGTAGGCCAGACCGATCGGCTTGGACTTGCGGCGGTCGGAGAAGCCGACCGAGGGATTGACCAGGGCGATGCCGGGCTTGTCCGCCGGGACGGGCGGCCGGGTGGGGGCCGGGTCGGGCGCGGACACCGGTGCGGGCGGGGGCTTCGCGGCGGCTGTCCGCGAGACCGTCGGGTGGGTCGTCGGGGTGTTCATCTCAGTACCGCTCGTCCGCGGTCGCGGCCAGCAGGACACCCTGCCCGACGAAGGCGCGCAGGAAGTCCCGGTCGGCGGCGGCCAGTGCGTCCAGGTCGACCGGCCCGCTCAGCGCGGCGCGCCACACCTGCGAGGCGTGTCTGTTCAGCTTCAGGCAGGCGCCCTCCGGGCCGGCCAGCGGCACATAGACGTGGCCCGCCTCGTCCAGGTAGGGCAGTTCCGGGGTGAGTCGCATCATTGACCGTCCCTCGCAGACATGGGCCGACGGCGCGCGGGGCCCGGCGCGGCGAGGCGCCGGACCCCTGGGCTGCCCGGTCAGGAGTAGATCTTCCCGAGCATCTTGGTGTAGCTGGCGCTGCCGAGGCTCACGATGTCGGCCTCCGGGGTCTCGACCTCGTCGAAGCCGGCGATCTCCAGCTCGTTCCGGGTGCGGTCGGCCAGGGACTCACGGCCCGGCTGCTGCACGTTCTCGGTGGGTGCCATCAGCGTATTTCCTCTCGTCCAGCCCCGAAAGAATTCCGGCGGGGCATCGAAAGCATCACTCCGTGAATCCGGAGAGACCGACTATGAGCATGCTTCGACAGGGACCGGGTGTCAATATCCAAGAGCGCTCCGCTATTTAATCATTTCATATTTCGCTCATGAAATTGCGGAGGATCTACGGTCGGCAGCACGGCAAGGTGTCAGGTCTTCTTCCGGACACGACCGGGATCGCGCGGAAATCGATCGCTTCGTTCCGCACGGCCGATGTTTTCCGGCCATACGCCTGGTCGGCCGGGCCCGCCGTCCTGCGGCCGGGACGGCGGGAAACCCGAATTCCCGGGCTGCGGCTTCCGCCGCCCCGGTGGAATAAGGAGCCGCCCACGGCTCGCGAACAGATACCCGGAAAGGGCGGTTCGAAACGGCACGACCGGGCGGATGGTTCGGCGCGGAAATGACGTGCGCCGGAGCGGTCTCCCGGTCCCGGCGGCATAGATGTGACAAACTGTGCGACATGGCAGCGGGGGCCGGCGACGGCCGAGACGAAACGGACCGCCCGACTCCCGGCGAGGAAGCGGCGGCCCGCGAACAGGCCTTCTGGGAAACGCGCCGGCGCGCGCAGGATCTGGACGACGACGAAGCGGGCCGCCGCGAACGCCGGCGGCTGAGCAAGCGCTCCCGGCGGATGAATCTCGACGTCCGGGTGCATCGGTATGCCCGCCGTGTCGACGAGGGCCCCGTCCCCGGCGATCTGCGGCTGCCGCCGCTGCCGGACCGCGAGGACCCGGCGGCGGAGTTCCCCGAGGACTTCCGCGACGACGTGCCGGACGACTTCCCTGCGGACTTCCCGGCAGACCCCGGCGGGGCGGAATCCGACGGCGACGACCGCTGACGTCACGGCGCCCCGCCGGGCGCACCCGCGCTAGGGAAGACGCCAGTCCACCGGGGCGGCGCCCTGTGCGACCAGCAGTTCGTTGGTGCGGCTGAAGGGCCGTGAGCCGAAGAAGCCCCGGTCCGCGGACATCGGCGAGGGATGCGCGGACTCGATCGCCGGGAGCTCCCCGAGCAGCGGCCGGGCGTTGCGCGCGTCCCGCCCCCACAGGATGGACACCAGCGGGCGGCCCCGGGCGGCCAGCGCCCTGATCGCCTGCTCGGTGACCTGCTCCCAGCCCTTGTCACGGTGGGCCGCCGGCCGCTTCGGGGCGGTGGTCAGAGCCCTGTTGAGCAGCAGCACGCCCTGCCGGGTCCACGGTGTCAGGTCGCCGTTCGACGGCCGGGGCACCCCGAGGTCGGAGCCGAGTTCGCGATAGATGTTCTCCAGGCTCCCGGGCAGGTTGCGGACCTCGGGCGCCACCGCGAAGCTCAGACCGATGGCCATCCCCGGTGTCGGGTACGGATCCTGCCCGACGATGAGCACCCGGACCTCGTCGAAGGGCTGCGTGAACGCCCTCAGCACATTCGGCCCCGCGGGGAGGTATGTCCGGCCGGCGGCTACCTCGGCGCGGAGGAAGTCCCCCATCGCGGCGACACGTCCGGCTACCGGCTCCAGGGCCTTCGCCCAGCCGGCCTCGACAAGTTCAGAAAGGGGTTGTGGCGGCACGGTGTCACCCTACTGGCCCACACCGGCACCCTCCGCCATCGAAACCGCCGCTGCCGGATCGGCGGCTCCGCTGACGGTCCGCCACGATACTCTGCCCGGGTGACGACGCATTCCGACACCCCGGCCGGCTGGTACGCCGACCCGCAGGGCACTCCGAATCTGCTGCGGTACTGGGACGGCACCCGGTGGACCGAGCACACCAACCCCGGTCAGGTCCCCCAGCAGCCCGGCAAGCAGGAGGGCGGCAGCGCCTGGGAGGTGAATGTCAGCGGCACCCCGGACCCGGCCAAGGTCCAGCGCCAGGTGCAGCAGCAGGCCGGGATCACCCCGCCCGGCCAGGGCGGCGGCACGCTGTTCACCGAGCCGGTGCTGGTGGTCAACCAGAAGGCCAAGCTGATCGAACTCGTCAATGAGTACAGCGTGTTCGACCAGAACGGCCGGAGTCTCGGCTCGGTCGTCGAGGTCGGCCAGAGCACCGCCAAGAAGGTGCTGCGCTTCGTCTCCAGCGTCGACCAGTTCCTCACCCACAAGCTGGAGGTCAGGGACGCCCAGGGGCAGCCGCAGCTGGTGCTGACCCGGCCGGCGAAGTTCGTGAAGTCCAAGGTGGTGGTGCAGCGGCCCGGCGGCGAGCCGCTCGGCGAGATCGTGCAGCAGAACGCGTTCGGCAAGATCAAGTTCGCGTTCATGTACGACGGCCAGCAGATAGGCGCCATCAAGGCCGAGAACTGGCGGGCCTGGAACTTCGCGATCGTGGACCACACCGAGACCGAGATCGCCCGGATCACCAAGACCTGGGAAGGTCTGGCCAAGACCATGTTCACCACCGCGGACAACTACGTGCTGCAGATACACCGGCAGCTCGCCGACCCGCTGCTGAGCATGGTGGTGGCCTCCGCGCTCACGGTGGACACCGCGCTCAAGCAGGACTCCCGCGGGTTCGGCTGAGCCGTGCCCGACTCCGAGGTCTCCGCCGGCACCGACCGGCCGGACCCCGGCTGGGTGCTGGGCGTGGACTCCGGCGGTTCCGGGGTAAGGGTCGCCCTGGCCCGTCCCGACGGCTCGCGGGCGACCGCGCCGGCGGCCTCCGACCGGCCCGCCGTGGTGGGCGAGCGCGGTATCGACGCCGAGAGCCTGCTCGCCCTGGTGCTGCCGCTGGCCGGGGAGTTGATGCGTAGGGCCGGCGCCTCGCGGATCGCCGCGGCCTGTGTCGGCGCGGCCGGCATGGCCTCACTCGGTGACGATCTGCGCGCCCGGCTGCCGGGAGCGCTGTCCGAGGCGCTGGGCGTGGACCGGCTGGCGCTGGCCGGCGACGCGGTGACGGCCTACGCGGGGGCGCTCGGCCTGCGCCCGGGCGTGGTGGTCGCGGCCGGCACCGGCATGATCGCGCTCGGCGTGACCGCCGACGGCTCCGGCTGGCGGCGCGCGGACGGCTGGGGCCATCTGCTGGGCGATGTCGGCGGCGGCGCCTGGATCGGGCGGGCCGGCCTGGAGGCGGCGCTGCGCGCCCACGACGGGCGGGCCGGTGGCTCGGAGCCGCTGCTGGCGCGGGCGCGGGCGGTCTTCGGCCCGGTGGAGACGCTGCCCGGCCAGTTGTACCCGCGGGCCGACCGGCCCGCCGTACTGGCCTCCTTCGCCCCCGAGGTGGCCCGCTGCGCGCATCAGGACCCGGTGGCCTCGGAGATCCTGCGCCGGGCGGCGGCGCACATCCTGGAGGCCGCCGCGGCGGTCCGGCCGGGGCCCGGCCCGGTCGATGTGGCGCTGACCGGCGGGCTGTTCAAGATGGGCGAGCCGCTGATGGGGCCGCTGCGCGACCAGGCGGAGCGGCTGCTGCCGGACGCCGCCCTGCTCGCGGCGGCCGGTGACCCGCTGGACGGCGCGCTGCTGATCGCCGGGGCGGTGCAGCGCGGTGAACTGGGCCTGCCCGCCGATCCCGTACTGCTCAGACTCGTGCCATGACCCACCGTGACCGGTGAAACGGACAGTTCTGGACAGGTCTGACCCACCTCGTACCCGGCCGAACGAATGGGCGCCGTGAGGCGTTAGCATGCGTCGCCATGAGCACTGCACCAGGGCCCGCCTCCGGCCTCCCCGTTCGAACGCCGCGTCAACACCCGGGACGCCATCGCCGCCCGGAGGCGCTGACCGCGCCCGAGGGCGCGCCGGTGCTGGTCCTGGCGGTCCCCGGCACTCCCACCGCCGCCGCGCTCAGTCTGGCCGAGGAGGTCGTGAGCATCGCCCGTTCCGAGCTGGCCGGGCTCGATCCGCGGATCGCGTTCGTCGACGGCGAGGACAGCGGGCAGAGCGATTTCCCCGGCCTGCGCGGTGTGCTGGACCAGGTGGCGGCCGACCGTCCCGGTGAGGACACCTCGGCGGTCGTGGTGCCGCTGCTGGCGGGTCCCGAGGCGTCCGTGCTGCGCCGTATCCGGCAGGCCATCGCGGACAGCAAGGCGCAGGTGGAGCTGACCGACGTGCTCGGCCCGCACCCGCTGCTCGCCGAGGCGGTGCACGTACGGCTGGCCGAGGCCGGACTGGCCCGCGCCGACCGGGCCAGGCTGTTCACGGTGGCGACGGCGGCGGACGGGATCATCCTGGCCACCGTCGGCGGCGAGGAGGCGGCGCAGGCCGCCTCGGTGACCGGTCTGCTGCTGGCCGCGCGGCTCGCGGTGCCGGTGCTGGCCGCCGCGCTGGACGAGGACGGGGCGATCGCGCACGCCGCCGACCAGCTGCGCTCCTCCGGTTCCGGCACGCTGGCCCTCGCGCCGTGCCTGATCGGACCGGAGATCGCTCCGCAGCTGCTGCACACCGCCGCCGCGGAGGCCGGCTGCTCGGGCGCCGACGCGCTCGGCCCGTATCCGGCGGTCGGCAAGCTGGTGGTCAGCCAGTACGCCGCCGCGCTGGGCATCGCGCGGCAGTCGCCGCAGGGCGCGCAGGCCCAGTGAGCCGCTGAGGCGGGGCCGCGGGCCGGGCCCGCTCACGGTACGGCGGGCGATCCCGGACGGGACCGCCCGCCTTCGTGTGTCCGGGCGGGCCCCGGTGGAACGGCGTCAGGCGAACAGCACGCAGGACACCGCGGGCAGCGCCAGCGAACCGGCCTGCCGGGGAAGGCCGGTGGCCGCATCGACGTCGAACCAGGTCACGTCGCCGGAGCGTTCGTTGGCCGCGTAGAGGCGGCTGCCGGACGGGTCGAGGGTGAGGTGCCGCGGCCAGTCGCCGCCGCAGCTCACGGTGTCCACGAGTTCGAGGCCCTCGCCGTCCTCGTCCACGGCGAGCACCGCGATGGTGTTGTGGCCGCGGTTGGCCACCCAGGCGAAGCGGCCGTCGCGGGCGACCACCACTTCCGACGGGTAGTTCTCGCCCTCGGCGTCCTCGGGCACCACACGGGTCTCCGCGAGCGGGCGCAGGCTGCCCTTGTCGGCGTCCCAGCGGCACACGGTGACGACCGAGTCGAGTTCGTTGACCACGTAGGCGTGGGCGCCGTCGGGGTGGAAGGCCAGGTGGCGCGGGCCGATCCCGGAGCGCAGGCCGAGTTCGCGTTCGATCTCCAGCTCGTCGCTGCCCGCCTCCAGCTCGCAGACCCGCACCGAGTCGGTGCCGAGGTCCACGCTGAGCGCCCACCGACCGCTGGGATCGGTCACCACCGCGTGGGCGTGCGGGGCCTCCTGGCGCTCCTGGTCGGGGCCGTCGCCCTCGTGCTCCAGCACCGAGCGGACCCTGCCGAGCGATCCGTCGTCGTTGAGCGAGAGCACGCTGACACTGCCGGGCGCCGCGTAGTTCGCGGTCAGCAGGTGTCCCTGATGGACCGTCAGGTGGGTCGGCGAGCCGCCGTGGACCGGCACGGGATCCCCGAGCAGCCGGGGCGCGGCGGGGTCGGCGAGGGAGAACGCGGCGGCCGCTCCCTCCGGTTCGGTCTCGCTGACCGCGTAGAGGGTCCGCCCGTCGGCGGACCGGGCGAGGAAGGACGGGTTCGGCACGTCGGCCGTGTGCCCGAGCGCGGTGAGCGCCCCTGTGTCCGGGTCCACCGTGGCCGCGGTGAGGCCGCGGCCCCCCGCCGATGTGAACGACCCGATGTAAACGTGCCCGGCCACTGCCGTACCTCTTCCGCCTGATGTCTGTACGGCGGCTGAGAGTAGTACCTGACGGCCATCCCGTCGCCCCCGGGTCCCGCGGTGCGGTGCGGCCGGCGCTCGCCGGTCGGCGCCGGCACCGCGGCACGGGACGCGCGCACCTCCGGCCGGATGCCGCGCGCGATGAGGCCCTCGGCGCGGACGACCGGGGCGGGCCGCGTGGCGTGGCCGGGCAACCTTGCACACGGTACCCACCGCGGCACCCGCCGTCCCGGGCCGCGTCCTTGACGCCGGCCGGCCGTACGACCGCTGTTACGGGGACCACCGCGGTCACCGGCACCGCGTCGCGCTCAGGGGATCGGCGGTTCCCTCCGGTCGGGCGGTTCACCGGTACGAGTGAACGCCGGAGGCCGGGAACGGCAGGCGGCCGGGCCGTACCGCGCCGGTCGACCGAGCGCGGCCCAACGGGCCACCGGCACAGGCGAGTTCGCCGCCGGCCGGCAGTGGCTCAAAGTAACCCCTGTGTCCTGGGCCATCCGTACAGTGCATATGCCGGAGACCTGACCACGAGGGGAACAGCTGTCCCATGCCCGTCGATCCCCTGGACGTACGCATCCTGCGCCTGCTGCTGGAGCAGCCGCGGACCAGCGTTCGCGAGTACGCCCGCATCCTCGGTACGGCCCGCGGCACACTCCAGGCGCGGCTCGAACGGCTGGCGCGGACCGGGGTGATCACCACGGCGGGCCCGCGGATATCCCCCGCCGCGCTGGGGCACCCGGTGCTGGCCTTCGTACGGATCGAGGTCACCCAGGGAGGTCTGGACGAGGTCGCGGCAGAGCTGGCGGCGGTCCCCGAGATCATCGAGGCGTTCTCCATCACCGGCGGCGGCGATCTGCTCACCCGGGTGGTGGCGCGGGACAACGCGCACCTGGAGGACATCATCCAGCGGCTGATCCGGATGCCGGGGGTGGTGCGCACCCGCACCGAGATAGCGCTGCGCGAGCGGGTGCCGCACCGGGTGCTGCCGCTGGTGGAGTCGGTGGGCCGCGAGGCCGTCGGGGACGGTCAGCGGGCGGCCGGGTAGTCCTTCGCCCGCTGGGAGGCCTCCGCCGTCGAGCCGGGCGGACCGGATCACTTCTTGGCCCGGCTGGGCTGCACCCGCTTCGGCTCGCCGTCCATCTTGGGGTGGTCCGGCGGGTAGGGCAGATCGCCGAGGGCGTGCTCGCTCTCGTCGCGGGCGGCCAGTTCGAGGGCCGCGTCCAGCCGGAAGGCGTGTTCGTCCATGTCGGCGTGCACATCGCCGATCCGGGCGAAGCGCTCCGGCATGGTCACCACGTCGAAGTCCTCGGGCACGGCGTCGGGCACCTCGTCCCAGCGCAGCGGCGCGGACACCGGCGCGTTGGGGAAGGGCCGTACGGAGTAGGCGCTGGCGATCGTGCGGTCGCGGGCGGTCTGGTTGTAGTCAACGAAGATCTTCGCGCCGCGCTCCTCCTTCCACCAGGCGGTGGTGACCCGCTCCGGGTCGCGCCGCTCCAGTTCCCTGGCGACCGCGATCGCCGAGCGCCGCACCTGGGTGAAGGTCCATTCGGGTGCGATGGGCACGAAGACGTGCAGGCCGCGCCCGCCGGAGGTCTTGGGCCAGCCGTCCAGGCCGAGCCCCCGCAGGACGTCCCGCAGCTCCAGGGCGGCGCGTACCGCGTCGGCGTAGCCGGTGCCGGGCTGCGGGTCGAGGTCGATGCGCAGTTCGTCCGGGTGCTCGGTGTCGCCGCGCCGGACCGGCCAGGGGTGGAAGGTCAGGCAGCCGAGGTTGGCCGCCCACAGCACCGCGGCGGGCTCGGTGGGGCAGATCTCGTCGGCGTGGCGGCCGCTGGGAAAGGCGATCCTGCCGGTCGGAATCCACTCCGGGAGGTTCTTGGGGGCGCGCTTCTGGAAGAAGAACTCGCCGTCCACGCCCTCGGGGAAGCGCTGCAGCGTGGTGGGCCGGTCCCGCAGCGCCCGCAGGGCGCCCTCGCCGACGCTCACGTAGTAGCGGGCCACATCGCCCTTGGTGAGTCCGCGCTGCGGAAAGTACACCTTGTTCGGGCTGGACACCCGGACGGTCCGCTCGCCGACGGTGAGGTCCAGGGATTCTGCCATGGGTCCCACGCTAGGCCGGGCCGCCGGGCGCCGCGCGCCGGCGGCCCCCGGTCCGGCCCAGGGCGTCGGTCGAGGGGCCGGCAAGGGGCCGGTCGAAGGGAAGCGGGCCGGCCGGGCTTCCGGCGGGCGGCGACCGGCCCCGCGCCGGACAATCGCCCTCATGGACCTTCCCGTGATGCCTCCGGTGCGGCCGATGCTGGCGAAGGCCGCCAGGACCATTCCGCCCGGCATGCTCTACGAGGCCAAGTGGGACGGTTTCCGGGCGATCGTCTTCCGCGACGGCGACGAGATCGAGCTGGGCAGCCGTTCGGGCAAGCCGCTGACCCGCTACTTCCCGGACGTGGTGGCCGCGCTGCGGGACCACGCGCCGGCGCGGTGCGTGCTGGACGGGGAGATCGTGATCGCCCGCGAGGGGCGGCTGGACTTCGAGGCGCTGCTGGAGCGCATCCATCCGGCCGATTCCCGGGTACGCCACCTGGCGGAGGTGACGCCGGCCGGCTTCGTCGCCTTCGACCTGCTGGCGCTGGGCGACGCCTCCCTGATGGGCGAGGCCCAGCGGGACCGCAGGGAGGCGCTGGCCGCGGCGCTGCGGGACTCCGCCGCGCCGGTCTTCACCGCCCCCGCCACGGACGACATCGAGGTGGCCCGCGGCTGGTTCGAGCGGTTCGAGGGAGCGGGCCTGGACGGCGTGGTCGCCAAGCCGCCCGGGCTCGCGTACCGGCCGGGCGAGCGGGTGATGGTCAAGGTCAAGCACGAACGCACCGCGGACTGCGTGGTGGCGGGTCTGCGGCCGCACAAGAGCGGTCCGGTGCTGGGCTCCTTGCTGCTCGGCCTCTACGACGGCGCCGGGCGCCTCCAGCACGTCGGGGTCTGCGCCTCCTTCCCGATGGCCAGGCGCCAGGCGCTGATGACCGAACTGGAGCCGCTGCGCATGGCGAGCGCCGAGGGCCATCCCTGGGAGCGCTGGGCCAGCGAGGAGGCGCAGGCCGCCGACCGGCTGCCCGGCGGGCCGAGCCGGTGGACCGGCAAGAAGGACCTGTCGTGGGTCCCGCTGCGACCGGAGCGGGTGGTCGAGGTGGCCTACGACCACATGCAGGGCGCCCGCTTCCGGCACACCGCGCAGTTCCGCCGCTGGCGGGACGACCGCGAGCCGGAGCAGTGCACCTACGCCCAGTTGGAGGAGCCGGTGGGCTACGACCTCGCGGAGGTGCTGGGCGGCGCGTAGGGGGCCGCGGCGCGGCACACCGGCGGGGCCGCGGCGCTTCTTACGGCGGGTCAGCCCAGGAAGCTCAACCGCACCCGGCGGTCGGTGTTGTCGGTGTTGGTGTCCACCAGGACGACCGACTGCCAGGTGCCCAGTTCCAGCCGGCCGCCGACGACCGGGAGGGTGGCGTGCGGCGGTACGAGCGCGGGCAGCACGTGGTCGCGGCCGTGTCCGCGGTGACCGTGGCGGTGCTGCCAGCGGTCGTCGGCGGGCAGCAGGTCCCGCAGGAGCGCGAGCAGATCGTCGTCGCTCCCAGCGCCGGTCTCGATCACGGCGATCCCGGCGGTGGCGTGCGGCACGAAGACGTTGAGCAGTCCGTCGCGGCCGGGCGCCGCCTCCCGCAGGAAGGAGGCGCAGGCATCGGTGAGGTCGTGCACCGCCTCGCGGGAGCCGGTGGTGAGATCGAGCACTCGCGTGGTGAAGGTGTCGGCCATGGGTCCATGGTGCCGCACCCCGGCGGCGGCGGCCGCGGGCGCCGGGGCCGTGTCGGCGGCGCACCCCGCCGGCCGGCCCGGCCGGCGGTGGCCACGTGCCGAGACGCCATTGACCGGCCGACAGGGCGCTGGCTACCTTCGCTGCATGTCACGTCCTTGCCTGCTCACCACGCGCGGTCACATCGACCTGCTGCGGGTGGCGAGCGCCGCGTGTCCCGCCGGCCGCTGACGTACGACTGCCCGCCGCCGTCCCCGCCGTCCCGGTGACCTGTCCGGTCGCCGCGCCCGGGACACCTCCCGTGCCGGGATCGCCGCCCGGCGACCCGCCTTCCCCGGGGTCCCGGCCCCGCCGGCGGGGGCGGGTGCGGCAGTCGGCCCGACCGCGTGGCGCCTCCCCGCAGGGTGACCGGCTCCCCCGCCCGTACCACCGAAAGGCTCCGCCCCATGTCCGTACATCTGCACTGGTTCCTGCCCACCGGAGGCGACGGCCGCACCCTGGTGGACCGGCACGCCTACACCGACGGCGGCGTCAAGCGGTCCCGGATCACCCCGGTCAGCGGCATCCGCGCCCCCGACATCGAGTATCTGGCCCAGATCGCCCGCGCCGCCGACCAGTTGGGCTTCGAGGGGGTCCTGACGCCCACGGGCACCTGGTGCGAGGACGCCTGGCTGACGACCGTGGCGCTGTCCCAGCACACGGAGCGGCTGAAGTTCCTGGTCGCCTTCCGGCCGGGGGTGATCTCACCGGTGCTGGCGGCCCAGATGGCGGCCACCTACCAGCGCATCACCCGGGGCCGGCTGATGCTCAATGTGGTGACCGGCGGCGACCCGACCGAGCAGCGGCGGTTCGGCGACCATCTGGACCACGACAGCCGGTACGCGCGCACCGCCGAGTTCCTTTCGGTGGTGCGCGGGGTGTGGGAGGGCAGGCCGTTCGACTTCGAGGGCGAGCACTACCAGGTGGAGGGCGGGCTGACCGCGCTGCCGCCGGACCCGCTGCCGGAGATCTTCTTCGGCGGTTCGTCCCCGGCCGCCGGGCCCGTCGCGGCGCGGCACAGCGATGTCTATCTGACCTGGGGCGAGCCGCCCGCGCAGGTGAAGGAGAAGATCGACTGGATCGGCTCGCTGGCCGAGGCCGAGGGCCGTACGGTCCGCTTCGGCATCCGGCTGCATGTGATCGCGCGGGACTCGTCGGCCGACGCGTGGGCGACCGCCGACCGGTTGCTGGCCGACCTCGACGAGGACACGGTGGCGGCGGCGCAGCAGGCGCTCGGCCGCAGCGAGTCGGTGGGCCAGCAGCGGATGCTGGCGCTGCACGGCGGGCGGCGCGACAAGCTGGAGATCGCGCCGAATCTGTGGGCCGGGGTCGGTCTGGTACGCGGCGGCGCCGGTACGGCGCTGGTGGGCAGCCACGCGGAGGTCGCGGACCGGATCGAGGAGTATCACGCGCTGGGCGTCGACCACTTCGTGCTGTCCGGCTATCCGCACCTGGAGGAGGCCTACTGGTTCGGCGAGGGCGTCATGCCCGAACTCGCCGCCCGCGGCCTGCTGCCGCCGCTCCCGTCCCCGCTCACCGGTGTGCCCGCCGCAAACGGCCGGCCCGCGTCGGCGCCGGGTGGCGCGCCGTTGCTGCTCTCCGGCGGGCGGTAGCCGCGGGGCGCGGCGAGGTGCCGGTGGCGGCACTTCGCCCCTGGGGTGCCCGACCGGGCGTTCACGGACGGGGGTTGATGGGGTCGATGTGACCGGATTGCCGTCGACGGCGATTGGTCTGTACCATTCAGCGGGCCTTGGGACACCGCCCACCGCTGCCGCGCCCCGAAGGGGGACACCGACGTGAACGTGCTGCACCGGCTCGCCACGCTGGTCGACTCGTGCCTGCTGCCCTCCGTCGAGGGGGACGACGGTCGGCTGCCCGACTGGCTGCTGCGCCGGCTGGAGCGCGGCACGCCGGGCGCGGCCGTACACGCTTACGGTACGGCCGCCCGGGCGACCACCGACGCCGTCCGCGCGGCCCTCCCGGACGCGCTCACCGGGCATCCCGGGCCGCGCCGGAAGGGCGACGGCAGCGCCGCCGCGGCCGAACTCGTCGCCGCCGGCGCCAACTTGCACCTGGGCGTACGGCCGGGCCCGCGCGCCGACGAGACCCGCGTCTTCGTCACCGACCTCCAGACCCACGGTGTGGCGGGCGCTCTCGGCCCCTTCACCGGCACCGGCAGCCTGCGGCCCTTCGCCGAGGGCGCCGCGGCCGGAGTGCGCGCCATCACCGCCGGCCATACTCCCGTCCCGGGCCCCGACGGCCTGCCCGCCGCCCTCAGCGCGCCGGCCATCACCGGCATCCTGCGCGGCGAACTCGGCTACGGCGGCGTCGTCGTCAGCGACGCCCTGGACGCTCCCTCGATCGTGGACGGCTGGGGAGTGCCGGGCGCGGCCGTCCTCGCCTGGATCGCCGGGGTGGACCTCCTGCGCCTCGGCCCGGCCAGCGGCGAGGGCGTCCACGCCGCCATCCACACCGCGGCCGCCCGCGCCGTCTTCGACGGCGACCTCTCGCTGTCCCGCCTCGAAGAGGCCGCCGAGCGGGTCTCGCGCCTGCGCCGCTGGGCCTGCGACCCCCGCATGCCGGCCGATCCGATCACGGCTTCGGGCGAGCGCTGAGGCGCCGGGGCGGACCCCCGGCTTGCCCGGGCGCCGGGCCGACCGCGTCAGGTGCCCTCGCGGGGCGCGCGGCGGGAAGCTTTCCCCCCGACCGCTCGTTGCCACCAGCATGGACGAGTCGGGTGACGTGCGGAATGTCGAGGTGGCCGTGGTCGGCGCCGGGCAGGCCGGCCTGTCGGCCGGGTATTTCCTGCGCCGGGCGGGCTTCGAGCCGGGCAGCGGCTTCGTCGTGCTGGACCACTCCCCCGGGCCGGGCGGCGCCTGGCAGTACCGCTGGCCCTCCTTGACCTACGGCAAGGCGCACCGCGTGCACGACCTGCCCGGGCTGCCGCTGGGCGACGCCGACCCCGGCCTCCCGTCGTCCGAGGTGGTCAGCGCCTATTTCGCACGCTACGAGGACGCCTTCGGCCTGCGGGTGCGCCGCCCGGTCGACGTCCGGGCGGTGCGGGAGGGGCTCGACGGCAGGCTGCGGGTGGAGACCGACGCGGGGGTCTGGTCGCCCAGGGCGCTGATCAGCGCCACCGGCACCTGGGACCGGCCGTTCCTGCCGTACTACCCGGGTCAGGAGACCTTCCAGGGGCGGCAGCTGCACACCGCGGGCTACCGGGGCGCCGCCGAGTTCGCCGGGCGGCACGTGGTGGTGGTCGGCGGCGGCACCTCCGCCGTGCAGCTGCTGATGGAGCTGGCCGAGGTGGCCCGTACGACGTGGGTGACCCGCAGACCGCCGGTCTTCCGGGATGCCGCCTTCGACGAGGACTGGGGCCGTTCGGTCGTCGCGCGGGTCGAGGAGCGGGTCCGGCGGGGACTGCCGCCGCAGAGCGTGGTCGGGGCCACCGGGCTGGCGGCCACCGAGGCGATCCGGGACGCCCGGGCACGCGGCGTCCTGCGCCCCGAGCCGATGTTCGAGCGGATCACGCCGCACGGGGTGGCCTGGCCGGACGGCCGGACCCTCGACGCCGATGTCATCGTGTGGGCCACCGGCTTCCGGGCGGCGCTCGACCACCTGGCGCCGCTGCGGCTGCGCGAACCGGGCGGCGGCGTGAGGATCGAGGGCACCCGGGTGGTCAAGGACCCGCGGGTCCACCTGATCGGCTACGGGCCCTCGGCCAGCACGATCGGCGCGAACCGGGCCGGGCGTTCCGCTGTCCGGGAGATCCGGGCACTGCTGTCCGGCGGGGCGGACGCGGCAGGCATCGCCCCGGCACGGGAGGCCGCCACCTTCTAGGTTGTTCTAGGTTGTGAGGATGGGGACACAGAGCTGGAAGACGGTGCTGGCGGGAGTCTCGGCGGTCGCCGCACTGGCCGCGGTGGTGCTCGTGGTGGCGGCCACGCTCGGCGACGTCGGCTGGACGGCCGTGGTCGTCACCGCCGCGGTGGCCGTACTGAGCGCGCTGACGGCCCTGCTCGCCGACATGGGCACGGGCCGGGCGGGTCAGCGGCAGGCGGAGGGCCGGCACCAATAAGCCGCCGAAAGCCCAGGAAAACATCGGATGTCTGCTTCCCTGCGGCTCCGTCCTGCGGCAGGATGGGCGCATGTGTGATCGACAGCCGCTCGGCCCGGCCGCGGGCGCCGGGGAGTCCCCGTGCGCGTAGCCCTCTTCGTGACCTGCGTGAACGACCTGCTGTACCCGGACACCGGGCGGGCGGTCGTCACCCTGCTGGAACGGCTCGGTGTGGAGGTCGGCTTCCCGCCGGCGCAGTCCTGCTGCGGCCAGCCGCAGTTCAACACCGGCTACCGGCACGAGACCGAACCGCTGGTCCGCCGGTACGCCGCCGCGTTCGAGGACTACGACTACGTGGTCGCGCCGTCCGGCTCCTGCGCCGCGATGGTGCGGGACAACTACCCCCGGATCGCCGAGCGGGCCGCCGCAGAGGGGCGGGACGAGGGACTGGCCGCGGCCGCCGCGTCGTCGGTGCCCAAGACGTACGAACTGACCGAGTTCCTGGTGGACGTGCTCGGGGTGACCGACGTGGGGGCGTACTTCCCGCACACGGTCACCTACCACCCCTCCTGCCACGGGCTGCGGATGCTCGGCCTCGGAGAGCGGCCCAGACGGCTGCTGGAGGCGGTCGCGGGGCTGGAGTTGAGGGAACTGGAGGGCGCCGAGGAGTGCTGCGGCTTCGGCGGCACCTTCGCCGTCAAGAACCCGGACGTCTCGGTCGCGATGGGCGAGGACAAGATCCGGCACGCGCTGGACACCGGCGCCCAGGTGCTGTGCGGCGCGGACAACTCGTGCCTGATGCACCTCGACGGCTTCCTGCGCCGTCAGGACGCCCCGCTGCGGTCCGTGCACCTCGCGGAGATCCTGGCCTCGACCCGGGAAGAGCCCTACCGGCCGGCCCGGCCCTTCGCACCAGTGGAGACGGGAAAGATCCGATGAGCGGTACGTATCTGGGCCTGCCGTCTTTCCCCGCGGCCGCCCACGACTCCACCCGCGACACCCAGTTGCGGGCCAACCTCACCCACGCCACCCACACCATCCGCGACAAACGAGCCGTCGCCATCCGCGAACTGACCGACTGGCCCCAGCTGCGGGCAGCGGGCGCGGCGATCAAGGACCACACCCTGCGCCACCTCGACCACTACCTCGTCCAGTTGGAGGAGTCGGTCACCGCGGCGGGCGGAGTGGTGCACTGGGCCGTGGACGCCGACGACGCCAACCGCATCGTCACCGAACTCGTCCGCGCCACCGGGGAGACCGAGGTCGTCAAGGTCAAATCCATGGCCACCCAGGAGATCGGGCTCAACGAAGCACTCGCCGCAGCCGGCATCAGCTCCTACGAGACCGACCTGGCCGAACTCATCGTCCAGCTCGGCGACGACAGGCCCTCGCACATCCTCGTACCGGCCATCCACAAGAACCGCAGCGAGATCCGCGACATATTCACCGAGGCGATGGGCCGCTGGGGACGCCCGGCCCCCGACAACCTCACCGACACCCCCGCCGAGCTGGCCGAAGCCGCCCGCCTCCACCTGCGGGAGAAGTTCCTGCGCGCCAAGGTCGCCGTCTCCGGCGCCAACTTCATGGTCGCCGAAACCGGCACCATGGTCGTCCTGGAGTCCGAGGGCAACGGCCGGATGTGCCTGACCCTGCCCGAGACGCTGATCTCGGTGGTCGGCATCGAGAAGATCGTGCCCACCTTCCGCGACCTGGAAGTCTTCCTCCAGACCCTGCCGCGCTCCTCCACCGCCGAGCGGATGAACCCCTACACCTCGATGTGGACCGGCACCACCGAGGGCGACGGCCCGCAGACCTTCCACCTGGTGCTGCTCGACAACGGCCGTACCGACACCCTCGCCGACACCATCGGCCGGCAAGCCCTGCGCTGCATCCGCTGCTCCGCGTGCCTCAACGTCTGCCCGGTCTACGAACGCGCCGGAGGTCATGCCTACGGCTCGGCCTACCCCGGCCCGATCGGCGCCATCCTGACTCCCCAGCTCCGGGGCACCGCGACCGCGCTGGACGCCTCGCTCCCCTATGCCTCCAGCCTGTGCGGCGCGTGCTACGACGTCTGCCCCGTCGCCATCGACATCCCGGAGATCCTCGTCCACCTCAGGGAACGGGTCGTCGAGGGCGGCGAGGTCACCACCCGCGGCGCCCGCAGCGTCATCAAACCCGCCAAGGGCCACGCCGCCGAACGCGCCGCCATGCGGGCCGGCCGCTGGACGCTGGACCATCCCGCCGCCTGGCGTGCCACCCAGCGCCTCGCCGTCCGCGCCCGGAGCCTGCAGCCGAGACAGCTGCCCGGCCGTACCGGAAAGGCCTGGACCGGGAGCCGCGACCTGCCCGCGCTGCCCGCCCAGTCCTTCCGCGACTGGTGGGCGCAGCGCGAGCGGGCCGCATCAGGGGCCGAGGGCGCGCAGGACGCCCCGGCCCGGGGTCCGCAGAAGGGTACGCAGCAGTGACCGGGAACAGCAGCGGCACCAGCCGCGACGAGATCCTGCGCCGCGTCCGCGGCGCCCTGGGCAGGCCGGAAGGACCGGCGGCCGGTCCGGCCGCCGACGCGGCGGCGCTCGCGCGCGACTACCTGTCCGTGCACGCCGAGCGGAATGCGCGGCAGAGCGCCGACCTGCTCGCCGACAACCTCGCGGACTACCGCGCGGCGGTCCACCGGACCGATGCCGCGGGTCTGCCCGGCACCATCGCCCGGCTGCTGACCGAGCACGGCAGCCGGCGGGCTGTGGTGCCGCCCGGGCTGCCGCCCGAATGGCTGTCCCGGGTGACCGGCGTGGAACTGGTGCCGGCGGCTCGGGAGGCGAGCGCCCGCGAACTGGACGCCGTGGACAGCGTGGTGACCGGCTGCGCGCTGGCCATCGCCGAGACCGGCACCATCGTGCTGGACGGCTCACCCGACCAGGGCCACCGCAGGATCACCCTGGTGCCCGACCATCACATCTGCGTCGTGCTGGCTCCGGACCAGGTGGTTGACTCCGTGCCGCAGGCGATGCCCCGGCTCGACGCCACCCGCCCGCTCACCTGGATCTCCGGGCCGTCCGCCACCAGCGACATCGAACTCGACCGGGTCGAGGGCGTCCACGGCCCCCGCACCCTGGAAGTCGTCCTCGTGGCGTCGGGGTGAGGCCGGCGCCGCCGGCCGGCTGACCCCTCGGCGAACCGCGCCGTCGATCAGGGCGCGGTGGTGGCGAGTTGGGTGTCGCGTCGCAGCAGTGCGGCGTAGCGGCCGTCCTTCGCGGCGAGTTCGTCGTGGGTGCCGCGTTCCACGATCCGGCCGGCGTCGAGGACGGCGATCTGGTCGGCGTCGCGCACGGTGGACAGCCGGTGGGCGATGGTGATGGTGGTCCTGCCCGCCGACAGCGCGTCGATGGCGTCCTGTACGGCGGCCTCGGTGCGGGTGTCGAGCGCGCTGGTGGCCTCGTCGAGGATCAGCACCGGCGGATCGCGCAGGATCGTCCGGGCGATGGCCAGGCGCTGCTTCTCCCCGCCGGAGAAGCGGTAGCCGCGCTCGCCGACCAGCGTGTCGTAGCCGTCGGGCAGGCTCACGATGTGGTCGTGGATCTGGGCGGCCTCGGCGGCGGCCCGGATCTCCGCGTCGGTGGCGTCCGGCTTGGCGAAGCGCAGGTTCTCGGCGACGGAGGCGTGGAAGAGGTAGGTCTCCTGGGAGACGACGCCGACCGCGGTGGACAGCGTCTCGAAGCTCAGATCGCGCACGTCGGTGCCGTCGATCGTCACCCGGCCGCCGGTCACGTCGTAGAGCCGGGGCACCAGATAGCTGAGGGTGCTCTTGCCCGATCCGGTCGCGCCGACCACGGCGAGGCTGCCGCCGGCCGGGAGGGTGAGTTCGATGCCGCGCAGGGTCGGCTCGCCGTCCGCCTCGTAGGCGAAGTCGACGTTCTCGAAGCGGATCTCGCCGCGTACCCGGTCGATGCGGACCGGTTCGGGCCGCTCGGTGATCTCCACCGGCAGGTCCAGGTATTCGAAGATCCGCTGGAAGAGCGCGAGCGAGGTCTGCACCTGCACGCCGGTGGCGAGCAGCGAGACCGTGGGGCGGAAGAGCCCCTGCTGGAGCGAGACGAAGGCGACCAGGGTGCCGATGGAGACGGCCGGACCGCCGTGGCCCGAGGTGAGACCCGCCGCCCAGTAGAGCAGCGCGGGCATCGCCGACATCACGATGCCGATCACCGCCATCCGCCAGCGGCCCTGCATGTTGGAGCGCACTTCGAGGTCCACCAGGCGCTCGGACTCGGTTGAGAAGGTGCGGGTCAGGGACTCGCCGCGGCCCATGGTGCGGCCGAGCAGGATGCCGCTGACCGACAGGGACTCGGTGATGATCGCGGACATCGAGGCCATCTGCTTCTGCCGGTCGGTGGCGATCTTCTTGCGTTCGCGGCCGACCTTGCGGGCGACCCAGACGAAGACCGGGAGCAGCAGCAGCGACACCACGGTCAGCCGCCAGTCCAGGGCGGCCATGGCCACCACGGAGGCGATGACGGCGGTGAGGTTGGAGACCAGGGAGGTCGCGGTGGAGGTGACGGTGGCCTGCATGCCGCCGATGTCGTTGGCGATCCTGGACTGCACCTCACCGGTGCGGGTGCGGGTGAAGAAGGCCAGCGACATCCGCTGCAGCCGGCCGTAGACGGCGGTGCGCAGATCGTGCATGACGCGCTGGCCGACGGTGGTGGAGATCAGCGTCTGGCCGACGCCGAAGACGCCGTTGGCGACCGCGGTGGCGATCATGCCGAGGGCGAGCAGGGCCAGCAGCCCGGTGCGGCCCTGGGGGATGGCGGTGTCGAGGATCGCCCGGAGCAGGAACGGTGAGGCGACCGAGACGAGCGAGGACAGGCCGACCAGCACTCCGACGACGGCCAGCCGGCCGCGGTAGGGCCGGAAGAGCCGCACGATGCGGCGCACATCGGTAGGGCCGGCGGGTTTCTTCTTCGGTGGTGTCCACCGGTTCACGAGATCGTTTTCGGGGCGCAAAGGACTCCTTGAGGCGTTCGGACAGGGACTGACATAGGGAGTATAGGTCATTGTTACCTACGCTCACAATGAATGGCGTCCTGCTATCGTGGACCCATGGAATCGCGCACCACCGCAGTCGCGCGGCAGGCCGGACCCGAGGAGCTCTCCCCGGATGCGGCCACGCCCGAACAGGCCACTCCCGAGCAGGTCACCGGGCGGTTGGCCGATCAGCTGCTCCAGCTGAGCCGGCGGCTGCACCGCTTTCAGCGGGATCTGATGGAGCCGCTGGGCATCACCCCGGCGCAGGCCCGGCTGCTGCGGGCGCTCGCGCACTGCGACGAGCCGCCGCGGATGGCCGATCTCGCGCAGCGGCTGGAGGTGGTGCCCCGGGCGGTGACCACGCTGGTGGACGCGCTGGAGGAACGCGAACTCGTCCGGCGGGTGCCCGATCCGCGCAACCGCCGGGTGATCCGGATCGAGCTGCGGGAGCGGGGCGGTGAGGCGCTGCTCAATCTGCGCCGGGCGCGGCGCACCGCCGCCGCCGAACTGCTGGGGCCGCTGAGCGACGCGCAGCGGGTGGAGCTGACGGCGCTGCTGTCCGTACTGGACGAGCCGGAGCACCCCGCGGCCCCCGCGTCCGGTCGGGCCGGGGAGCAGGGGACGGGGAGCGCGTAGCGGCCGCTACCGGCGGGGGTCGAAACCGGTGGGGTCCTGGTCGACGATCCGCGGCCCTATCTGCGCGGTGCAGGCGCTGCAGCGCTTGGCCGCGGCCGGCACCGGGGTCAGGCACTCCGGGCACTCGCGCATGGGCGCGGAGGCCGCCTTCGGGAAGAAACGGTCCTGGAGACGGTTCATCGGCAGCACGACCAGGAAGTAGATCACCGCGGCGACGATCACGAAGCCGATCACCGCGTTGATGAACAGGCCGTAGGGGAACTTCACACCGGACGCCTTGAACGTCTTGGCGCTGAAGTCGCCCGAAGCGCCGGAGACCACTCCGACGATCGGGGTCAGGAACGCCTTGACGAAGTTGTCGACCAGGCTGCTGAAGGCGGCGCCGACGACGATGCCGACCGCCAGGTCGACGACGTTGCCGCGCAGCAGGAAGGCACGAAAGCCCTTCATGGGTGGGGGGTCTCCTCTGTGGTTCAGGAACGCTGCTCAGGATCTGCGGTTGGGAGTTGCCGAGCCACAGTCTGCCGTGTCCCGCCGTGCGGAGGCCAACCGGTGAACCGGCCCGCTCAGCTTGCCAGATGGGCCTTGTCGCCCATCACGATCACCGGGTGGTCCGCGGGTTCGAGGGTCCGCAGCAGATAGCGCATGGCGTCCTTGGAGACGGTCACACAGGCGGAGGTGCCCACTCCGTGGTCCATGTGCAGCCAGATTCCGCCGCCCTTGGACTCGCCCTGTGGACGGGTCGGGTCGGCGGGTGAGGTGCCGACGACCCGGTTGTAGTCGATGGCGATCACATAGTCGAAGTCGTGGTGGTAGCCCGGCGGCCAGGACGCCGGCGTGGTGAACGCGGTCGACCGGTGGTAGGGCAGCAGCGCGCCGGGGTCGGCGAGCAGGCCCCCCGCGTCGTGCAGGGTGAACACCCCGATCGGGCTCTTGAGGTCGCCCTCGTGGTGCTGGGGCGTCCAGCCGTGGATCGCGTTGTGCGAGGGCCAGTCCGGTCCGCGGTGCCACACGTCGTCGGCGCCCTTGGTGAAGAGAGCGACGGTGGACTGCGAGGTGGTCGGTCCGGCTCCGTAGACGACGATCGCCTGGCGGGCCGAGGCGGGCACCTCGGCGGACATCACCGGGCCGACGCCGGGCAGGGTCCGTGCGGGGCTCGCCGCCGTCCCCTTCCCGCCGGGTCCGCCGCCCGCCGGAGCGGCCGCCGCCGAGCCGCGGGGGCTGCCGGAACCAGCCGAGGGGCCTGGGCCGTGGGTGCTCCGGGCGCCGCCGCAGCCCGCGAGCAGCAGCGCGCCCGCCGCCGTCGCGGCCAGCACCCCCGTACGGGTGGTAGCCCTTCCTCGCATGCGCTGCCCGCCTTTCCTCCCGGGGCCCTTCCCCTGGGCCTTGTGACGCGCGGACGGCCCTGGCCCGTTCCCGCCGGTCAGCGGAAAACCTGTTGACCGGGCACCGGCGCCGACGCGACCCTGGCTCGTCTCCTGACCACTGCCGGCACGGTTTTTCCCGATACGCCCGGCCGGTCACGACTCCGCCACGCTCGCGCCGACCCCAGGACATCATGCCGTCCCTACGCAGCCTTCCCTTCCCCGACCCGGGCGTGCCCGATGTCCGCTCGGGTTTCCGATTCCTGCTCTGGCTCGAAGTGCGCCAGTGGCGCGGGCAGTTGGCCGCCGCCGCGTGGGGCACGCTCCACATGGGCGCGGTGGCGTCCTTCCCGGTGGCCGTCGGCATGGCGGTGCAGGCCGTGGTGGACCGCTCCGGCCACCGGCTCGCGCTGGCGGGGGCGCTGATGCTGGTGCTCGCCGTGCTGACCGCGCTGGGCGACACGATGCTGCACCGCACCGCGGTCACCAACTGGATCGCCGCCGCGGCCCGCGTCCAGCAGTTGCTGGCCCGCAAGACCGTCGAGCTGGGCTCGGTGCTGACCCGGCGGGTCGCGGCGGGCGAGGTGGTCGCCGTCAGTACCGGTGACGTGGAGAAGATCGGCTGGTTCGTGGAAGCGCTGGCCCGCTTCACCTCCGCGCTGGTGGCCACCATCGGCGTCGCGGTCGCGCTGCTGGTGTACCAGCCGGCGCTCGGTGTGCTGGTCGCGGCGGCCGTGCCCGTACTGGCGGTGGCGGTGCTGCCGCTGCTGCCGGCCGCCACCGGACGGGCCGACCTCCAGCGGGAGAAGGCCGGCCGGGCCACCGAACTGGCGGCCGACACGGTGGCCGGCCTGCGGGTGCTGCGCGGCATCGGCGGCGAGGAGCTCTTCCTCGACCGGTACCGCAAGGCGTCCCAGCAAGTGCGTACGGCGGCTGTGCACAGCGCCCGCATGTGGGCGCTGATCTCGGCTGTCCAAGTCGTGCTGCCCGGCCTGCTGCTGGTCGGTGTCGCCTGGTACGGCGCGCGGCTCGCCCTCGACGGGCGGATCTCGGTGGGCGAACTCGTCACGGTGTACGGCGCGGTGGCCTTCCTGATGTTCCCGCTGCAGAACTTCGAGGAGATCGCCATGGCCTGGTCCTTCTCCCGGCCGTCGGCGAAGCGCGCCGCCCGGGTGCTGGCGCTGTCGCGGCCGGGGGCGGTGCCGGTCATGACCGGTGCCGCGGCGGAGCTGGCCGCCGAAGGTGAGCTGTACGACCCGGTGACGGGGCTGCGGGCTCCGGCCGGGCTGTTCACGGCGGTGGTGTGCGGGGACCCGGACGCGGCGGGGCTGCTGGCCGACCGACTCGGCGGCCACAGCCCGGACGCGGTCGAGGGCGAGGCCTCCGCACTGCTCGGCGGGCAGGCGCTGGACGCGCTGCCGCTGGCCGCGGCGCGGGCCGCCGTACTCGTCCAGGACAAGGACCCCGTCCTGCTGTCCGGCACCCTGGCCGAACTGCTGGACGTGCCCTCGTCCGGCGCGGTCACCCCGGCCGACGCGCTGGCCGCGGCGCAGTGCGGTGACGTACTGGACGCCCTGGTGCAATCGCTGGCCGGCCCCGACGCGGACTCCGGCGATCCGATGCGGGCCCGGATCACCGAACGCGGCCGGTCGCTGTCCGGTGGGCAGCGCCAACGCCTCGCCCTCGCCCGGTCGTTGGTCGCCGACCACGAGGTGCTGGTGCTCGACGAGCCGACGTCGGCGGTGGACGCGCACACCGAGGCGCGGATCGCGGCCGGCCTGAAGGAGATCCGGGCCGGCCGCACCACGGTCGTCCTCAGCTCCAGTCCGCTGGTGCTGGACCGGGCCGACCTGGTGGTCTTCGTCGACGACGGCACGGCGACCGCGACCGGCCGGCACCACGACCTGCTGCGCGAGCACCCGCGATACCGCGCGGTGGTCACCCGGGAGACCGACGGGCCGGACGACACCGCTGCCCCGCACCCCGCCCCTGCCGTCCTGTCGATGGAGGAGTCCGCATGATCGGCGTGCGACCGCCGCGGTACGACCCGGCCGCGCCCCAGCAGAGCAGCACCCTGCCGGTGGGCTCGCCCGCCACGGTCCGGGCCTACGTCCGCGAGCTGGCGGCACGGCACCGCCGCGCGTTCACCCTGCTGCTGACCGTCAACACGGTCGCGGTGCTGGCCTCGATGGTGGGGCCGTACCTGCTCGGCGGGGTGGTGCAGGATCTGTCCTCGGGCCACCGGCACATCCCGATCGGGCGCACGGCCGGCTTCTTCCTCGCCGCGCTGGCGGTGCAGGCGTTCTTCGTGCGGATGGTACGGCTGCGCGGCGCGATCCTCGGCGAGCGGATGCTGGCCGACCTGCGGGAGGACTTCCTGGTGCGCGCGGTGGCGCTGCCGCCGGGCGTGCTGGAGCGGGCCGGCACCGGCGACCTGCTGTCGCGGATCACCACCGACATCGACCGGCTGTCCAACGCGATGCGCGAGGCCGTTCCGGAGCTGGCGATCGCTGTGGTGTGGGTGCTGCTGCTGCTCGGCGCGCTGACCGTCACCTCCCCGCCGCTGGCCCTGTCGGTACTGGTCGCGCTCCCGCTGCTGCTGGCCGGCTGCCGCTGGTACTTCAAACGCGCCCCGAAGGCCTACCGGTCGGAAGCGGCCGGCTACGCGGCCGTCGCCGCGGTGCTCGCCGAGTCCGTGGACGCCGGGCGGACGATCGAGGCCCATGGCCTCGGCGACCGCCGTGAGGAGCTGTCCCGGCTGCGGATCGGGCAGTGGGTGGCGTGGGAGCGCTACACGATGTGGCTGCGCAGCGTGCTGTTCCCGGTGATCAACCTGACGCACGCGCTGATCCTGACCGCCGTCCTGATGATCGGCGGCACCTTCGCGCTGCACGGCTGGGTGAGCGCCGGTGAGCTGACCACCGGCGCCCTCTACGCCCAGATGCTCGTCGACCCGGTCAACCTGATCCTGCGCTGGTACGACGAGCTGCAGGTCGCCCAAGTGTCGCTGGCCCGGCTGGTCGGCGTCCGGGAGGTCGCCGAGGCCGAGGGCGACGAGAGCGTCTCGCCGCGGGGCCGCGAGGTGGCCGCCGAGCAGGTGCGCTTCGGCTACCGGGCGGGCGCCGACGTGCTGCACGGGGTCACCCTGAACGTCCCGCCCGGCACCCGGCTGGCCCTGGTCGGGCCGTCCGGCGCCGGCAAGTCCACGCTGGGCCGGCTGCTGGCCGGGATCTACGCCCCGCGCACCGGCGAGGTCACTCTCGGCGGCGCCGAGCTGGCCAGGATGCCCGCCGAGCGGGTCCGGGAGCATGTGGCGCTGGTCAACCAGGAGCACCACGTCTTCGTCGGCAGTCTCCGCGACAATCTGCGGCTGGCCAGGGCCCGGGCGGACGACCAGGAGCTGTGGGACGCGTTGCGGGCGGTGGACGCCGGGGACTGGGCGCTGGCGCTGGCCGAGGGCCTCGACACCGAGGTCGGCTCCGGCGGGGCGGTGCTCACCCCGGCGCAGGCGCAGCAGCTGGCCCTGGCCCGGCTGGTGCTGGCCGACCCGCACACCCTGGTGCTGGACGAGGCGACCTCGCTGCTCGACCCCCGGGCGGCCCGCCACCTGGAACGCTCGCTGGCCCGGGTGCTGCACGGCCGCACCGTGGTCGCCATCGCCCACCGGCTGCACACCGCGCACGACGCGGACGTGATCGCGGTGGTCGAGGAGGGCCGGATCAGCGAGCTGGGCAGCCACCACGAGCTGGTCGCCGCCGACGGCGCCTACGCGGCCCTCTGGCGATCGTGGCACGGCTAGTGCGGCGGCCGGGGAAGGGCTCCCGGCCGCCGCCGGGGTCAGCCGAAGACGCCCAGGGCGCCGAGCGCGCTCACTCCGCCGACGACGAAGAACGCCGGGGTGAGGACCTTGATCTCCACCCAGCTCCCGGCGCGGAACCGCATGAAGTGCGGCGGCCCCAGCGGGTACCAGCGCCTGCGGCCTATCGGTATCGGCCACAGGATCGGGCACCCGGAGACCGTCAGCGCGTCGCCCAGGCAGTGCACCAGCGAGCCGAGCACGATCGGCATGCCGATCCACAGGTAGTGCTCTCCCGGCTGGGTGAACAGCCACTCCTTGCCGTTGCCCGGGTTGTCCAGCACATCGGTGAGCACCCAGGCGCTGGTGGCGCCGAGCAGCCACACCAGCACGTCGCTCGATGTCCTCGCCTGCCGCCACAGCAGGCCCTCGACGGCGAGCACCATGTGGACGAAGAGGATCGCCAGCACGGCCCAGCGCCCGCCGATGACGGCGGCGCCCGAGCAGCCGGCGCCCACCAGCACGGCCCATATCCAGGTGTGGGTCAAGGTGCGGTGCCCGCCGGTCCGGCGCGGGTCGCCCTGCTTCCTGGTCGCCTTGTAGGTGGCGGCTCCCAAGGTGTCGATGATCTGGCACAGGCCGCGCGAGACCGGCCCGAAGGCGCGCGAGATGGTCGCGGCGTGGTGGTCGAGGTCGGGGGCCAGAGCGGCGCCCGCGCAGATCAGCGCACCGACCACAAGCGTCGGCCACGGCATCGGGTGATCCAGGGCGGCCGCGATGCCGCCCACCACCAGCCAGGCAGTCGCCCCGGACAGTGAGTGCGCAGGTCCCATCATGGTGCTGCTCAGCCCCCCTTTTCAGCCGCCCGCGGGCGGAGTTGACGCCGTGTCGAGGGCACACCATACCGGTCATGATCAAGGCCGCCGTCGCCGCGGCTGCGCCCCCGGCGCCCGGGGCGGGCAAGATGGAGGGGTGACCCTTATCGATCAGCTGCCTTCCGACTCCGATCCCGACGCGCTCTTCGAGGCTTTCTCGACGTGGGCCGAGGGACAGGGCCTCACTCTCTACCCGGCCCAGGAGGAGGCGCTCATCGAGGTGGTCTCGGGGGCCAATGTCATCCTCTCCACCCCCACCGGCTCGGGAAAGAGCCTGGTCGCCGCCGGTGCGCACTTCGCCGCGCTGGCCCGTGACGAGGTGACCTTCTACACCGCGCCGATCAAGGCGCTGGTGTCGGAGAAGTTCTTCGACCTGTGCAAACTCTTCGGCACCGAGAACGTGGGGATGCTGACCGGCGACGCCTCGGTCAACCCGGACGCGCCGGTGATCTGCTGCACCGCGGAGGTGCTGGCGTCCATCGCGCTGCGGGACGGCAGGGCGGCCGACGTCGGCCAGGTGGTGATGGACGAGTTCCACTTCTACGCCGAGCCGGATCGCGGCTGGGCCTGGCAGATCCCGCTGCTGGAGCTGCCGCAGGCGCAGTTCCTGCTGATGTCGGCGACGCTCGGTGACGTGACCCGGTTCGAGGAGGACCTGACCCGCCGCACGGGTCGGCCCACCACGGTGGTGCGGTCCGCGACCCGCCCGGTGCCGCTCAGCTACGAGTACCGCACCACCCCGATGACCGAGACGATCACCGAACTGCTGGAGACCCGTCAATACCCCGTCTACATCGTGCACTTCACCCAGGCCGCGGCCGTGGAGCGGGCCCAGGCGCTGATGAGCATCAACATGTCCACCCGGGCGGAGAAGGACGCGATCGCCGAGGTGATCGGCAACTTCCGCTTCACCACCGCCTTCGGCCGCAACCTCTCCCGCTACGTGCGGCACGGCATCGGTGTGCACCACGCCGGCATGCTGCCCAAGTACCGGCGCCTGGTGGAGAAGCTGGCCCAGGCCGGCCTGCTGAAGGTGATCTGCGGGACCGACACCCTGGGGGTGGGCGTCAACGTCCCGATCCGCACGGTGCTGTTCACCGCGCTCGCCAAGTACGACGGCCAGCGGGTGCGGGTGCTGCGGGCCCGCGAGTTCCACCAGATCGCCGGCCGGGCCGGCCGGGCCGGCTTCGACACCGCCGGTTTCGTGGTGGCGCAGGCCCCCGAGCATGTCATCGAGAACGAGAAGGCGCTGGCGAAGGCGGGTGACGACCCGAAGAAGCGGCGCAAGGTGGTGCGCAAGAAGGCGCCCGAGGGCTTTGTGAACTGGTCGGAGGCCACCTTCGAGAAGCTGATCGCCGCCGATCCGGAACCGCTGACCTCGCGCTTCCGGGTGACGCACACCATGCTGCTGTCCGTCATCGCCCGCCCGGGCAACGCCTTCGAGGCGATGCGCCGGCTGCTGGAGGACAACCACGAGGACCGCCGGGCCCAGCTGCGGCACATCCGCCGGGCCATCGCGATCTACCGCTCGCTGCTGGACGGCGGTGTGGTGGAGCGGCTGGACGAGCCCGACCCCCAGGGCCGCATCGTCCGCCTCACCGTCGATCTCCAGCAGGACTTCGCGCTGAACCAGCCGCTGTCCACCTTCGCGCTGGCCTCCTTCGAACTCCTCGACCCCGACTCCCCCTCCTACGCGCTGGACATGGTCTCGGTGGTGGAGTCGACCCTGGACGACCCGCGGCAGATCCTGGCCGCCCAGCAGAACAAGGCGCGCGGCGACGCGGTGAATGCGATGAAGGCCGACGGAGTGGAGTACGAGGAGCGCATGGAGCGCCTCCAGGACGTCAGCTACCCCAAGCCGCTGGAGGAACTGCTGCTGCACGCCTACGGCGTGTACCGCAAGAGCCACCCCTGGGTGGGCGACCATCCGCTGTCCCCGAAGTCGGTCGTCCGCGACATGTACGAACGGGCGATGACCTTCTCGGAGTTCGTCTCCTACTACGAGCTCTCCCGGACCGAGGGCATCGTGCTGCGCTACCTGGCCGGCGCCTACAAGGCACTGGAGCACACCGTGCCGGACGACCTGAAGTCGGAGGACTTCCAGGATCTGACGGCCTGGCTCGGCGAGCTGGTCCGGCAGGTGGACTCCAGCCTGCTCGACGAGTGGGAGCAGCTGGCCAACCCCGAGGTGGAGACCGCCGAGCAGGCGGCCGAGCGCGCCGACCAGGTCAAGCCGGTCACCGCGAACGCCCGCGCCTTCCGGGTGCTGGTCCGCAACGCGCTGTTCCGCCGGGTGGAGCTGGCCGCGCTGGAGAAGTACGACCAGCTCGGGGAGCTCGACGCGGAGGCCGGCTGGGACGCCGACACCTGGGCGGAGGCCATGGACGCCTACTGGGAGGAGTACGACGACCTGGGGACCGGCCCGGACGCCCGGGGCCCCAAGCTGCTCCAGATCGAGGAGCAGCCCGAACACGGCCTGTGGCGGGTGCGGCAGACCTTCGCCGACCCCAACGGCGACCACGGCTGGGGTATCTCCGCGGAAGTGGATCTGGCGGCCTCCGACGAGGAGGGCCGGGCGGTGGTCCGGCTGACGGGTGTGGGCGAGCTGTGAGGAGGACCGCGGCAGGACGGACGGTGCGGGAGAGGAGGGGGACGCGATGAGCGACCCGACCGAGGGCCTGGTGGAACTCCTCGATCTGGAACGGATCGAGGAGGACATCTTCCGCGGGCGCAGCCCCGACGAGCGGCTGCAGCGGGTCTTCGGCGGCCAGGTCGCCGGGCAGGCGCTGGTGGCGGCCGGCCGCACCACCGACGGCGCCCGGCCGGTGCACTCGCTGCACGCGTACTTTCTGCGCCCGGGCCGGCCCGGGGTGCCGATCGTGTACCAGGTCGAGCGGGTCCGCGACGGGCGCTCCTTCACCACCCGCCGGGTGGTGGCCGTCCAGCAGGGTCGGACGATCTTCAATCTGACGGCCTCCTTCCATCAGCCCGAGCCGGGTTTCGAGCACCAGCTGCCGATGCCCGAGGTGCCGGGACCGGAGGGTCTGCCGAGTCTCGGCGACGAGCTCCGTGCCCATCTGGGGGTGCTGCCGGAGGCACTGCGGCGCATGGGCCGCCGCGTCGCCTTCGACATCCGCTATGTGGACCGGCTGCGCTGGACGCCCGAGGAGATCGAGGGCGCCGAGCCGCGCAGCGCGGTGTGGATGCGCGCGATGGGACCGCTGGGTGACGATCCGCTCGTGCACACCTGCGCGCTCACCTACGCCAGCGACATGATGCTGCTGGACGCGGTCCGGGTACCCGTCGAACCCCTGTGGGGTCCGCGTGGCTTCGACATGGCGTCGCTGGACCACGCCATGTGGTTCCACCGGCCCTTTCGCACCGACGAGTGGTTCCTCTACCAGCAGGAGTCACCCATCGCGACCGGCGCCCGCGGTCTGGCGCGCGGTCAGATCTTCGACCGCCGGGGACGACTGCTGGTCTCCGTGATGCAGGAAGGGCTGTTCCGCAAGATCGGGGACTGACCGCCGCCCCCGCAGCAGCCCGCGCAGTCCTCGCCGTACACCGGGTGCCGCCGTCACCCGGGCCGGCCGGCCCGGCGACGCCGGCCGCGGCCTGACCGGCCCGGGTCCGTGGAAGGGGCCGGGCGCGGGCCGCAGGGCGCGGGCTCTGCCGAGCGCACCGGACAGGGCGAGCAGTGCGGCGCCGATCTCGTCCGGGTCGTCGGCCGTGGTGAACTCCCTGATCCGCTCCGCCGAGGCGCGCCCGACCCGGCCCGGCGGCAGTTCTCCCCGCAGCCGTCTCAGACAGCCCCGTTCCCGGGCGTCGGGTACGGCGCCGGTGACGGTCTCCGGGCCCAGCAGCGCCGCCCAGATCGCGGCCTCCTCCCAGGCGCCGTAGGCGTCCCGCACGAGTTGCTCCACCCGGCGCTCCCGCCAGCCGCGCGGTCGCCGGTCCTGGCCGGCCGCGACCGCATCCCGCAGCGGCGCTGGCAGCGGCCCGTTCAGCAGCGCGGGGCAGCGGTCGGCGAACTCCGTGACTTCCCGGGCGAGATAGATCCACACCACGGCCCGGTACTGATTGACGTACCAGCGGATCGGGCGGACGTATCCCGCTCTGGCGAGCCGGACGAAGCGCTCCCGGCCCACGCCGAGCAGTTTCGCGGCCTCGTCGCTGTTCACCAGACGCAGCCGGGCGAGCAGGGGTTCCGGATGGTCCTTCGCGGCGCGCAGCCGGGCGACGGCCTCGGCGGGCACCTTCCACTGACCCGGTCCGCAGGCGACGCCGGGCACCTCGCCGGTCTGCAGCGCGACCTCGAACGCGCCGTACTCCAGGCCCAGTTCGTCCCTCGCCCGGTCGAGGCTCAGCAGATCGGGCACAGCCGCGCCGGTATCGGGCCGCGGCGGTGCCATCACGCCCTCCGGCGTGCCGACCCGTCGCCCGACCGCCCGCGCCGCATTCCCCTCCGGCCGCGTCCCCCGGCCGGCCCGCGCCGGCCCCTTCGAGGCTTCGGTCGCCTCAGCGGTCCTCGCCGCTGTCGCGGACTCGGCGGTCTTCGCGGTCTTCCCGTCCCGCGCCGACTTGACCGTCTTCACTGCCATCACTCCCCCACACCTGTTCGATCACTGACAGTGATCAATCTAGTGCGAGTCGCGACACCGCGTCAGCGAGGCTGTGGACAACTCAGCGAATCCTGCCGCCCGGCCGGTCCGGCCGACCCGGGCCACCCCCGTCGACCAGGGAGAAAACGACCGGCGACCTCAGAACGGCGCCTCGCTCTGCCGCGGCGGCACCCCGAGATGCTCACCGACCCGGTGCACCAGCAGCGTCATCTCGTACGCGACCTGGCCGACGTCCGCCTCCATGCCGCTGAGCACGGACAGGCAACTGCCGTCCCCCGCCGCCGTGACGAAAAGGAACCCCTCATCGAACTCGATCATGGTCTGCCGCACGCCGCCGGTCCCGAAATGGCGCCCCGCCCCCTTGGCGAGGCTGTGGAAGCCGGAGGAGACAGCGGCCAGGTGCTCAGCGGTCGGCCGGTCCAGATCGCCGCTGACGCCGGTGACCAGCCCGTCGTTGGACAGGACAAGCGCGTGCCGCACATGCGGCACCCGCTGCGTCAGGTCGTCCAGCAACCACGCGAGCCCCTTGCTCACCGTCATCGCCTGCCTCCCGTCTCCGCTGCGCTAGGCAGCCTGGTACGGACGGCCCGGGACGGCAACCCCCCCTCCCCGGTTGGCGCCGATCAGCCGCGCCGAGAGGCCGGCACGGCAGGGACGGCAGGAGCCCGAGGGATCAGAGGGGCGCAAGGGAATCCGCAGCGCAAGGGGGAAGGGGGCCGGGAAGCGGGGCGCGAACCGCGGCGGGGAGGGGGGAAGGCGTCATCTCCCGCGCGGCGCGTACATGATGACCCCGACCCCCGCCAGACAGATCAGCGCGCCGGTGATGTCGAACCGATCCGGCCGGTAGCCGTCCGCGACCGCCGCCCACAGCAGGGAACCGGCCACGAACACACCGCCGTAGGCGGCCAGGATCCGCCCGAAGGAGGCGTCGGGCTGGAGGGTGGCCACGAAGCCGTAGAGTCCCAGGGAGACCACCCCGGCGCCCACCCAGCCGATCCCCCGGTGCTCGCGCACTCCCTGCCAGATCAGCCACGCGCCACCGATCTCGAGGATCGCGGCGAGGATGAAAAGGGCGATGGAGCGCAGGCTGATCATGCCACCATGATGCATGGCCACCAGCGACCCCATCGAGCCCGGGCGGAGCGCTCGCACCGGGGCCGCCGGGCAGGCCGGACGGCGGGAGATCACCGCGTTCTTCGCGCCACGGGCGGCCGGGTGGGAGAAGCGCTTCCCCGACGACACCCCGGCCTATACCGCGGCGGTCGCCGGGCTGGGCCTGCGGCCCGGCGGCCGGGTGCTCGACGCGGGGTGCGGGACGGCGCGGGCGCTGCCGCTCCTGCGGGCCGCGGTCGGCGCGTCCGGTGCGGTCCTCGGTGTCGACCTCACGCCGGAGATGCTGCACGAGGCCGCCGGCCTGGGCCGCACCGGCTCCGGCGCGTTGATCGAGGCGGACAGTTCGCGGCTGCCGCTGCGGGACGGCCGCCTCGACGCTGTCTTCGCGGCCGGTCTCGTCCACCATCTGCCCGACCCGGCGGCAGGACTGCGGGAATTGGCCAGGGTGACCCGGACGGGCGGCCGGCTCGCGCTGTTCCACCCGCTCGGCCGAGCGGCGCTGGCCGCGCGGCGCGGTCATGAACTGCGCGCCGACGACGTACGCGCCCAGCCGCGGCTGGGCCAGCTGCTCGACGGCGCCGGATGGGAGTTGTCGCTGCTGGACGACTCCGACGAGCGCTATCTGGCGATCGCGGTCAGACGGCCGGGCTGAGCTTTCGCTCCTCCCGCCGGACCGTAGGGGCCGGGCACGATCCGCCGGACCGTGGGGCCGGATCCGACCGCGGGACCGGCGGGCCGGCGGACCGGACCGGCGGATTTCCGCTGAGGGAGGCGCGGGCTCTCGACGGGGAGGTTACCGGCTGGTTAAGGTGCGCGGACCGGGACGGGAGGGAGCGGGCCGATGGCCGCGGACGGGCTGGCGGAGCACGAGGACGCGCTGTTCGTGCTGACCGCGGCGATGCTGACGCCGGGTCGGTTCCCCGGCGTGCTGGGGGACGACTATCCAGCCGCCTGCGCGCAGCTCGGCCTGGCGTCTCCGGACACCGGCTACGGCCTGGTGTTCGGCCAGGACGGGACGGGCGCCCGCTGGACGGTGGCCACCGCGGACACCGCCATGGTGGCCTGCGCGCTGGCGGCCTGGGACTGCGGCCTGCCCTACGACCTCTCCCCCGACCAGGACAGCGTCGTCGCGTCACTGCCGGGCTGGCCGCTGGCGGTGGCCGTCTCCGTACCGGGCCTGCCGGAGCCGTACGACCCGGACGAGGCGACCGGTGGCCGGCCGCCGCTGGCGCCGCCGGACATCTCGGTGTGGGGGCCCGCGCAGCGCCGCCTAGGCGCGGACGGGATCGCGGTCCGCTGGCGGGAGTGGCGCGACCGGTTCGACGGCGCGCAGGACGCCTCCGGGGACGGCTCCGACCGCGAAGCCCCTGCCGTCCCGGGTCCTGCCGGGGACCGAGCCGCGCCCGCGGCCCGCACGGCGGACGCGCACGGCGCGGCCCCCACCGGACCCACCGCCGCGACCGGGCAGGCTGACGGATCGGCGCGCCCCGGCCTGTCCCACAGCGGCGTGCGCCGCGCGCTCGCCGCCGCCGAGGACTATCTGCGGCGGACGCCGCCGCCGGGCAGGGTGCGCAGCGCGTACGGCGCGCTGCGGGCCGACGGTCCCGGCTGGAGCCTGGTGGCGCGGACCGACGACATGGCGTTCGTGCTGCTGGACGAGGCTCCCGGCGAGGTGCTGCCGGTGGGACGCGGGCCGTCGCTGCCGCCGCTGCTGGAAGCGCTCGGGGAGCTGGCCGCTTCCCTGTCGCCTGCCGCCGCCGTCACGCCTTCCTGATGTCGGCCGCCACCGCGTCGGCCGCCTTGCGCGCGGCGACCAGGATCGGGTCCCACACCGGGGAGAAGGGCGGGGCGTAGCCGAGGTCCAGGTCGACCATCTGGCCGACCGTCATGCCCGCGGTGAGGGCGACCGCCGCGATGTCGACGCGTTTGGCCGCGCCCTCCCGCCCGATGATCTGCACGCCGAGCAGGCGGCCGGTGCCGCGTTCGGCGAGCATCTTGACCGTCATCGTGGCGGTGTCGGGGAAGTAGCCGGCCCGGCTGGTGGACTCGATGAGCGCGGTCACGAATTCCAGGCCCGCGGCCCGCGCCTGGGCTTCCAGCAGCCCGGTCCTGGCGAGTTCCACATCGCACACCTTGCTGACCGCGGTGCCCACGACGCCGGGGAAGGTGGCGTAGCCGCCGCCGATGTTGGTGCCGATGATCCGGCCGTGCTTGTTGGCGTGGGTGCCGAGCGCGATGTGCTGGAGGGCGCCGGAGACGAGGTTGAGCACTTCCACGCAGTCGCCGCCGGCCCACACCCGCTCGGTGCCGCGCACCCGCATCGCGCGGTCGGTGAGCAGTCCGCCGTGCGCCCCCAGCGGCAGCCCGGCGGCCCGGGCGAGATCGGTGCCCGGACGCACCCCGAGGCCCAGCACCACGATCTCGGCCGGGAACTCGCCCTCGTCGGTCTCCACCGCCCGGGCGCGGCCGTCGTCGCCGGTGAGCACCGCGCGTACGGTCACGCCGGACACGACCCGGACTCCGAGGCCCTCCAGCGCGTCGCGCACCAGCCGTCCCATGTCGGGGTCGAGGGTGCTCATCGGCTGCTCGTCCCGGTCCACCAGGGTCACTTCCAGGCCGTGCCGCAGCATCGCCTCGGCCATCTCGACCCCGATGTAGCCGCCGCCCACCACGACCGCCCGCCGTACCTCGGTCCGGTCGAGGCCGAGCAGCGCGGCCTCGCCGTCCCCCAGCGTCTGCACGCCGTAGACGCCGGGGGCGTCGATACCGGGGATGGGCGGGCGCACCGGTACGGCGCCGGTGGCGATCACCAGGTGGTCGTAGCCGGTCCACTCCTCGCGGCCGTCGGCGTCCCGGCTGCGGACCCGGCCGCCCGCCGGGTCCACCTCGGTCACCTCGGTGCCGAGCCGTACGTCGATGTCGCGGGCGCGGTGCTCGTCGGGGGTCCGGGCGATCAGCGCGTCGGGGCCGTTGGTGTCACCCGCGATCCAGTACGGGATGCCGCAGGCGGAGTAGGACGTGCGGTGGCCGCGCTCGAAGGCGACGATCTCCAGTTCGCTCGCGGATCTGCGGCGCCGGGCCTGCGAGGCCGCCGACATGCCGGTGGCGTCGCCGCCGATCACGACCAGACGTTCCGTCATCTCCCGCGGCTCCCTGTCCCTCTACGGCTGTCCCTCGACGTCGCCGGTGACCGTACGGGGTGGTGTGCGCGAGCCCGTGCGGCTGCACCGAACTCTACGGGTGCGGGTCCGCGGCCAGCCGGTCCCGCGCCTCCATCAGTGCGAAGCCCAGCAGATTGAGTCCGCGCCAGGCCGCGGGGGTGGCGGCTCGGGTATCGTCGGCGGCCAGCCCGATGCCCCAGATCCGGTCCACCGCACTGGCTTCGACCAGTACGCGGCCGCCGGTGCCGAGCAGGAAGGCGCGTAGGCCGGGGTGGGCGGCGAACTTGTGCACGCTGCCTTCCACGACCAGGGGGAACCGTTCGCGGACCCACACCGCTTCGTCGAAGTCTCGGACGGTACGGCCGGCGTCCTTGGCCGCCTTGGGGTGCACGGCCGCCCGGATCCGCCGCTCCGCGTCCGCGTCCCCGAAGAGCCGCGCCTTGCCCGCCATCATCCAGTGCTCGGCGGTGGCATAGCGGACGCCGTCCACGGTGAAAGGGGACGGCCACCACTGGCTGAGACAGCCCGGGCCCGGGCGGGCGTCGTGTCGCGGTCGATGGCTCCAGAAGTGGAGGTACTTCACCCGGGCACCGGTGGCGGTGAGGGCGACCAGGTCGTCCACCGAGCGGACGGCGGCGGCCGGGGTCCGCCGGGGCGGGCTCACGCGGTCCATCGCGGGATCAGACCCGTTCCAGCGGGCGGTGCGGGGTGGCCGGGAGGTCGACGTGGATCGCGTCACCCGGGTGGATCTCGCCGGGTTCCAGGACGACGGCCATCACACCGCTCTTGCGGACGATCCGGCCGGCCTCGTCGCGGCTGACGACCTGCTTGAGCAGGCCGCCGCGGAAGCGGTCGATCTGGCGGCAGGGGTTGCGCAGGCCGGTGATCTCGACGACCGCGTCCGGCCCGAGGCGAAGCCGCGTACCCACCGGGAGGGCGAGCAGGTCGACGCCGTGTGTCGTGACGTTCTCCCCGAGGTCGCCCGGGGCGATCTCGTATCCGGCGGCGCGCAGTTCGGTGAACAGCTCGTCGTGGATGAGGTGGACCTGCCGCAGATTGGGCTCGGTGGGGTCCTGGGCGATCCGGGACAGGTGCTGGACGGTCACACCCAGATGCGCGTCGCCCTCGACACCGAGGCCGCTGAGCAGCCTGATGCTGTCCTGGTTGGCCTTGCTGAACCGATGCTGGTCGTCACGGCTGACCGCCACGACCGTACCGATGGTCATGAGACGTCTTTCCCCTCGATCGGATGCCCTGACCGCGCTCGCACCCTAGCGGGGTCCGGCCCCGGTCAGCGACCGATTTGCCGGCGCCCCACGCCGCGCAGCCGGCGCCGCTGGGAGGAGTCCAGGGTCATGTAGGCGACCGCCGGGACTCCGACGATGATCAGGAAAGTCACCCACCACGGCACCCAGATCAGCAGGATCAGCCCCACGACCGCGCCACCGACTGCGAGCTTCGCTCGACTCGACATGTCCCCGCCTCCATCTCGCGACGGCCCGCGCCGCGTCCATCCGTACGTACCCAGAGGAACGCGCCGCGGACCGCCCTGGTTCCCGCCGATGTGCCCGGCGGCGGTCTTTTCACCGTTTTGTCGTCTTCTTGACGTAGCGGGGCGAAAAGACCGCCGCGCCGGGGTCAGCCCAGGTCCGCCGCCCCCGCGAAGGAAGGCGCCGGGGCCGCGGGGCGCCGGGCGGACAGGCCGCGCGGGGTGCTCCCGGCCGGCGTCGTCCGCAGGCTCGCGGCGCCGCCGACCAGCGGCAGGCGCACGACCGACCGGGCCAGGTCGACGGTCACCCTGGGCGTGGTGTCGGGCGGCAGGATGAGCCCGCCGTCCGTACCGGCGACGATGAGCGCGAGCCGGTGCCCCGCCGGTACGACATGGTCGGTGGCGGCCAGCTGGATGGTCATGGTGCAGGGCTTGCCGGGAGTCAGCGGCACCCCGTGGGCGAGCGACCGGTAGTGGCCGAGATCGGCCCAGCCGCGGCTGAACACATTGTGGTCGACGGTCTCGGTGTCGGCCGCGGTGTCCAGGAAGCAGGGGCTGTCACCGGCGGTGGCGGCCCCGTAGCAGGAGCGCGTGTCGAGGGTGGTGATGCCCTCGCCGCCGCCGAGGTAGTCGCGGATGGTCTCGGGACCGAGGTCGACGAGCACGGCGGACAGGTGGGCACTGGTGGTCGACGAGCTGGCGGTGACGGTGACCGTGCCGCCGCCGGAGATCCGCAGGTCCTTGGCCAGCACGCCGGTGGTGAAGACGGTCTTCTCCGGGGTGGCGGTGTCGGCCGCGGCGGCCCAGTCCTCCTCCCACAGGTCCGGATCGTCGGTGAAGGACTCCGCACCGGCCGCGGCCGGCCGCGCCCCGAGGGTGCCCAGGCCGTCGGTGCCGGTCGCGCCGAGCGTCAGCGCGGTGTCGCGGGTGGCGGGCGCGGGCCACGCCGGATCGGTGGTCCAGTGGTCCACGGCCCGCTCGATGTCGGCCATCGGCTCACGCTGGATGCCGTTGTCGACCCCCAGCAGATAGTGGTCGAACCAGCGCTGGAGGGTGGGCACCCAGGCCGAGCGGCGGTAGTCGAAGGGGTCGACGTGGCCGGTCTGCGACAGCCACACCTTGCGCTCGACGCCCTGCGCGGACAGCGCCTGCCACCACTGGCCGAAGTTCTTGGTGCGGACGTTGAGGTCCTGCATGCCCTGCACCGCGAAGACACTGGCGCGTACCTTGCCGGCGTCCTTCACGTAGTCCCGCGCGGTCCAGAACGGGGTCCAGTCGCCGGTGCGCGGCGAGCCGTCGATGATCTTCTGCTGCTCGGCGGCGCAGGCGGCGTGCGCGCTGTCGCTCTCCACGTAGTCCGAGAGCCACTCGGGGCCGTCCTGGAGCGGGGCGCCCTGGTGGAAGTAGTAGTCGTACCAGGACGAGATGGAGCTGATCGGCACGATGGTCTTCAGTCCGGCCACGCCGGTCGCGGCGACGCCGTTGGCGATGGTGCCGTCCCAGCTCTTGCCGATCATGCCGACCGCGCCGTTGGTCCAGGTGGCCTTGACGCCGTTGCCGCCGGTGCGGGCGCTGTAGCCCTTGGCGCGGCCGTTCAGCCAGTCCACCACCGCTTTCGCGGACTGGACGTCGGACGGGCCGCCGACGTCGACGCAGCCGTCGGAGCGGTCGGTGCCCGCCAGGTCGACGAGCACGGTGGCGTAGCCGCGCGGCACGAAGTAGTTGTCGTAGAACAGCGGCGCCTGGACGATGTTCCCGGCGGCGTCGTACGTCTTGACCTGGCTCTCGTTGCCGCGCCCGCAGCAGGAGTAGTACGGGCTGGCGTCCATGATGACGGGGACCTTGCGGCCGGCCTTCGCCGGCTCGGCGGGCCGCACGATGTCCACGGCCACGCGGTCGCCGCGGCCGTCCCCGTCGCCGTCGAGACCGGTGTCCACCCAGACGGCCTCACGGATGGCGTCGGCGTAGGAGTAGTCGGGTTGGCTGAGGCCGTGCCGCACGGTGCCGCCCCCGGTGCCGGCCGCGTGGGCGGCGGTGCCGGGGGCGACGAGTGCGGCGGCCAGGGCGGCGAGTACCGCCACCAGCACGGAGATCCACGGAATGCGGGGTACCCGCGTCTTTGAGATCACCCGGGGAGGCTAGCGCCTGGCCGGGTCACGTCAACAGAGGGCGCTCCGGTTACTTTCCCCCCGTCAGCCCCGCCCGCCGCAGGGCGTCCGCCATCGCCCCGCCGCCCGCGGTCGGCTGCCCGGCCCCCGAGCCCGGTCCGCCGCCGCGCCGGCCGCCGCCCTGACCGCCGCCCTGACCGCCGCCCTGACCCCCGCGGCTGGCCTGCCGCGGCGGGGCGCCGCCCTGGCGCTCGCCGCCGGCGCCGCCCCGCGGCCGGCCGCCGCCTCCCGCGCCGGCCTCGTCGTTGAGGCGCAGCGTCAGTGAGATCCGCTTGCGCGGCAGATCGATGTCCAGCACCTTGACCCGCACGATGTCACCGGGCTTGACGACCTCGCGCGGGTCGGACACATAGGAGTCGGACAGCGCCGAGACGTGCACCAGCCCGTCCTGGTGGACACCGACGTCCACGAAGGCGCCGAAGGCGGCCACATTGGTGACCACGCCCTCCAGCAGCATCCCCGGCCGCAGGTCCTTCATCTCCTCGACGCCCTCCTTGAAGGTCGCGGTCTTGAAGGCGGGCCGGGGGTCGCGGCCGGGCTTCTCCAGCTCGGCCAGGATGTCGGTGACCGTCGGCAGACCGAAGGACTCGTCGACGAAGTCCTGCGGCCGCAGGGTGCGCAGCACACCCGCGTTGCCGACCAGGCCGGCGATCCCGGTGCCGGCGGTGGCGCTCATCCGCCGCACCACCGGATACGACTCGGGGTGCACGCTGGACGCGTCGAGCGGGTCGTCGCCGCCCTGGATGCGCAGGAAGCCGGCGCACTGCTCGTACGCCTTCGGGCCGAGCCTGGCCACCTCCTTGAGGTCCTTGCGGGTACGGAAGGGGCCGTTGGTGTCGCGGTGGGCGACGATGTTGGCGGCCAGGCCCTCGGTGATGCCGGAGACCCGGCGCAGCAGCGGTACCGAGGCGGTGTTGACGTCCACGCCGACGCCGTTCACGCAGTCCTCGACCACCGCGTCCAGCGAGCGGGACAGCTTCGCCTCGGACAGGTCGTGCTGGTACTGGCCGACGCCGATCGACCGCGGGTCGATCTTGACCAGTTCGGCCAGCGGGTCCTGCAGACGGCGGGCGATGGACACCGCGCCGCGCAGCGAGACGTCCATGCCGGGGAGTTCGGCGGAGGCGTAGGCGGAGGCGGAGTAGACCGAGGCGCCGGCCTCGGAGACCACGGCCTTGGTGAGTTTCAGGTCCGGGTGCGCGGCGATCAGCTCGGCGGCGAGCTTGTCGGTCTCGCGGGACGCGGTGCCGTTGCCGATCGCGATCAGGTCCACCCGGTGGGCGGCGGCGAGCCGGGCGAGGGTGGCCAGCGAGTCGTCCCAGCGGTTGCGGGGGGCGTGCGGATAGATGGTGTCGGTGGCCACCACCTTGCCGGTGCTGTCGACCACCGCCACCTTGACGCCGGTCCGCAGGCCCGGGTCCAGGCCCATGGTGGCGCGGGTGCCGGCCGGCGCGGCCAGCAGCAGGTCGCGGAGGTTCGCGGCGAAGACCCGGACCGCCTCGTCCTCGGCCTCCTGGCGCAGCCGCACCCGCAGGTCGATGCCGAGCCGGACCAGGAAGCGGGTGCGCCAGGCCCAGCGCACGGTGTCGGCGAGCCATTTGTCGCCCGGCCGGCCGCGGTCGGCGATGTCGAATCGCTGGGCGATGCGACGCTCGAAGCTGGTCGGGCCCTCGGCGGGCTCCTCCGGCTCCATGGTGAGGTCGAGCACCTCTTCCTTCTCGCCGCGCAGCATCGCCAGCACCCGGTGCGAGGGCAGCTTGGTGAAGGGTTCGCCGAAGTCGAAGTAGTCGGAGAACTTCGCGCCGGCCTCCTCCTTGCCCTCCCGCACCTTCGCGGTCAGCCGGCCCTTGCTCCACATCCGGGTGCGCAGCTCCCCCACCAGGTCGGCGTCCTCGGAGAACCGCTCGGTGAGGATGGCCCGCGCGCCCTCCAGGGCCGCCGCGGCGTCGGCGACGCCCTTGTCGGCGTCGACATAGGCGGCCGCCCGCGTCTGCGGGTCCAGGCCCGGGTCGGCGAGCAGCACCTCGGCCAGGGGTTCCAGGCCGGCCTCGCGGGCGATCTGGGCCTTGGTGCGGCGCTTGGGCTTGTACGGCAGGTAGATGTCCTCAAGGCGCGCCTTGGAGTCGGCGGCCATGATCTGCGCCTTGAGCGCGTCGTCCAGCTTGCCCTGCGACTCGATGGACTCCAGTACGGCCGCGCGCCGCTCGTCCAGCTCCCGCAGATAGCGCAGCCGCTCCTCCAGGTTGCGCAGCTGCTCGTCGTCGAGGGTGCCGGTGGCCTCCTTGCGGTAGCGCGCGATGAAGGGCACCGTCGCCCCGCCGTCGAGCAGGTCGACGGCCGCGTGCACCTGCCCCTCGCGTACGCCGAGCTCCTCGGCGATCCTGGCCTCGACCGACCTCACTGCCGACGTCGTCACGATGCTGAACCCGCTCTCTTCGCTGGACTTCTGACCGCATTATCCAGGTCGGTGCAGCTTCTTCTCGAACCAGTGGTCGGCGAGCGAGTTGCCGTTGTACGGCTCGATCTCGACATAGCCCTGTCCGGCGTAGAGCGCGCGCGCCTCCACCAGGTCCTTGCGGGTGTCGAGGCGGATCCGCCCGGCGCCGAAGCCCGCCACGGCGAGCCGTTCCACCGCGTCGATCAGCAGCGCGGAGACTCCCTGGCCGCGCGCCTCGGGGCCGACGAACATCCGGGTCATCTCGACGGTGGCCGCGTCCAGCACGCGCAGGCCGACGCAGCCGACGGGCAGGCCGTCGCGGCGGGCGACCAGGAATTCACCGGTCGGGCGGACCAGATCGTCACTGGGCATCTCGGCCAGGGTGGCGGTGACCTCCTCGTCGGTGGTGGGCCGGCCGTAGTAGCGGACGATCAGCTCGGTGTAGTAGCGGCGCAGCAGGGCGGCGGATTCGGGGGCGGACACCGGGTGCGGGGCCACCGTCCAGCCGGCCGCGGGCACGGCGTTCGTCCTCGTGCCGTTCGGCCTCGTGTTGTTGGTCGTCACGCCGTTCATCCTGGCACCGGGCGGGGGCGGTTCTCCTCCGGTTTTCCGCCGTCAGGCGCCCGGCGGTCTCACAGCCGCGCGGGCTTCGCGCCGCCGTAGAGCCAAGTGGAGAACAGCGGGCTGAGATCCTTGCCGGTCAGGCGGCCGCAGAAGGCGGCGAATTCGGCGGTGGAGGCGTTGCCGTGCGGGTGGGCGGCGGGCCAGTCGCGCAGCAGCGCGGCGAACGCCTTGTCGCCCAGGGCCCGGTGGAGCTGGTAGAGGACGAGGGCGCCGCGTTCGTAGACCGGGGGCGCGAAGAGGCGGGACGCGGTCGGTGCGGCCGGGGCGAAGGTCCAGTTGCCGGGGTCGGCGAAGGCCGCGGCGGCGCTCCGTGCCAGGGACGCGCCGCCCTCGTGCTCGGTCCAGAGCCACTCGGTGTAAGTGGCGAAGCCTTCGTTGAGCCAGATGTCCTGCCAGCTGCTCGGCGTGGTCCAGTCGCCGAACCACTGGTGGGACAGCTCGTGGACGAGGGTGCCGACCGCCACGGCCGGCGGTCCGCTGTCGCCCGGGAAGACCGGGCGGTTCTGGGTCTCCAGCGCGTATCCGCCCTCGCCGCCCGGCAGATGGGCGACGATCGCGCCCGACGACTGGAAGGGGAAGGCTCCGAACAGGCCGCTCTCCCAGGCCAGGATCTCGGGGATGCGTCGCATGGCCGCGGCGGTCTGCCGGTCGTCGGAGCGCGGGTCGACCGCGACGTAGAGCGGCACCGCGCCGGGCGTACGGGACCGGGTGACGGTGTAGTGCCCGATGGCGACGGTGGCCAGATAGCTGGCCATCGGCTCGGTGGTGCGCCAGTGGAAGGAGGTCCGGCCGCGGGAGCCGGCGCGGCTGGCCAGTTCGCCGTTGGACACCGCGGTCAGACCGTCGGGGACGGAGACGGTGATGTCGTAGGCGGCCTTGTCCGAGGGGTGGTCGTTCCCGGGGAACCACGTCATCGAGCCGAGCGGTTCGCCGAGCGCCAGCGCTCCGTCGCCGGTGCTGAGCCATCCCTCGTGCGAGCCGTCCGGGTCGGTGAGCGGTTTCGGTACGCCCGCGTAGTCCACTGTCGTCTCGAAGCGGTCGCCGCGCCGCAGCGATCGCGCCGGGCGTACCACCAGCTCCGTTCCGGAGCGGCCCTCGGCGGCCGGTCGGCCGTCGACGGTGACCCGGCCGACATGCAGCCCCGAGAGGTCGAGGTCGAAGCGGCCCAGGTCCGCGGTGGCGGTCGCGGTGATCTCGGCCGTGCCGGTGAGCCGTCCGGTTCCGGGGTCGTAGGACAGGTCGAGGCCGTAGTGGGTGACGTCGTAGCCGCCGTTTCCCGCGTCCGGGAAGAGCCGGTCGCCCACTCCGGCGGCGCCGGCCGGGAATCCGGGCAAGGCCGCCGGCGGGCGCGCTTCCGCACCGCCGGAGCACGACAGGCAGCAGCCGAGCAGCAGCAGGATCAGGGCCGCCCGCAGCGGGGTCCGGACCGCGTGAAGACGCATCAGGTCAGCGTACGGTCCGGGCGGCGGCGGACCGCCGCGGCACTTCGGCCCGCCGTGCCGCCGTCCGTGCCACCTGCCGCGAGGTCCGCGCGGCGGGCCGGCGCGCCCCGGGCACCCGGGCATCCCGCCGCGTCCGTGCGGCCTTTCACCGGGCTGGTGGCGCGGCGATACTGTTCCGGTGCGCGAGACCGGTCTCACCGTCGACGAGCTGGCCGCCCGCGCCGGGGTGACGGTGCGTACCGTCCGCTTCTACGGCGCCCGCGGTCTGCTGCCGCCGCCCGCCATCGGGCCGCGCCGGGTGGGCAGATACGGGCCCGAGCACCTGTCCCGGCTGGCGCTGATCGAGGAGTTGCGGAGCCAGGGTCTGACGCTGGCCGCGATCGAGCGGTATCTGCGGCAGCTCCCGGACGGCATCACCGCCCACGATCTGGCGATCCACCGGGCCCTGGTGGCGTCCTGGCTGCCGGAGGGCATCGAGGACATCGACCGGGAGAAGCTGGAGCGGCGGGCGGGGCGCCCGCTGGCGGAGGCGGACCTCGACCGGCTGGCGGCGATGAACGTCCTGGAGCGCACCGGCGATCCGGACGCCTTCCGGGTGGACCCCGGCATCCTGCACCTGGGGATGCGGCTGCTGGACATGCCGATCCCGGTGGAGGCGATCCTGGCGGCCCGTGAGGTGATGCTGGAGCACGCCCGGGCGGCGGCCCGTGAGATCGGCCGCGTCTTCCGCGACGAGGTGCCGCGCCCGGAGCAGGTCGCCGCGATGCGCTCGCTGTCGGCGCAGATGCAACCGCTGGTCGTGCAGGCGCTGGTGACGGCCTTTCAGCGCACGCTGCGGGAGGAGGTGCGGGCCTGGCCGGATTCCCGGCCGGGCCCGCGCCCGTCTGCGTCCTAGGCCTGGGCCTGGGAGGGGGAACCGGCCGGCGCCGCCCGGGCGTCGGTGAACCGCTCGCCCGCCTCCGCCGTGGCCACCAGCAGCGCCGGCGGGGTGAAGCGCTCCCCGTAGGCCGCCGCCAGCTCCCGTGCCCGGGCGGTGAATCCGGCCGGGCCGCCCGGGTAGCCGTTGATGTACTGCAGGACGCCGCCGGTCCAGGCCGGGAAGCCGATGCCCAGCAGCGAGCCGATGTTGGCGTCGGCGACGGAGGTGAGGACGCCCTCCTCCAGCAGCCGTACGGTGTCGAGCGATTCGGCGAACAGCATCCGTTCCCGCATGTCGGTGAACGGGATCTGCCCGGCCGGCCGGCCGGTGCGGTCCCCGGGGGCGCGGTCTGCCGCGGCTCCGAAGTGCTCGGCCAGGCCCGGCCAGAGCCCGGTGCGGCGGCCGTCCTGGTAGTCGTAGAATCCGGCGCCGCCGCTGCGCCCCGGGCGGCCGAACTCGTCCACCATCCGGTCGATGACCCGCTCGGCGGGGTGTTCCCGCCAGCTGCCGCCGGCGGCCTCGACCGCCTCGCGGGCCTCGCGGCGGATCCTGCGCGGCAGGGTCAGGGTCAGCTCGTCCAGCAGCGAGAGCACCTTGGCGGGGTAGCCGGCCTGGGCCGCCGCCTGCTCGACCGAGGCGGCGGGGACGCCCTCGCCGACCATGGCGACGCCCTCGTTGATGAACTGGCCGATGACGCGGGAGGTGAAGAAGCCGCGCGAGTCGTTGACCACGATCGGGGTCTTGCGGATCTGCCGGACCAGGTCGAAGGCGCGGGCCAGCGCCTCGTCGCCGGTCCGCTCGCCGCGGATGATCTCCACCAGCGGCATCCTGTCCACCGGTGAGAAGAAGTGCAGGCCGATGAAGTCCCGCTGCCGCCGGACGCCTTCGGCGAGCAGGCCGATGGGCAGGGTGGAGGTGTTGGAGCACAGCAGCGCGTCGGGCGCCACGATCCCCTCGATCTCCTGGAACACCTTGTGCTTGAGGCCCGCGTCCTCGAAGACCGCCTCGATCACCGCGTCGCAGCCCGCGAGGTCGGCCGGGTCGGCGGTGGGGGTGATCCTGGCCAGCAGCTCGTCCCGCTTGCGCGGCGTGGTGCGGCCCTTGGCGAGCGCCTTGTCGAGCAGAGCGGCGGAATGCGCCTTGCCGCGGTCGGCGGCCTCCTGGGTGACGTCCTTGAGCACCACGTCGAGGCCGGCCCGGGCGCAGGAGTAGGCGATTCCCGCGCCCATCATGCCGGCGCCGAGGACGGCGACCCTGGTCACCTGGCGGGCGGGGACGTCCTTGGGCCGGCTGGCGCCGGAGTTGACCGCCTGCATGTCGAAGAAGAAGGCCTGGATCATGTTCTTCGAAGTGGGGCCGCAGGCCAGTTCGGTGAAGTAGCGCCCCTCGATGGTGAAGGCGGTGTCGATGTCGACCTGGGCGCTCTCCACGGCGGCGGCCAGGATGGAGCGGGGCGCCGGGTAGGGCGCGCCGGCCAGTTGCTTGGTCAGGTTGGCCGGGAAGGCCGGCAGGTTGGCGGCGAAGGACGGGCTCTTCGGGGTGCCGCCGGGGATCTTGTAGCCGGGGGCGTCCCACGGCTGGCGGGCGTCGGGGTTGGCCCGGATGAAGGCGCGGGCGCTGTCCAGCATGGCGTCGCGGTCGGTGGCCACCTCATGGATCAGCCCGGCCTCCAGGGCGCGCCGGGCGGAGTACTGGCGGCCCTGGAGCAGCACGGTGAGCAGCGCGTCGGCGATGCCGAGCAGCCGTACGGTACGGACCACACCGCCGCCGCCGGGCAGCAGGCCCAGGGTGACCTCGGGGCAGCCGATCCGGGTGCCGGGCGTGTCGAGGGCGATGCGGTGGTGGCAGGCGAGCGCGATCTCGTAACCGCCGCCGAGGGCGGCGCCGTTGATGGCCGCCACGACCGGCTTGCCGAGGGTCTCCAGCCGCCGCAGGCGGCTCCTGACGCGCATCGAGCCGGCGAAGACCCGCTGGGCGTCGTCCGGGGTGGCGCGGATCAGGTCCCGCAGGTCGCCGCCGGCGAAGAAGGTCTTCTTCGCCGAGGTGATGATGACACCGGTGATCCGGTCGAGCTCGGTGTCCAGCCGGTCGAGTACGGCGTCCAGGGAGTCGGCGAAGGCCGCGTTCATGGTGTTGGCGGACTGGTCGGGGTCGTCCAGGACGAGGGTGACGACGCCGTCGGCGTCCTGCTCCCAGCGGATGGTGGTGGACTCGCTCATGGTCGGGTGCTCCGTTGGATCCGTAGGCGGTCAGGACAGGCGTTCGACGACGGTGGCGACGCCCATGCCGCCGCCGACGCAGAGGGTGGCGAGCCCGTACCGCTGGTCGCGGCGCTCCAGTTCGTCGATCAGGGTGCCCAGGATCATCGCGCCGGTGGCGCCGAGCGGGTGGCCGAGCGCGATGGCGCCGCCGTTGACGTTGACCTTGTCGATGCTCACTCCCATGTCGGAGGCGAAGCGCAGCACGACGGCGGCGAACGCCTCGTTCATCTCGATCAGGTCGATGTCGTCGATGGTCAGCCCGGCCTTGGCCAGCGCCTTGCGGGAGGCGGGGGCGGGTCCGGTGAGCATGATGGTGGGCTCGGAGCCGCAGACCGCGGCCGAGACGATACGGGCCCTGGGGGTCAGCCCGTAGCGCTCGCCGGTCTCCCGGTTGCCGATGGCCACCAGCGCGGCGCCGTCCACGATGCCGGAGGAGTTGCCGGCGTGGTGGACATGGTCGATCCGCTCCACCCAGTGGTATTTCTGCAGGGCCACCGCGTCGAAGCCGCCGGCCTCGCCGACCGTCGCGAAGGAGGGCTTGAGGCCGGCCAGCGACTCGGGGGTGGTCCCGGGGCGCATGTGCTCGTCGTGGTCGAGGACCGTCAGGCCGTTGACGTCCAGCACCGGGACCACCGAGCGGGCGAAGCGGCCTTCCTTCCAGGCCTCGGCGGCGCGCTCCTGGGACAGGGCGGCGTAGGAGTCGACGTCGTGCCGGCTCCAGCCGCCGAGGGTGGCGATCAGGTCGGCGCCGACACCCTGCGGGATGAAGCCGACCTGGAAGGAGGTCATGGGGTCCATCGCCCAGGCGCCGCCGTCCGAGCCCATGGCCACCCGGGACATGGACTCGACGCCGCCGGCCAGGATCAGGTCCTCCCAGCCCGAGCGGATCTTGGCGGCGGCCAGGTTGACCGCTTCGAGCCCCGAGGCGCAGAAGCGGTTCTCCTGGACACCGGCCACGCTGTCCGGCAGCCCGGCGGCGACGGCCGCGATCCGGGCGATGTCCGAGCCCTGGTCGCCGAGCGGGCTGACGACGCCGAGCACGATGTCGTCGATGGCGGCCGGGTCCAGGTCCGGGAAACGGCGCCGGAGCTCGTGGATGAGGCCGACCACGAGGTCGATCGGCTTGGTGCCGTGCAGGGAGCCAGTCGCCTTTCCGCGCCCGCGCGGGGTGCGTACGGCGTCGTAGACGTAGGCGTCGGTGCTCAACGTCGTGCCTTTCGGTGAGGGGCGGGCGGGCTGTCCGGGCGGCGGGGTGTCCGGGAGTCCGGGACCTTGCGGGGGACCGGGGTCCCGCGGGCCTTGGCGGGCGGCGCGGCCGGCGCGGTCGGCGGGGGCGTACGGATATGGCCGCCGGTCGGCTGTCGCGGTTACGGTGCCGGTCTGCCGAGCAGTGCCGGTACGTCCCAGTCTCCGGCGACACCGGCGGTGTGCGCTCCCGGCCGCGCGGGCGGGCGGCGTACCGATGTCGGTGTCCCGGAGAAGCGGGGCGCCGGGACCGGCTGGATGATCCCGGCGTCCTCGGTGAAAGTGCCGCGGGCCGCCAGGTGCGGGTGGCCGGGCGCCTCCGCCAGGGAGAGCACCGGGGCCACGCAGGCGTCCGAGCCTTCGAACACGCCGGTCCACTCGTCGCGGGTGCGGGTGCGGAAGCGGGTGGCGACGGCGGTGCGCAGTTCCTCCCAGCGTGCCGGGTCCGCCCGCAGCCCGGCTTCCCCGGGCGTCAGCCCGAGCAGCGCGGCGAAGGTGTCGTAGAAACGCTGCTCCAGGGCGCCGACCGCCATATGGCCGCGGTCCGCGGTCTCGTAGACGCCGTAGAAGGGGGCGCCGCCGTCCAGCAGATTGGCGCCGCGGCGGTCCTGCCAGGCGCCGGCGGCGCGCATGCCGTGGATCATCGCGGTCAGATGGGCGGTGCCGTCCACCACGGCCGCGTCCACGACCTGGCCCCGGCCGCCGGTCCGGGCGTGGTGGAGCGCGGCGAGGACACCGGTGACGAGGTAGAGCGAGCCGCCTGCGTAGTCGCCGAGCAGATTGGCGGGGGCCACCGGCGGAGCGCCGGCCGGACCGGTCAGGGCCAGCGCGCCGGTGACGGCGATGTAGCCGATGTCGTGGCCCGCCGTCGCGGCGAGCGGACCGGTCTGGCCCCAGCCGGTCATCCGGCCGTAGACCAGCCGCGGGTTGCGGGCCAGGCACGCCGCGGGGCCGACGCCGAGGCGCTCGGCGACACCCGGCCGGTAGCCCTCGATCAGGATGTCGGCGCGTTCGGCCAGGTCGAGTACGGTGCCGGGGCCGTCGTCGGTCTTGAGGTCGATGAGGACCGAGCGCTTGTTGCGGTTGGTGACGTCGCGGGCCGGGTCGATGCCGAGGCCCGGGCCGCCGGGACGGTCGACGCGTACGACATCGGCGCCGAGGTCGGCCAGCAGCATGGCGGCGAACGGGCCGGGGCCGATCCCGGCCAGTTCGAGGACGCGGACTCCTGCCAGCGGACCGGCTGCCGGGGAGGGGGGCGGCCGGTCTGACAGTTCTGATGTCACATCAGTGATGCTAAGAACGTGTTCCAGTCTTGGCAAGGGCTGGCTGAGCGCCCGCTCAGTCGGCCCCCGGCCGCCCGGTCAGCGGCCCGCCCGCGCCCGGGTGGGCGGGGCGGGCGGGCCGTGGGTGTCCCGGTCAGACGGAGGTCTCCGCCGCGCTGGCGGCCTTGTCCAGCTGGAAGGCTTCGTTGCCCTGACCGATCCGGGCGTGCGCGGTGGGGTTCTTCACCTTCAGCACCGCCCCGTAGATCAGGCCGGCCAGCGCGGCGATGCCGACGATGCCGGGCAGGATCCAGCGCAGGCCGTGCCCGGGGTCCACACCGAGCAGCACCTTGAAGTCCTTGACCGCGTAGAAGGCGATCACCAGCAGCGCCACCGCCGCGACACCGGAGGTGACGAGCCGCCAGGCCTGGACACGGGCGGCGCCGCGCTTGATGAAGAACACGATGATGGCGATCGACGAGACCGCCATCAGCACCACCACACCGAGCGCGCCGATGTTGCCCGCCCAGGTGAACAGCCGCAGCATCGGGGCGAACGACGGGTCGCCGCCCGGCTTGTTGTCGGTGATCGCGAAGGCGGCGACCACGACCAGCGCGACGACGGTCTGGATGAGCGAGCCGACGACCGGAGCGCCGCCGGAGCGGGTGGTGCGGCTGACCCCGGCGGGCAGCAGGCCGTCGCGGCCCATGGCGAAGGCGTAGCGGGCGACCACGTTGTGGAAGCTGAGCAGCGAGGCGAAGATGCCAGTGATGAAGAAGACGTTCAGGATGTCGGTGAACGTGTTGCCGATACGTGCCTCGTTGAGGTCGAAGATCATGGTCGGGCTCTTCTGCGCGGCCCCGACCACGCTCGAAGGACCGGCCGCCACGGTGATCGCCCAGGCGCTGAACGCGAAGAACAGGGTGGCGAATCCGACCGCCAGGAACATCACCCGGGCCACCACGCGCTGGGGCTTGGCGGTCTCCTCGGCGTAGACCGGGGCCTGTTCGAAGCCGGTGAAGGCGGCGATGCAGAAGCACAGCGCGGTGCCGAAGCCGGCGCCGGTGATGGTGCTGGGGTTGAAGGCGTGCATCGAGACGCCCTGCGGGCCCGGGTCGGACAGGAAGCTGATGTCGAAGACCACGATGAGCAGCGTCTCGACGAGCAGCAGCACGCCGAGGACCTTGGCGTTGACGTCGATCTTGAGGGCGCCGAAGATACCGGCGATCAGTACGCCGCCCAGCGCCGGCCACCACCAGTCGATGTTGTGGTGCCAGTGCTCACCGATCTGGCTGGAGATCTCGAAGCCGAAGATGCCGTAGATGCCGCACTGCAGGATGCTGTACGAGGCCAGCGCGACATAGGAGGCGGCGGCGCCCACGGTGCCGCCGAGGCCGCGCGCTATGTAGGCGTAGAAGGCGCCCGCGTTGTGCACATGACGGCTCATCTCGGCGTAGCCGAAGCTGAACAGGACGAGAACGACGCCGAGGATGAGGAAGATCAGCGGTACTCCCACGACGCCGACCGCGGCGAAGGTGGTGGGCACCACTCCGGCCACCACCATGAGCGGAGCGGTCGCCGCGAGGACCGACAGGAGAAGGCCCGGAGTACCGATCCGGTCCGCGCGCAAGGCGCGGTCCTCACCCTTGAACGTGCTGATCTCGGTGGTACTGCCCGTCAGCATGGCTGCGGTTCCTTCCGGTGGAGGTGGTGCGGGTTCGGGACCTGCCCGGGACTGGTCCCGGGCGTGTACGGGGTTTATGCGGGCCTGTTGGGGCTTGTTCGGGCTATGCGGAACCGAAGCCGAGTGCGTAGTTGCGTGCGGCGCGGAACGTCTTCTTCGGGTCGCGGTCGAGGTACGACCACGGGACGCGGGTCGCCAGCGGCCCTATCCGGTTGAACAGGGCCGCGGCGGCGACCGTGTCCCCGGAGTGGAACTTGGCGAAGGCGAGGTAGTTCAGGTCCAGGGCCAGCCGCGGATGGCTCCGGTTGTCCCAGTCCAGCCACCAGTCGAAGGCGGACCGCAGACTGGTGCGGGCCCGCGGGCTGGTCCAGTACGGGAGCCGGGCCGGGTCGCCCGGCATGGCGCCGGCGGCGGCCAGCGCGCGGTAGCGCTCGACCAGGGCGATCAACGGCAAGGTGGCGAGCGGCGATCCGGGCCCGGCCTCGCCCGCCGCCCACTCGGCGAACTCGTAGACCTCGTGGAACGGGTCGTCGCCGTCGGTCTTCTGACGCTCCGCCAGGCACTGGGTCATCAGATAGTGCGCGTGGTGGTGGCCGCGGTGCCGGCCGCGGACCTGGTCGAAGGCCCGCACCTGCTCGTCGTCGGTGCCGGTGCGGCGGGCCAGGATCAGCAGGCCCAGCCAGGGCGTCGGGTCGCTCGGGGTGGCCCTGGCCACCCGCAGGCACGCGTCGCGGGCCGAGTCGACGCTCTGCTTGCCGTTGGCGGCGCGGAAGACGGCGGCGGCGGCGCCCAGCGCGGCGGCGTCCGGGCTCTCCGGCTCGGCCAGCTGCCACTCCTGCGCCCACGCGGCGCTGGACTTGCCCTCGCCGAGCACGACCAAGCGGTGGCCACGGCTGTCCCAGTCGTCGCCGGTCCGCGCCAGGAGCGCACGGACATCGGTCCAGCGACCCTGGGTCAGGGCGGCTCGGGCGGCGATGAGTTCCTCGTCGCCGAATGCGGGATCAAAAGCCACGTCGTCCTTGCCACGCGAGAAGCGGAAGGGTGGCGGCGGTGGGGTCATCCGCGGGCAGCCCTCCACGGCAGCGCGTTACGTCAAGTGATCGCGAACAGCCAACCGGTAGGCGGCAGTCTGCTACAAGTGCGGACCTGTTGTCTCGGTGTAGTCCGGTATCGTTGCCGGGGTTTGAGACAGGGAACGGCGCTGGTGACGGCCTCCGGCTGGCGCCGGAAGCCGACTTCCTGATATTCGAAAGCCTGATCGCAAGTACGGCAGGGGCGTGCGGCGGCGCGGCGCGGTGAGCGCCGCGCAGTGGGGACCAGGTGGCATGGAAGGCAGCAACGTGGCAGGGGAAGGCTCCGCCGCGTCCGCACACCCGCTCGCCTATGTGCGGCGAAGACACGGCTGGAGCTATCAGGACCTGGCCCGGGTGATCGCCGACCACGCCCGCGCGCTCGGGGTGCCGATGGCGGCGCGCCGGGAGAAGGTGTGGCGGTGGGAGCACTGGGGGGTGGTCCCGGAGGCCGACAGCCAGCGCGCGCTGGCCCGGGCACTGGGCATCCCGGCCAGGGAGCTGGAGACCCGCCCGTGGCCGCGCTGGCTCCCGGCCCACGGCGGGATGCCGGACGGCCTGCCCTGGACCGCCGAGGGCAGTCTGAGCGCGCTCACCTCCCTGGTGGACGACGGCGGTTCCGACCCGCGCGGTTTCCCGATCGCGGACGAGCGGGCGCTGCTGGACGCGATAGCCGACTGGGACGCCGCCCGGGCGGAGGCCGGGCCGGCCGGCCTGGTCGTCGGGGCGGCGGCAGGGGGCGCGGCGGCCGCCGCCACGGGCGGCGGTGATCCGGCGGCCCGGCCCGCCGAACCTCCCGTGGTGGCGCCGCGTCCGGGACTGACCGACGCGTCCTTCGGGGGCGGGGCGCGGCGGGTGCCGGCCCAGGGCGCGGAGCCCGCGATGGAGCGGGACGACGGTCCCGCCGCGGTCGACGGCACCGTGGTGGCCTGGCTCGAAGCCGGTGTGCTGGGGCTGCGGCAGCTGGACGACCGGCTGGGCGGCGGCGCCGTACGGCATCGGGTGCAGGCCGATCTGCGGCTGGTGTGCGGGCTGTTGAGCCGCGGTACGCAGCCGCGCGCCACACAGACCCGGCTGCTGCGGACGGCGGCCGATCTGGCCCAGCTCGGCGGGTGGGCGGCCACCGACACCGGCCGGCACAGCGCCGCGCAGCGCCACTATCTGACCGGGCTCCGGCTGGCGCACACCGCAGGGGACCGCGCTATGGCCGTGGCGCTGTGGGGGGGCCTGGCGCTGCAGGCGGTGATCGCCGGCCGGCCGCAGGAGGCGGTGGCCGCGGCGGAGGCGGCGGTACGGGCGGCCGGCGGCGCTCCCCCGGTGGTGCGGGCGCTGGCCGCGAGCCGGCTCGGCCGGGCGCATGCCGCGCTCGGCGCCGAGGGCGCCTTCCGGCGGGCCGCCGCCGAGGCCGAACGCCGGCTGGAGGCGGCCGGGAAGGACCCGGGGCCGCCGTGGCTCTACTGGTTCGACCGGGCCGAACTCGCCGCCCAGAACGGCCAGTCGCTGCTCGACCTGGGGGCGGCGGACGAGGCCGGGCCGCTGCTCGAACGGGCCCTGGCGCAGCAGGACCCGGCCTTTCTCCGCGACCGCAGCCTCTATTCGGCCCGCGCCGCCGAGGCCCGCGCGCTGACCGGCGACATCGACGGCGCCCGGGTGCTCGGCCGCGAGGCCGCGCGGCTGTCCCGCCAGTGCGGCTCGCCCCGGCTGGCGGCCGCTCTGGACTCCCTCAAGGCCTGCCTGGACGACCGGTCCTGACAGCGCGCCCCGACAATCGCGCCCTGATGATCGCCCGGTCCTGGCGGCCGGTTCTGACGAGTGACGAGTGCGGCGGGTCCCGCGCTCATGGGTAAGGGGCGCCCGCCAAGAGCGGGCGCCCCTTACCGGGGTCGTGGGGAGCGAGGGCGCCGGGCCCCCGCCCGGGTCAGATCCGGCTGAGCCTGATCACCGGGATGTCCCGGTCGGTCTTCTTCTGGTACTCCTCGTACGGGGCGTACACCTCGAGCAGGTGCGGCCATACGCGGGCCTTCTCCTCGGGCGACAGCACCTCGGCGCGGGCGGCGAACCGCTCGTCCAGCACCCGCAGATGCACCTCGGGGTGCTCCTGGAGGCTGAGGAACCAGACGGGGTGCTCGGGCGCGCCACCCTTGGACGCGACGATCAGGTAATCGTCGCCGTCACGGCCGAAGATCAGCACGGTGCGGCGCCAGTCACCGCTGAGGCGGCCCCGGTAGTCCAGCAGCAGGCAGGGCGAGCCGTTCAGGTCGGTGCCCTCGGCGCCGTTCGACTCCTCGTAGCGGCGGGCCTGTTCGGCCACCCACGGGGTCGGGCTGATCTTGACGGTGGCCGGGTCGTAAAGGGTCATGCACTTGCCTCCAGGACGTATTCGGTCGGCGACGATCACCACCATAGGCTCGTCTGCCCCGCCCGGTGACCTCGCGAACGGCCTCACAGGCCCGGGGCGCCCCAGACCGGGAACCAGCGGGACAGATCGTTCTCCAGCCGGAGATCGTTCACCACCAGTGCCTTGACCTGGAGCTCCAGCGCGCTGTCCCGCTTCTCGTCGGGCAGCGGGGCGAAGGGGTAGAAGCTGCCGCGCTTGTAGAGGTAGACCAGCGCCAGCGACCGGCCGGCCGGGTCCTTGAAGCCGACCAGGGAGCACAGCAGCTGCGGCCCGAATCCGTGCTCCTCCAGCGCGGAGTTCACGGCGTGCAGATCGGTGACGAGGTCGGTGATCGCCGCCGGGTCGTGCCGGGACATCAGCCAGGTGTAGCCGTAGGAGTCCTGGGTCGCCTCGACCGACAGCAGCGCGTCCAGATCCTGGCGCATCTCGGCGAAGGCGCCGCCCTCGACCGCGGCGAAGCACACCGAGCCCAGCCCGGTGGGCCGCAGCTCGCTGGCGGCCTCCAGGGTGATGGCGGCCGAACTCAGTCCGAAGAGCTGGTCGAGATCGGGGCGGACGGGTTTGGTGCGGCCCAGCAGTACGTCCAGCAGACCCATCAGCGGCGGTCCAGTTCGAGGGTGATCCGGCCGAGCTGCTCCAGTCGCTTTTCGAGGGTGGGGTGGGTGGACAGCAGCCGGGAGATCGACGGGCCGCCGCTGAGGGCCGGCGCGAAGAAGAACGCGTTGAACGGCTCGACCTTGCGCAGGTCCCGGGTGGGGATGGCGGCGATCTGACCGCTGACCTTGGTCAGGGCGGAGGCCAGCGAGGAGGGGCGGCCGGTGAGCAGCGCGGCGCTGCGGTCGGCGGACAGCTCGCGGTAGCGCGACAGCATCCGGGTGAGCAGGAAGCTGATCACATAGACGACCGCGCTGACCAGCGGCACCAGGACCACCAGGGCGGCGGTGCCGGGGTCGCGGGCCCGCCGGAAGCCGCCCCACAGTCCGATCCGGGTGACGACACCGGCCAGGATGCCAAGGAAGGAGGCGATCGTCATGACGGCGACGTCCTTGTGCGCGACGTGCGAGAGCTCGTGCGCGATCACGCCCTCCAGCTCGTCCGGCTCCAGCCGTCGCAGCAGGCCGGTGGTGGCGCACACCAGGGTGTTCTTCTGGTTGCGGCCGGTGGCGAAGGCGTTCGGCACGTCGGAGTCGGCGATGGCCACCCTGGGCTTGGGGAGGTCGCCGAGCGCGCAGATCCGGTCGACGACGCCGTGCAGCTCGGGCGCCTGTTCGGGGGTGACCTCGTGGGCGCCCATGCTGAAGGCGGCGATGCGGTCGCTGAACCAGAACTGGGCGATGAACAAGATGCCCGCGATCACCAGGATCACCGGCCAGGACCCTTGCAGCAGGACCAGCAGGGCGCCGACGAAGACGACGTACAGCAGTCCGATCAGGAACATCGTGACGACCATCCGGGTCGTCAGTCCCCGGTCTGGCGCGAAGCGGTTACGGTTCATATGCCCCTCCCGAGTCGTGCGGGGCGCGGGTCACCGGCCGCGACCCGACGTGCTCCGTGAATGGATACAGCCCTCAATGGTGTATCTACCCAATTGTTGCAACGACGGGAGCGACCCGAGGGGTTCCGCCCTTCGGGTGCCTTGTCCGGAGTTTTACCCACCGCGGGCCCCTTCCACGGCCTCAGAGGGGCGGGGAAGGGCATCCGGGGCGCGTCATCAGGCCGCTGAGCTGGTCATTCCCGGCCGGTCACATCGAGTACGAGCTTGCCGGAAGTGCGCCGGGCCCGCAGATCCCGGTGCGCGCGGGCGGCCTCGGCCAGCGGGTACACCCCGCCGATCTGCGGCCTGAGGCGGCCGTCGCCGACCATTTCGAGGAGTTCGGCGATCGGTTCGTGGTACATCCCGGGGCGGCTCAGGCAGTGGGCCAGCCAGAAGCCGACGACCGAGCGTGAGCGCCCCATCAGCCGCGCCGCCTGTATCGGGGTGGCCGGGACCCTGGACGCCATACCGTAGGTGACGAGCCGGCCGAAGGGCGCCAGCGCGGCGAGCGAGGCGTCGAAGACCGGGCCGCCGGTCATCTCCAGCACCACGTCGACCTTGTGTCCGCCGTTGGCCTCGATCAGGCGCTCCCTGAGCTCCTCGGGTCCGCCGTCGATCGCGATGTCGGCGCCGAGCTCCAGGGCCAGGTCGCGCTTGTCCTTGGAGGAGGCGGTGGCGATCACCCGCCCGGCGCCGTACGCCCTGGCGAGCTGTACCGCGAGCGAACCGGTGCCGCCGGCCGCCGCGTGCACCACCACGCTCTCGCCGCCGGCCAGCCGCGCGGCGGTACGCAGCAGGTGCCAGGCGGTGAGGCCCTGGACGACCACCGCCAGCGCCTGTCCGTCGGTGATGCCCGGCGGCAGCTCGACGGCCAGTCGCTCGGGTGCGACGGCCTGCTCGGCGTAGCCGCCGTTGCCGGTGAGCAGGGCGACCACCCGGCGGCCGTCCGGGGTGCGGCCGACGACCTCGCCGCCGGGTACCAGGGGCAGCGCGGCGCGGGAGAGGTAGGAGTCGTCGACGGTGTGGGTGTCCGCGTAGTTGACACCCGCGGCGTCGACCCGGATCAGCAGCTGTCCGGGGCCCGCCACCGGGTCCGGCAGCTCGGCCTCGTGGAGCACCTCGGGGCCGCCGAACTCGGTGATCTGGATGGCGCGCACGCTGGACTCCTCCGCGGGGACGCGGCTCTGCCGGGCGGCAGAACCTCTCCGCAGAGATTACCGACTGGTCGGTATGGAGCATAGGGTGCGACGGTCGCGACGTCAGGCGAGCGGCACCGGCTGCGCGGGCGGCGGCCCGACATAGCGGGCGGCGGGCCGGATGATCTTGCTGTCCTCGGCCTGCTCCAGGATATTCGCGCTCCAGCCGACCACCCGGGCCGCGGCGAAGGTGGGAGTGAACATCTCGCGGGGCAGCCCGCACAGCTCCATCACCACCCCGGCGAAGAACTCCACGTTGATGTGCAGCTCGCGGCCGGGTTTCAGCTCGGCGAGCAGGGCCTCGGCGCGCTCCTCGACCCGCACCGCGAAGTCCACCAGCTCGCCGCCGAGGCCGCGCGCGATGGCCTTGAGCATCCGCGAGCGCGGGTCCTCGGTGCGGTAGACCGGGTGGCCGAAGCCCATGATCCGGTCACCGGCCAGGATGTGCTCGCGCAGCCAGTCGTCGATCCGGTCCGGCGTACCGATGGCGTCCAGGGTGTCCAGCGCGCGGCTGGGCGCGCCGCCGTGCAGCGGGCCGGACAGCGCGCCGACCGCGCCGACCAGGCAGGCGGCCAGGTCCGCGCCGGTGGAGGCGATCACCCGGGCGGTGAAGGTGGAGGCGTTGAAGCCGTGGTCGACGGTGGAGATCAGATAGCGCTCGATCGCCCGCGCCCTGGCCGGATCGGGCTCCTGCCCGGTGATCATGTAGAGGTAGTTCGCCGCGTACGGCAGGTCGTCACGCGGCTCGACCGGTTCGAGTCCCCGCCCGAGCCGGTGCAGCGCGGTCAGCAGCGTGGGTACGGCGGCGCAGGCGGCCAGCGCGTCGGCCCGGCGGCGCGGCGGGTCGATGTCGTAGAGCGGACGGAAGCCCGCCGCGGCGCCGGCCAGCGACAAGGCGGTCCGCAGTCCGGCGAGCGGCCCGGCCGAGGCGGTGCCGCGGGCGATCGCGGGCAGCGCCGCGCGCACGTCGGCGGACAGGTGCCGCAGCGCGGCGGTCTCGGCGGTGAAAGCGGCCCGCCGGGCGGCGTCCGGCAGCGTGCCGTCGGACATCAGGTGCCAGACGTCCTCGAAGCTGCGGTTCTCCGCCAGTTCGACCGCGGAGAACTCCCGGTAGTGATAGAAGCCCTCGGCGCCGCGGACGTCACCGAGTGACGTATCGGCGACGATCACGCCCTTGAGACCTCGGGGTACGTCGATCGGAGCCTTGCGTTCGGCGGTCGGCATGGTCTTCCTCCTTGACTATTGACTTGACTGTCTATCATTGATTTCGAGCGTGTCAATGTTGATCGAATCAATATGGATTCCGGAAACAGTCCCGGTACGGTGTGCACATGACGGAAGAATGGGCGGATTCGGCGAACGAGGCCGGTCCCGACAGGCCCGCCGCGGCGGCCGACCCTACGAATGGCGGTAGCGGCGGCGGCCGGGACGGCGGCGCGGGCACCGGCGGCGACGGCCGGATCAGCACCCGCGAGGCGGCGGGCCGCCTCGGCGTCAAACCGGAGACGCTGTACGCCTATGTCAGCCGCGGCCAGCTCGGCAGCAAGCGGGCGGCGGGCGGCCGGGGCAGCACTTTCGACCCGGCCGAGGTCGAGGCGCTGGCCCGGCGCGGCCGTCCCGCTCCGCCCGAGTCCGCCACCGGACCGGCGGCCGGGCTGACCGGCGGGGCGGCGGCCGGCTGGACCCAGGTGCGCACCGGCATCACCCTGATCGACGCCGACCGCTACTACTTCCGCGGCGTCGACGCGGTCGCGCTGGCCGAGGCGTACGCCTACGAGGAGGTGGCCGAGTGGCTGTGGACGGGGGTGCTCCGGCGCGGGGTGCGCTTCACCGCTCCCCCGCAGCCGCTGTCGGCGGCCCGCAGGACGGTCGCCTCGCTGCCCGCCGACTGCGGCCCGATGAACCGGCTGCGGGTCGCGGTGGTCGCGGCGGCCACCGCCGACCCGCTGCGCTTCGACCTCTCGCAGGAGGCCGTGCTCGGCTCGGCGCGCTCGCTCATCCCGACGATGGTGGACGCGCTGCCGCCGCTCGGCCCGCCGCACCGCGGCGGCGGCCCGCTGGCCCAGCGGCTGTGGTCGCGGCTGACCGCGCAGCCCTCCGACGAGGCGTCGCTGCGGGTGCTCGACGCGGGCCTGGCCCTGCTCATCGACCACGACCTGGCCGCCTCCATCCTGGCCGCCCGGGTCGCCGCCTCGGCCCGCGCGCATCCGTACGCGGTGGTGTCGGCGGGCCTCGGCGCGCTCGACGGCCCGCTGCACGGCCAGGCCAGCGCGCTGGCCCACCGGATGCTCGCCGAGGTGCTGGAGCGGGGCGGCGCGGGTCCGGTGGTCGCCGAGCACCTGCGGGCCGGGCAGCGCGTCCCGGGACTCGGCCACCCCCTTTACCGCGGGGAGGACCCGCGGGCCCGGCTGCTGTTCGCCCTGCTCGACCGGGTACCGGCCGCCGCGGACGCGCTGGCCGCGGCCCGGGACGTGGTGACGACCGCCGCCCGGGACGCCCCCCTGCACGCCAATGTCGACCTCGCGCTCGGCGTGCTGTCGCTGTCCTCCGGCATGCCGGTGGAAGCCGGCGAGACGGTGTTCGCGGTGGCCCGCACGGCCGGATGGATCGCCCACGCGCTGGAGGAGTACGGGGAGCGGCCGCTGCGGATGCGGCCCAACGGGTCCTACGACGGACCGCGGCCGGCGCAGCCGCTGCCGTGAGCGCGGGTCGGCGGGAGCATCTCCCCTCGGGCAGTGCTCAGGGGCCGGACGACGCCTCCACCAGCGGCGGTTCGGCGCAGGCGGACGAGCGGACGCCGGGTGGCGGCGGGCGAGGAATTTCCGGGCGGCGGAGCTCGTTGGGGAGGGCATGAGCACTGTGGAGCTGACCAAGGAGAACTTCGACGAGGTCGTGTCTTCGAACGACTTCGTCCTCATCGACTTCTGGGCCGACTGGTGCGGGCCGTGCAAGATGTTCGCCCCGGTGTACGACAAGGCGTCGGGCACGCATCAGGACCTGGTCTTCGCGAAGGTCGACACGGAGGCGCAGCCGGAGTTGGCGGCGGCCTTCCAGATCCAGTCGATCCCGACCCTGATGATCGTGCGCGACAAGGTGGCGATCTTCGCTCAGCCGGGCGCTCTCCCCGCGCCCGCGCTCGAAGACGTCATCGCCCAGGCGCGTGCCCTCGACATGGACGAGGTGCACAAGTCCGTGGCGGAGGCCCAGAACAACAACGCGTAACCCCCAGGGGGTACGCCGTTCCACCCGCCGGGCACTGACCGGCGGGAGCGTGCCGTTCGGCGCGGCACCCGGCCGGGCGCTCGCCGGCCGGTGGCGTACGCCTGTGTTCCCACGGCATCCGCGGCGGTGCCGGACCCCTCATGACCGTACGGTCGGACGGGTCCGGCACCGCCGCGGCGCGTCGGGGCGGGTCGGCGTAGGCGGGGCCGCGGCCGCCTGCCGCGCGGCAGTGTGTTGTCAGCGGCGGCGCATAGGGTCGGTGGCGTGGCGGGTGACGGTGGGCGCGGCGGGCGGGTCGTCGTGATGAGCGATCCGGTCGGGGCCGGGGGAAGACTGCGCCGCGTCGGGGAGGACGGGGAGCCGGTAGGCGCCGAGGAGTCGGTTGCGGATCTCGCCGCCGAGGTGCTCCGGCGGGAGGCGGCGGAGCGGCCGCGGTGGGTGTGGGCGGCGACGGACGAGGTTTATCCGGGGCTGCCCCGGGTGGCGCGGTGCCATGACGTGAAGCTGGTGGAGACACTGCTGCTCGGCCAGGAGGGGCGGCACGGGCGTCCCCGGGCGCTCGGGGCCGCCTGGGCACGGCTGCGAGGACTGCCGGAGCAACCCGACGCTCCCGAGCCGGGCGCGGAGGACCAGCCGGTGCTGTTCGCGGCGGACCGGCATCATCTGCCGCAGGGCACCGATCCGCTGACCGCGCTGATCGCCGTGCACGCGGCCCAGCTGCGCCGGATCGCCGCCGGCGAGCACCCGGACCGGATGCGGCTGCTGTGCGCCGCCGAGTCCGCCGGTGCGCTGGCCGCGGTGGAGATGAGCCAGGACGGGCTGCCCTGGAGCGCCGCCGCCCACGACGAACTGCTGACCGCCCTGCTCGGCCCCCGCCCGGCGGCCGGTGCGCGGCCCGCCCTGCTGCTGGACCTCGCCGCCCGCGTCCAGCAGGCCCTGGGCCAGCCGGTCAACCCGGACTCCCCTGCGCAGGTGCTGCCCGCCTTCGCCCGGCTCGGTGTCCAGCTGCCGTCCACCCGCTCCCACGAGCTGCGCCGGATCGACCACCCGGCCGCCGCCCTGCTGCTGCGCTACAAGGAGCTGTCCCGTATCCATGTCGCGCACGGCTGGGCCTGGCGCGAGCGCTGGGCACCGGGCGGCCGCTTCCGTCCGGAGTATGTGGCCGGCGGGGTGGTCACGGGCCGCTGGGCCAGCCGCGGCGGCGGCGCGCTGCAGATCCCGCGGCTGCTGCGGGGCGCGGTGATCGCCGATCCGGGGCACCGGCTGGTGGTGGCGGACGCCGGCCAACTGGAGCCGCGGGTGCTGGCGGCGATGTCGGGGGACGAGGGGCTCACCCGGGCGGCGGCGGCCGGCGATCTGTACGCGGCGCTGGCCGAGGACGCCTTCGACGGCGACCGGGGGCGGGCGAAGATCGGCCTGCTGGCCGCGATGTACGGCCAGACCGGTGGCGAGGCGGGCCAGCCGCTGGCGGTGATGCGGCGCCGCTTCCCCTCGGCGCTGGCCCTGCTGGAGGCCGCGGCCCGCACCGGCGAGGCGGGCGGCGCCGTACGGTCGCAGCTGGGCCGTACGTCTCCGACGCCTTCCGCCGACCGCTTTCTCGACGAGTCCGCCGATCCCGCCGACGGCGCCTCGCCGGACCGGCGGGCGGCCCGGTCCTGGGGGCGGTTCACCCGCAACTTCGTGATCCAGGCCAGCGCTTCGGACTGGGCGCTGGCGATGCTGGCGGCACTGCGCCGCCGGCTGGCGGAGACCGGTCCCGAAGCGCGGCTGGTGTTCTTCCAGCACGACGAGGTGATCGTGCACACCCCCGCCGCACTGGCGGCGCGGGTGGAAGCGGCGGTGACGGCGGCGGGCGAGGAGGCCCGCCGGCTGGTCTTCGGCGCCACCCGGGTGCCGTTCCCGTTGCAGACGCACAGCGTGCGCAGCTACGCGGACGCCAAGTAGCCGCGGCCGCCGTCCCGCTGCCCTGTCCCCCCGCCGCGGTCCGTGCGTGCCTCCGCTCCCCGGCCGCGCGGCATGGTTGCATCGCGAGAACCATGTCCGTACGGCGGGGAGCGGAGAGTCGTGTCACCCGGCGGCCGGTCCTGCGACCCGGCCGCCCCGTCCCTCAGCCGTTGTACTGGGCGAAGGTGCGGGTGAAGTCCCAGGCCTGCTGCGAGACTCCGGAGCAGGTGTCGTCGTTGGGGTAGGCGCCCGGGCAGGGCCGGTCCCGGTTGGTGGACCAGAAGGTCAGCCGGGCCAGGTGGTGGGTCTGCGCGTAGGCCAGGATGGTACGGAAGTCGTTGACGGTGACGGTCTCGTTGTTGTCGGTGATGCCGTTCATGGACGAGATTCCGCTGTGCCGGTAGGCCTGGTCGTCGCTGTAGCCGTAGGCGCTCTTGAGCGCGTTCTTCAGGCCGTCGGTGGCCTGTGTGGTGAGGGTGCCCATGTTCTGGCCGGCCCCGCCGAAGTCGAAGGGCATGATCGTCCAGGCGTCGACGGTGAGGCCGGAGGCGGCCGCCTTCTTGATCAGGCCGGTGTCGGGGCCGCTCTGGCCGGTGCCCATGGTGACGTAGACGGCGATGCCGGGGTTGGTGGACTTGACCGTCTTCAGCGCGTCCACGGTGCGCTGCTGGACGGTGGCGTTGCTGTAGGCATCCGCCTCGATGTCGATGTCGATGGCCTTGAGCCCGTAGGCGCTGATCACCTTCTGGTACGCCCCGGCGAGCGCGCTCGCGCTGGTGCAGGAGGACTCCAGCTTGTTGCCGCTGTAGCCGCCGAAGGACGGGACGATGTCGCCGCCCGCCGACCTGATCTTGTTGATGGTGGTCTGGTCGACGCCGCCGGTGAGCGGGCGGCCGCCGTCCCACTGCGGATTGCAGGTGCCGTTGCTGAGCACGAAGGCCAGGGTGAACCACTTGACCCCGGTGGCGTTCATGACGGTGGCCGGGTCGGGCGGGTTGCCCCAGCCCTCGTAGAGGTACGGGGCCACGGCCGGGACGCCGGTGGCGGGCGGCGGGCTGGTCGGCGGCGGGGTGGTGCCGCCGCCGGACGGCAGGGTCCATTTCTGGTTGGCGGAGCCGGCGCAGTCCCAGATCTGCAGCCGGGTGCCGTTGGCGGAGCTGGGGCCGGTCGCGTCCAGGCAGCGGCCGGAACCGGAGTTGACCAGCTCTCCGCCGGTGGCGGTCCACTTCTGGGCGGCGGTGCCGTTGCAGTCGTACAGCTGCACCTTGGTGCCGTTGGCGGTGCCGGCCGCGGTGACGTCCATGCACTTGCCGAGGGCCTGGAGACTGCCGTCGGAGGCGACCGTCCAGTTCTGCGCCGTGGTGCCGTTGCAGTCGTAGAGCTGGATCGCGGCGCCGTTGGCGCTGCTGGCCGCCGCCACGTCGACGCACTTGCCGCCGTAGCCGCTGATGGCTCCGGCGGCGTCGGCGCCGGACGCGTTCTGGACGATGCCGAAGGCACCGAGGGCTCCCGCGGCCAGCGCGGTGGTGGCGAGGATGCTGATGGACCTTCTCATCGGCCGTTCACCGTCCGCTTCATGTCATGCTCCTGACAGGATGGAGGGCGACGAACACCCTGGGGGACTTCGCTCACGTCTTAGTTCAGGACGTGATTCAAGTGGTGGGGACGAGCGACCGTCAAGGGTTTCGGCAAAGGTCTGTACCTTAAAGTTCGCGGCGGCGTACCAGCACGGCGAGCACCAGCACCCCGGGGACCAGCGGCAGCCAGGCCGTGAACAGCCGGTAGCCCAGGACCGCCGAGGTGGCGGCGACCATCGAGGCGCCCGCCGTCACCAGCGCCAGGCCCAGCGCCGCGTCCAGCGAGCCGAGGCCGGCCGGCGTCGGCAGCCAGCCCGCCGCGGTGCTCGCGAAGAGGTAGGCCACCAGTACGCCGCTGACCGGGACCGGCGCGTGCACCGCGCGGATCACCGCGACCATCACGGAGGCGTGCATCAGCGGGAAGGCCAGCGAACCGCCCCACAGCGCCGCCACCCGGAACCGGTCGTGGTGCAGCGCCCGCAGATCGTCGGCGACCGAGGTCAGGAAGCTGCGCAGCCGTGAGCGCAGCAGGCGGGCGCAGCGCGGCAGCAGCATCGCCACCACCACCAGCAGCACCACGACCCCGGCGATCAGCAGCGGCTGTCCGGGCAGCACCAGGCCGCCCGGGGCCAGCCGGTGGAAGTGCAGGGCGGTGGGGAAGAGCAGCAGCACCGTCAGCAGCAGCACCACCCGGGCGAGCCCGGCGGCGCCGGCCCGTACCGCCAGCGAGGTCACCGAGTGGGTCGGGGTCAGCCCGCGGCGGATCAGGAAGCGCAGGCTGACGGCGTTTCCGCCGACCCCGGCGGGCAGCAGGTGGTTGGCCGCGGAGGCGGCGAACTGCGAGGCCAGCAGGAGCAGCGGCGGCAGCTTGCGGACCACCGCGCCCTGCAGGGCGGTGGCGGAGCACACCCAGGTCATGAAGGCGGCGAGACCCGCCACCGAGAGCCAGTAGCGGTCGGCCGAACTCAGGCGCGCCGCACTGGAGTCGATCAGCGGCCACTGCTGCACGAGGAAGAGCGCGACGAGCACCATCGGCAGCAGCACCGCCGCCGTCCGCAGGGTGGTGCGCTGCCAGGCCGACCGCCCGGGAACACGCTGCCAGAGGGTGTCCTCGGTACGGGTGACGGTCACGGGGACTCCTCGTCGCGGGAGGTTCGGCGGTGGGGGGCCGCCGTGAGCGGGACTCTTCGTGGCGGAGGACGCCGGGCGCGGGGCGATGGCGGGCGAAACGGTGAACGGCCAGTCCAGATTAGGCCGCTCCGGACCCGGCGACCTACCCGCGCAGGGCCACACGGGTCAACACACTCAGTGAACCCGGTGCGACGAACAGGTGCTTCCCGGCCAGCTGTCCCACCGCGATCCCGGTTCCGCCACCCGGAAGGGGGCACCCGGATTACCCCGTTCGATGATCACCCCGGGTACGGCGCGTCACCGGTCCGTGGAGCTCGGGGTCACCTGTTCGTGGGCATGCCGAGCCGCCGGCCCGCGCTGGGCGCGGACCGGCGGCTGCTTCCTTCAGCGCGACTCCGGGCGGTGAGAGGTCCACCTGGAGCCGTTCATGGGGCAGTGGATCAGGAAGGTGCCGTCCACTGCTGGTTGGCGGCGCCGGTGCAGTCCCAGATCTGCAGCCGGGTGCCGTTCGCGGAGCTGGGGCCGGTCGCGTCCAGGCAGCGGCCCGACTGCGGATTGACCAGCGTGTTGTTGGCCCCCTTGGTCCACTGCTGCGACCCGGTGCCGTTGCAGTCGTACAGCTGGATCTGGGTGCCGTTGGCAGTGCCGGCCGCGCTGACGTCCATGCACTTGCCCAGTGCCTGGAGGGTGCCGCCGGTCGCGGTCCACTGCTGGGCGGTGCTGCCGTTGCAGTCGTAGAGCTGGATCGCGGTGCCGTTGGCGTTGCTGGCGGCGTTGACGTCCACGCACTTGCCGCCGTAGCCGGTGATGGTGCCGGTGTGGGTGGTGCCGCCGCCGGTGCCGGTGCCCTGGGTGCCGGCCCAGGTGAAGGTGGCCGAGGCGCCGCCGGGCAGGCTGTAGGAGAAGTTCTCGTTGCCCCAGTTGACCCGCACCGTCTGCGCGGCGGTCGACTCGTTGTAGGCGATGAGCGCCTTGGAGCCGTCGGGGTTGCGCCAGGCGACGTTGCGCACGGTGGAGTTGTCGGTGGAGGCGATCCGGGTGGCGCCCGGCTTCACGAACTTGGTCAGGTGGCCCATCGTGTAGTACTCGATGGTGTAGTCGACCTGTCCGCTGCGGCTGTCGCCGTTGTGCACGGTGACCAGGCCGGTGCAGGTGCCGCAGCCGCCGTTGTGGGGACCCATGTTCTGATCGACCGCCAGGCTCCACTTGACCCAGCTCTGCCCGTAGTTGCGGGTGTAGTTGATCAGGTTCTCCATGTCCTCCTTCTGCTGGTTGCCGATCCAGGTGCCGCCGGAGTGCTCGGTGTCGAAGGCCGGGACGTTCGGGTACTGGTTGTGGATCGTGGTCTGCTCGCCGACGTCGCCCTCGTAGCCGTGCCAGGCGATGCCGCCGAAGTTGGGGTCGTTGCGGATCGCCGCGTCGTCCACGGTGGGGGCGCCGTAGCTGGCGTAGGAGTCCCAGTTCCAGTCCAGGGCCAGGACCTTGGTGGACAGCCCGGCCGCGTGCAGCGCCGGCAGCAGGTTGGTCTTGGTGAAGTACGCCAGACCCGAGCCGTTCCACTGCGCCGACGGGTAACCGCTGCAACAGGTCGGCTCGTTCTGCACCGTCACGTAGTCGATCGGCACGCCCTGCGCCTGATAGGCCTGCAGGTACTTCACGAAGTACTGCGCGTAGGCGGCGTAGTACTGCGACTGCAGCCAGCCCTGGCTGTAGGCGCCGCTGTCCTTCATCCACGGCGGCGGGGTCCACGGGGTGGCCATCACCGTCACGGCGGGGTTGAGCTGACGGGCCTGCTTGGTGAGCGGCAGCACGTCGGTCAGGTCGTGCGCGATGGAGAAGTGCGCGAGGGTGGGGTCGGTCTGACCGGCCGGCATGTCGTCGAAGGTGTAGTTGCCGCGGGCCAGGTCCGAGGCGCCCATCGGGTTGCGCAGGAAGTCCAGCCCGATGCCGTTGACCGGGTCGAAGAGCTTCTGCATCACCGAGTTGCGGGTGGCCGCCGACAGCGCGCCGCTGGAGTTGAGCAGATAGGCGGCGGTGTCGGTGAAGGACGCGCCGCCGCCGGTGAACTGCTGGTACTTGGTGTTCTCGTCGACCGTGATCTGCTGGCCGGCGCCGCCGGTGCCGGCGGTGAAGGAGACCGGCGTCTGCTGCTGGAGGCCCTTGGAGACGGTCCGGCCGCCGGCGTCGGTGGTGGTGGTCAGGTAGACCTGCACGCTCTCGCCCGCGGCGTGCGCGGTGGCCGGCAGGACCAGGGTGGGGGTGAGGGCCGCCGCGACGGCGGCCAGCATCCCGACGAGGGTACGTCGCAGGGTGAATCCACCCGCGCGGGGGCGGGTCGCTGAGCTCATGGTCGTTGCCCTTTCGGCAGTGGCATGGGCCTGACATGAACGACCGTGCAGCGAGGGGGTCTGCACGCTTGTTTCAGAACTTGTTTCACGACTTATATCGCGTCGTGATTTAACTAGCGGGCCCCGGGGCCGTCAAGGCATCGGACAGGGTGGAACTCGCCCCGGGCCGGAAAGGGAAAAGGTGAAACACCGTGAAACAAACCTGCGTTGGCGGGGAGGGGGCCGATGACCTGCGGTGTATTGGTCCAGACCGGTAAAGGAACGAGACGGGGGGCGTGCCGGCGCGAGCGGGTGTCCGGCGGCGGCGGGCGGCCCCGGTCAGCGGCGGACGGCGGCGGGGGCGGGCGCGGTGGTGCCGCGCGGCATCAGCACCGGAGCGCCGAGCAGGGTGTCCGGCACGTCCTCGCCGCCGATCAGCGCGAGCAGTGCCGCCGCGGCCCGCTCGCCGTACTCCGGTACCCGGCGGCCGACGGCGGTGAGCGCCGGGTGCACCAGCCGGCACAGCTCGCTGTCGTCCCAGGCGACGAGGGAGAGTTCGGCGGGGACCGGCACGCCCATCTCCTGGGTGACGCTCAGCGCGGCGACCGCCATCACATCGTTGTCGTAGACGATCGCGGTGGGCCGGGACGGGCCGGACAGCAGCCGGCGGGTGGCGCGGGCGCCGTCCTCGCCGGAGTAGTCGGTGTGCACACAGGTGATGCCGGGCAGCGAGAGTTCGGCGGCGCACGCCTCGAAGACCTCGCCCCGTTCACGGGTGTGCACGAACCGCTCGGGGCCGGCCACCCGGGCGATCCTGCGGTGCCCCATCGCCGCCAGATAGGCCAGCGTCTCGCGGACGGCGGCGCCGTCGTCGATCCAGATCGAGGGCAGGCCGGGCGCGTCGGACGCGTGGCCCATCACCACGCCGGGCAGGCCGAGTTCGGCGAGCAGCGCGAGCCGGGGGTCGCGCTCGCGCAGGTCGACCAGCAGCACCCCGTCCACCCGGCGCTCCCCCCACCAGCGGCGGTACGCGGCCTCCTCGGCCTCGGCGTCCTCGGTCACCTGGAGCAGCAGCGCGGTGCCGGTGGCGGCGAGTCCCGCCTCCACCCCGGAGATCAGCCGCATGAAGAACGGTTCGATGCCCAGTACCCAGGCCGGCCGGTCCACCACCAGGCCGATCGCCCCCGCCCGCCCGTCCGACAGCGCCCGGGCGGCGCTGCTCGGGTGCCACCCCATCCGCGCGGCGATCTCCAGGACCCGCTCACGGGTGCGCGCCGAGACACCCGGCTTGCCGTTGAGCGCGTACGACACCGCGCCTTTGGAGACGCCCGCCGCGGCGGCGATGTCGGCGATGGTGGGACGCTTCATCGGGCCCATACGTCCTGCACGTCCTCGAAGGTCGGCGGGGACCGCGCGGCGCGCTGCCCGCAGTGATGATCGGCCACACCTTAACAATGCCGAAACCGGCCGGACCGCTGCCTCAAGGCCCGTACCTCCAGGGGTCCCGGTCCTCAGCCGCGGGTCGCCGTGATCTCCAGCCGGACGTAGTCCACGACCGGCTCGGCCAGCCGTGCGGCGACCGCCCGGACGAAGGGCGCCCGGTCCTCGGCGGGCATGCCGTCCAGATGGGCGCCCAGGACGACGGTGGCCAGGAAGGCCTCCACCTGCTCGCCCGGCTCGAAACGGGCCGGGTCCGGCCGCAGTCGGACCTCGATGTCGGTGAAGGAGGCGGCGGCCAGCCGGGCGCGGGTGTCCTCGACGCCGGCGAACTCCCAGGGGCCCGGCCGGTGCCCGGCGCCGAGCACGTCGGCGACGGCCGCGTCGACGGCGACGATGTTGCCGCGGCCGCCGCACTCGGCGACCAGCCGGGCGCCCGGCCGCATCCGGGAGGCGAGCGAGCCGAACAGCGCGGCGTGGTCCTCGATCCAGTGGAAGGCGGCCACGCTGAACACGGCGTCGACCTCGCCTTCGAAGGGCAGCGGCCGGGTCAGGTCGGCGCGTACCACCTCCACCCGGTCCAGCCGCCCGGCCAGCCGTGACCGCAGTTGGTCCAGCATGCGGACGGAGGCGTCCACCGCGACCACCCGTCCTTGCGGCAGCAGGTCGAGCAGCCCCTCGGTGTCGCGGCCGGTGCCGCAGCCCGCGTCCAGCACCCGCTCGTCGCCCCGCAGCGGCAGCCGGGCCAGGGTGCGTCTGCCCCAGCCGAGGTGCGGCAGCGGCAGGGAGTCGTATGTCGTGGCGTCCCATTCGCGGGGCATGGCACTCCAACCGTGGTCGGTTCCGGGGCGGGCCGCGGCGTGTTCCGGCCGCGGCGCGTTCTGCGGTCACGCTACGCCGCGGCGTCCGTATGATGACACCCGCATCTCACATCGCGGGCAGTGGATGGGGTGACCAGACCGGAGCGCGGTCCTTGTCGATCAGCGCGGCCCGAACGCCCTCGTGGAAGTCGGGTGCGTGGGCGACCCGGCGGGCCAGGTCCAGCTCACGGGCCAGGCAGTCCTCCAGACTCGATCCGGCGCCGGCCCGCAGCAGGTCGAAGGTGACGGCCAGGCTCATCGGCGAGGCCCGCTCCAGCGTCGCGAGGGTCTCGTCGGCCCAGGCGCGGTCCGCGTCCTCGGCGGCGAGCCGGTCGTACAGCCCGGCGAGGTCGGGGGCGGTGAAGCAGCGCTCGACGGCGGGCCGGTGCGCGGCGAGTTCGGAGGGCGGCGCCTCGGCGGCGAAGCGGGCCGTCGTCGCGGCGGGCGCGCCGCCGGCCAGCAGGGCGGCCTCCAGCGCGGGCAGTTCGGCGGCCGGCACATAGTGCGTCGCCAGTCCGCACTCGACGGCCGCCGCGCCCCCGATCCGCTGACCGGTCAGCGCGAGGTACCAGCCGACCGCGCCGGGCAGCCGGGGCAGGAAATGGCTGGCGCCGATGTCGGGGAAGAAGCCGATGGCGGTCTCCGGCATGGCGAGCGCGGCCCGCTCGGTCACCACGCGGGCCGAACCGTGCACCGAGATGCCCAGTCCGCCGCCCATGGCGTAGCCGTCGATGAGCGCGGTGTACGGCTTGGGGTAGCGGGCGATCATCGCGTTCAGGGCGTACTCGGCGGAGAAGTAGGTGACCACCGCCGCGTCGTCGCCGCGTACCCCGGCGTCGCGCATCGCCCGGATGTCGCCCCCGGCGCAGAAGGCCTTGGGCGAGGTGCTGCGGATCACTACCGAGCGCACCCCCGGGTCGTTCCGCCAGTTCTCCAGGGCTTCGGTGATCAGCCGGACCATGGTGAGGTCGAGCGCGTTGAGCGCGGCGGGCCGGTCGAGTTCGATCACCCCGGTGCCCGCGCCGACGCGGGTGGTGACGGGCGGGGCGGTCGTGTCCATGGCGCTCCAGTCGGTCGTACGGTCGGGGCGGCCCGGTCGGCCGGGTCGTCACCCGGATGGCGGCCCCCGCTCGCCTCCCATCCAAACACCTGGTCCGCCGGCGCGGGCCGGACGGCCCGGCGACCGGCCACGGCCGGGACGGCGTCGGGGACGACAGGCGACGACAGCGGGGACAGCGGTGGGACGACGCCCGCGCCGACGGTCGCGCCGACGGGAACCGCGTTGGTAAGCTCGCGGCGAGCCGTGACTGGCGCGCTGGGATGGGGTCAACCATCGGGGAGCGGCTCGTTCGTACCACCACCGAGAGCCGTGCGCCTGGGCCGTCCCGTTTCCGAACCCGCTTCGAACCGGAGAACCCCATGGCCGAGCTGTCAGCCGTCCCCTCGTCCGGCGCCGCCCTCACCCCCGAGTCGATCGCCTACCGCAGCGCGCTCGATGTGATCCGGTCCGTGGAACCGCGGATCGCGGACGCCATCGCGAGCGAGCTCACCGATCAGCGCGAGATGCTCAAGCTGATCGCGAGTGAGAACTACGCCTCCCCCGCCGTCCTGCTCACGATGGGCAACTGGCTCAGCGACAAGTACGCCGAGGGCACCGTCGGCCGCCGTTTCTACGCCGGCTGCCGCAACGTGGACACCGTCGAGGCGCTCGCGGCCGAGCACGCCCGCAACGTCTTCGGCGCCGCCCACGCCTACGCGCAGCCGCACTCGGGCATCGACGCCAACCTGGTCGCCTTCTGGGCGGTGCTGTCACAGCGGGTGGAGAGCCCCGCGCTGGCCCGGGCCGGCGCCCGGCAGGTCAACGACCTGTCGGAGCAGGACTGGGCGGCACTGCGGGCCGAGTTCGGCAACCAGCGGATGCTCGGCATGTCACTGGACGCCGGCGGCCACCTCACGCACGGCTTCCGCCCCAACATCTCCGGCAAGATGTTCGAGCAGCGCAGCTACGGCACCGATCCGGAGACCGGGCTGCTGGACTACGCCGCGCTGCGCGAGTCCGCCCGCGAGTTCCGGCCGCTGATCCTGGTGGCGGGCTACTCCGCCTACCCCCGGCTGGTCAACTTCCGCATCATGCGGGAGATCGCCGACGAGGTGGGTGCCACGCTGATGGTGGACATGGCGCACTTCGCGGGCCTGGTGGCCGGCAAGGTGCTCACCGGCGACTTCGACCCGGTGCCGCACGCGAACATCGTGACCACCACCACTCACAAGTCGCTGCGCGGCCCGCGCGGCGGCATGGTGCTGTGCGACGACACGCTGGCCGAGCATGTGGACCGCGGCTGCCCGATGGTGCTCGGCGGTCCGCTGCCCCATGTGATGGCGGCCAAGGCGGTGGCGCTGGCCGAGGCGTCCCGGCCGGAGTTCGGCGGCTACGCCCGGGCCGTGGTGGACAACGCGCGTTCGCTGGCCGAGGGCCTGCTCCGGCGCGGGGCCGCCCTGGTCACCGGCGGCACCGACAACCACTTGGTGCTCATCGATGTGTCCGGCTACGGGCTGACCGGCCGGCAGGCGGAGTCGGCGCTGCTGGAGGCGGGCATCGTCACCAACCGCAACTCGGTGCCGCAGGACCCGAACGGCGCCTGGTACACCTCGGGCATCCGGATCGGCACCCCCGCGCTCACCACCCGCGGCCTCGGCACGACCGAGATGGACGAGATCGCCGGGCTGATCGACACGGTGCTGGCCGGCGCGAGCGCCGCCCCGGCACCCAAGGGCGGTCTGTCGAAGGCGCATCACGTGCTGGACCCGGCGGTGGCCGAGAAGGTGGCGAGCCAGGCGGCCGACCTGCTCTCGGGCTTCCCGCTCTACCCGGGCATCGACCTGAGCTGACCCGTCCGGGCACCCGCCCCGGCCGGCCCCGGAAAGGTGATCTCCTCGTACGGACGTACGAGGCCGCCGCCCTTGCAATATGGCGCGGGCCGGGCCCCGACTGCGGCTGACCTGGGGGCCTTTCGGCCATGGGGGCGTGCGTACCGGCCCCGCACGCCCAAAATCTCGGCGTTCATCGGTGCAACCGGCGATGGCGCTACTACCCTGAGTCGCCAGCAGGGTTGGTGACGTCGGAGCCGGGAGGGCCGGATGGACCCAGAGCCCGCACAGACGGTGGAAGTCGTACGGACCGGGGGCCGCCCCGGCGAACAGCTGGCCGGTTTACTGGCTCGCGCGCAGAACGGCGCGCGGGCGGCGGAGCAGTTCGCCGAGGTGCGGTCCGCGCTGATGCACTACTGCGGTCTCCAGTCGTGCCGTCACACCAAGGGACCGCCCCGGCGGCTGGACCGCCGGACCTTCCGGCACAGTTTCCTGCTGCCGGACGGGGCAGTACGGGTGCTGTGGGAGCTGGAGCACAACACCGGTCCCGACGACCGCCTGCGCCACGCGGTGTTCGGCGACCGCGAGGATCTGGCGGTCGCCGAGTGGGAGGTGGACACCGCTTTCGGCGCCAGCACCGGGCCGGTCGAACTGCCCCCGGATCTGGTGCCGTTCGGCACCGTGAACGGCGCGAGGCCGGCCGCGGCGACCGCCCTGGACGCCGAACGCGACGCGGTGGACGACCTGTTGGTCCCCGGCAGGGAGGCCTTCCGCCGCGCGTACACCGAGAGCGACTCCCCCGAGCACGCCTGGCGCCTGTTGCGCCGGGCCACCAACGCCAACGCGCCGGGCGAGGACGTACTGCTGCGGCTGCACGCCGCCATCGCGCACGACATCAGCATCGTCACCCGCCGCAGCGCGGTGATCGCCGGCCGGCTGGTGTCCTGGTCCTTGTACGAGCACGCCTTTCTGCTGCTGGACGGCAGCGAGTTGAGCCTGTGGGAGATCGACCACACCCGCACCCCCGACGGCCATCCGGCCTGCGAGGTCTACTCCTCCCGTGACGCCGCCCTGGACACCGCGGTCCGCCGGATCGAGTCCGGCGGCTAGGCCGTGTCTAGGGGCGGACCGGTTCCGGGCCGCCGGAGGCATCGCGCGCCCGGCCGATGGCGGCCGCGAGGGAGGCGGCGTCGATGAGCTCCTCATGGGTGCCGGGGCTGCCGCAGGCGTACGCGCCGGAGACCGATCCGGCACGTACGCAGGCCGCGCGGTCGGCGCCGGCGAAGCGGGCCCGCAGGAAGGCGGTGAGGAAGGCGTCGCCCGCGCCGTTGCTGTCCACGACCGGCCGCTCGGGCAGCACCGCGGGAAAGCGCTGCGGCTCCTGCTCACCGCGGTCGAGGACGAGGCAGCCCGCCGCGCCGTCGGTGGCCACCACCAGCGTGGCCCTGCCGTGCGCCAGGATCTGCCGCATCACCTCGGGAATGCGCTCTCCGGCACCGGCGGCGCTGAGGAACACCAGGTCGGCGCCGTACGCCCAGGGGTGGGCCGCGGCGTCCCGCCCGTCCCAGGCGTGCAGATCGGTGGAGACGCCGCACCCGAGGCGGACGGCGTCGGCGAACACGTCCTGGGCGGGCGTGGAGCGGGAGATGTGCACATGGCGGGCCCGGGCCAGGTGCGGGAGGTAGAACTCACGCGGCAGCCGCAGATCCTCGGGGTGGCGGCCGTCGTAGAAGGAGAAGCGCCGGCCTTCCCGGTCCACCAGGTTGACACTGCGCGGGGTGCCGGCGGGCGCGGGCAGGTGGCTGAAGTCGAGGCCGACCGCGGCGTAGTGGTCCAGGATCATCCGGCCCTGCGGGTCGTCACCGAGGAAGTCGATGAACTTGGTGGTCAGGCCGAGCGCGTGGAAGCCGAGGGCCACGCCGTTGCCGGTGTGGGCCACATAATCGCGAATCGGCGGCACGCCGAGGTAGTCGCCGCCGGGTATCGCGAACTCCTCGACCCGGACGATGGTGTCGACGCCGGTACCACCGATCACCAGCACGTCGTAGGGCGTCCCGGGACCGGCGTCCGGGACCTCAAGGCCATGGTCGGGACCGGTGCCAGGAGCGGAGCCGGCCCGGGTGTCAGGTGGTTCGGCGGGGAGGGCGGTGGTCATCGTCGGAGTTCTCCGTTCCGTCGGGGTGCTCGTGGTCGTGTCGCTCCCGCGCGTCCCGCGTCCGCTGCTCCTCCTCGGTGGTCAGCACGACCAGCGAGAGCCGGGACAGCGGTGGTACGGGTCCGGTCCGGCCGGCCCGGCGCCAGGCGACGCTCACGGTCAGCCGGATCATCTTCCTGGCCGCGTACAACAGCAGGGCGGCAAGCGGGAGTTCGGCGAGGCCCGCGGTGAGGATGGAGCCGGTCGGTCCGTCGCTGCTCCAGTCCAGGACGATGTCGAACCAGGCGTCGCAGCACAGCAGGGTGGCGGTCACCACCGCCCAGGGGACGAAGATCTGCAGCCGCCGCCAGGCGCACACCGCGGTGACGCCGATCGCGGCGATCAGGGCGGCGTCGAAACCGACCCAGGCCAGCCGCCATTGGTCCACCTCGTGATGGTTCGGCAGGCTCGCCGAGAGGTAGCCGATCCACGGGATCAGGAAGAGGAAGCTCGCCGTGATGACGGCGAGGAACATCCGGCGCATGTGCCGCACATGCGGATCGTCCGGTGGGGGGAGCTCTGGCACCATGCGCTCACTCTGCCGGATCGCCTCCTCGGCCAGGGCTCCCACCGGGCGGTTCCCAGGTCGTTTCGCATCCCCGGCGGCATGCGGGTGAGCGGTCGGGCACGGGTGTGCCGGACCGGTCCGGAGGGTCGGCAGCCGCGGCGGGACGGTCGGCGTCCGCCCGCCCTTCGGCGCGGCCCTTCGCGGTGTCCCGGCGCGGGACGTCACGGTTCGCGCCGCCGCGTTCCGGCTCCCGCCCCGGCACCCGCTCGGACTTGGGATCGGTGTTCGCCTTCGCGGTGCCGTCCGTGTTCCGCTCCGCCTTCCGGTCCGTCCCCCGGTCCTTGCCCGGGCCGACACGCGAGCCGGCCGTCGGCGCGGGGTGGCCGCCCTGGAAGCGCCGGCAGTAGGCGGTGACGCGGTCCCGGCCGCCGGCCACGCGCCGCAGGCGGTCGGTGAGTGCGGCGTCGGGCCGTCCGCCCGGCAGCAGCGCGTGCGCGTACCGCTGGCAGAGGGCGCGCGGGTCGGGTGCTCCGGACGGGACGCTCGGTGCCGGCGCACCGCTCAGCGGGGTACGGGGGCCCCGGCCGCCGTCCGGTGCGGACTCGTGGGTACGGTCCGGACCCGGGCTGGGGGAGCGCTCTCCCGTCACCGGGGCGGACGGCCCGGCATGCTGCACCCCGCCGGCCCGGAACGGACCCGGCAGCGCTCCGGCCCCGGCGGCGATCGTGACCACACCGAGCGCGCACACCGCCGCCAGGCCGCCCGCCAGGGCCCGGGCCGGCCAGGCGGGCTGCGCGAAGCCGCGCCCGGTACGCCGTACCGGGCGCGCGTCCGCCCCGCGCGGTCCGCGGGCGGTCCGGAAAGCCGACAGCGCGGCCCGCTCCCGTACCGGATCGACCCGGTCGGCCGCCGCCGCCGCGGTGAGTGCCCGCAGCAGCTCCGCCAGCCGTGACTCCCCCGCCGCGCCGGGTGCGGCGCGGGCGCCGTCGAGCAGTCGCTCGACCCTCTCCGGCGCGGGCCATGGTCCTTCGGGCGTGGTCCGGGACCGTTCCGCCGCCTTGTCCACCGCGTGCCTCCCGGGGTCGTCCGCGGTGCCGCCGGGCCATCGGGCCCGGGCGCGGTCCTACACCTCACAGCGCCCGCGGCCGCGAAAACGTCACACCCGCCCCACCGGCACCGCTACCGGGGACCACCGACGGACCGTCCCCGTACCCGGCCGCGGGAGCCCGCGCCCGGGCTCTGGGGCCTGTCGTTTGGATCTCCGTGGATGGCGGAGCGATGTCCGGTGCGTGCGGCCGCAGGGCGGAGGAGGGAGGCGACGCGGTGGGGGCACCTCCCGGCCGAAGGCCGAGGGGACGTCGTCGACCGACGAGAACGCGGCTGGGGGTACCCCCAGGCGAAGCGCTGGGGAGTGCGTGCCGGGGCGCCGCGACGCGGCGGAGATCCGGACGACGGGCCCTAACCGGCCGTGAGGAGTTCGTGCACCGGCAGGGTCGCCGCGCCGAGGGCGACCGCCTCCTGGCCCAGCCGGCCGAGTTCGAGGCGGGTGGCGGCGGCCATGTAGTCGAGGCTGTGGCGGCGCATGGCGTCGTGGACGGCGGGGAGCATGGCGGGGCCCAGGCTCATGCTGAGCCAGCCGGAGAGGATCACCCGGTCCGGGCTGAGCAGGTTGACGAGATTGGCGATGCCGATCCCGAGGTATTCGGCGGCCCAGCGCACCGTGTCGGCGGCGGCTCCCGGCCGGGCGGCCCCGGCGACCAGGGCGGCGATCCGCTCCTCGGTGCCGGTGACCGCCGACTTCGGTGCTCCAGCGGTGTGTTCGTAGTGCCGCAGGATGGCCTCGGCGCCGACGTACGCCTCCAGGCAGCCGTGCGAACCGCAGCGGCAGGGGGCGCCGCCGGCCTGGACGACGGTGTGGCCCCACTCGCTGGTGGTGCTGGTCACCCCGCTGGGCGAGCCGGTGGCCACCGCGGCGCCGACGCCGACCGCGAGGAGCGCGACGATCGCCCGTTCGGCGCCGCGCCCCGCGCCCCGCCACATCTCGGCCTGGCCCAGAGTGCGGGCGCAGTTGTCCAGGTGCAGGGGGGCCGCGATCCGGGGGCGGAGCAGCGCTTCGAAGGGCACGCCGGACCAGCCGAGGGTGGGAGCGTGCACCAGTCCGTCGGGCAGCACCGTACCGGGCACTCCGACGCCGACGCCGAGGAGCTTCGCGGGGTCGAGGCCGGCCCGGCCGGTGACCTCCTCGATGCCGGTGGTCACCAGCCCGGCGAGTACGGCCGGGTCGGGGTGGCCCTCGTCCATGGGGTAGGTCGCGGTGGCGATGGTGTCGAGCGTCCAGTCGAACAGACCGACCTGGACGTGGGTTTCGCCGATGTCCACGCCGACGACCCGCGCGTAGCCGGGGCGTACCTCCAGCAGCGTCCTGGGTCGGCCGCCGTCGGAGTCCAGCAGTCCGGCCTCGGCGACCAGGCCGTCCGCGACCAGGGCGGTGACGACGTTGCTGACGGTCGCGGAGCTGAGGCCGGTGGCGTGCATCAGGTCGAAACGGCTGGCGGGGCCGTGCAGATAGAGCTTGGACAGCACGGACGTGCGGTTGTGCCGACGAAGATCCCTCGTCGTCCGGCCCACGTCGCGCTTCACCGGGCTCCCCCTCACGATGTCGGTACCGCCGGCCGGGGCGGTGCGCCGCGGACCGCGGGGAACCGGCCGGTCGCGGCGCCGCGCCGCCGTCACCCTCCGCGGCGGCCCCCGGGAGATCGCGGTACACGGCACATAATGCCAGAACGCGGGCGCGGCACACGGCTGTCGGGGAAGCGCTCTCCCAATACGTCGGAGAAGGGGACCCGTCGACGATTCGCCCGTGTCCGATGGCCGGTTTCCCGTATCGCCGGCGGCTGTCGGGTTCCGGAAGGAAGGACGCCGGTATCGGCCGGATCCACTCACCGCAAACCCTCCGGCGGGTAGGCTTGTCAGCACGGAAGGGTGCTTTCCCGGGGGCGTGACGACTGGGTGGGAAGGCGCCGGCGCGGACCGCCGCGCTTCCGTTTCGCTGGGGGGCGATATCGATGGTGAAGGACGGCGGACCCGGCGCTGTGGCGCCGCCGGGCATGACCGACTACGACCGCAGGGCGTGGGCGGAGATCCAGGAATGGAAGGACAAGCGCCTGCACGCGCGAGTCGGGCGGCGGATGCCCGAATCGCTGCGGAAGAAGGCGGCGGCCGCCGGTCAGGCGGCCCGCCGCGGCGCCCATGTCCTGCCCGGCTCGGAGAAGTTCGAGCAACTGCTGAAGGAGGGCCTGGAGAGCCTTTTCGAGCAGGGATTCGACCTGGCCGTGGCCTCGGTACGAACGGAGAAGATCCTGGCCGCTTATCGCGCCGCCGGGTTCGAGGCGCGGGTCCTGCCCGACATCCGCGCACTCGATCTCGCCGACATCGACCGGGTGAAACCGAATCTGGCGCTGTCCTACGCGTCGGTGGCGCTGATCGAGGGCGCCGGCGCCGGGTTCGCGATCACCGGCGGCGAAGCCCTCACAGTGACCGGGGCGGGGCCGGCCATGGTCGTCGGCGTGATGGTCGGCGACGCGGCGGCCACTTTGGTCGGGAGTCTGCGGCTCGTCGCGCACACCGCCGCGTACTACGGCTTCGACACCCTGTCCGGTGACGAGCAGGAGACGGCCTTCTCGCTCGGGGTCCTGGGAGTCGGCGTGGCGCGCCGCGCGCAGAACAAGGCCGCCGCCTACCGCGAGTTGAGCCGGGTGAAGCAGCTGCTCGCCCAGCGCAGATTCAAGTGGCTGGAGAAGTTCGGCAAGGCCGGGAAGATACCCAAGAGCCGGGTCACCGAACTGATCACCCGGGTACTGACCCAGCTCGGGTTCAAGGCCACCGCCCAGAATGTCGAGAAGCTGCTTCCGGTGGTGGGCATCGGCATCGGCGCCGGGCAGAACGCGGCGATCTTCCGCCGGGTCGCGAGCACCGCCGACCGGCTGTACCGGGAGCGCTGGCTCGCCGAGCGCTACGGCCTGACGGCGAGTGTGCCGGACGTGCCCGAGGACGGGGAGGCCGTCCCCATCGCGGAGATCCTGGACGAGGTCGAGGCCGAGATCCTCGAGGACTGGGCGGCGGAAGAGGTGGAGGCCGAGATCCTCGAAAGTCCGGAAGGGGAAGCCGGACCGGAATCCGCGCGTGACAAGGGAAAGGTGGGCGAATGACCGACGAGCGGATTCTCGTACTGACCGCGGGGCAGGAAACGCCGCCGCCGGCGCCGGGCGGCGGCAGAGGCTGGGGCCGGGAGCCGGAGACATCGCCCACCACCACGACGACGGCCGTGTCCACCCCTGAATTGGGCCGCCGTCTCGGTGAGTTGCTGCGTCAGATCGGCTCGGCTGTCAGCGAGGCCGAAACGGCGGCGGCCGGCTTCGGGGTGGCCGAGATCCAGGTCTCCGTCAGCCTCACGGCCGACGGGAAGCTGGCCCTGCTGGGTGTCGGCCTCGGCGCCTCGACCTCCGCCACCTTCCAACTCACCTTGCGCCGCGGCTGACGCGGCCGAATCGACTGGACCGGCTGGATCGGGAGCGGGACGGTGGGCTCTTCGCGTGACGTGGTCCTGGCGGTCGGCGTCAACCGGCTGCCGGGGATTCCCCGGATGCCGGTGCTCGCCTACGCCGAGGCGGACGCCGCCGCGCTGGCCCGCACCTTCCGGACGCTGGGTCTGGCCGCCGACCGCGTCCACACCCTGACCGGACCGGAGGCCACCTTCGAGAACATCGGGCGCCACATCGCCGAGATCCCGCGCCACTTCCCGGACCTCACCTCGCGGGACCGGGTGTGGTTCTCCTTCAGCGGGCACGGCGTGACCGGCATGGACGGCCGGACCCATCTGCTGGTCCACGACACCGCCGTCGACCGGTGGCGCGGGCCGGAGCGCAGCGTCACCGTCGAACAGGTCGTCAACGTCCTTCCCGACGCGAGCGCCGCCGACCGGATCCTGCTGCTGGACGCCTGCCGCGAGAACGCCGGACCGCAGGCCCGGTCGGGTCTGCCGGGGCCGGCGGCCGGACTCGACGGTATCGACCTGCGCCGGCACCCGGGGGTGGCGATCTTCTCGGGGTGCGGCGAGGGCGGGGTCTCCTTCGAGGACCCGCGCCGGAAGCTGGGCGTCTTCACCGCCGCCGTGATCGACATCCTCGGCGGCGCCGAGCGGCCGCTGAGCGCCGAGGAGTTGGAGGCGCGGCTGCTCGAAGCCGTACCCCGGGCGTCACGCGAACTGGGCCCGGCCTACTACCAGCAGCCCAGCCTGCGCAGCGAGCCGTACTGGCAGGCCGCCGCGATGCTGCTCTTCCCGCATCTGCTCACCGGCGCCGATCTGGGCACTCTGCGCCGCAAGGCGGAGGCGGCGCTGCCGGCCACCGCCGCCGCCCTCTGGGAGGCGCTGCACCTGCTGGATCCCGAGGACACCGCGGCGCGGCGACTGCACGAGCACTTCGGTGCGCTGGCCGACGCCGCGGCGGGCTCGCAGCCGGGCCGCGGACAGTCGGCGCTGCCGCTGGACCGGCTGGACGACCTGCTCAGGGTGAGGGAGTGGCAGCGGGCCGACCGGGAGACGATACGTCTGCTGATGATCGCGGCCGGCTCGGACCCGGAACGGCTGGGCAACCGGATGATCCCGATGGACCGGGTGCCGCACCTGCGCCGCGAGGATCTGGCCGCGCTCGACGAGCTGTGGATGCGCCGCAGCGACGGCCGGTTCGGCTTCACCCCTCAACTCCAGCGGCTGTACACGGCGGAGGGGGACATCGCGCGTTTCGCCGACCTGATCGGCTGGCGCAACGGACGCTGGTTCCTGTATCCGGAGGCGCAGTGGCGTTCCGGCGCCCCCGGCGGGCACCTGCCGATCCTCGGGCCGATCGGCGGCATCCGGCCGGCGTGGAAGATGTCGTACGCCCGGCAGGGCTTGGCGGCCCTCGGTACGGCCCAGCAGGGGATGCGTTACGCCGTTCGCGACTACCGCGATCCGGGCGTGGTCGAACGGGCGACCGCGGACATCGCCGTCGACGACTCCTTCGACTGGTCGCGGTACAACCGGCTGGCCGCCATCACCATGGGCCATGTCTATTCGTCCGCCGCCAGGGGGAAACTGAGCCCGTTGGCCGCGGTGTACAAGGAGGGTGCGGTACGACGCTTCGGTGTCTCCTACACCAGCCTGCTGTCCGCGGTGTGGGCGGTGAATCGCGTGCCCCTGCTGCGTCACTACGCGTCGCTGGTGCCGGGCGCCTCCTCCACCGGAACGGCCGGGGGCACGGCCCCGGGAGCGGCTGACTGATCCCGGTCGGCGCCCGGCGGCGGACCGGTTGCTGGGGCGCCCCTCGCGGTCAGGACGCGAGGGGCGCCCGCTCTCGGGGTGGGGGCGGTCAGGGCGTCAGGGCTCGGGAGAGCGGTTGCCGGTCGGCGGAGGGTCCGGCGTGCAGGGTGTACGGGCCGGGGCGCGGCTGCCAGCACCCCTGCCGGGGCGACCAGCGCTGGAAGGCACGCGGGGCGATCCGTACCTCGGCGACCACCGGCTCACCGGGCTCGGCGCGGACGGCGGCGTAACCGGCCAGCCGCGGGCCGCCGTCGTCGTACCCGTCGGCGCCGGTGGTCAGATACAGCTGTACGACCTCCCGGCCGGCCCGGGGGCCGGTGTTGCGGACGGTGACGCGGGCGAGGACAGCGGTGGCGTCGGGGGCGGGGGCCGGGTCGGCGAGGTCGGCGGGGTCGGTCGCGGCGACCTCCAGCTGCTCGTAGGCCCAGGTGGTGTAGCCGAGGCCGTGGCCGAACCAGTAGGCGGGCCGGGCCGCGGAGCGGCGCCAGGCGCGATGGCCGATGTACGGGCCCTCGTCGTAGCGGAGCACGCCGTCGACCGGGAGGGTGGAGGGCGCTGGCGACAGGGCGGCGTTGGAGAGCGCTCCCCAGGTGGTGGGGAGCCGGCCACCCGGTTCGCCGCGGCCGAACAGCACATCGGCCAGGCCGTGGCCGGCCTCCTGGCCGGGGAACCAGCACAGCAGCACCGAGGGAACGCTCTCCCGCCAGGGCAGTTCGACCGGGCCGCCCGAGTTGACGATCACCACGGTTCTCGGATTGGCGGCGGCGACGGCCGCGACCAACTCGTCCTGCCGGCCGGGGAGGGCGAGCGAGCCGCGGTCGAAGCCCTCGCTCTCGATCTCGTCGGTGGTGCCGACCACGACGATCGCGGTGTCGGCGCCGCGGGCCGCCTCGACGGCCTCGGCGATCAGCGCGTCCTCGTCGCGCGCCGGGGGGTCCACGGCCAGCGCCACCGCGTGGCCGTGCTCGGTCTCCCAGCGCCGGGCCGCGGTCAGCAGCAGCTCCCGGCCGGCCTCGACCCGGTGGGAGGCGGTGCGGAAGGGCGGGCTGACGTGCACATAGGTGGGGTCGTCGGATTCCGGGGTGACATAGGTGTCCAGCAGCGGTGCGCCGTCGGCGGTCAGCGAGACCGCGCCGAGTCCGATCACCGAGAACCGCCACTCCCCCGGGGTGTCGGGGATGATCAGTGCGCTGACCTCGACGGAGGCGGCGGTGGCGGCGAGTTCGGGGGCGTCGCCGGATTCCAGGACGCGGCCGCTGAGCCGGTGTTCGGCGTGGATCTCGGTGCCGTCGGCGGCCAGATAGCGGACCAGGACTCCGGGGTCGCCGGTGCGCGGGTCGCGGGCGTTGCCGGTGTGCACGGGGGTCGGGCGGGTGGTGAGCACGGCGCCCTCGGCGTGGACGACGGTCGTCCCGGTACCGGAGAGCGCTTCCCGAATACCGGCCAGCGGCGAGACGACCGACTCCGGGAAGACCGCGGCGCTGCCGCCGCCCTGGAAGCGCGCGGCGGCGGCGTTGGGGCCGATGACCGCGATCCGGCCGGGAGCCGATGTCCCGCCGGCGGCGAGCGGCAGGAGTCCGCCGTCGTTGCGCAGCAGTACGCAGCCGGCCGCCACCGCCCGCCGCAGCAGGCCGCGCGCGGTGCCGGGCGAGGGGGACGCGCGCGGTTCCGGCACGGCTCCGAGCGCGCCGACCCTGGCGGCCAGCAGCAGGATGCGGCGGACCTTGTCGTCGACGGTCTTCTCCGGCACCCGGCCGTCGCGCACGGCGGCGAGCAGCGGTGCGCCCCAGCGCGGCTCGGGCCCTGGCATGGCGAGGTCCTGGGCGGCCAGGGCCGCGGCCTCGGTGGTGCGGACGGCTCCCCAGTCGGAGATCACCACGCCGTCGAACCCCCACTCGCCCTTGAGGGGCTCGGCCAGCAGCGGGCTTTCGGACATGGTGGCGCCGTTGACCCCGTTGTAGGCGGACATCACCACCCACACCCCGGCGGCGACCGCGGCTTCGAAGGGCGCCATGTACACCTCGCGCAGGGTGCGCCGGTCCACCTTCGCGTCCAGGGTGAGGCGTTCGGTCTCCGAGTCGTTGGCGACATAGTGCTTGGCGGTCGCGGCGACCCCGCCGGCCTGCACGCCGCGGATGTAGGCCGCCGCGGTCCGCGCGGTGAGCAGCGGGTCCTCGGAGAAGCACTCGAAGTGGCGGCCGGCGCCGGGGCTGCGGTGCAGATTGAGGGTGGGGGCGAGCAGCACGCCGACCCCCTTGCGGCGGGCCTCGGCGGCGAGCAACCCGCCGAGTTCGGTGATCAGTTCGTCGTCCCAGCTGGCGGCGAGCGCGGTCGGGGAGGGCAGGGCGAGAGAGGTGTCGCGCTCGTCCCAGCGTTCGCCGCGGACTCCGGCGGGGCCATCGGAGACGCCGATCGCCCGCAGGCCGATGGCGGGTTCCGCGTGCAGCCGGAAGGACGCGGCGCCGGAGAGGAGCCGGATCTTGGCGGGCAGGTCCAGCGCGGCGACGAGCGCGTCCAGTTCCGCCGCGGCCGGTCCCGGCGTTCCGGCGGCCGGCTGCTGCGGGCCGCGCGCCAGCGGTGGGGACTGCGGGGGCGGCGGGGGCGCGGGGGTGATCATGGTCATCCCTTCGGGGCCGGTACGCGCGCCGCCGCCGGATGACGGCTCGTCGGCAGCGCGGGGCCGCGTGGTCGTTGGGCGGAGGACGGGCGCCCGGCGGCCGGGTTCGCCCTTCGGGCTCCGTGGGAGCGGTGGACCTGCTGCGCGCGGAGTTGGAGAGCGCTCTCCCGCCCCACTCCGCAACTCTCAGCTCCCCCGGCCCCGCCTGTCAACCCCAGGCCGCCACCGGCCGCCCCGCACCCGGGGCCCGCGCGCCTCGCGTCGGGGCTGCTCAACGGCGGGAGCGTCCCCGGTGGCTCCGTCCGCGACGGCGCGCAGATCACCTACGGCGAGCCCGGCGTTCCGATACCGGTCCGTGAGCCGCACGACGACGATGTGCACGTCGGCGCCGAGCCGCGCCAGCATCAGTGCGCCATGGCCGGGTTGTTCGTAGGTCAGGAGCTTGAGGATGCCGACGAGGTGGGAGCGGACCGGGTCGAGCGTCACCGTCTCCAGGCCGGTGAAGAGTTCGTAGTGCCGCCGCTGCTCCGCGACCAGGGGCAGCAGCGGAAGGCCGGCCAGCTCGTCGCCCGTGAGGTGACGGCCGGTGGCGGCGGCGACGTCGTTCGACCGCGCGTACAGGGACAGCGCCAGAAGTGTCCTGGTCAGGCCGTCCGCCAGCGGAATGGTCAGCCCCCGCGCGCCGGACTCCAGCCGGCGGTCGCGCTGCCAGGACACCTGATCGTGCACCCGGAACACCAGCTCGCTGTGCTCGACGCAGGCGTCCCAGACGAGTTGGGGTGTCCCGCCCGAGTCGGACATGGGTTCATTGTGCGGTCGCGGCGTTCCGGTGAACAGGTGGCCTCGGGGCTGCCACCGGCACCCCCGGGACCGCGAACGCCCGCCCGGCACGGAGCGCCCGGCCCCCGCAGCCGCCGGACGCCTCCCGCCCGCAACCGCCCCGCCGCGACCCCGATCATGGGACCCGGCCCCGGCAGGGCCGCGCCCGCCCGCGCCCCCGACCCGGGCCAGCCGCATCCGCCCGGCCCCGGATCCATCGACCTCCCCGTGGGGCCGGTACCCCGCATGCCCCCCGACCAGCCGTTTTCCCGCCCTGCCGGGCATCCGTACCCGCACTCGCCCGGCCCGGTCCCGGCACGGGCCCCCTCCGCCCCGGCGGCGCCGCGCGCCCGCGCTTCCCGGCCGGGGCCACCCGCTCTCCGCCTGACGCCCCCGCCCCGCGCCCCCTCCCCAACCCGCCGAGCCGCGGCCGATCTTGGCCCTCGCGCCCGCGATGCCCGATTCCGCGCTGAATCCTCCGCCTCCGTACGGCGCCCCCTCCCCCCGTTCCGGTTCGATCCCTTGACACCCCGGAAACGCAGCGGCAACCATCAGGACCACTGAGAGAGCGCTCTCCCAGCCTCCTGCCGTCACTGGAGCGGCGCCCTCCCCCTCCTTCCCCCCTCGCACCGCAGGAGACCGGCATGAGAGCCTCACCCTCAGCGTCCGCCCGGCTCGGTTCGCTCCCCCCGCCCCTTCGCGTGCTGCTGCTCACGCTGCTCGCCGTAGGACTGGCGGTGTACGCGCTGGCCGTCCCCACGACGTCCGCGCACGCCGCCGACACCCTGCTCTCGCAGGGCCGGCCGGCCACCACGTCCAGTACCGAGGGCGCCGGCTACGCGGCCTCGGCGGCCGTCGACGGCGACACCACCACCCGGTGGGCCAGCGCCTGGAGCGATCCGCAGTGGATCCAGATCGACCTCGGCGCCACCTCGACCCTCAGCAAGGTGGTGCTGAACTGGGAGAACTACGCGACCTCGTACCAGATCCAGGTCTCGGACAACGCCACGCAGTGGACCAGCGTCTACTCCACCACCACCGGCACCGGCGGTACGCAGACCCTCACCGTCAGCGGTTCCGGCCGCTATGTCCGTATGAACGGCACCGCGCGGGTCAACGGCTACGGCTACTCGCTGTGGGAGTTCCAGGTCTACGGCACCGCCGGGACCGGTACGTCGGGCGGTACGACGGTCGGCGGAACCACCGTCGGCGGTACGAGTGACGGCGGAACCACCAGTGGGAGCACAACCGGCGGGGGCACCGGCACACCGCCGCCCGGCAACTGGACCACGGTCTGGAGCGACGACTTCAACGGGTCGACCGGGGCGCCGCCCGCCTCCGGCGACTGGATCATCGACACCGGCACCGCCTACCCCGGCGGCGCGGCCAACTGGGGCACCGGTGAGGTGGAGACGGCCACCAACTCCCCCGCCAACATCGGCCTGGACGGCGCCGGCCATCTCAACCTGACCGCGCTGAAGTCGGGTTCGTCCTGGACGTCCAGCCGGATCGAGACCCGGCGCAGCGACTTCACCGCCCCGGCGGGCGGCCAGCTGCAGATCTCGGCGACGATCAAGCAGCCCAATCCGGCCAAGGCGCTCGGTTATTGGCCGTCCTTCCGGGCGATGGGCGCCGCCTACCGGGGCAACACCGCGGCGTGGCCGGCGGTGGGCGAGAGCGACATCCTGGAGGACGTCAACGGCCGCAGCCAGTTGTCCGCCACCCTGCACTGCGGGACGGCGCCCGGCGGCAACTGCGCCGAGTACAACGGTCTGACCAGCGGACTGGCGACGTGTTCCGACTGCCAGACCGGCTACCACACGTACTCCGAGATCGTGGACCGCACCACCTCCGACGAGCAGATCCGCTGGTATCTGGACGGCAAGCAGGTGTGGCAGGTCAGTGAGTCGCAGGTGGGCGTGTCCACCTGGAACGCGGCGGTGCACCACGGGCTGTATCTGGACTTCAGCCTGCGGATCGGCGGTTCCTACCCGAACGCGGTGTGCGGCTGCACCTCGCCGGGCGCCGACACCTCCTCCGGCGGGGTGCTGAGCCTGGACAACGTCACCGTGTCCCAGACCACCGGTACGGCGCCGGCCCCGCTGACCGACCCGCCGGTGCCGACCGCCGCGAGCAACGTCCATGTGACGGGCAGTCAGGGCAACTGGCAGCTCACCGTGGACGGAAAGCCCTGGCAGGTCAAGGGCATGACCTGGGGCCCGGCGACCAGCACGGCGGACGCCCATATGCGGGACCTGAAGGCGATGGGCGTCAACACCCTGCGCACCTGGGGCACCGACGCGAGCAGCAAGCCGCTGCTGGACTCGGCCGCGGCCTACGGGCTGAAGGTCGTCAACGGCTTCTGGCTCAACCAGGGCGCCGACTACGTGAACGACACGGCGTACAAGACCAACACGCTCAATGACATCAAGAACTGGGTGACCACCTACAAGAACCATCCGGGCGTGCTGATGTGGGACGTCGGCAACGAGGTCATCCTCACCACCCAGGACCATTACACCGGCGCCGCGGTCGAGCAGCAGCGCATCGCCTACGCGAAGTACGTGGAGCAGGTGGTGGAGGCGATCCACGCCATCGACCCGAACCACCCGGTGACGTCGACGGACGCGTGGACGGGCGCCTGGCCGTACTACAAGCAGTACACGCCGTCGCTGGACCTGTACGCGGTCAACTCCTACGGCGCGGTGTGCGGGGTCAAGCAGGACTGGATCAACGGCGGTTACACCAAGCCGTACATCGTGACCGAGTCCGGTGAGGCCGGCGAGTGGGAGGTGCCCGACGACGCCAACGGGGTGCCGACGGAGCCGACCGACACGCAGAAACGGGACGGTTACGTCTCGGCGTGGAACTGCATAGCGGGACACACCGGGGTGGCGCTGGGCGCGACACTCTTCAACTACGGCGAGGAGGACGACTTCGGCGGCGTGTGGTTCAACGTCCGTCCCAGCGGCTGGAAGCGGCTGATGTACTACTCGGTGGCGAAGGACTACGGCGGCACGCCGCAGGCCGACACCCCGCCGGTGATCGGGTCGATGACGCTGAGCAACAGCGCGTCGGTCCCGGCCGGCGGCACCTTCGACGTGACGGCGGCGGCGACCGATCCGAACGGCGATCCGATCCGCTACCAGCTCATGTACTCGTCCAAGTACGTCGACGGCGGGACCGGGCTGCTGCAGGTGAACTTCACCCAGACCGGCGACGGCCGGTTCACCGCCACCGCGCCGAAGGCGCTCGGGGTGTGGAAGGTGTACGTGTACGCCTACGACGGGCACGGCAACGTCGGGATCGAGACGCGGTCGTTCCGGGTGGTGGCGCCTTCGGTGGGCGGTACGAATGTGGCGCTGGGCCGGCCGACCACGGCGTCGACCTATCAGCAGACGGGTGACGGAGCGCCGTTCCCGCCGTCGAACGCCACGGACGGCCGCTGGGACACCCGTTGGGCGAGCGAGTGGGCCGATCCGCAGTGGATCCAGGTGGATCTGGGCCAGACGACCGCGGTCAAGCACGTCCAGCTGGGCTGGGAGTCCGCGTACGGCAAGGCGTACCAGGTGCAGCTGTCCAATGACGGCACCAACTGGACGACGGTCTACACGACGACCACCGGGGCCGGGGGTGTGGACACCTTCGACGTCAGCGGGTCGGGCCGCTATGTGCGGGTGACCATGGGCACGCGCGGCACGGCCTACGGCTACTCGCTGTACGAGTTCGGCGTGTACGCCTGAGCTGTCGCCCGCGCCGCCCGTCCCCCTTCGCGGGGCGGGCGGCGCGGGGGACCTGTACGGGGCGGGGTGCGGTCGGCCTGTGGGGGGTTGCCGCATCCCGCCCCAGCTGCGAAGCATCCCGGAGAGCGCTCTCCTGCGTGGTATAACTTGGACCATGACGAGCAGCCGTCCTGCCCGGCCCCACCAGCCCACGCTGGAAGACGTCGCGCGGACCGCCGGGGTGTCGCGGGCCACGGTGTCGCGTGTGGTCAACGGGACGCGCAATGTGGACCCGGAGATCCAGCGGATCGTCCAGCAGGCGGTGGCCGACACCGGCTATGTCCCCAACCGGGCGGCCAGGACCCTCGTCACCCGCCGTACCGATTCGGTCGCCCTGGTCTTCTCGGTGCCGAACCACAAGGGCGCCGACGACCCCTTCATGAGCCGGGTGTTCAGCGACCCCTTCTTCGGCCGGATCATGGGCGGCCTGCTCACGGTGCTGCGGCCGCGCGGTGTGCACCCCGTGCTGATGCTCGCGGACTCCGAGGACGCCCGGCACGATCTGGTCGCCAACCTGCGCCAGGAGCACATCGACGGGGTGGCGCTGGTGTCGATAGCGCCCGGGGACTCGCTGCCCTTCCTGCTGACCGAGGCGGGGGTGCCGACGGTGCTCTTCGCCCGCCCGCAGACACCGCTGCCGATCAGCTACGTGGACGTGGCCCAGCAGGCCGGCGCCCGGCTGGCGGCCGAGTTGCTGCTGTCGCGCGGCTGCCGGCGGATCACCACCATCGCCGGCCCGTACGACTCGCCGGCCGGTCAGGACCGGTTGGCCGGTTTCCGTGACGCCATGGCCGAGCACGGGCACGCGTTCGTGCCGAGCGTGGAGGGCGGCTTCACCCAGGAGGGCGGGGAGCACGCCATGCGGCGGCTGCTGGAGGAACACCCCGACACCGACGGGGTGTTCGTCGCCAACGACCTGATGGCGCAAGGGGCGTTGCTGGTGCTGCGCGACCTTGGCCGCCAGGTCCCGGACGACGTCGCCGTGGTGGGCTTCGACGACAGCAGCGCCGCCCTGGCCTCACGCCCGCTGCTGACGACGGTGCGGCAGCCGGTGGAGGACATGGCGGCGGAGATGGCGAAGCTGCTGATGGCGCTGATCGACGAGGGCGAGCGGGAGACCCGGTCGGTGATCTTCAAGACGACGCTGATTCGCCGCCAGTCCGCCTGAGCGGGTCGTCCTGCTCGTTGGGTACGACGATGGCGGTCGCCACGTATCCGTTCCTCACGATCCAGCGGCCGGTGAACACGGCCGGGCCGATGCCCTCGGCGAGCAGCGGGCCCGGGATCAGCAGCCGCGCGGTGTACGTCCCGCGGCTGTCGTCGGGGCCGCCGTCGGGGCCGACCGCCCCGGGCGCTGCGTCCGTTCCGCCGCCGGACGTCTCCCCGGTGTCATGGGTGAAGAGGAGTTCGGCCTCCTTGAAGCCGAGCATGCGGCGGTGGAAGGGATACCACGCCTTGTAGACGGTCTCCTTGGCGCTGAACAGCAGCCGGTCCCAGCGGATGTCGGGGCGGCGGCCGGTGTGCGCGGTCAGCGCGGCGCGTTCGGCGGGGGTGGCGAGGATGACGTCGAGGACGCCCTCGGGCAGCGGTCCGTGCGGCTCGGCGTCGATGCCGAGGGTGAGGATGTCGCTGTCCCGGGCGACGGCGGCGGCGCGGTAGCCCTCGGTGTGGGTGATGCTGCCGACGAATCCTTTGGGCCAGACGGGTGCGCCGCGTTCGGTGTCGCGCGGGATCGGCCCGGGCGCGTTGCCGAGTTCGGCGAGCGCGGCGCGGGCGCAGGCGCGGCCGGCCGCGTACTCGGCGCGGCGTTTGGCGACCGCTCGGGCGACGGCCTCGGCTTCTTCCGGGTAGAGCGGGGACCGGTCGAGGGCGTCGCCGTAGACGACGCGGGAGCGTACGGCGGCGGGTACCAGGTACTCGATCACCGGCGGGCCTCCTGGGCTCCGGCCATGATGCGGCGCAGGCCGGGCGCGCCGTCGGCCCGGCGGCCCCATTCGCGGGGGTAGCCGAGCGAGACCTCGGTGAAGCGCACCCCGTCCAGCCAGGTGACGCGGGGGATGTGCAGATGGCCGTAGACGACCTCGGTGGCGCGGAAGCGGGTGTGCCAGTCCTCGGTGAGCTCCGTGCCGCACCACAGGGCGAAGGAGGGGTAGCGCAGGACGGCGGTGGGGTCGCGCTGGAGCGGCCAGTGGTTGGCGAGCACCGTCGGCAGGTCGGGGTCGAGGGCGGCGAGCCGGTCCTCGGTGAGGGCGACCCGGGCCCGGCACCAGTCGTCGCGGCCGGGCAGCGGGTCGGGGTGCAGGAACATCTCGTCGGTGCAGATCACGCCGAGTTCGGCGGACTGGGCGAGTGCCTGCTCCTTCGTGGTGGCGCCGGGGGTGCCGTCGCGCCAGCTGTAGTCGTAGAGCAGGAACAGCGGGCAGACCGCGACCGGGCCGCGCGGGCCCTGCCAGATCGGGTACGGGTCCTCGGGGGTGATCACGCCGATGTCCTGGAGGGCCCGTACCAGGTGCTGGTAGCGGGCCGCGCCGCGCAGGGTCACCGGGTCGTCGGGGGGTGTCCACAACTCGTGGTTGCCGGGCAGCCAGATCACGGTGCCGAAGTGCTGTTTGAGGGTGGCCAGTGCCCAGGTGATGTCTTCGAAGCGTTCGCCGACGTCACCGGCGACGATCAGCCAGTCCTCGTCCGTGTCGGGCCGCAGGCCCTCCACGATGGCGCGGTTGGCCTTGTAGCCGACGTGCAGGTCGCTGATGGCGAGGAGCTGCGCCCCGCCTGGGCCGGTCAAGTCGATGCCGTCCTTCCGCCTGTCGGTACATGCTCGCGTCGAGTCTTACAGAGGGGCGCGGGGCCGCCAACCCCTTGTTTTTCCCCGGCGGTCCCGCCCGGCCGTGCCGCGGCGGCCGGGCGGGACGGCAGCCGGTGGTCAGTCGCGGTCGACGAGGACCGCGGCGCCCTGGCCGACCCCGACGCACATGGTGGCCAGGCCCCGGTGGCTGGAGGTGCGGGCCATGCGGTGCAGGAGGGTGGTGAGGATACGGGCGCCCGAGCAGCCGAGCGGGTGACCGAGGGCGATGGCGCCGCCGGTCGGGTTGACCAGGGCGGGGTCGATGCCGAGCAGGCGTACGGAGGCGAGGGCCTGGGCGGCGAACGCCTCGTTGAATTCGGCTTCTTCGACCGATTCGATGCCGCGGCCGAGCCGGGTGAGCACGCGCTGGGTGGCCGGGACCGGCCCGATGCCCATCACATCGGGGTGGACGCCGGCGCTGGCCCCGGCCGCGTAGCGCCCCAGGGAGTCCAGGCCGAGGTCCCGCAGGGCCTCCTCGCTGACCAGCAGAAGCGCGGCGGCGCCGTCGTTCATGGGTGAGGAGTTGCCGGCGGTCACGCTGCCGCCGTCGCGGAAGACGGGCCGCAGCCCGGCGAGCCGCTCGGCCGTGGTGTCCTCGCGGATGGACTCGTCCTCGGTGACGGTGACCCCGTCGGGGCGGGTGACGGGGACGATCTCGGCGTCGAACAGCCCGTCCTTGCGGGCGGCGGCGGCGTTGCGGTGGCTGCGCAGCGCGAACGCGTCCTGGTCGGCGCGCTCCACGCCGTACCGCTCGGCGACCTCTTCGGCGGTCTCGCCCATGGACAGCACGCCGTTGGACTCGCGCATCCGGGGGTTGGTGAGCCGCCAGCCGAGGCGGGTGTCGTGCGTCTCGATGGTCCGGGGCAGCGCTTCGTCGGGGCGGGGCAGGACGAAGGGGGCGCGGCTCATCGATTCGGAGCCGCCGGCGATCACGATGTCGGCCTCGCCGGCCGCGATCATCCGGGCCGCGCTGGTGACGGCCTCCATGCCGGAGGCGCACAGGCGGTTGACGGTGGCGCCGGGCACGGTGTCGGGGAGCCCGGCGAGCAGGACGGCCATCCGGGCGACATTGCGGTTGTCCTCGCCGGCCTGGTTCGCGGCGCCCCAGTACACGTCGTCGATCCGGGCCGGGTCGAGGTCCGGCACACCGTCGAGCAGGCCGCGCAGCACCGTCGCGGCGAGGTCGTCGGGCCGCACACCGGAGAGCGCTCCCCGAAGCCGTCCGATCGGGGTTCGGCGGGCGGCGGCGAAGTGGACTGGGCGCATCGCGGACTCCTCGGCGGGCGTGTTCCGGCGTGGCCGCGGGCAGGCCGCGCCCTTCGCAAACTAGCACTGCGAGTTTACGAAGGCGAGAGCGTCGCCGTGGCCTGCGGGCCACCGGCCTCGGCCGCCGCCGATCGCTCCGCCGGTGGCCGCCGCACGCGATGCCCACCGCCGCCGGCGCCCCGGCTCAGTCGCCCGGCGCGCGCCGCGACGGCCCGAGCAGGCGGAGCCGTTCGAGTTCCCTGCGGTCCCGCTTGGTGGGCCGCCCCGCGCCCCGGTCCCGCATCCCCAGCGCCAGCACGTCCTCACGCGGGGGCGGCGGCGGGCTGTTGTCCACGTACGACCCCACGGCGACCGGCGCGCCCACCCGCTTGCTGAGCAGCTTCGAGACGATGACGACGCGCTCGCGGCCCGCGTGGAAGAGCCGCACCTCGTCGCCGACCCGTACCGCCTGGGCGGCCTTCACCCGCTCGCCGTTGACCTTCACATGCCCGGCCCGGCAGGCGGTGGCCGCCAGTGACCTGGTCTTGGTCAGCCGCACACACCAGATCCAGCTGTCCACCCGTACGCTGCCGCCGGTCGCCAGCACCTGGCCCGCGCCGCGCGGCGGACGCTCGTTCTCCGCGGCCGCGGCGGGCTCGCGCCCGGCGCCGTCCTGTCCCGTCTCCTCACCTGCCATGCTCCGAGCCTACGACGTGAGGGGGGTCGCCCCGCCAGTACGCCGCCGGTTCCACCCCGCCCCCGGCCCGGCGGCGCCGAGGGCCCCCGGGCCGCGCCGCGGCCCCCTCAGCGGGCGTAGACCGCCACGAAGTCACGGGTGGCCTGGACGTAGTAGCGGTCCGGCGGGTCCTCGAAGTCGAGGATGTTGGTGGGCTTGGGGTTGGACGGGTCGTGGCTGCCGTCGTAGGACATGAAGGACGGCCAGGCGCGGTTCATGTCCAGCGGCATCGCGCGGACGGCGCCGGCCCGCTGCATGAGGTTCGCCAGGCTCCGGGCGTTCAGCGCCTGGCCGACGACCATCACGATGTCGCCCTTGGCGGTGACACCGACCCCGGACCGGGGCACGAACATCCCGCCCTGGTCGCTGACGCCCCACTTGGAGTCGTCGTTGATGTCGGGTACGACCTTGCCGCCGTCGACCATCAGCTCCAGGCACTGCCGGATGCCGACCACGTCCGGTGTCTTGCGCACGTCGCGGCCCCAGACGCCGATCTTGACGGAGCCGTCCCGGTAGAACACCTCGGACGCGGCGCCGTCGCGCAGGGTCCCGGCCGTCTTGCCGTCGAGGTAGAAGCCGCCGCGCGAGCCGCCGTCGGTGATCCGGAAGCCGCCGTTCCAGGTGGCGACCAGGCCTTTGCGCTGGCCCTTGGGGATGGTCGGCGGTACGTCGAAGGTCTCGCCGGGCTCGCGGAATCCGGGGTGCAGCTGGAAGCGGGCGTACTTGCCGCTGATCCAGGCGACGGCGGCTTCGTAGGAGGTGTGCTCGGCGTCCGGGCGTACGTAAGTGCCCTGCACGACAGGCTCGCCGTGGGCGCTGGCGAGGGTGCGGTAGACGCCTTCGCCGGCCAGCGCCGGCTTGACCAGCGGCCGCATCGGGGCGCGCGCCGGGATGAGCGGCTGGGCGGCCACGTGGGCCGGGGCGGGGCCGGCCGGGGCGGTGGCCTTCATCCGGGCCAGCGCGTCGGCCGGCAGCGAGCCGCCGACCTTGGGCGGGTTCAGCTTGTACTGCAGGTCCTCCAACTCGTTGACCACGAAGCCGAGTTCGTGGTCACGGGCCCATTCGGCGAGCCGGGCCGCGTTGCTGTCCGAGCCCGGGTAGGTGAGCGCGTCGCCGATCGACCAGGCGAGGGAGCCGACGCAGATCACGCCGACGCCGAGCGCGCCGCGGACGGTGAGCCTGCGGCGGCGGAGCTGGGCCGGGGTCAGATCGCGCTTGTGTTTCCAGGGCAGCAGTCTTCTGCGGCGCCGGGCTTGTGCGGGGCCGTCGGGCGGCTCCTCGGCTTCCGGGTCCGACGGACGCTGCGCGATCCCGCCCTGGCCCATGGTGCTCCTTCCGCGTACCCGCCCTGCCGCCGTGCGCGACCCGGGAAGCGCTTCACTTTGTCCGATTTTATGACTTTATGACCACAAGACTGACGCGCTAACCGTCCCCGGCCCCGGAAGCACCCGCTCGCCGCACATTCCGCCGCCCCGGCGGGGGCCGCGGGCGGCGCGCCGGACGGGCGGGGCACGGCCGCCCGGTGTGCTCCGGACGGGTCATACCGGGTTCACCGCCGGCGGCCGGTGCCGCCGCGTAGGGTGGCGGCCGGGGCAGGACGGGGGAGGCGGCATGGCGGTGCGGGAGCGTCCGGTCGAGCCGGTGGCGGGGCTGCTGGCGCGGGCCGGGATACCCGCGGCGCGGATCGCCGGGCACGCGCCGATGACCGGCGGCACATACAACTCCCTGCACCGGATCGACCTCACCGACGGCCCACCGCTGGTGCTCAAGGTCCCGCCGTCCCCGGACATCCCGCGGATGGCCTACGAGACCGGACTGCTCCACGGCGAGGCGCTGTTCTGCACCTCCGCGGCGGCGGTGGGGGTACCCGCCCCTCAGGTACTGCACGCCGAGCCGGACGAGACGGGTCCACCGGCGCCCTTCCTGCTGATGACGCACTGCCCGGGCGCGCCCTGGCGGGGCGCGGGGGCCGAACCGGACGGCGCGGAGCGCGACCGGCTGCGGTCCGGACTCGGCGGGCTGGTGGCCCGGTTGCACACCGTACGCGGGCCCGGCTTCGGGTATCCGGCGCCTGGCTCCGGCTCGCTCGCCGACCGCTGGGCGACCGCTTTCGCGGCGATGACCGGTGCCGTCCTGGACGACGCCGAGAGGTACCGGCCGTGGCTGCCGCGCGAAGTCCCCTGGATACGTGCCAGGTTGGCGGCGGCGGCCCCGGTACTGGACGAGGTGGCGGAGCCGGCCCTGGTCCACTTCGACCTGTGGCCGGGCAATGTGCTGCTCGACGGCCCGGTGGGCGACCGGGTGATCAGCGGACTCATCGACGGCGAGCGGATGTTCTGGGGCGATCCGCTGGCCGACTTCGCGTCGATGTCGCTCTTCGACACCCGGCCGGAGGCGGACGCCGCCTTCCTGGCCGGATACGGCGCCGGCGGCGGCCGGATCCGCTTCGACGACGCCGCTCTGCGGCGCATCGCCCTGTACCGCTGCTATCTGTACCTGATCATGCTGGTCGAGGTGGTGCCGCGCGGTTACCGGGGGGAACACCTGGCCTGGGTGCGGGAGTTCGCGGGGCCCCGGCTGGAGGCGGCGCTCGGCGCGGTGGGCTGACCGGGTCCACCGGCCGGGTCCGCCGGTCCGCCGCGTTGACGGACGGGCGATGCTTTTCAGCCATCGCGGCCGGGCGGTCCGACGGCGATCGGCCCTCGGCCCGCGCGGATCGGACCGGACCGGCGGGTGCGGCGGGGTGGCTGGTTCTTTTCGTCCGGACAGCGGGCTCTGAAAGGATCACCAGCGCGCGGCCGACGGCGACCCGAGCACCCCGCCCGGCGGTCCGCGTGCTGCCGGTCGCCCTGACAGGCCCGGCACCCGGCGCGGACCGGTACGGCGGGGCGGTGACACGGAGCGGCGGCACGCGGATCACCGCCGCTCCGTGTCCTGGGAATCCCGCCCGGGGGGGTGGCCTACGGCAGGGTCGCGACCACCGCCGCGTAGGACAGGCCGGCGCCGTAGCCGAGCAGCAGGGCCGTGCCGCCGGAGACCGCCGCGCCGGAGGAGAGGACCGCCTCCATGGCGAGCGGGATGGACGCGCCGGAGGTGTTGCCGTTGGTGACGATGTCCTTGGCGACGATCACCCGCTCGGGCAGTTCCATCGAGCGGGTCATGCTGTCGATGATCCGCTCGTTCGCCTGGTGCGGGATGAAGGCGTCGAGTTCCTCCGGGCGGACACCGGCCTCGTCCAGCGCCTGCAGGGCGACCTTGGCCATCTCGTAGACCGCCCAGCGGAAGACCCGCTGCCCGTCCTGGCGCAGCGAGGGGAAGGGGTGCCCGGGGTCCCTCTTCAGGACGTCCCAGGGCGCGTTCTGGCTGATCGCGTCCGCCTGGCCGCCGTCGGCGCCCCAGACGACCGGGCCGATGCCGGGCGTGTCCGACGGGCCGACGACCACCGCGCCGGCGCCGTCGCCGAAGATGAAGGCGGTGGAGCGGTCCGTGAGGTCGAGGATGTCGGTCATCCGTTCGACCCCGACGACCAGGACATGACCGCCGCGGGCCCGCACCGCGTCGGAGGCGAGCACCACGCCGTGCACGAAGCCCGCGCAGCCCGCGGAGACGTCGAAGCCCGCCGCCCCGGTCGCACCGATGCGGTGGGCGATCTCGGTGGCGACGGCCGGCGTCTGCATCAGGTGGGTGAAGGTGGCCGCGATCACACAGGTGATGTCGCCCGGTGTCAGGCCGGCCGCCGCGATCGCCTTGCTGGCGGCCTGCTCCGCCATCACGCCGAGCGTCTCGTCGGGGCCCGCCCACCGGCGGGTCCTGATGCCGGTCCTGGACCTGATCCACTCGTCGGAGGAGTCGATGTGCCGGCACACCTCGGCGTTGTCGACGATCCGCCGCGGGCGGTAGGCGCCGACACCGAGGATCCTGGTGTGCCGTGTGCCCGCGGGCACGGTGATCTCAGCAGACATGGAAGCCCTTCATCGAAACCTTTCAGACCATCACCGGCCGACGTCCGGCTCGGGTCCTTGCGGCGGGCGGTGCGCCGCGGCACCGTCCACGGTGGCTAACCGCGAAAGGGCGCGCGGGCTTCCGCACCCACGCATGATCTCGCCCCGGAGGTGGAAACGGAGACGGCACCCCGTAAAAGCGTCAGTCAAGGCCCGGCGGGGCGGGCCGGAGGGCCGCCGCCAGCGCCGTCGGGCCGTCGGCGGTGGCGCCGCGGGCGAACGCCGCGGCGTACCCGGCGTCGCCGAGGGCTTCCCGCGCGGTCGCCTCGCAGCGCTGACGCACCGCTTCCAGTTCGGGCGCGCCGCGCTGCAGGTGGCCGACGCTGCGCCAGTACATCGCCCCGGTGCCGTAGACGGACGCCGCCTGCTCGGCCCCGCCGTCGGCGGCCAGCGCGGCGGCCAGCAGATCGAGGCCGAGGGCGATGCCGAAGGCGTCGTGGAGCGCCCGCTTGCTCTCCAGCATCGTGCGGGCGTAGGCCGCCGCCTCCCGGGGCGCGCCGGAGAAGAGGGCGACGATCGACAGCTGGTAGTCCAGGTAGGAACGGGTCCACATCTCGCCGGTGCGCACGCAGTGCTCCCGTAACTCCAGCGCGCGGGCCTGGCCTTCGACGAAGTTTCCCAGGGCGGTGAGCGAGAGCACCTCGACCAGGCTGCAGCGCAGCCGGTCCGGGGAGTCGAAGGCGAAGCCGGGGGCGGTCGACAGCGCCTCCCGCGCGATGTCGAGGGCCTTTTGCGGCTGCCCGGTGAGCATGGCCAGCAGGCCGACGAAGCTGGCCGTGCCGAACCGCCCCTCGCGGTCGCCGTCCGCCCGGGCCGCTTCCTGCGCCTCGGCGCTGATCCGGTGGGCGAGCTCGTAGTCTCCCTGGAGGGTGACGGTCACGCCGTATCCGATCAGGGCCCGGGTGCGGGCGCTGCCCGGGACGGTGTGGAGGGCGAGAGCGCGTTCGAGATAGGTGCGGGCCTCCTTCAGGTGGCCGCAGCAGGTCCAGAAGTAGACCAGCAGCCCGCCGAGCTCGGCGGCTTTCGCGGGGTCGTGGACCAGCCAGTGGTCGAGGGCGGTGCGCAGATCGGTGTGGGCGTCCTCGATCATGCGGTAGCCGGGGATCTGGTCGGCGCCCGGCCAGCCGGCGTCGGCCCAGCGCGCCAGGGCGGTGAAGTGCTCGGCGTGGCGTGCGGCGAGGGTGTCGGCCTCGCCGAGCTCGGTCAGCCACTCGTGGCCGAACTCCCGGATGGTGTCGAGCATGCGGTAGCGGTCGACGGGCGCGCGCCGGTCCACGCCCGGGATGCCGTCACCGGTGCCGGGGGCGCCTTCACCGTAAACGTGTCCGTAGCCGTCCCCATAGCCCTCGCCGTAGCCCTCCCCGTAACCCTCGCCGTCGCCGTCGCGCCGGACGACGGACTGGGCGACCAGCCGTTCCAGGGCCGGCTCCACGTCCTCGGGGCGCAGTGGTCCGCCGACGGTCACCGCCCGGGCCGCGGCGAGGTCGAAGGTGCCGCGGAAGACGGTGAGGCGGGCCCACAGCAGCCGCTCCAGCGGCGCGCACAGCTCGTGGCTCCAGCCGATGGCGGTACGCAGCGTCTGGTGCCGGCGGGGCCAGACGAAGCCGGAGCGGGAGAGCACGTCGAAGCGGGAGCCGAGCCGGTCGGCGATCTCGGCGACGGAGGCCGGGCCAACCTGGGCCGCCGCCAGCTCGATGGCCAGCGGGATGCCCTCCAGGCGGCGGCAGATGGACACGGCCGCCTCGGTGGCGCCCGGTTCGGCCAGCGGGGCGGGACCCAGCCGTGCGGTCAGCCGCTCGGTGAACAAGGTGAGCGCGTCGTCGCCGTCGGCCGGCAGCGGGAGCACATCGAGGATTTCCTCCACCTGGGAGGCCAACGGGCGGCGGCTGGTGGCCAGTACGGTCACGCCGGGGGCGGCGGTGAGCAGCTCCCCGACCAGATGGGCGCATTCGTCGATCAGGTGCTCGCAGGAGTCCAGCACGAGCAGCAGCCGCTTGTCCGCCAGCCATTCGCACAGCGCCTCGACCGGCATCCTCGGCGAGTGGTCGGCGAGGTCCACCGCGTCGCTGACGGTGGCGAGCAGCAACTCGGGGGTGTCCAGGGTCGCCAGGTCGGCCCACCAGGTGCCGTCCGGGAAGCGGGCCGAGGCGGCGGTGCCCGCCCCGGCGGCCGGGCCGGGCCTGCTGCCGGTGGCGCCGCCGGTCCGCTGCCCGGTCGCGGTGCCGGCCGCCGCGCGCTGCGCGAGCCGGGTCTTGCCGACCCCGCCGGCGCCGGTCAGGGTGATCAGCCGGTGGGTGTCCAACGCGGCGTCCAGCCTCGCGAGTTCCGGCCGCCGGCCCACGAAACTCGTTGTCTCCTGCGGAATGTTGCCCTTCATGGCGACAGCCTGGCATCGAGTGCGCACGTACGGAAACCGGGCGGCAATCGAGGATCGGCCGGATCGGGTCTTGCTGCCGGTCGGGCGGAGGTCCGGACCATTGCCAACCGCCCCCGGGGGCGGCACTTTGGTGTCGGTCGGCCGCCGGTCGGTCCGGGCGGTCCAGGCCCGGATGAGGGAAGGAATCGACATGCCCCGCAGAGTTCTCGCGTCGCTGACCGCCGCCGCCGCGCTGGGCGTTGCCGTGTCGGTGTCGGGCGCCGGCCCGGCGGCGGCGGACGGCGCGCCGTCCCCTTCCTGCGCGCAGGTCGTCCGGATCGACAGCCTGGCCTTCGATCCGGCCGAGATCACGGCCGGCGGGACCTCGGCCCTGGAGCTGGTCGCCACCAACTGCACCGGCCAGTCGCAGGCGGTCAGCGAGACCTGGGCGGGCAGCTGGCTGTCCGCCACGGCGACGGGCATCCCGAGCGGCTGCCCGGTGATCGACCCGCTCCCCCGCCAGGTGACCTTCGCCCCTCATGCCCGGGTGTCCACGACGACGACGTATCTCGTCTTCCCCGGTTGCACCGCGAGCGCCCTGCGGGTGACGGTCACCGTCAGCCAGGCGGGCACCCAGCTGGCCCGCCGGAGCGCCGACCTGCTGATCGACCACTCCGCGTAGCGCCAGTCGCCCGTCGCGAGGGGCGATATGGCCGGTTGTCCGCCCCGGGCGGACAACTCCCCCCGATCCGGGCCTCTTTCCCACCCGGCTCAGCAGACACGGATGTGAGCGCCGTCGCAGCGCCGTACCCGGTCGAACGCCGATGATGGGGAGTTCGGCCACGCGCCGGCCGGACACGGAAGGAAGTTGGCGCACCGGCATCGCCCCGCCGGGTCCGCCGCTGAGCATCGGCGACCGGAAGCGAACATGTTCCAACACCAGTTGGACATCACGGTCCGGCAACGCATCCGGATAAGAACGTTGACGCCCCCCTTCATGTGGCGTAGAACTACCCTGCAGTTGCGATGGCGTTTCATCTTGGTGACTTCTGTTGGAAACGGATCGGCGCACAGAGCCGCTGAAACGCTCCGCTCCGCCAGCATTCGCCTTCTGCTTCTTGAATACGCCCACACACACATGGAGGCACCATGTCGGACGTCGAGTCGTCGGGCAGCAGCATGGGAACCGGCCCGTCCCCGACACGCAGGAATCTGCTCAGGGGCGTGGCCGCCGGTGCCGGGCTGGCTGCCGTCTCCGGAGGTCTGCTGACCGCCTGCGGCAGTTCGAGCTCGGACAAGGACAAGGACACCAAAGCGTCGGGCGGCGCGACCGACTCCGTCGCCGGCTCCACGGTGACCTTCGGGTCGAACTACTCCGACCCGGCGGTCAAGTCCGCGTTCGCCGCGCTGACCACGTCGGCCACCGCCTCCACCAAGGCGAAGATCACGATCAACACTGTCGACCACGACACGTTCCAGCAGAACATCACCAGCTATCTGCAGGGCACCCCGGACGACCTGTTCACCTGGTTCGCCGGATACCGCATGCAGTACTTCGCCGCGCAGGGCCTGGCCCAGCCGATCGACGACGTGTGGGAGAAGATCGGGAGCAGCTTCAGCCCGGCGGCCAAGAGCCTGTCCACCGGGCTGGACGGCCACCAGTACCTGGTGCCGATCTACAACTACCCGTGGGTCGTCTTCTACAACAAGAGCCAGTTCGCGGCCAAGGGCTACAGCGTCCCCACCACGTGGGACGACTACGTCGCGCTGGCGAAGAAGATGAAGGCCGACGGGATCACGCCGATCGCGTTCGCCGACAAGGACGGCTGGCCGGCGCTGGGCACCTTCGACATCCTCAACATGCGCATCAACGGCTACGACTACCACAGCAAGCTGATGAAGCACCAGGTGCCGTGGACCGACCAGGGCGTCCACACCGTCTTCCAGCACTGGGCCGAGATCATGCCCTACATGCAGAGCGGCGCGAACGGCCGTATCTGGCAGGACAGCGTCAAGCTGCTGGAGGACAAGCAGGCCGGCATGATGTTCCAGGGCACCAACCAGGTCGCCGCCCAGTACGTCAGTGACAAGGCGAATCTGGACGACCTCGACTTCTTCCCCTTCCCCGCGGTCAACCCGCAGTGGGGACAGGACTACATGGACGCCCCCACCGACGGCTTCATGCTCAGCAAGAAGGCGAAGAACACCGATGCCGCCAAGGCGGTGCTGGAGTACATCGGGACCGGCGCCGCCGAGAGCGAGTACCTCAAGACCGACCAGTGGGACGTCGGCCTGGTCAGCGGCCTCCAGGTGCCCACCTACAACGCGATCCAGAAGAAGTCGGTCGTCGAGATCGGCAAGTGCAAGGCGGTGGCCCAGTTCATGGACCGCGACGCCGACCCGGCGATGGCCAACGCGATGATCTCGATCATCCAGAAGTTCATCGACGACCCCAGCACCGGCAACATCGCGTCCCTGCAGAAGAGCGCGGAGGCCCAGGCGAAGGCGATCTATTCCTGATGAGTTCCGCCTCCCAGGTG